>CAYSHM010000044.1:0-2391 GCA_964430885.1 uncultured archaeon | reverse complement strand
CGTCGATGGTGTTAACCTTGACCCTGAGGGTGTACGGTTTGTACCTGGCATAGCAGATTAGCTCCTCACCTTCATCCGCCCTCAGCTCTGCGGCCTCTGCCATTATGCAGGTTGCGTAGAGGGTATCCCATCCGTAGATTATACCTCCGTTATTGCCCGTCCGAGGTGGTGAATTCTCATTGATATCTCCTTCGCATGAACAGCATGGACGATCGGTCCATCGGAGGTCCAAAGGATTTTCCCTGTTGAGATAAGTTACATCTGCACTTCCGCCAACATTTTGGCAGCCCCATTGCTGCATCCAATCAACAACCTGCTGGTAGGCTGGAATACTCCCCCGTTTGCTGATGGCATCGTTATAATACCAGGCACTGGTATGCTGTTGATCCCGGCGGGGAGTACGGTCATAATATCGTTCAACACCGCCGGAAGTGACTGCCACCCAACCCCCATTGAAGGGATGGAGCGTCCCCCTTTTCGCCTTGTTCGTGAGGGATTTGGCTTCCTGAATAGTTTCTACAGCCTCCACCTTGACCTCACCCTTAAAAGACTGGTCTGAAAAAATTGCAGGCATCAGGAACAGCATCATTATTGATATAGATATCAGGAACAAATTACTCTTTTTCATCGGAGAAAACCTCCACCTTGATTTACAGCAGGGTATTTCATTACAACTTAGTCCTTTAAATATTGTTCATCATTTATTTAATAATTTTCTGAATTATAAATGGAAAACCTATTCACAAGATTTAGACCTAAAATGCCCTTGAAATCTCTTCACAACTTAACATAACAATGCGGGAAGTGGATCTAAAATGCTGGCTGTCATATATACTCAACTGTGAAAAAAATTTAGAATATCAGCCAGAGAATTCATTCTGCAGCCTCACGGGGCTGCAGACGGCATAGTAGAATTATCATTACCCGAAGGAGCAGGGGGGGCACCGGTCGAAGGGGGTGCTTCAGGCTCTCCTGGTGCATCAGGTACGCTCTCAGGGGCAGGGGGCAATGCAGGGATATTGAGATCCTGTACCGCTCCGGTTCCAGAAGCTATTATTGGCAGTGAATAGTCAGGTGTTGAGGCCGGAGCGGGCAGCGGGGCGGCTGAAGGGACAGGCACCGCTGCACCTGCCGGTTGGGCCTGGGCTGCCTGAACAGGGGGAGTGGCCTTCCGGGGGGAGGAATGTGGATCAGGCGAAACGAACTGACCAGAAGTTCCTATCGGAGGTCTTTTAGGGGGCGTCTGCTGTCTTGGGGGTTGGGGACGATAGCCAGGAGCCGAAGGTGGCGGACGGTTGGGCCTCTGCATATTGTAGGCCATGGGCCTAACTGGAGGGGTTTGACCCGGTCTGTAGGGTCTGCCCGTAGGTGGTCTATAGGCCGCCTGATTCGGCCTGGCCTGTATAGCCTGTCTTTCGGCCGCCTGCTGTTTCTTCTTCTCCTCTTCCTTCTTTTTCTTCTTTCTTCTGCCTCCTATGAAAAGGAACAGCAAGAGCAGAATTATCAGCAATAGAATAATCCCCATTGCCAGCCATATCCACCAATCCAATCCCATGACGCTTCCCTCGGAATCTCCGCCTTCCACTTTTTTGTCGGGATCGATATCATCGTCACCGGAATCCTTCTTTCCACCCTTGGCCTTTATCTTGATCTTGACCTTCTCGCTTTGGTTGTTTCCGTCAGGATCAATGACGTACAGGGTGATCGTGTAATGACCGGCAGGGAGTGTAATACTTATCTCCTCTCCGCTTCCCAGGTACCTTCCCTTGCTCCTGTTGTATACCCAGGTGTAGTTGAGGGGATCGCCATCCTTGTCTGCCGAATCCGAGGCATTCAGTATTATGGGTTGTCCCTCATTAAACTCCATACCGTCCTTTTTTGGCTTGCTTATGACCGGATCCGGTTCCGACGTGATATTGACACGGTACACTGGTGAGATCACTGCACCAGTACCTATAATATCATCAGCCATGAAACGGATATAGTTGTCCCTTCCCCAATCGAACTCCACCTCACAGTCAGCCCTGACCGGATTGCCTGCGAATATCCACATGGGTTCAACCATTACCCATTCCTCGAACTCGTCCTCTTCCGAACCTTCGGTTGAGATGGAGTACAGGATGGATGAAGTATCCACTCCAGAATGGTCATCCATAATATAGATGCAACAGCTTGCTTCCGGCGGTTCATCAACATCATTTAGTATGAACTGATCAAAAAATATTTCCTCCACGTCAACCCTGATGTTGAACATATCGGATGATGTATAGGGATTGCCTGCGATATCTTTGCCCCGGAACTGAATATAATTCTTGATTCCCGGTTTGTAATCGAAGGTGACCGATATTGTGCACTTATCCTTTTTCAGATTGGTAAGGTTGTCCTCGGAAA
>CAYSHM010000043.1:0-3794 GCA_964430885.1 uncultured archaeon | reverse complement strand
TATATCGATTGAAAAATAATCAAGAACTTGCACAAATTCTTACGAGGAGCCATAATTATGTTCCCCCGGAAATTCTCGTGTATCGTATCGTTGATGTACATACTGGTGTTAACCACCCAATCATCTGGATTGTCCCTATGTGGTACGGAAGGATAAATACATTTATCAGTACTTACGGTAGAGGGATCCAATTTAAAATAATCGAAATTGTGATTGGTTTCCACCGACTCAACACAATACCCCAAACTCAGTTCTAAAGGTTCCAAAGGTAAACAATCTCTAGCACTAAAATCATCAATCCCACTCTCAATAACTGAATACTTTGACGCTTCATCATTGCTTTGAGAGGTAATGTCATATTTACGTCCATTGATTGATGAATCGGCCTTTTCATCCACCGAAACTACTTCTTCATTGAAAAGTATGTTTTGGGCATACTTGTTTAATCTAAACCTTTCATCTATTGGATTATAATTGAAATTCGTTTCACAATGTTTGTGTTCAGATACTACTTCAGTAATTATTGCCGGCAACACAAACACCAGAACAAAAATAATTGATGCCACTTTTGAATAATACGTTTTAGAAGCAGGATAATTTCTCACAACAAGCCCTCTTATCTAAAATAGAGAAAGTTTCCGATATATTGCATTTGTGCAGAAATATGAAGCTATGAAACAAGGATGAATTATCCTTCAGTGTATTTTGTAGACTTATGAGCCCCTATCGTCCTGTACTCCAGCTCATGAAAAAACCTTTGCGCAAACATCCTTCGCCCGTCGATCAGAATCGGGCGGTTCATATTTTCAACAAAATCCCTTTCAGTCAGGTTATTGAACTCATCCCATTCTGTCAATAAAAGGGCAGCATCAGCACCACCCAAAGCATCAACGGCACTATTGGAGTGATGAACTTTCTCCATTTCATCCTCGGTCAAACCTAGGGCTTTCCGGAAATTATCCATGGCCTTGGGATCATAGACCCTTAATTCGGCTCCTCGGTCTAACAGGCGTCTCGCTACCAGAAGTGACCTTGATTCCCTAACATCGTCCGTTTCCGGTTTGAAAGCCAAACCCAGAAGGGCTATGGTCTTGCTCTTAAGTGGACCATATTCCTCAAGAATTTCTATCAATCTCAAATACTGTGTATTGTTCACCTCATCCACGGCTTTCAGTATCTTCAGATCGAGCCCATCAGCATCTGCTATATTGATTATACCTCTTACGTCCTTTAGAAAACAGGAACCTCCATATCCAATTCCGGCCCTGAAAAAGGTTGGATTTATCCTGCTGTCAAGCCCTACACCCTGAAATACCAGGTCAACATCCGCCCCATTCATCTCACACAGATTGGCCATTTCGTTTGCAAAGGATATCTTTGTCGCAAGGAATGAATTGGAAACATATTTTATCATCTCGGCGGTCTTTGGAGAAACAAAAAGTTTGGGACTATCATAATCATCATACAGAGAGAGCAGGAGCTGTTTGGTGGGCTCATGAACTGTGCCAAAGACCAAACGGTCCGGTTCGAAGGTATCCTCTAATGCTGAACCCTGCTTCATGAACTCAGGGCACATAGCCAAACCAAAATCAACTCCGTACTTTTTTCCAGAATGGACTTCCAGCATATCTCTTACTGATCCTGCAGTGGTTCCCGGAGGAACTGTGCTTTTTACTATAAAGTGATGATATGACCTCTTTGATCTGATAGCAACCCCCAACTCCCTGCTCACGGTTTTAACCTGATCCAGATCAACTTTTCCATCATGAGATGAAGGTGTCCCCACACAGATGAAGGTCACATCAGATCTCCCCACCAGTTCACCAATACTTGAAACTCCTACTACCAGATTAGCTACAATAGCACTATCAAGAAGATTGTCAGTCCCCTTTTCAAAATACGGCGACGAGCCCTGATTCAAGCTGTCAACTTTGGATCCATCCCTGTCAAAACATATTACTTCGAATCCGCGTGATGTGAAGGCCAGTGCAGTGGTGAAACCTACATACCCCAATCCTACCACCCCAATTCTGATTATTTTTCCTTTATTATTTGCCTGAATCATCTCAAAGCCTCATTTGATCTCTAACATATTCAACATATTCCTTTATGCCTTTTTTCAAAGGAACTTCAGGCTTCCAGCCTGTCAATTCATTTAGAAGTTTTGTGGAAGATAGTGTATGAAGAACATCGCCTTTCATTGGTTCAACATATACAATGTCGGCATCTGTTCCAGTTCCATTGATAATCATTTCAGCAAGCCGGTTTACTGTAGTTGATTTTCCGCAGCCCACATTGAATACTCCTTTAATTCCATTATCAAGCATCAATAAATTTGCTCTAACAACATCGTCAATAAAGGTGAAATCACGGCTTTGGGCCCCATCGCCCCTTATCTCAATATCACTGCCACCCAGTGCCCTTTTGGTAAATATAGATATTGCCAAATCGGGCCTTATTCCGGGACCGTAAACTGTAAAATATCTCAATGATACAATGCTCATATCGTGCTGAGCGCTGAAAACACGGCAGTACTGCTCGGCACAAAGCTTTGACAACCCGTAAGGTGAGATCGGCGAAGGCATCATATCCTCTGTAAAGGGCAGCGGATTATCATTCCCGTAAACTGAGGACGAACTGGCATTGATAAACCTGGATACTCCGCTATGAACAGAAGCCTCAAGGACGCTGAGTGTCCCGCCAATATTGATTCTGCAGGTTTTTAAAGGATCGCTCAAGGAGACGGCAACTCCCGGTTGGGCTGCAAAATGGTAAACAATTTCTATATCGTGTTCATCCATTATTCCCATGAGCAGCTTTTTATCCAGTATGCCTCCCTTTTTGAATACAACTGGCCCATATGTGCCGATTAGGTCCAAATTCCCAAGTTTCAATGACGGATCATAGTAATCATTCAGATCATCCAGGATCACTACATGATGATCTTCAGCAAGTAATGCTGATGCGGTACGGCTCCCTATGAATCCGGCTCCGCCTGTCACTAGAATATTGAACGGCATCTGGGCACCTGATTATCTTATGAATATTTCGGAATGTACAATAAACCCATGGAAGAACTAAATAAAAAAATATACGGGGTAATTAAAAAATAAAAGATAAGTTGAAAAATAAAAAAAGGGTGACGGACCGTCACCCATTGACTTCCTTTCATACTGGGAGTTCAATCCCAGACATCCTCATCATCGTCTGAATCCCATTCGTTCTCGTTGTCCCAATCCTCGTCGTCCAGATCGTCTGAATCATCCAGGTCATCAGCATCGTCGGAAGAGGGCGAATCCCATTCCCCTACGTCGTCATCATCTTCAAAGTCAGGCTCTTCGTCGAAATCAGCCATCTCGTCATCATCATCCCAGCTATCTTCAGATTCATCCGCATCTTCAGACTCGGGTTCGTCCTCATCCAGCTCTAATTCCTCTGTCTCACCTTCATCATCTTCAGGCTCGTCTTCGGATTCGGGTTCTTCTTCATCTTCGACCTCTGACTCGTCCTCTTCAGATTCAGGTTCTTCTTCATCACTCTCGGATTCCTCGTCGTCAGTATCTCCGTCCAGTATGGCGTCGATTTCCTCGTCATCGTCTTCGAAGTCATCTTCGTCCTCTTCAGCATCATCATCTTCCAGATCCTCTTCTTCCTCGTCCTTCTCCTCTTCTTCGTCTGATTCAACTGGTTTCTCTTCTTCATCCTTCTTACGGGTCATGAAGAATATGATAACTGCAATTACTACGATTATGACCAGAAGTATCCAGAGCCATGTCAGACTGGACCCTCCGCTT
>CAYSHM010000042.1:0-6217 GCA_964430885.1 uncultured archaeon | reverse complement strand
AGATACAATCTTCCGCCATCTATCTCCCATGTTCCCCAGTAACGTCTCCAGCAGGCAGTGGAGAATACAATGCTGTGTTTCACATCGTCTTCGATCTCGTCCTCTTCCACGGGCTCCACTCCCGGGTGTCCCCAGGGAATATTGGGCTCGCAGGCCATGGATGTCTCCTCGCCCTCATAGATAAGCTTCTCGTGCACCTGTGCGGTCATGGTATCTCCTCCATCAATTGATGTATAAGTATTAATAGAATCCCCGTAAAATCCATTTATAACAGGAATGAATATATACAATATGATATATATTATAATGTATCAAAAACTAATACATTGTGATTTAAATGGTTATGAATCCCGTATTGAAGAAATTGCATCTTGATGAGGAACGATATGTTACTTCCGAGGATGTGAAAAAGCACTGCCAAACCTTTGGTTATGATCATAGGAATATGATAAGAAACCTTATGGCCAGAGGTTATTTGGTGAGGATTTTCAGGGGCGTGTTCTATCTTAAAAGCTTCGACGAGATGAAAATTAACAGGCTCGAACCTTCGGTCCATGAACTGGTCAGCAAGGGTCTTGAGCTGAAGGGTATTTCCAATTGGTACTTTGCCCTCCAAACAGCCCTGAAGTTCAACAATGCCACCCATGAGTATTTTACCGTCGACCATGTGATAAATGACAGCATCCAGAGAAACAAGACCATGGATATCGCCGGCCACATGTTCAAATTTACCAAATTGAAAAGATCACTTTTCGGTTTTGGTATTATGGAAAAGGATATCAATTATTCCAACCTGGAAAAGACAGTTCTGGATATTATCTATCTCGATCGTTATAACGGTGTTCCGGAAGCGAAGACCGTCATGAATATGTCCGAATACGCCAATATGGTGGACAGGAAAAGGATATTGGATTATACGTCGAAATACCCCAAAACAGTTAGGAATACTCTGGAGAGGATAATATGAAAGCATTCATATCGGAATTATCAGGGGAACTTGGCATTTCCAATACTGCCCTGATCGAGAAGGATGTTCTGCTCCATCAAATACTGGTTAAACTGGAAAAAAATGATTATTTCAGAACCAATTTCATCTTTAAAGGCGGAACCTGTTTGATCAAATCCTATCTGGGTTATTATAGATTTTCGGAGGATTTGGACTTCACATGGATAGATCAGGATATTTATCGAGATATGTCTGGTAAAAAGATGAGGAGATTCCATTCGGACCAAATATCCGAAGCAGGAGGGATACTTGAGATGATAACTAAGGATATTGGTATGGATTTCGTTTGTGATAAAGGCAATGAGCACTACATTCAGATTGGCGGGAGCGGGAAAATGGTAACTTTCAAGTTGTGGTACCATTCTGTCATTCTAAATACCAATACCTTTTTGAAAATACAGATCAATTTTGTGGAAAAAATACTGTTTCCAGTTGTTGAACGCCGATTAAATAGTCTTATCACTGATAAAAAAACCGGAGATCTAGGTTTATTTTTCCCCGAGGAATACAAACAATACGTCAGAAAAATATATTTCAACGTGTACGATCCAAAGGAGATACTGGCGGAAAAGATGCGTGCAATTGCAACACGCCAAGGAACCAAGGCGAGAGATTTTGTAGACGTATTTATGATCTGTGAAAAATATGGGATAGATCTCATTGATATTATGTCTGATGCAATCGAAAAGATATCATTCAGTGTTGGAATGTATGATAAATATCAAAATAATTTGAAAAATAAGATTGAATTGATAAGATCAGGGGAGTTATTTGAGTGGGGCCAGGAAAATGAACTCCTTTTATTTGATATATCCAAAAAAGAACTTTATCACTGTATCAATGAGATAAATGCACACTTATTGAAGTTATTGGAGCAGGTCTAATGCCATTACTGCTTTATAGAGTGCTCGCCCCAGGTATCCAGAAGATAACTGTCTATACGTATGTCCCGGAGGTTCGCCTTTCCTTCCTTGTGAAGGAGCATCAGGGAGAGAAGGAGTACTGCTTTGTTCGGCGCGCGGCCGGAGGTGTAGCGGTTGCGGTCCACGCGTAGGGATTGGAATTTATGGGTGTATTCTTTCAGTCCATTTGATCCTGTCATATATTGTTTGCAATGAACTTAAGTGATAAAAAGGTTGGTAGGATTATTGATACATGTTTTACAATAGCACGGTTGGTCTAATTTGAATACTATAATATTTAAATATTATTAATAAATTATAAATATAATAATTACATTAATTAATGCAATGAAAGAAATGAAATTCCCTCGGAAATACATGATCGAGAAGAGAAATACTACCATCACGGTTAAACTTCGTACCAAATACAAGCTCGATGAATACAAAGAAGGATCTGAATCCTATGACGATGCCATTATCAGGTCGCTCAATGAACTGAAAAGACTCCGAATGGAAAAGGAGATGCAGGATAAATTCATAAGAGATAAGTTTGGGAATGTTCCCAACAAGATGGAGTTTCTGGATTTCGAGCGAAGTAAAAGAGCGCTAATTCTTACAGATATGACGGTCTATTATACCTACAATAAACCCCCTGTCAACCCACCGCCGGAAGGATATATTATGGGGATCACCGTTGAGGAGATTAAAAAAGATAATGAAATGGTTCATTCTTCCCTGTCCGAAATGCACCCCCAGGAGGCTATGGACATATATCTGATGATAGTCTCGGACCTGATAAAAAAACACTTCGATAAAACCTATGCCCCTCCGTCAAGGGTCAATATAATAGACCGGTATTACTGGGAGATAGTGTATAAAAAATACAGTCTCCCCTGGAGTTCCTACAGAGAGGATATAGAGGAAAGTATTGAGCGTTTCGAATCGGATATGAACGATCTGGAGATGAATAAATGAATGACCTTCCCGATATTGAAATGAGTTTGATCCAAACCGCTTTCAGATCTTTGAAGGCTGAAAGCGAGAGATACCTCATCAATGTCGAACTCAGAGAAACCAAGGAGGGTTCAGTAGCCTTTCATGTAAGGCTGAGAATGAGAGAACCGTCGAAAAGCGGTTCATATCCTCAAATGACACTTTCCCTTGAAAGACATGACCCTGGTAAGGGACACGAGGACATTCATTTCCAGATTAATGAAAGCCAGTAGACTTTCTAAACATGTGAAGTGCAGATAGGATTTCTGCACTTAACATATAAAAATGCACAAGTTCGACAACAAGTTCAATATAGGTTCCATGTGGGTAAGTATTGAGGCCAATAATTCAGAAGAACTCACGGATGTATCCAAGGGTTTTGTATGTTCACTTCATGGATTGTTGTCCAAAAATCCTGAAACATCATCTCTGGCTGAACAGATATTCATTGTGGATATTATTGAAGAGTGGATGGTGAAAAAGGCTCTCTTTACCAAAGCCATAGAGAAGAGTATCAATAAGTATGGGATGGAGATAAAAGGTCTGACTGGTCACCGTGAATTTATCCATTCAGTTGAAGAACTTAATGAATTTCTTTCCACCAGAAGGGAATTGATACCTCTTCGCCTTCATAGATGAGTTTCTCGTGTACCTGTGCGGTCATGGTATCGCCACTGTATCAAATAATTATTTTTCCAACTCACTTGCTCTTATTATGGGAACACTGCCGAATTTGGACAGGTTCAGTAGGTGTTTGTCCCAGGAAACAATTATGTCATCGTTTCCGTTTTCAGCTGTTTCCAGTATCATATTGTCCGAAGGGTCTTCCTTGATGATGTTCACCTTCTTGACTGGAAATACAACTTCAGCGAATATCAGTATCTCTTCCAGAAACTCACCTATTTTGTCTTCTGGAACTTCAAACTTGTTCCTCAACACTCTTTCTATTTCTTCAAGTACATCCGGAGATGTGACCAAATGGTATTTACCATTAAAACAATCTTGTAATGCTCGTCGTTCATTTCCATTCCAGAAAAGAGCAGATATGAAAATGTTAGTATCGAGGACAACCCTTTGGCACAAGCGGCATCATCCCTCTTTCCTGGAAGCTTCTATCGCTTTTTTTACATCTTCCCTCTTGATGCCCTTTTTCTCGGCAAATTCCTGGCCCCATTTCATTAGTTTTTCAAACTGGCTCTTTGAGGGGACGTCCAATCTTTTCAAAATAATAGTGTCACTGTTCCCGAATAGGGCAAACACCTCGCCTGAGGATATGCCCATTGCCTCTCTAAGATTCTTTGGTACGACGATCTGCCCCCTGGATGACATCTTTGTTATGGCTACTTCGCTCATTATTACACCTACAATAAGATAATAAGATAATCTTACTATTTAATAATTATCCGCGGATTGTAATACCCTAAAAAATACCTTTAAAAGTATGAATGTGATTGAATTCAATCAAATAATTATGTTTCAAATGATCTCTATACAGGTGAGATTTCCTCCGGAAGAATACCTGCCATTTCCCGCCAAGGAGCATCAGGATATTTTTCTTTAATAGTGTCAGGTATCTTTTTGGAGGCTTCACCAATTATTTCCAGGTTTCTGATCACTGTATCTACTGCCATTTGATTGCTGCTGAAATCTTCATAGGACATATTATCAGTATATTGATAAATAAGCCTTATACTATCCTGAATATCCCGAAGATATTGAGTATGGTCCCTTTTCATACCTTTACTGCCTCACTGATGATGGAATCTCTAAAAGCGGGTTTGATGCCTTCCCGGGGAACCGCATCTACTTTTATACCGAGTAGATCAGATAGATATTCTTCAAGGTCTATAAGAGTGAACAGGCTTACTGGACGAATAAAGTCCACAAGCAGATCCAGGTCACTGCTCTGTGTCTCTTCTCCCCGAACATAGGACCCGAATACGGCAACGTGGCCGACACCATATTTATCCTTTAATAGACTTAGATGATCTCTTAGTGCTTCTTTGATCTTTTGGATATCTCTCATCTGGTCCCCGTCCCTTGGATTGATATCTACTATTGGAATTTGAGATATATAACATTTTCCAATTTTTACAGTAAATAGAGCGGGTAATCAATTACTCTCATCATTTTTTTAATCCCTTCATAATACTTGAATATTCCTTAATTTCAGTACCCGAAGGGTATGTCCGGTTCACAGGCCATGAATATCTCTTCGCCTTCGTAGATAAGTTTCTCGTGTACCTGTGCGGTCATGGTATGTTCATTGTTATTATTCTATAATATGTTATTCGGTCAGGTAATATCCTCAAAAAGTATAAATGTGATTGAATTCAATTACATATATATGTCCCGAATGATCTCTATACAGGTTAGGTTTCCCCCGGAAGATATAAAGAGAATTGACAATATGGTGGAGAACGGAGAGTATAATTCAAGGTCGGAATACGTGCGTGATGCCGTGAGAAAGTCAGAAATGATAAGATCGTTGTCAGAGATTAGATCCCTGATAAATGATAAAGGCATATCCGAGGAAGACCTCGTAAAAAGCGGAAAGGCAATACGGAAGAATCTCGTCAAAGATATGTTCACAAATGAACCCCCCTATTCTGGCTGAGGTTCATGGTAAACAAATACAAATAGGTATTGTGTTCACATGAAGATACTTGTAGATACTTCCAGCCTATATTCTGCATTTGCGTATCCAGGAAGGGTGGCGATTTTATTGGAAATTGTCATTGAAGAACATACAATTGTTCTATCTGACCTTATAGTTGAGGAATTGAAAAGAAATCTTTCAAATAAATTGGAAGGGCATGAAAAGAACTATGCATTATCCCGATTGGAATTGTTCATATCGAGATGCCAGGTAAAATTCAAGGATGAATATGAAATCTACCTGCCGGAAGCCCGTTCTTTGATCAGCGAAAAGGATGCACCCATTTTAGCCTGTGCAATGTTGCCCGATATTGATGTTTTACTGGTCAGCGATAAGGAGTTCTGGTCTTTGAAGACGGAAAAGGTTACTATTGTAAAACCAGGCGATCTATTACGCCAATTAATATGAACCGACCCCTCAATCTTCATCTCTCTTCCGGTTATCCACCACTTTAGTTTCAACCACCACACCGTTCACGATCTTGATGAACAGATCTTCTTCGTAGAGGGACTCGCAGCCCATGTGAACGTATTGGAGTCTGTCGCCCCAAAGGGTATATCCGGCTCGCAGGCCATGGATATCTCTTCGCCTTCATAGATAAGTTTCTCGTGTACCTGTGCGGTCATTTGGTCATCTCTAACAAATAATACAGCCTAA
>CAYSHM010000041.1:0-8139 GCA_964430885.1 uncultured archaeon | reverse complement strand
CCTGATTAAAGGATGAAAAATGAATATCCATTTTCACCAAAAAGTATATTACTGAATATCCTCATTAATATAGGAATTATTCATCATTAACGCAAAATTGACAGCGGGGGAAGATAATGTTATACAGACAAATCAAAGGATATGAATTCATAAAACCGATACAGGGGAAGATCGGAACCCTTATAGGAATTGTTTTCAATGCAGACAAATGGTTGGTAACCCATTTTGTTATTTCTCATGGAATGGGTAAAGCCGGAAAAGGTCTGATTTCGGAAAGATTCATAAAGGAATTCGATACGGATCAGAATAAGATTATCCTATCTGAGGACCATGCTGAAGATGAGATCCCAACCTCATCAACCAAGACCCAATTCATGTGCAAGGATTTTATCGGCAAGAAGGTCGTGTCATCCGATGGAACGAAAGTAGGAAAGATTTATGATCTTGACATACCGGAAAAACTTAAAGTATGGAAGGTATGGAAAATAATGATAAAGACAGGAATAAAGAAAAGAAGACTTAGGATTTCACCGGGCGAGATTCGATCTATCACTCCCACCGAAGTTGTCCTGAGGAAGGAGTTCGGGGAGATATTCCCAAGTACAGAATAAGATCTGAGGTGGTATTAATATGGAGCAAGAAAAAGAGGAATTAATTAAGATCGAATTAAAGGTTAAAGCAAGCAAGGTCAAAGGTCAGACAGGCATAATAAGGATCAATGAGAAAACAATTGAAACCTCAGAGATCAATACTGGTGATAGAGTCGAAGTCTCCCTGCCGGATAAGATAGGAAAGGGAATAATCGTCGACCTGAGTACTGATAAGTACGCTCCCGGAGGAATGGTAATTTTAAGAAGTGGGGATATGAATAGGCTGGGAGTAAAAGAATACGATACAGTTGTTGTGAGCCAATATAAGAAATACTCTGACATCATAGTGGAAGGTATGAAAGGCGGGGTTCACAAAATCAAGGAAAGGTTAAAAACGAAAAAAGAAGAGGAGGAAGTGGAGGAGGAAGTGCCTGAGAAAAAATAAGAATTTCAATTTTATTTCATTTCCTAATTGCATTCATAATGAGGTGATAAAATGCCAGGAATTAGTGAGAGGATAACTGCATACTTTAAAGATGTGGCAGGAGGTACAAGTCGTAAGTTGGATAGATACATAACCGAGCATCTGCCTGAACTTATTGACAGCCATCGTTTGGCCACCAAGAACGATTTCATTGAGATAGACAGTGCTTTTGACAGATTCGAAAGTGAAATGGATGAGATGGACTCTTGGAAAGAGGACTTTGAAGACCGTCTGAAAAAATCGCGTGTCAGAATGGAAAGACTTGAGTTGAAATACGGAACAGGAGGCAAATAATATGGATCTTACCACACCTGAAAAGATTACTCTGTTTCTGCTCATTCTTTTATTTGTAGTTGTGTTGATATGGACAATATCATACATAATCTATGCAATTAAGAGAAGGAGAGGAAGTGGCAAGAAACCAAACCATGTTCAATTATATTTCGATGAGAACTTCAGGAATATAATTGATGAATGGGACCTTATGCCCCGCTCCCAGATCAAAACCTGGAAGAAGGATATGAATAAAAAATTAAAGGTAATTGATCGGGATCTGAAGAAACTCAAGAAAAAGAAAATAAATGTCAATTCTAGAATGAACAGTCTTGAAAAGGACATGGGCAAACTGGAGGAGTTCTAAAGGAGGGATAAAAATGGAACAACAAGAGACATATGATGAAAAGGTCAAAGATGAGAAACCACCATTTTTCAGCCGTGTAAAAAAACTCCTTTCCAGAAGCTCTTCCACCAATACTGATCAGGAAGCCGAAAAAGAATATCACTATAAAAGAAGATTTCTTGACGGGAGAATCGAACGTTATTTAGATGAAAACTTCAATAACTATATTGAAGAATTTGGTCTGGTTACAAGATTGGATACTCTTGAATATGAGGAAAGACACGATATTCTTGCCCAGAGGATCAGCAACCTCAAGAACTACATGCAGACCAGTGATGCAGAGATTGCCTCATTGGAAAGAAGGCTTGAAGACGTAAAGAAGATTGCAAAGAAAAGAAAGAAGAAGAAATAGGTTTTCCAACCGATCATTCTTCTTTTTGGGGAACATGTGGCTGATACATGTTCCTTTTTTTAAATATTGAAATTGAAATCTAGTTAGTCCAATTTCTACTATCACAACATAAGCACTAACAAATTACTTTTAATAGCAATAAGCAATTTATTCTGAAGATTCATTATTCAGGAGGCGGAGGGAGATATTTTGTCGAGTTATCATCATCCAAGGGTATTGCAGTAGCAGTTGCCAAGGGAAGGTCGTCCAAATCATCGTCTGATATTTTTTCTGCCTTTACTTCCACAGAATCAAGATTATCAACATCCTCTGGTAAAATGACTGCTACTTCCTCATCATAATCATCCATCTCTGGCAGATCGGGTTCAGCTATGGTATCCTCCTCTTCCCTAGGAGCTTCATCTTCATCGGATGGTGCACTAACAACCACTATATCATCAAGCAGTTCATCCACGGAAGACACATCATCAATACTTCTTGGAGGGCCAGGGGGCGCCAAAGATTTATCTGTGGGCTCTTCATCAGCCTCCTCATCCTTGAATAGTTCCTCATAGATGTCTTTCTTCTTCGGTTTTTCATCTTGCGGCTCCTCTTCCACTTCCTCTTCCTCTATTAATTCTCCATCATTATCATATTTAGATCCGCATTTATTGCACTCCAATGATTCCCCATCCTTCTCAAGGTTCACATTACAGAATTTACATTGCTTTTCATCTTCCTCTTCTTCCTCCTTTTCCTCTGCCACCTGGGAAGCTTTAGCTAGTAATTGGTCAAGATCGTCGTCCTCTAACAGTTTTTTCTTGGCTTCTTTCTCCTCGGGAGTTAATTTCTTTGTTCCGCAATATGGACAGAAACTGACATCGTTGGGGATGGTTTCACCGCATTTCTCACAAAGATCAGGGAGGTCTTCAATATCATCTTCCTCATCACCAGATATGCCTACGTCCTTCTTGATCCGGTCGAATAGGTCATCGTCATCCTCATCATCCTCGTCATCGTCTTCGATATATTTGTAACCGTCATCCTCGTCATCCTTCTTTCGTTTGATAAGTATTATTAAAAGAAGAATAATTATTAGAGCTAACCCGATCCAGATCAACAGCCATAAACCTGAGAAATATCCTTCATCATCATCCGTTTCTTCGTTATCACTATCATCATCAGTATCATCATCCGTAACTACCCTTACAGCGATGACCTGAAAAGTTTCATTGATATATTTGACCTCGTCCGTTTCGATTGATTTAATGGTAATATTCAGAGTATAATTACCCAAGCTAATGTTGTGCATGAGCGGGAAAGATAAAGTAATGACTCGAGATTGACTTGGGAAAAGACCAATTGATTCTACATCAAAACCACTATAATTCCATTCGTCATTAGGATCAAGCTCATAATAATCCAGATTATTACCGATATTTTGCAGAGTAACTTCGATTATTAGGGTTTCACCAGGCAGATAGGTTGCATTCACCTGGTCAAATTCTGCTAGGAAATTGAAATCTCTCTGGGACCTGAAACCGCTTAGGGCTGTGAATTCGTAGTAACCTACTGAGCAAGTTCCCATTTTTACTATATCCGTCCCGACTACACTTAGATACGGTACTACTTTCCAATAATAGACTGTACCATTCACCAATCCCATATCCAAGTTGAAGGTACTTTCTTCATTTGTTGTAACATAATGGGTCCCATTGTATGTGTCTATATCACTTGTATTGCTTAGAAATATGTTGAAAAACGGGGTCCAAATACCAAGACCTGTTTTCACTTTTAATTCCCACTCCAGATCAGGAGTCAGATCAGTATTTGATCGATTTAAGGGCTCCATTAGAGTAACCATCGGAGCCGCAACATCCTTTGGAATATCCACGTTGATTATCCATACCGCGCTGAGATTATTTACTCCTGCCATGTCTTTGCAGGCCCATTGTATTCGGTTTTCTCCGTCAATATTGAAGGAAGCAAAAAAGGACAATTCATAAGAACCATTGCCAGGAGTTACAACTGCACGATTCCATTCGCCCCATTGACTGTTGTCATCCATTAATCGTATCCAGCCTTCGGATGGATTTACACCTGACATATTATCGGTCACAATCACACTGCACTCTACTTCACAAGGGAGATCCAGCGTGTAGATGGTAATGGATGGAGAATAATTATTAAATTCAACAGGTTCACTGTCAACCCAAATCTTGTTCATGTTCATATTGTCAATAAAATTGCCCGCTTTATCAGTCATCTTCCATTGTACAATATTGTTCTTTCCTTGAGACAGATTTATTATTTTCCATGCTCGGTCCCCGGAAGTCAAACCGTCTGCAACTGACCAATTAGACCATGTCTGCCCGTTATCTCTAGAATGCCTGCAGAATATGTCCGCAACCCTCACACCTGAACCACCAGTGTCATTGACCATAATCGAGCAGTTCACATAGGAATTCCAGTTCCAAGATCCGCTAGAGGGAAGAGGATCATACATTATTGGCGTCAAATTATCTATGTGTATATCAAATGTAAGATTGGCACCCACAAGGTTCTCTTCTGCATTACCGGAAAGCATGAAGTGATATGTATATGGATCAAAAGTTGCATTCTCCGAAACATTCACCTCTAAGGAAATGCCATCCGAGACATTCATATCCGTCCAGTAATCCCCATTACTTCCAACTACCCTGACATCAAGTTCCTCGTCAAGTGGGGCTATGTTATTTGAAGTGTTATAAACAACATTTATTCCTGAAAAAACCAGAGTGGAACCGCCTGCAGCATAACTGCCACTTGCAGTTTCATCCCCCCATTGATCCAAGACAATTAAATTCCCCTTGAATTTAAGCTCGTTATCGAAATTGAAGAGATTTGAAGAAGTATAATTTACAGGTACCATATAATTACTATTTACCGTTACATTTGCCCCTATTGAACCCAACAGTGGAAAATCCCAACCGAAACTGACATTCAGATGTAAAACCATTGTTTCAGGGGTTGTTTCCGTATACCATGAATCAACGGTTATATCATCCCCTCCAAGAACTGCTACATCGCCCTCAACATAGGCTATGCTGGCATCAGATTCCATTTCATCATTGAAAAATGAAATGTCTACCCGCTCCACATCCTCAGGTCCTATGGTATCGAATATATCTACTGAAATATCCCTTATCTCATGAGCAGCATAAAGATTTTCATTGTCAATTGTAACATCATTTATTGCAAAATCATTGATTATTTGCCAACCAATGGTATTTTGAAGCAACTGCACCAAATTGGAATTCCATAAACTGAAATCAAAACCGCATAGAATGATGGATCCTCTTGCATATCTTTTCTCTACAAGAACTGGCCTATCCTCATCTTTGGAAGTATCAATAGTCAGTACCTTTCTACCGTCAACATCTTCAAAAAAGGCAGTATCTGAAATGGAATTGAAGGTTGTTGGGAGATTTTGGACCAGCCCATGTTCAGGTAGATTTTTACGAATCGTACCATAGGTAGTCTGGGAAGCAGTAGATTCAACAAAATTCCTTACTATCAACCTGGCAGACCCCTCCCCGCCGTCGCATACCATTATCTTCTTACCCATTTCTAGAAAACTTATCAAGGGATTTTCAAGGTTATCCGCCAAAGTTGAGGCTTCATCAGGCCCTAACAGTTCCTGTTCACTGATTATCAATAAATTGATCCTGCTCAGATTACTTGCCAGATCCTCCCAGTTATTGAATATTGACAGAGTATAACGGTCATCTACACTGGCCAATGCCTTTATAGGATTAGTTCCCTCATTTCCAGTATCGGAATGACCACAGTACAATCCAATGTGATTATATCCCATTTGATGAATGCCTATATAGACATTATCAATGAACCAATCATCCTGTCCGTTCCCGTCATTGGAAGATACTCTGAACCTCAATTTGAAATTGGGAAGAAGGGACTGCTGAGGAAGGATGAAGGAAAAATTAGTAAAATAGTCCGTACCCCCAGCTTGACCTTTGGCATGGAAAATCGTGAACCATCCATCAGTCATCAAAATATCTGCAAAGAGATCATCGTTTGCATCAGGTTCATTATTTCCATCTCCGTTGCCCTGCTGCCAGTAAAAATGAATTCGGGCAGAAGGATAGAAGCTCAGATCAAATCCCTTTGTGGTCACAATATCCTTTTCCCCATCCAGATTCATCGTATAATCACCTGTTGGAGGATTATGGGCATCCTCATTTACTTGGGCATCCGAATGATATACCTCCCAATCTCCCAGGTTCAATACTCCTCCGTCAAAGTTCTCCATCAAAGACGATGGATTGACTGATATACTGCCTACTACCCTTACATTATCAATGAACCAATCGTCAGTATTGGCCCCATCACCCTGGTTCGTTCTGAACCGAATCTGGAATCCCTGATGGAGCTGATGATCCAATATTGGTATCTCTTCATTCATGAAAATACTGTTGCGTGGATGAAGGCCCCGATGATATTTTATTGTCTTCCAGCCTTCTTCCAACTTGAAATCGATATACAATTCATCCCCGGATTCAGGTTTATCACCATGACCCGATCCACCCTGCTGATAATCGTATTGAAGGCTAACCCAGTTAAAAAAGTCCAGATTTAATTCCTTGGATACAACTGAATCACCGCTCCCATCAAGGTTCAGTGAATAGGGGGAACTTGGCTCGGCCTCTGCCTGCTGGTTGACCTGAGGCGTACCAGGTGTACTTGTCCATAGCTCATTATCAAGAGAACCGCTATCGAAATCATCGGAAAAGGCCTCAACGTAATAATCCATAGTTATCAATTCAATATCATCTATGAACCAATCATCCAGACCTGAATCACCATTAGCACTGTTTATTCTGAACTTGAAATTGGGATGGAAACAATTTACCGGAAGCTGGATCGGGAATTCAGGAAGCTGGAATTTACTGTATCCAGCCATGAAACCGGACATGAAACCGAAAATTTGCCATTCTCCCCTATTGTTGAAACCCTCAAAAATTAGAACATCCTCTTCTTCCGGATCATCCCTATTTGCCCCTCCGTCGCCTTCCTGGTAAAAGAAGGCTACATAACCTCCGCTGTAGCGGGATAGATCGATGGTATTTGAAGTAACAGTGTCCCCAGACCCATCAAGGTTCAATGAATAGGAAGCAGAAGGTTCGTTCTGTGCATTTGAGTTTACTACCGGAGAACCAGATGTAGAAGGCCATTTCTCATTGTTGAGGTTTGCATTGGGAAATGAATCGGACATATGCAGTATGCCTGTATTCACCATCACTTTGATATCATCAACAAACCAATCATCAGTACCTGAACCGCTTCCGTAATTGGTCAGAAAACGGAATTTAAAATCCGACCTGAATGCTGAATTTGGCAGAGACAGGTTCAGAGGATAGAAATATTGTGTGGGATATCGGGGCGAGACCCAAAATGATTTCACATTCTGCCAGCTTCCATCAAGGTACATCTCGACATTTAAATAATCACCTGCTTCTGGAAGGTCACCATTGCCTTGGCACTGAATGAAGAAGGCCATGAAACCATAACCATAATCAGAGATGTCAATATTGTTGGATCTCAATTCATCACCTCCACCATCCAGATTCGCTGCATGTGTCGGGGAAGGTGCATTCCTGCATTGTGTATTTCTCTCAACACCTGTAGTTGTATGCCATTGGTTTAGATTTGTTTCAAAATCCTCACTAAATACATTGACATATAATTGTCCACCTGACCCTCTTGAGGGATATTCAGAGGATATGTCATCATATGTTGAACGGACGTTCGACTGTAATTTTGACACACTATCCAAATTGATCAGTGTATTTATTGAAACTAAGATCAATATGAAAACAATAAATATTGATATTATTCTGTTCGCTCTTCTTTCCATAACAAAACACCAGTTTCTTTCATTGTTGAAATATTCCAAATCAGAGGTTTGGAATGATGTACATACACATAAACCCTTATAATATTATGGCTCCTCACACAAATTTGTGCAGAAATTCGGGCAATTTCAATCCACCCA
>CAYSHM010000040.1:0-8558 GCA_964430885.1 uncultured archaeon | reverse complement strand
TAGGCGGGGAGGGATGAGCAGGGGTTTGATATTGGATTACTCAGGCGGGCTCTAAAGAACCTGTTTTTTCTGCCACATCTAAAGAAAGTTTCACCACGCCCTTTTGGAAACTCCTCCCCACCATTCTGGGTCTTTTTGTTAGATCAAGGGCATAAAAAAATTTCTGGGAGGTGTTTAAAAGATTTTCAATGTCTCCGTACATTGGCACTTTCGGCTTACTGGGACAAAAACGGAAAGATGTAGAACCGTCAACAACAGACTTGCCCATGCCCAGAACAACATTTGATATTCCATCCTCTTGACTGCATTTCTGAAAAGGATAAAAGTTATGCGACCGGGCGACTCCTGAGATTTCAGGATAAAAATATCCATCCCATTCCCGACCTGTAACTTCCTGAATAACCACCGCCATCTTCTCATCTTCAACCTTGGCGGGTGTACCTGCAATATAGCATCGGGCCCGCTGTCGATAAGTTGATGCGTAAACATATTTAACAGCCAGGGAAATATCCTGAAACCTTTTATCGACTTGAAGGTGCGTATTAGGCACGAAGACAGAGGAATAGACACCCGCAAAGGGTTGGTACATTGCATCCTCCAGCAAACTTGAAGATCTCACTGCTAGAGGACCGGTCATTTTACTCACAAGTGTCCTCAGATCACCTAGTACTGTAGCTGGAAGTGTGGCCTTGGTGAATTCAGACAGAATTATCTCGTCCGAATGACCTGGTTCCAGAAATCTATCCAAATCATTCAATGCTATAAATGAATCAAATATTTCTGTGCATATAACAACAGTTCTAGGAATTTTAACAATGATACTGTTAAAAGAAGAATGAGAAAGGTAATTGGATAAAATTTTGTCCATAAAAGCTAAAGCTCTACCCTTTCCACCAAGCGAACCTCTCCCTATTCTACTGATATTGGAATGAGGTGCCAGTTCACTTCTGGT
Source organism: uncultured archaeon (assembly GCA_964430885.1). GTDB lineage: Archaea > Thermoplasmatota > Penumbrarchaeia > JASLWR01 > JASLWR01 > CAYSHM01. The sequence goes on along the minus strand of CAYSHM010000040.1, from coordinate 7,606 downwards.
AAAATCAATCACTGAACCTTTCTGCATCCGGATTTTCATTGTATTAAGCAATAAAATTATTCCCTTTCTAATCTCTTCGGGATCAAGGTCCCCTACCATCAATTCATCAATTCCATCAGACACCTCAAATTCGGTCCTGGCTGTAAGCCATTTTTGTAAAAATCTATTTCTAATAGCAGGTAATAGTATCGTATGGTCTATTGACCATATTCTCCTCTCAAGGCCCTTCAGATCATTGATTATGTAAGCTTCTTTTCCAAATTCATCTTCTAATACAAGCGAGTCCAATCCTATGTTCCTACGTACAAATTCCCGTAATTGATTATTGAAATTACTATGGTTTTTTAGCAGAAAATTTAGGTTTCCTTTCAATTCTATTGTCTGCTTCAATTGTTCCTCCTTGAGATGTTTGGAGGATTGCAAAAGAACGGGAATAAATTTATCCTTCTCCCGAACGTGGGATACAAATTCATCACCAAAGGGAATTTCTTTTCCAGCTTGAGTAATATGCATATCTGATATAACAAAGAGCATACGGTCTTTTAGGGAATCAAAAAGACTATAGGCTTCCTCGGAATTTCTTGCAAGTAATAATATTGGCCGCCTCTGCAGCCTCATTTCTTTATGTGATTCGGTTTGAACTTCCCCAACAAGCATATCACAGTGGCCCCAAATCTCGGAATATATTATCGGTAAAAACTTTGAATAAAAATTCACCGAATCCTCTACCAGAAGTATTACCCGGGAAGTCATTTGTTTACCAAGGAAAACTGAAGCCATGTGGTCTTCCTGAAGATTCACTATACTTAGAAATATATTACCATCACCATGCCAGGTGAAAAATCCATCTATATTTGACACATATTCTGAAAGGGCAAAATTATTCAGTTCAGGAGTATTGTTCATCAGAACTACTATCCTAATATTTTGATTCACCCTTCGGGCAATGTCGACTATTTTTATAATCTCATCATTCATCCGGGGATTGAAAAGCACAATCAACTGAAAACTCTGCTTTTTAATGATTTCATGCGCTGTGACCATATCTGCAGTATGAAATATCTGCGGTACATACCCCAACCCTCGGTTGCCGTAAACTTTCTTGAATAGGGAGCTGAGGCGGCCTTCTTCCTCCAATAAAAAATAATCATAAGCTGATGATACAAGAAGTATATTCCTAATACGGGAAATATTTAAATCTGCATTCCTATAATATTTGAACCTGCCAACATCCCCTACTGGATTGTCCGAAAATCTATTAACGGTTTCAACCAGATCATCATGAATACCTGACATTGAACATCACTGAAATTTCCTGGATTTCGTTGCTTTCATTTTCTGCACTTGACTCCTGCATCCAAATATACCCGCTTATTGATTTGCGGCATTGGTAATGGCTGCTATTAATTTATGAGAGCATATTCCCATTTAATTGATAGTGTTGCAGCCAGATCATGTTCACATCATAAATGGAAAGTAAAATTTCAAAAAGCAGACCGCAATCAGATCCATCCTCTAAGACGGCAAGCCTCCGCTACCTTCGAAATAGCTATCATATATGCTGCATCCCTCATAGAAACATTTCTTTTCTTGGATAATGTTAAAACCCCATGAAAGGCCTTGGTCATCTTATCGTCCAATTTTGAAAGTACTTCTTCCCGGTCCCAGAAATAGTTCATATTGCATTGGACCTGCTCAAAATAGCTGCAAACCACACCTCCGGCATTGGCGAGAAAATCTGGGATGCATACAATCCCTCGATTATCCAGTACTTTATCCGCCCCTGGCTGAGTCGGACCATTAGCACCTTCGGCAATAATCTTGACACCGTCCTTGATGTTTCCTACATTATCTACGGTGATCTGATTCTCTAAGGCCGCAGGGATTAAAATATCAACCTCTCTATCAAGCCATGAATCACCAGGGAGTTTTTCATAACCTGCAGCTTTAGCTTTATTGGGATCTATTCCTCCAAACCTATCAGTGATAGATTTCAGCTCATCAAGATCAATTCCGCTTTCTTTAAAAAATGCATAGGAGCAGCTATCCTTCTGGTCCCAGCATGAAACACACACTACTTTCCCGCCGTATTGAGAAAATAATCTTGCGGCATGCTGAGATACATTACCGAAACCCTGGATAGAAGCGGTCGTTTCCTTTATATCAATACCCATATCGGCAAGAGCTTCCCTGAGAACATAGATAACACCAAACCCGGTAGCTTCAGTTCTACCTAATGAACCACCCATACCCACAGGTTTTCCAGTGATAAAACCTGGATATTTACCACCTGTGATCTGTTCGTATTCATCAAGCATCCAAAGCATGTGCTGCGCATTTGTCATAACATCTGGTGCCGGAACATCCCTAAAGGGTCCAATATCCTTGGATATCTGCCTCACCCAGCCTCGACAAAGCCTTTCCTGCTCATCCGAAGATAGGTTATGCGGATCACATATTACACCACCCTTACCACCGCCTAATGGAATATCTGCTACAGCGCATTTCCAGGTCATCCACATTGCAAGTGCTCTAACAGTATCTGATGTTTCCTGAGGATGGAATCTAATACCTCCCTTGCACGGGCCCCTAGCATCATTATGCTGTACTCTGAAACCCTTGAAAATTTTAACTTTACCGTCACCCATCTTAACAGGAATATTGAAATGGTATTCCCTAATCGGTTCTCTTAATAAATCCCTAGCAGAGCTATCTAGCTGAAGATAATCGGCTACTTTATCAAACTGGGCCTGGGCCATTTTAAAAGCATTGAATCCCTCTTCGGTCATAATTGTTACCTCCTTTAGAACTAATTCAATTTTTCAAATCCTATTTTTTCCCATTTAATTTTATTAATTTTGTATTCATAGGTCGGTTTTGAGATCTAAATAGTTGTGTAATTTTTCGTTAATCAATTCCAATGAATAAACCTCATTTTCAATTCATTTCTTTATTGGAGATATCAATTGATTTTTACACGTCTAAACAGGTGATATTCAGGTCAGATGGGTTAAATTCCTACATTATTTAAAAACCTTTCTTCCATGCGACACCTTGATGTGCATTTTCGTATGATAAAAATATTGTAAAGGTATAAAATGTTATTCAATGATAATTTTATAATGTCCAGAGTATAAACTCCTACATCTTAGAAGTCTTGCCAATATCAATCATTATTTGAATTGGCCATTAGCTTTTCAGGTTGGACCTAAATGGATTGTGATCAAACCAATTCATCAAATAAAAGAAGATCACCATTCGTCATCGAATTCGTCTTCATCATTCCAGCTGTTATCATCATCGGACCAATCATCATCAGAAGGTAACTCTTCTTCAGGAAAATTGCCGGAACCATCATCCCAATCTGAGTTCACATCTTCCTCTGGGACTGGCCCTCCTTCGTCGGTTTCATCTAGAAGCATTCCATAATCATCATGTTCCGCTCCGCACCTTTCACAGATCAACCCACCATCCGATCCCTGTTCTAGCCCATCATCACACAATGAACAATTCAGATCCCCTGATTCGTGCATATGGCTCACATCTTCACCCTGGAATTCATCTTTTCCCCTGTCCTTTCTCATGAACAAAAAGGCGGCTATGGCAATGGCTATCAATATCACAACTACGATCAGGATGATGACCATGCTAGATCCTCCTTCCGACTCCGATCCAGAACCCTTTTTGCCCACTTCGGGGTCATTGGGATCCTCGTCCTCTTCATTTGGTACTCCATCACCATCTATATCCTCGTCCTCTGAATCCGCCGTACCGTCACCATCAAGATCAGGGGGGTAGGATAGAGCATCCTTGGGATCGGTTTTAAGCCTGATCTCCTCATTATCGGTCCAGTTGTCGTTGTCATCATCGAGATCCTCGATCAATTCGGTACCATTCCATCCCTGTGAGCTCAGCAGTTCATCAGGTTTACCGTCATTATCGGTATCCAAAGTGCCGGTTGGATTATTGGGGAAATCGTCATTCCAATTGGGTACTCCGTCGCCGTCTGAATCGAAATCCTCGAATTTTATAGTAATAAAAGAGAAGGTAAAATCTTCTAGCCAATTGCCTATCTCATCCCTAGCGCTGAGCTCGATGGTATATTTCTTACCAAAATCCAACGGTTCATCGGGGAACAGAGTTATCAGGTATTTTTCCGTATCATAGGTATAGTTCACCGTCTTGTTGTTGAGGAGCAGTATGACATCCTGAAGGATAACATCCTCGGATAATAGTATGGTGATCATTGCATCAAGGGACACATTCTCATATCCATCAGTAGGTGTGGTATTCAGCACCTCGGGTGCCTTGGTATCATTGATAACTTTCAGCTTGACACTGGCAAGATGATGATTACCTGCAAGGTCTGTTACATTGACCGATGCGGTATAATTTCCAGTCTGATTATAGGAATAGTCGACAGTATCGTTGCTGGTCAGTTCATAGCTTCCGTCCCCGAATGAGAAATTGTAAGATAGTATCCCAATATTATCCATTGAAAGGGATGCATCGAAAACAACTTCATTCCCTGTATTCACCAGATCAAGGTGGGCGGAAAGTTTGGCTTCAGGTGCGATACCGTCGCTTATGTTTATGATTCCATATCCCATCTCTGGGAAAGGCAGAATATAATATGGTTCGATCTCAATCTTGAACCTGTAATATATCGGGTCTGTGCGATTATCAGAAAGATTAATGGTATGTGTATAGACACCGGAATTGCCCAATAATTGCACGAATGTAGATTGATTGTCATCCTCGAACTGATATTCCAGCTCAACCGATCCTACCTCTGCATAATGGTCTACTTCCACACCTATAGTGAGGTTTCCGCCGCATGATCCGGTTTCATCTGAGATATCAACTATCTCGAATGTCTTGTTTACATAGAAATCGGTCCAAATATAATCGATACCCTCTTCCGGTTCATCCTCCTCATGGATGGTATTGGGGTTGTAGCCCTCTTCTATTACCATGGGATTACCCATCTCTGCGGTGACATTCTCTATCTCCTCCCATCCCATGGAGGCATATCTATCCGGGAAGATGATGTTCATTGTGGAGTTCACATTTTCATCGTGATATTTCCATGAGAGATTGATCTCCAGATGATGGGTCAAATTATCCTCTATAGTTACTGATGAATTGTATGGTGCGCTTGTCACAAGCTCTACACTGTCAATGGTATCCCAATCGCCCATTAGACCCTGGAAATCCAATTCCACCCCATCCTCGTTCAAAAGGAAATAGGTACCGTCCAACAGAAATTTGTCAGAGGTATCATTGAAGAAGATTTTATCGTCATCTTCTTCGTCATCGGTCTCCTTCAGCATCTCCTCCATGAACCGTTCGTCAATGTAATCCGCTTCGCTTGCACTAATGGATAGGTCGTTGTTTCCGAAATAGATGTCGAAAAAGAGCGCCATCTGTATGGACTTGTTCACCGTAAGAATTGAATTTGCAGACATAACTGGATTGTTCCAATCGCTCAGATCCAATGTATTGAACATCACCTGAGGATCCGCCTCGTATAGTGTGAAGTTCATCCAATAGTCCTCATCCTCTGAAATAACATGCTCATCGGTATAGGGCTCAAATTTGCTTGATTCGAAAAGATCATCGTCCTCATCGGTAACGATAACCGCAAAGGTACTGCCATGGACCTTGAGTTCGTAATATCCTTCTTCGTCGGTCTCAAAATCACCTAGAAATATTGTTTTATCATCCATGAACTGGATCTTCGCATGCGGTAGGGGATCGCCTTCCGGATCCTTAACGTAACCCCTTATGAAAGACGTGGCTTCCAGCATGGTCAGGTTAACCCACACAGTACTATTATCCGGCACATACACATTTTTGGCTGATACACTGTGACCATCAGCAATAGCAGCAACAAGGAATATCCCTTCCCAAATAGGCATCTCAAAATAACCGTCATCAGTTCCTACGCCCATCTGGGTTTCGTTTATCATATCCAGAAGCATAACACCGCGGGCGTCCATGGGATCTCCTTCGATGTCCCTTATATGCCCTTTAATGACCGAGTTTATTGGCGGTGTAGGTTCAAGTTCAAAATCCTCCTCTATATCCTGATCAGCACCAATAATAATCTCTGAGCCGTCCTGGAAGTATCCAAAAGCACTGACGGTAATCTCATACTCACCTTCGTATAAGTAGAGCTCGAATTCACCCTGAGCATTGGTATTCGCCTCCATTGACCAGTGAACACCCATGAGCTCGGCTTCAACACTGGCATTCTCTATGGGTAAACCTGTCTCCTCGTCTATAACCGTTCCAAAATAATGAGCGGTCTGGGGGCCCTTTTCTATAAGAGTAATATTGTAATATAGGGTATCATTCTCCTTGACGAGTATGTATTCATGGAACTCAAAATATCCATCCGGCTCAACTATAAGGTGAAGCCAGTCATCTATAACTCCAAGCTGGAAATACCCTGTTGCATCAGTGTAGGTTACATTGTGGTACATATGGGTGTTGTTTATCACAAATACTTCGATACCAACTAAAGGATCGCCTTCTTTATCCCTTACATACCCGGAGATAGTAGCTGTGGGCTCTGGGGGGGGCGACATGACAAAATCGACATAATAGACAGTATTATTGGAGACATTCAGATGCCTGAACATCGGTGCAAAGCTGGCGTTTATGGCCACGATCAATACGCTGCCTTCTACACAGTTAATAGTATAATGGCCCTGGGCATCGGTGAATGTGAAATTCTCCCAAGTATCACTATCTGTGAGATATATCACAGAATTAGGCAGGGGATTGTCCTCTGAATCGTTGATATATCCCGTGATGGTGACAAGCTCGGGACCAAGGAGGCTTAAAGTGAAATTGTTATTGAGGTTCAGGCCCTCTTGGGCATTGATGTTGTAATCATATCCTCTGTAACCCCTGTACATGGCCTTTATCTGGGTTTGACCGGGTCTTACATATATCGAATACCATCCAGTACCATCGGTCTCGGTCTCGTTCTCGTTTCCAGCACTGTCCTCGATATAGATCTTTACATCGTCAAGGGGAGAGCCGGTAGTATTGTTCACGTAGCCTTTTACCAGGCAGGTTTCCTGGGGATCGCGGAAATCTGATGCTACATCATATTCGTTATTTGATCCTTCTTCTACCGCGCCTACCAAATTTAAGGCGGGTATAAAGAGAATTAAGAATGTTATAAAAACCAGAGTTTTCTTGCTGCTTTCGAACATGCATTCAATGACGCATTAAGTGATTTTATACCTTTCGGCTATAATGCAAAAATAAGGCTTACGCTGGTGATAAAACTATTTGAACTGAATGAATTGATATGATACGAAAACAAATAATCCCAATAATCCTAAAAGGAGAAATATTATGATAATTATCCAAAATATCCCGTTATTACTGCTAACCTCCTTTTGATCTTGCATATTATCCACTTGATTTTTATTAACATCTAGGTCTTCAGTCCATCTCGTAGGATCCATAGGATAGTCATCTAAAGTGAGATTTGTTGTGGAATCTCTTTTAGATTTTCCTCGGTTCCAAAAATCCGGATGTCCATCCTTATCTGTATCTCTACTAGCTGAAGGGTCCATTGGAAAGA
>CAYSHM010000039.1:0-8759 GCA_964430885.1 uncultured archaeon | reverse complement strand
TACAGGTGATAAAAATGGAAATTGATAAAACTTTTGGAATTGGAAAAATATTGGTTCTTGTCGGAGCTGTGCTAATATTTGTGTGCACTTTTTTACCATGGTTTTCTATGGAAATCAGCGGTTATATAGAAGACTCCGAGACTGAAAATGCTTGGCATGAGGACATCAGCCTATTCATCGAATCTGAAGATGTAGAAGGCACGGAGGATTCGGTATTCTGGTTTGGTGCACTGATATTCTTGCTACTAACCCTGGGGGCACTAGTTTTTGCTTTCCTCGATATTGGACCCCGGAAGATAATTCTGATAGTTATTGGCGGTTGTGCTACCTTATTCTACGCAATAAATGCATTCTTTGGTACACCTAGCGATTCTTTTGAAATATTTGGCACAAAAATGGAATATGGCCCAGGATTCGGGTTGTACCTAGGTCTTGTTTCCGGTATAATACTCCTCGTTGGGGCTATCCTTTTCATGAAGCAAAAAGGCGGAAAAGTAGATGGTGAAGACGAAGAAGAAGAGGGAGAGAAAACTCCCTCCGAGGAAGGCGAAGTAGAGACTGACATGCCTGCAGAGCAAATTCCAGCTCAGGAGCAGCAGATGCCCGCCATGGGTGATGCTCCTGATGAGTACTAAGTATAATACTATCGGGGATCATTTCCCCGATTCTTTTTCAATTTTTCACGAATTGAGCTAATTTTATTTTTCAAATTATTATTTACTATTCTTTTCCAAACCTTCCTTGATTGCCCGATATATCTCCTTTCTTGCATCGCCTGTTTTTATTACTCTTCGGGCTATACCCACTTCCTTCATCCGCTCGGCTGTATTGTGGAGCCGGAATATCTGAACCCATTTCTTGAGATAATCTGAATATATTTCATCAATGCGATTCTGGATCTGACCGTCTATCTCACCGATATGTTTCCTCTGGCCAGTGTATTCTCTGCGCTGTTTATACAATTCTATTAGTACCTTATCAGTATTTCGCATATCCTTGTACATCTCTCTTTTAATCAAAGGTATCGTTTCCATTCCTGAGGGTTCGATTATGGAACCTGTAGCATGCTCGTCGGCGAGGAAGATTATATGGTCGGGATTTATCTGAGGGTCGATCACGACCCATGCTCCCCCTCGGATCTCTGAATAAGGAGGCAGATAAAGAACCACGGGAAGATCATACGTGGACAGCTTCTCTACTATCATGGCCCCGAACTTCAATATCTCATCAAACAGTTCCATCATTCCCCCTGCAAAACCTCTCCAATTGGGATAGATGACCAAAGGTTTTCTTTCTTTTTTAATGAACTCTATCCATTCTGCGGTCTTATATGATGAATCCGGATACCAAACCTGACCGAACTGCAGTTTCTCCTTCTGCCCTGAATCCGGGTCTGTTGGATCGCCAGGTATTATTTTTGTTACTGTTTGGGTTCCAACTCCAATGAATCCTATGGGTATCCCACCCAATCGGGCTCTGCCTACCTTTACAGTCGCCCCCCATTGGGTCAGTGCCTCCTCGACCGAATCTTTATCAAAGATTATCTTGGCTAATTCCAGAACATCATATGGTCTCGCCCGGTCCGACCCTCCCAGCTGGATAATCCCTTCACTGCCTAGAATATCGTTCTCAACATCCCGATCTACAGGGTCAATTGTGTTCTGGAGAGCGGCTAGTGGGCCTGTTTCTGTAGATCCTGAAACACCAATTGATAGGTCCCTCAGCCAATAAAGAAGTTTGGATGTTGCATCCAATTCATCCTCTACTATCCAATGACTTACCCCGTTAGGTCCCATGATATGAGGACCGCCCAACTCGCGGTTGGATGTGAAAACGGTTTCGCCTCCGTAAAGTGCATTCAATGCCCGGTGACCTGTTAGAATGATTTCTGAATCCCTGGTCTGAATCACTCTTTTCAGCAATCTTACATTGTAGGAAATAATGCCTGTACATGTATCGGTAACTACAGCCATCGTGGGAACGTTTCGAAATGCTTTGGCCGAAGCTCGGGCTGTCATGCCCGAACCTGAAAGGTTTTCCTGGTTGATCTCCGGAATACATCTTTTGATGCTTTTTATTACCCATACATTTCTACCTGATGTTCCATCCATTATTTTCTCAGCTAATACGAGCTCATGGTATCGGCTATAGGATTTTTCATCAAGATACAGATATCCCTTATCCCAATCCACTCTGAGGTCAGGTATTCCGCCAATAATTGAACTGACCAAATAACGAGTATCTGTATACGGGCATTGATCATATTTAGCTGCTTTAACAATTGGTTCTAGTATCTTGTAATCTTCTTCCGTTAGATAAAGCTGATTCAGATCTTCGTCATACTGCAATCTATGGCTTACTATCCTATCAATACCTATTCTCGCTCCGCTACCTTCGGCAATATAGACAAATGGAATATTCCTTTGCACTGCCTTATCCACCGCAGCTTTGTATTTCATATCCTCCCTTACAGCTACAGAACCCCCTTTCAGTGTCATATCTCCGGAGACCAATATTAATTCCAGAGTATTTCCCAGTGGGGGCAGCTTCATCTTCACCTCCCAAACAATGATCGATAAATAATTGTTACCGGGTTCTCTCTGCACAACCTCTAGTTCAAGAGTTTCAAAAGAATCCTTTAATTCAAGCTCTCGGACTGAAAAATAATCATCTGTATATAACCCTTCTCCGCTTTCAACACTTTCACTTTCCCCACGGCCATTCCGATGGTCGGTCCAGAGGTCCTTCACCATTTTTTCTAAAAGGTTGATACGATCATATGCATATAGTTTTCCTCGTAGCCTTCTTTTTTTCCTCTTCACATCAAGGACATCAACCCTTTCAGAAAGATTTGCCATTTTTTCCCAAGCTTCCCTGATAGGCAGAGCCTTATCCAATAAAGGGACCTTCTGTTTAGCATCAAAGGGGACCATACATCGAGTTGATGCGTCCCCCGATGTCAGACTTTTATCTATAATCATGTAAGGTTTAAGTTCCAGCATTACTCCTGTTGGATTTTCAACTGATACAACCATTTCCATTCGTTTCTCAGGACCGTACCAGGACATCACTTCACCGTGGATCAGGGTCCTTGTCAGGTCAACATTTGAAAATTCAGAAAGATGCTTCTGCATTTTGATTATTATGGAATTCATATTCTCCCAAGTCAACTCAATGGGATTGATGAAACGGAGATATATCTGATTATCGTTGGTACTGGATTCCGTTGATGCATAGGCCATTCTCAATTGATGCAGAGAAGCTTTGAAAGCATCCACAGCTGCCGGAAAGCTAGGGCCGTCCTCAGATATGACAATATCTGAATTCCGTATCATCGTTCTAACCAATATCTTATTTTCCAAATCGGGATAATCCTCACCGCGGGGATCCTTTCTTCGATACTGGTAAAGGTGAACATTCATATCGCTTGATGGGAGTTTTGAAATATATTTCTTGAATGATTCAAGGTGGTCCAGGGACAATATCTCACCCAAGGTAGGATGAATATTCCTGAAAAGATGATCTTCCCAGTATCGTCCTGTGGTCCGATCATATCTGAAAGTCATCAAGCCCGGATAACTCTCCCCTTTATCCATTATTACCAGGGTCACCCTTTCGAGTTCAATTGGTCCTATAAGATCATTGAGATGTTCTTCCAGGTGTATGGATAGTTCCTCAATTCCCTTGATATTCTTTGGTTTGGCGATAAGCAGCTCCATGACACCGTATTTCCGATCAAAGGCAGATCCTATATTGTCTGATTCCCTATCCAATCGGTTGATCAGTCTGAACAATGCCTGTCTGAATGTTTCGTCGGGATGCACAACGCTGACAACGCCTACGGTCTTGGAGCCATCCTTAGATTCGTTTTTGTCTTGATCATATCGCCAGATATAGGTTCTTCGGCCATCCTCGGCCTTTTCATATTCACATTGGATTCCGGGATACCTTCTGTATGCTCTTAGTATGATCAGCTTTCCAGCAATCTTCTTCAAACCGCTCTTACCCGTAAGAACATACCTGGTAAGGTCCGCCATGAGTGATTCAGACTCCTGCATTATCCTTTCCAGCAATTTGGAGGTTCTTTCCTTATTGCCCGATTCCTCAGTTCTCAATATCTCAGCCATCATTTCATCAAGGACAACTGGTTCACGTAGTTTTTCAGATAATAACCGCAAAAGTTCCTGTGAAATTATCATTACCTTTCTGTAATTCTCGCCGTAACCAAATTCCAATAATTCCTGAAGTTCAGATTTAATAGCGCTATAAGGTACGTCCATTAATTGCTTTAAAATATCTGAAAGAACAAAATTTTTCGTTTCCAGAATTGCATGGGAGCGGGCAAGCAGATAAAGGCTTTCATTTGTCATCTGCCCTTTTAATCCCATCAGTATATCTATGAAATTACGATCTGATCTGAAATGCTTCTCAACGGCCAAATAATTATTAATAAGAGTGCTTGTGGACTTTAACCATATATCAGGGGTTATGTCTCGTTTCAGCCAGATCAATTCTCTGATGACTATTTTGGTCACCAGTTGCCTTGGAGCGTAGCCCCTAAATAGCGCTACCAATCTGGCTTCCAAATCCTTTAGCTTATTATCTGGCGCCCTCATCCTGAACATATTCAGGTCACGGTTTTCCTTTGGCCTCCTCAATTTGAACCACAGCAATGCCTCATTCTCATCAAATGACAATCTTTCAATTTCATCTTTTTCCTCAATATCATGGTCCTTATCTCCAGATATCTCTGGATTTGCAGCACCCCGACCCCCGCTGAAGATCAATAATGACTGCTCTGCATCGACATTTTTACCTGGTTCTGCCAGGATTTCCTTGATTGTACCTGATCTTTTAGAGTAAAGTGTGGTGATCATCTTCATCGCTTCGAGAGATATCAATGGAGTGCCTTCAATTACTTCATCCCCCACCTCAACGAATATTTCATTGACTATTCCGGACATGGGCGCCCTGAAAGTATTCACATCGAGTTCGTTGGAGAATGTCAATGTCTGACCTGCGATCTCAACATGAGTCAGGGTCTTCTCTAAGGTCTGATAGACGGTAAATATCTGGTCCTTCCAAGAAACCAAATAACCTCCGGACACCTCGTTTTGCCAAAGATTGACTGGAATTGTGATACCATCCATGGTAACATGATAATAGTCCTCATCCATCTCCAGTACTATCAATTCATATACCTGGTCCTTGTAACGGGTTCTCACAATGCAGGAATTTGACAGCAAGGAAGGTTTGATCCTCTTACCTGCTTCCAAAGTAGAAATGAACTCTGTTTTTCGTTCCTCCTTAATCTTGACATATCTGATTATAGCCAATGAAAGCAGTCCAATCTCCTCCTTTTCCGTATCATCCTCCTTGAATATTTTTCTGCTCTCCAATTTTTCTTCTAACCATGATGTATTGATCTCATTACCGCAGATATACTCTGGATCTTTAAGGATTTCAACTGAAAAGGGCCTTGTAGTTATTATGCCGTCGAATCGGAGGTTCTCTAGAAAATAAATCATATTTACCCTAGCCTCATCCCGGGTCCTCCCTGTAACAACAGCATGCCCTATTTGGCTGTCAGCATATGGATGAACGAATCCCCCTTTACCTACACTGCAGTATAACCGGGGTATTGACGGACCGGAGAAAGGTATGGATATGTTTTCGATGACTCCTGATTGAGGATTGAAACCTGCTTGGGGATTTTCAGCTAATATTCTCACAGAAATACTGTGGCCTTGGGCCAGCCCTTCAACGGTACTGTTCAGAAATCTAGCCTCCATCTGAATGCCCATTGCAATCTTGAGCTGTTCACAGACAAGATCCAAACCTTCATAAAGCATTTCTGTAGTTATATGCTCCACCTGAAGACGTGTATTCATTTCCATGAAGAAAGGTTCCCCGTTTTCATCAACCAGAAATTCTACAGTACCTGCATTGGAATAACCTACTCCGCTTGCAGCCGCCTTGGACGATCTCCTGATTATCTGCCGGGTTTCCATATTAATGGGAATATCATGTCCTGCTTCCTCTACTAATTTCTGGTTATGTCTCTGAACTGAGCACTCCCTTTCCCCCAGCACTACTATATTGCCATGCAGGTCGCCGATAACCTGTTCTTCAACGTGCCTAACATTACCGATAGCAGCCTTTTCAATGAACATCACATCATTACCAAAGGCCAATCCTGCTTCCTTTTTAGCTGAAATGAATGCATCCCTGATGTTTTTCCGATCCAATACGAATCTGATCCCTCTGCCACCACCTCCTGCGGTTGCCTTGATCACTATAGGATAACCTATCTGATCGGCAATTTTTTTAGCCATTTCTGGAGTATGAACCCCTGTTAACCTATAGACCTTATTAAAAAAATCGCTCCCTATATCCTCGATGGTCTTTTCCTTTGTCTTTAACCCATCCAGAAAACCGAAGGTTTCCCTGAAAAGTTCATCATTGTTGTCAAGAAGAGAGGGTGTTCCGCTCCAATCCAGCATGGGAACTTTCAGCGACTGCAGCAAGAATTTGGACATTATCTTATCGCCCATGAGCCTCATTGATTGAGAGTTGGGGCCGATGAATATCAAGCCCTCTTTCTCCACTTTATTTGCAAATTTTTCATTCTCCGCAAGGTTGCCCCAACCAACCGCTACTGCATCACAGTTGGTGCTTCTTGCGATTTCCAGCACTGTTGATTGGTTCTGATATGTCTCTGTTGGTCTTCGCCCCTGCATCCGCATAATGCATATTCCGAACTGTTTCAAATACTCGGGCCTTTTCATGGCATCTTCGGGCCGGTCACCAATCCAATCCGCATCTGATGCCAATACTATTATCTGGAACAATTCAGGGTCCTTCCCGCCTGATATCTTATAAGATAGTGCCTGTATCCCCTGAATTAATCTCATGGCTGATAAACCATTGTTTACGATCATTATTCTAGCAAATGCTCTTTCAGGAGTTCCACCCTTTTCTTCTATCCAGGATCTAATCTTCTCAAGATTCGATAAATATTTTTCATCCGGTCTATTTGAATTCGCCGCTGCTATCAAAGAATATCGCCCCTAATTATTCAGATTTAACTGCCAAATGACTGATCATCAACTTCCAAATCACGTCTGGATAATCTATAAGATCCCTTCACTCAATGAATGACAATATTAAATACTTTTTAATAAGATACCACGATGTAATTTTGGCAGGGAGTATACCAATGTGAATAAAAGGCATAATACTATTGAAGTGTAATTTCCATTTGCTTCGAAAATTATTATTTGATTACTCCAGTATGCTGAGCGGCCATAGTTGCGGCCTCTCTGCTGATACCATCAGCTAGAATCGTGAATCTATTAGGCCTAATCTGGGCTGCCTTGACCAAAGCTTGTACGATCATATCGTCGGGAATCGAAAGCTGCGAAGCGGTGGTTGGCAGGCCTATTTTTTTCATCGCGTCCCTTATAAACTCCCAATCTCCGCCATGAAGATACATGGTAATAATGCTTCCTAGAGCACACTGCTCACCATGGAGCGCGGGATGATCCAGTAAAAGGTCCAATGCATGTGAGAACATATGTTCTGCTCCGCTGGCGGGACGTGAAGACCCTGCAATAGCCATTGCTACTCCACTTGCAACCAAAGCTTTTGTAACCTTCCAAGCAGATTGATACATGTTCGGTTTTATAGAGGCGGCCTCATTAATAAGCAACTCCGCACTCATTTTAGAAAGAGCGCAAGCATAGGTGGAATAAGACTCCCCGGTCAATCTTTTACTAAGGTCCCAGTCCTTAACAGCGGTGTAATTAGATATGACATCCCCGTAACCTCCCCGCAGAAGTCTAAAGGGCGCCTTGGCAATTATTGTGGTATCAGCGATCAGCATCAGCGGCGGTTTGGCTCTCATGGATTTTGCTCTGCTTCCACTTCTAATTGAAGCTCTCCCTGAAACAATACCATCATGGGAAGCCGCTGTAGGAACCGATATGAAATCCAGCCCCTCAAGAAAAGCTGAATATTTGGCTACGTCAATAGGACGGCCACCCCCAACACCTATTGTAAATCCCGAATTGTTATCCTTAATGACCTTTCTGACACTTTTTACAGTCTCTTCATTGGCCTCATTTATTATGAAAATATCAATTTTGAATCCAATTCCCTCCAAGCCAGATTTCAGGTCATCCCCTGCGATACTTCGGGTGATCTCGTCACAGATCAATATCCCATTCCTTTTCACATTCATATCTGCGATCTTTTCAGGGGCAGATTGTAATATTCCCTTTCCAACGTAAATGTTCCTAGGTAAAAGTATTGATGATTCTTGCTTACTATAAATCGAACTGATTAGACCACCACCTTTGGTTATTTTTGGCCATAATCTGAAACTTTCATTTAATTCAGAATTACGGCCCCTTTCTTGAAGGTTATCAGCTATATGAAAACTAATAGATTAAATGTTTTTTTATTTACTTACCAGCAGATTATACTCAATCTCTAAGCTAGCTTTTATTAACCAATATTCTGAATATGCCCAGAATTGATCGTTCTGCATTTGATAAAATATATTAATTATAAAATCGATGGTTTCTCTGATACTTTCTCGAAAAAATAATTTCTTAAGAAACCAATATATATATTTTAAATTGAAAATGTGTCAAAAACGACATATTGAAAATTGAATTATTGAAGTGTGAACGACTTGATAATATATAATATCACATGAATTTAAGAAAATCATAATAAAATAAAAACAACCCTGA
>CAYSHM010000038.1:0-8823 GCA_964430885.1 uncultured archaeon | reverse complement strand
AAGAGCTGAAAGTAGGGGACAAGGTCAGGGTGAGAATCGTGACCCTCAATATCAATGAGAGGAATCCTAAATACAGCAGGATCGGATTTACCATGCGCCAGCCAGGTCTTGGAAAAATGGAGTGGTTGGAAGAAAAAAGAACGGAAGATGAGCAGAACAATTGAAAAGGCGGAGGGAAATAATGGTCAAGATAACAGATATGAAAGGCTGCAAGAAATGTAAGGCCCTTACAGAGGAAATAAGATGCCCAAAATGTGGCGGGAAGACCACAAATGAATGGACTGGTTTTCTGGTAATAATCGACTACAGCAGATCACAGATCGCTGATAATATGGGCATTAACTATAACGGAGAATTTGCTTTAAAGGTGAGCTGAACAGGAAATTGGACCATGTATATACTGCCAGAGCGATTGAGGGAAGAGTTCAAACAGCTTTTCGGAGAACTGATGGTTGAACCAACACCTGAAGAACTGCTGGGGAAGGTGAAGAACAGAAGTCCCATAGTATGTGTTGGAGATATGGTCACATACACCCTCTGGAAGGCCAATGTACATATGGATTTGGCAGTTGTGGATTTCAGCACAGGTAGAAGGAAATTCCCATTGGCTGACACAATAAGAGATATCCAATCGGACCGAAAAAAAGTGAAAAATCAAGCAGGGCAAATAAGTGAAGAAGCATATAATATATTGAGGAAAGAACTAAAAGGAAAGTTCCCTAAAGAAAGGCCCTTAATAATTGAAGTAGATGGAGAGGAGGACCTGTTGCTGTTGCCAGCAATACGATATTCACCAGACAGTGCAATACTGTTCTACGGCCAACCTGGTGAGGGTATGGTGGCGGTAATACCAAATACAGAATTAAAGAATCAAATAAATGAGTATCTCGGAGAGATGGAGGAATTTAAATGGAAATAAAGATAATCAACGATAGGAACAACGCTCTTCTGAAAAGAAGGGAAATAAATTTCAAAATATTGCATGAGGGGGAAGCCACTCCCACCAGGGGTCAAGTGAAGACCGCTCTTATGGAGAATATCGGTGAACCCCGGGAAAAGATAGTAATAGACTACATGAAAACTGAATTCGGATTATCATCTACCAAAGCATATGCAAAGATTTACAAATCAGAGAAAGACTGCCTTCACTATGAATCCAAAGCAGTTCTATTAAGGAACAAATTGATAGCTGAGGAAAAAGATAAGGAGAAATAAGCTGGTGAGAACATGGTGAGAACAAAGAATATCAAGGCTTGGGAATGCTACGAAGTGAAAGGAGATAAGGTTAACAGAAAAAAGGAATCCTGCCCGAAGTGCGGGGAGGGAACCTTTTTGGGTGTACATAAGGACAGGAAGACCTGCGGCAAATGTAAATACACTGTGTTCATAAAGAAGTGATATTTTAATAAAGTTTAATATCACTCGCAATCGTCACATTCAAGATTATAATGAATATAATCCATTTTCAGTAATTGATTGAATTTCAATTAAGAAGTGATATATATGGTTCAACTGAATGATTCAACTGAAAACAAGGTCAATAACCGGAGAGCAAAAGATGAGATCAGGGAAATTAATGTGACAAAGGATTATGTTCCCAACTCACTCGGGTCAGTGCTGATCTCCTTTGGCAATACCAGGGTTCTCTGCACCGCAAACATGGAAGATAGGGTACCTAAGTTCATTTATGGTTCTGGAGAAGGATGGTTATCTGCTGAATACTCAATGCTGCCTGGCAGCACAACCTCAAGAAGTCAGAGAGAACGAGGTTATACCAAAGGCAGAACACAGGAAATTCAGCGGTTGATAGGTCGATGTCTCAGAACTACAATTGACCTGTCCAAGATAGGACAAAGGACAATATGGATCGATTGTGATGTTCTCCAGGCCGACGGGGGAACCAGATGTGCATCAATAACAGGTGGATTTATTGCTCTGGGGTTGGCAGTAAAAAAAATGATTGAACGGGGAATGATAAGAACTAACCCCCTGAAAAGATATATCGCAGCCTTGAGCGTTGGAATTTTAGATGACAAAATTTTTACCGATCTGGATTACGGTTTGGATTTCAAAGCAGATGTTGATATGAACATAGTTATGGACCATATGGGGAATTTAATTGAGATCCAAGGTACTGCAGAAGGTAAACCTTTCTCCAAAGCTCAATTGGAAAAAATGCTTCAACTTGCAGAGAACGGAATCAAGGATATTATATCTATAGAGAAAGATTTCGTCAATTTGGACTAGAAGTATCTGCAATCTTGGTATATAATCCATTATTCATCTAGTCAGACATTTCGTGGTGTCCGCAGAATGAACATTCCTTGGAATAATTCTTAAATACCCCGCAATCAGGGCAGAAATCCGATCCGAACTGATATTTTCTTCCTTTACCGTCCTTTGTGAATATTTTAGCTCTCAATGGGCCCGCGATCATTTCCATCCTGACATTGTTAACTGCTCGGCGCACCATGATCTTAAGCCGCGGCAGAGAGATATCGGTTATACCCTGGGACTGCATGAAGAAATGTAGGTCTTCGATATTCCTCATGGGTTCCTGATTTGCCATGGCATAACTCAAAACGATGGTCTCAGGTGTAATTGGGTCGGATCCGATATATGCAATGAGACCCTTTATCCTTTTCATAGCTAGAAGGTGCAATAATAAACCGCTCACCAAGATCAAAGCTCCCAATCCGAAAATGATTAGAAATTGATACCAGTAGAGGTCCAAATGCCCCTTTACTAAAAATGAGTGGACGAAAGCACCGGTTATCACAACTACTCCCAGGATAAAGAAGCACAGTGACAAGTATCGGTACCGCCGATAATGGGATCTGTGAATCATATCAGAATACTTTTCTTTCATGTTCACCAATCTCCTCAATCTTATTTTCCAGGCGGGCTTTGTTCACACCCAAATCCAAACGTTTGGTCTTCTCCTCCATCTCCTTCATTTTATAGAGGATCTTTCGGGATAATATGGAGTTGTCAAGATGCAGAGAATCTATATGTTTCAACTCATGGTCCTTGAGGAATAAACGGGCATCATCCAGTTCCTCCCTGAGTATCTTCTTGAACATCATGTTCATTTTTATACTCTCATTTTCCAACTCGGCCATCTTCAAACGGGTTTTCCTATTCTTCCTTCTGAGTATTAGGTGTATTACCAGAAAAACAACTAAGATGAAAAAGATTATGAGTATTAGGACCAGAACCAAATCACGAACATGCATATCCCATATCATAAATTCCACCAGACGAACATCCAGAAAATGATAAACGAATTATATATTGAGTTTTTATAAATAGGTTTTCTTACATATAGTGTTTTCGATGAATTAAATGGTCAATATTGACATTGAAATAAATATTTTCAGTAAATTGGGCCCATATGAAATATGTTCCATTCATCTAAATATTAACAGAATAATTAATAAATGAGCATCCATAGTATGACCGGTCATAAAGACATTTGATCTATACATATGGATATAGAAGTGTTATTCGGAAAGGATTATCATGGTCAGAGGAAAAGGTGATAATAAAGGGAAAAAAGGGTTGGAGGTGAGAAAATCCTATAGCTTATTTGATAAGATCAATGGTCCGAAATTTATCGCACTGGGGCTTTTTCTGATCACCTTCATCATTGGCAGTATTTATCTTATGACATCTTCCCTCTACTCTGAATCTCCGAATCTGCCTGGAGATGCTGAGATATGTGAGACGGTAGATATTTCCGGCACTGTTCATTCAACCCTTAACGGAGAAGTTGTCGTTCCCCAGGCAACCGTCGAAGTAATAGGTACTGATATTAATGTGAAAACAAATAGTGAGGGATTCTATCATATTGAAGAATTACCCAAGAATAGATATGATATAAAAGTGAGCAAAGATGGTTACGGGTACCATTCAAAAAGAGTAAATATTCCTTCTGAAGGATCCACCATAATACTTGATTTTCAATTGGGAAACGGAAACAGAAAGGACGATGTCAGGGTGGATTCCAATGAACAGAACGATGAAAATGAACTGAACAAAGCGGCCATTCTTGTTATCTTTGGGTGTGCCTGTGCAGCTGCTACGGTAATCATCATTAGATTCACAAATCTATTCTATCTGCCCTTTCTTACTGGCATCTTGAGCATGCTGTCTTTCGGTTTCTTTTTCGGATCCCTATGCGCTGTTATAGGTTCAATTATGTTGGTATACTCAAAAAAGAGAATATGAACTTAGGTGAAATTTCAGCCTACAATCTATCGCCCATCTCTTTGATCAACATTTCCAATTCAGCCACCATATCATCGAAATGCCCCTTCAGTTCATTAGAAAGGGGTTTGTCAAAACCAACCTTATGTGGTTGTATTCCGAAAATCCGGACCTCATGAAATTCCTTCCCCATCCTTTTGGCAAGTTCCAGTACCTGCAGATGATCGCATTGGTGCAGGGATTCAGGTCTTTTTAGGTCTATTTCCTTAACCTCTTCCGGACTAAATGCCCTTCTAAAAGCCGATTCTCTACCGAATTCAACAGCATCCACAATAAGAACTGACGAATATTTCTCAATACTATAGAGCAAAGACATCCCACCAACTCCAAATTCCACCAGATCCACATTCGGACCGAAATCAATTGATGAGATGGCCCTAAGAAGTTCTACACCTATACCGTCATCGCCCATAATGATATTTCCAATTCCGAAAACGCCCAAACGATCCACGGTATCTTTCACATTAACACCAAGAAAATAAAATTAAAAACAAAAAAAAATAAATCCGGGCAAATGGTAATTCTAACACATCTTACCCGGACTTGAACTTATTCACTGCCTTTTTTCCACCAGTTCATCTATTCCTTGAACTCTACGTCAAGATAATGGCAGGAACATGATATGCACGGATCATAGGCCCTTACCAGCATCTCAAGGTTAAGCTCGATCTCCTTCTCCGGCCTACCCAAGAGGGTGGGTGCAAAGGCCCTGAAGTCATGGTTGATATTGTTGTGATTCTGGTTGGTTGGAATTATGCAGTTAGCCTTTACGCACACTCCATCCTTGTAGGTATAGTCATGAAATAGTATACCTCTGGGCACATCTACTGCTCCGACACCCTGTCCATCCAGTCTTGTAGGTTCCACAGGTTTCTCGTATCGATCGTATCCATTAGCTAAAAGCTCATCTATCCATGCAAGAGATGTCTCCACATCGTTGAAGCATTCGATAAGCTGGGCAACGGAGTTCATGAATGGATTATGGCAGACGGGTTCCAAACCGAACTTGGCAGCCCATTCCTTTGCAAGAGGCGACAAAAGATCATAATTCAGATTGAAACGAGCTAAAGCCCCCACCATATATGATTCCCTATTGTGTTTTGTGAACTTTGCAGTGGAATACGGCACTATGAACTCATTGGTCACACTCATGTATTCTTCAGGTTTCCAAGTTCCCCCGTCTGTGGATCCGATGAGTCCATCATATATGGCATACTCATCGTTCCTGGTGACGGCGACGAACTCGGTCTCCCTCACAAAATTGGGAAGCGCTCCTGCGTTGGCTAGTACTATCTCAGCCACATCGTTGAATGTTGGAACTGCGTCTATAAGCCTCTGTTTAAGCTCAAGGAGCTGTTTTTCAGAGGGAAGCCAGGTGTAACCGCCGGGAACCATGTTGATTGGATGAGTGGTTCTGCCGCACAAGAGATCCGACATATCGTTGGCCAGCCGATGGAGGCTCACTATCTTGAGAACTGCTTCGGGATGTGTTTCTATGAGAGGAAAAACGCTCCCAACACCCAGAAGATCAGGGGCTACCAAATAACCGACGTGAAGCACATGACTCTGAAGGTTCTCCGCAGCCTTGATCAGACGCCTTAATTTCTCACTCTGAGGAGTCAATTTTATGCCCAGTGCAGATTCGGTGGCCTTCAAGGAAGCCTCTGTATGACCAATGGAGCAGATACCGCAGATCCTGCAAGTAATCTGTGCCATCTCCATGTAATGCCGCCCTCGAGTAAATGACTCGAAAAACCTGGGAGCCTCAGTCACTTTCCACTGAATTTTTTCTATATTGCCATTCTTAGTATTGAAGATAATATCTCCATGACCTTCCACCCTCGTGAGGTGCTCAACGTGGATGTTAATATCGCTCATAATTTTCCCTCCTCTTTATATCTGTAGGTGAAAGTAGTTTTTCTCCGCATCATCCCCTCAGCAGTGATGCCGTATTGTTTTAAAACCTCAGTATGAGCATTCTTCTGCGGATCGTTGATAAGACCTCGACAGCCTATGCACTCGTTTCCGTATCCAGGACACCTTGCGTCGCATCCCGCCAAGGTAACTGGACCCATACAGAACTTGCCTATCTCGAACATACAGATATTCTCGTTCTTCTTACACTCAACGCAGACCGGATAATTGGGTACAGGTGGTTTTTTACCCTGCAGGAGTGCAACCAGGATCTTGGCAAACTCGTTCTTGTCAATGGGGCAGCCGGGGATTGTCGCATCTACCTTGACTATCTCATCAACCGCTCTATGCTTAGGTTTTTCGAAAAGGGGATTGTCGTCCCCGGTGTGTTCGTACCCTGGATGAGCAGAGTAAACCTCAGCTTTGTTCTCATCGGGTGTCCACTGGTTCCCAAGTCTCTGTACGCCGCCTAGATGTGCACATGCGCCAAAGGCGATGAGTATCTTGGCATTTGCTCTGATCTTCTTGAGTCTCTCCTCATCTATTGGTCTGGTTATTGAACCTTCAATGATAGCTATGTCGTATTCGTCGGAGTGCTCCTTCATAACCTCTCTGAAGGAAACAACGTCAATAAGTTTTACAACATCAATAACCGCTTCTTCCAGGTTTGCCACCTGGAGCTGACAGCCTTCACAGCTGGCAAAATCAAAAAACGCTACTCTCGGTTTCATTAGAACGCCTCCGGAAGATCTTTAACATCCTTATAATTGAATACCGGACCTTCTTTGCAGACATAGATCCCGTTGATCTGACAGTGTCCACATTTTCCGATCCCACACTTCATTCTCCTCTCGAGGGACACTATTATGTGGTCCTCGGGGATTCCCGCATCCAAAAGGTCCTTGTTGACAAATCTGTAAACGATGGGGGGGCCTACCACAAATGCGTAGGTGTTCTCGGGATCGATGGTGACCTTGGGTATCAAAGCACCAACAACTCCTACCTCACCTTCCCAGCACTCACCCTCAGCACATGTGTCCACGGTTCGTAGGTGCTGGACATCATCCCTGGCATCCCACTTTTCAACATCTGCCTCAAATAGCATCTCGCAGGGCTCCTTGCATCCGTAAAGGACGGTTACTTCACCGTAATCAGATCTGTTGTTTAGCACATGATTGATCATGGACCTCAAGGGCACAACACCGAGACCGGCGCATATGAACAACACATCCTTTCCCTTTACCTCTTCAAGGTCAAAAGTGGTTCCGAATGGGCCTCTGACACCTATCTTGTCGCCTACCTTCATTGCATGCATAGCACCAGTGACGTCGCCTACCTTTCTAACCACTATCTCAAAGGCGCTGCCGCCTGGAGCGGATGAAATGGAAATCGGTGCTTCACCCACACCCATGACCGAGAACTCGGCAAACTGCCCGGGAGTGTGTCCCAGCGCTTCTCCGCTGTCTAGCTCGATCTCAAGAAGCATCTCCGTCTTGCCCATGGGCTCCATTCTCTTAATGGTAGCGGGTTCGGGTATTAGGATTCCCTCGTCCACTGCGGGTGCTTCCAGGCCCTCCCCTGCATTCAGGGGTGATACTTCTTTCAGCATAATGGGAACGTGCACCTCATCGTTTATGGCATTGATATTTTGAACCGGATCGGCGATATCGGGCGGGCATTGGCTCACACATCTGCCGCAGCCAACGCAGGCCACGAAGCCAAACCTCTCTGGAATATAGCTCCCCTTTCGGTTCATCCTGTGTCTGAATCGGTCCACCACGTGCTCTCTGAAAACCTCGCCGGATCCCACTGCAGTGAAATTATGCAGCATGCAGCCGTCCCAGGTCCTCTGTCTCTCACCAGTTGTCAGATCCAGATGGACGTCATCGTTCACATCGTAACAGAAACAGGTCGGGCAAACAAGGGTGCAGCTTCCGCAGCTCATACACTTATCCGCCTGCTTGTTCCAGTGCTCAGCACCATAACCCTGCTTCAGTATTTCCGGCCACCCGTCCGGTCCGACCGCCAACCCTCTCTTGGCCTTTTCGGCATTGGATTCCCTGATATGGGAAATCTCAGCGTTGTGGTGTGCTTCAGCATCAAGGATATTATCGGCCTTACCGAGGAGTGCATCTCCTTTGGGGGTGCCGACCTCAACTGCTATCTCATCGCCTAGAAGAGTGAGCATCAGATCATATCCGTCCTCGACACTATCGGTACCCATGTCTCCGAAAAAGGCATGCTCCGATACTTTGGTCGGTTCAAGGCCTATGATGATGGTGTTCTTCCTTCGCTCGAGGTATGCATCATCTGCATCCTCCTTGAGAAAGTAATCATCCATCTGTTTTATTGCAGCTATATCGTAGGGATGAACCCCGACAATTATGCGCTTGGAAACCTCTTTCATTCCCTGGACCTCAAAAGGTTTTGAGAGGTCATAGGTCATCATCGTCTCGTACTGGGGGAGGAAATATTTTTTTGGTGGTAGGAGGGTCTGGTCGTAATCCAGCCTGAGCTCCATACTGGAATCCAGGTCATCAAATACGAACTTGGGCCCCTTTGCCACTACTCCTTTTATTTCCCATTCCCCTTCTTCTATCAACTTGTCGATAAAAGCCCCGAAATCATTCTTTCCTATTA
>CAYSHM010000037.1:0-15310 GCA_964430885.1 uncultured archaeon | reverse complement strand
GATACTACTTCGCTCTGAAGACAAAGGACAACGAGCTCTTTGAGGTCCAGATCGAGCAGTGAAGCAAACATGGATTAATCAATGTTTTTATTGAAGAAATGGATGGTTTTTCCATCTGGGGCCCTCAGGGTCCCTTTTTTTTTTATTTTTTATTCTAACAAATTATAAATAATCCTGTGATTCTAGATATTTTACTCCGGCTGCTGTAAATGAAAGCTGAAGTGAAACAATCTGAAAAAGAAAAGGAGATACTAACATGAACATGAAAAAATTGATATTGATACTTGCAATCAGTGCCTTGATCCTCACAGGATTAGCACTGCTGGTAGGTACGCTTTTTGAAAGCGATAACACGGAGAATGTAACGGTAGAGGAAGTGGTTTTCCTTCCCCACCAGAACGAAAAAACGGTAGATGCCCAGACCATGAGCTATGGTATGGCTGCTAAATTTTCTGACGGAAGTATAGGAGCTATAGGTTCTAATCTGTATACTATTGGTTCTGAAATAAAAACAGAGTCCGAACAAAAAGAGAGAACCAGAGCAGGAGTGGATGAAGGAGAGGTTTTTTCCTTCACTAACTGCGGTGCCACCGGGCAGAACGGTCCTAATCAGGGTCAAATTAATTCTGCTTATTCAGGATCAAATCTGGATGGCTCAGTAACGTCTGTCAGCGGATTACAGGAATGGGATATTCCTGTGAACGGTATTTATCACATTGAAGCTGTCGGCGCTATTGGTGGAGATGATTCCGGAACCCCTGGCAGTGGCGGTAGGGCCGAGGGAGATTATGAATTTACCAAAGGCGATACAATCTATATAGCTGTGGGCCAAAGAGGGCTTACTGGACCAAATTACTGCTGCGGTATAACCTATGGCGGTTTCAATGGTGGAGGAGATGGTTGGGGAGGCAGGGACAGGGCCAGCGGTGGTGGGGCTTCCGACGTCAGATTATCCCAGCAAATCGGAACTGCCCAGAATCCTTCAAGAATAATCGTCGGTGCAGGGGGTGGTGGGGCTGCCGGATGTTCCACATCTAATGGAGGCAGCGGAGGCGGTTTGAACGGTCTTGATGGAAGTGGCGGCCGTAACTGGAATGGAAAAGGTGCAACTCAGAACGCAGGTGGTGCTGGAGGAGGCAATATGTATTCCACTGGTGAAGCCGGGACTTTCGGAAAAGGCGGTGACGGCGCAGGCGGAGACTACCACTGCGGAACAGCAGGAGGCGGTGGTGGATGGTACGGAGGCGGTGCGGGGTCATCCCAGAGACACGGAAGCGGTTGGGGAGGATCAGGTGGCGGGGGATCGTCCTACATAGATGGGGTTGAAAATGGTACCACTGAAGCAGGTGTAAATAATAACCATGGATATGTAAAGATCACTTTTGTTGAAGGAGCCGGCAGTTCTGAATACGGAATGGAATATGAGGAAGGAACCGGCGAATCATATGAATTCACAAATTGCGGAAGGACCGGACAGTACGGACCTAATCAAGGACAGATCAATTCAGAGTATTCAGGAACCAATCTTGCGGGTCAGGTCACATGGGTAAATAATGGAATCCAGCGATGGACAGTTCCTTCAACCAATACATACACTATTACAGCTTACGGTGCGGAAGCTGGCCATGATGATAATTATGACAACGGTGGTAAAGGCGCCAATATGCAGGGCGATTTTTATCTTGAAGAAGGCACCGTACTTAAGATTTTAGTAGGCCAGCAAGGTGAAAGCTGCTATGGTTCCGGCGGTGGGGGTGGCGGATCATATGTCACTTTGAATGACAACACGCCTCTGATCATTGCCGGTGGCGGTGGTGGGGGTCAATGGGAAGGTTCCATTCAATCATATCAGCATGGCACAACAGAAGAAAATGGTCAGAGTACTAATAGAAGGAACGGCGGATCAAACGGAGGAGGAGGGCAGGGTGATACAGGCGGTGGGGCCTGCGGTGGAGGTGGTCTTACTGGAAATGGCGGTAATGGTTCTTATGGTTCACCAGGTGTTTCTTTTACAAATGGCGGTAATGGAGGAAATACAAGTTACTGCGCCAGAGGCGGATTTGGAGGGGGCGGTGGAACCCATGGTAATTCAGGAGGCGGCGGAGGAGGCGGCGGGTATTCCGGTGGAGCTGGTGGTTATCATGATGCCACTTGGGGTAATGGAGGGGGGGGAGGATCCTATAACGACGGTGACAACCAAGATAACCAAACTGGAGCCAATGAAGACCATGGAAAGGTGATAATCGCTGTAGCACCGGTAGCGCTTGCTAGATTTTATCATGAAACATTTTCCGAAGCTCTTTTCGGTGCCGATGCTTCAGAATTCGGACCTGCTTGGAGAAGAGATAGTGAACTGGAGAGCGCAAGAAATGAGAGAGCCATCACAGAAGCTGGTGTAATAGTCGTAGGCGAATATAATTTCACAAACTGCGGGTCAACTGGAAGATACGGTCCCACACAGGCTAATGTGAACACAGCTTATATTGGATCAAATCTTGAGGGGAACATTACAGTGAATCAGCAGGGAATTCAGGAATTCACCATACCTTCAACTGCCACCTACACAATAGAAGCTTGGGGAGCTAAAGGTGGCAATTACAGCAATTACCAGGGCGGCAACGGTGCCTTTATGAGCGGTGAATTTGACCTGAATGAAGGGGACGTCATCAAGGTACTGGTTGGACAGCAAGGTGGAACCGGCGGAAACGCTTCTGGAGGCGGAGGAGGCACATATATCATTATGTCTGATGATACCAAACTCCTCATTGCTGGAGGAGGAGGCGGTGCCTGCTGCGGAGGAGGTACTGCAGAAGGCGGCAGGATAACCACATCTGGTGGTACCCCGCCAGGAAATCAGTATTATAGCGGTAAGGGAGGAGATAACGGCGGCGGCGGAGGTGGAGGTAGTCAGGGTGCAGGAGCTGGCGGTGCTGGTTTCTGCGGAGACGGAGGGGACCTGCGCAATCAATCGTACGGTGGTGTTGGTGGAGCTGGAGGAAATGGATGTGTGAATGGCAGCAATGCTGGCGGAAGCGGTACGCTATGGGCAGGAAGCGGCGGGGACAGTTTCCTCAACGGTGGAGCTGGCGGTTATGGAAATTCTGACGGTGGGTTTGGCGGGGGCGGTGCCACTCGATCCTGGAACTGCGGCGGCGGTGGCGGCGGTGGTTATTCCGGTGGTGGCGGTGGGTCCTATGATCACTCCAACCATAGGCCCGGAGGAGGGGCGGGCTCCTATAATATCGGCGATAATCAGTCAAATACAGCAAATACAAATTCAGGACATGGACAAGTAACCATAACCCAGTATCAAGATTTGGAAGACCCAGGATTTGATGCCTATGAAGAGGAGGACAGGGGACCTTATTGCTGGGTGATGGACAATCCGGTACCGGTAAGAGATACTAATCTCAATGAACTAACTCTTCATATAGGTCTTGATGCTGGTGAAGAGGATGTAACTGACCTGACACTTGATTTCGCAGCAGCCATTTACGGTAACTGCGATCCCATGCCCCCTGTCTTCAGCAATGGCGATGAAATGACATATGACGGTGTAGCAGTCAGTACCAATGGAATGAACTGGTACAAGGTCTGGTCACCAGTCAGTCCAGATGGCTGGAGTATGCATGAGGATCTCGATCTCCTTTCAGCACTGCCTGTAAACAGTGTTGATTCTCAGGAAGACCTGTATATTAGATTCATGCAGTACGGGAGCGGTGCTTTCCCTGATGAGACCATACTATGGGATGAGATCACACTCAGGGCAAACCCCGAAGTAGAGTTCATCTTTGAGGTGCCGTACCTAAGTGTTGAGATGGAAACAGATCCTGAGGACCCATTCAGAATTTATGCTGAAGGGCAGGGTGAACCGGACGTAGCAACAGTTACAATCAGTATTGATGGATTGGGCGGTGCACCAGCTGAAGGCGAAACACGAGCTGATCCTGTGGTTTACGAATTTACTAACTGCGGACAAACCGGAAGATACGGCCCAAGTCAGGCTCAGATCAATTCCGCCTATTCCGGTTCAGCCTTGGATGGAATTGTTACTCGTATTGGAAACGGAATACAGCAGTGGATGGTACCTGATGCAGGAATATACCAAGTACACGCTCTAGGAGCTAAAGCCGGTAACGGCAATCAAACAGGTGGCAACGGGGCCAGTATCCTGGGAGAGTTCGAATTTGAAGCTGGAGATATAATTAATGTGCTTGTCGGACAGATGGGTGGCAATGCCTGTACATGTCCGGGAGCTGGAGGCGGTTCCTATGTTGTTAGGAATGATAACACACCCCTGCTTATCGCAGGAGGCGGTGGAGGATCCAATGCATATGGAGGAGGAAACGGATATCCCGGATCCGCAACAACTTGCTCCACAGGTATTATGACGAGATGTGACGGACAAGGTGGCCAGATTCAAACAGGCAACTCAGGAAGTGGTGGCGGTGGTTTCTTCAGCAGTGGTCAGAATTCTTATGGAAGTGCAGGTCAAGGATATATGCAGGGTGGAGTCGGAGGAAACCAGAACTATTGCGGTGCCTGGGGCGGATTCGGCGGTGGGGGAGGAACCCATGGTAACTGCGGTGGTGGAGCTGGGGGCGGTGGTTATTCCGGTGGAACCGGAACTGTTGATTGGTCCAGCACTGGCGGAGGAGGAGGAGGTTCCTACAACGATGGAGAGAACCAGGAAAATCTCGAGGGAACAAACAATGGTCACGGAAATGTCAAGTTCACCTACCTTGGAGGCGGTGATCCCGTAGCCAATGAGGTTAGGTTCACCTACGATAGAGCCGATGGAATTGTATTGGACAATGATCCCGGAATAACCCAGATCACCTGGTCTTCTGCAGATGAATATCCTGAGGACGATGCGGTGTTCATGGGCGATGAGTTCGAGATAGTTTTCACCATTTCTTCTCCCGTGGGTTTTGCGGGAGAAATCGGCGATTTCAATCTCCAATATATCTCATGGGATAATGAGATAGTCGATATGGATCTCGAATCTCCTTACCTAAGAATTCAGGAATTCTCGTATGCTGAGTTCAGTGAGGATTCTACTTTCATAGCTAATAATCATGGACAAGTTCCAGGTGAAGAGAACCTCATCACCCTTGTGGCATATGATGATCTGGATCCCGCTGGAGAAATGCCGGCCCAGCAATACCATGGCTGGCAGGTAGATCTACCCACAGTTGACAGCTATGAACTCATGGACACTGCTTCCAGTCACCAGAAGATCCTGAATATCAATGGTGGAGAACCTGGTGACACTGGTACAATTACAGTAACCCATGGAGCTGCCAGAGGAACAGGGGATACCTTTGTTCTACCAATCACCCTGACATCAGGTCCTGCTTCTACAGCAATCGTAACCCCACTGGATTCATATATGTACAGTATGACTGATATTCTTACCATTGCTGTGCAGGATGATTACGGAAATGAAGCTGTGGACTGGACGGGTAAGATGTACATCCGGTTAGATGCAGGTGAAGTAGATTTCTCTGAAGAGGTAGAAATAGAGGACGACGGTGGATCCCATGATGGATGGTTATACTACGAGTTCACGCCAGCGGATAGAGCTCTGCATACCTTCTTTATCACACCGTGGACATACATGGGTGACGGGGATACCATTATCCACTTCGAAACCATCGCAGGTTTAAGTGCTGATGTATCCTTGGTGGTTGATGCAGGACCGGTTCATCATTTGATCGTTACACCCGATTGGGATGAGATGGGGGTTGCTCCGAGACCTGATAACTATATCTATGCCGGAGAAACCCTTTATCTGGATGTTCTGGCTGTGGATCAGGGCGACCACGTCTCTTCATCCTATGACGCACCGATAATAGTGGAACATAATTCCGGGGCTACCGGTATCCTTGAACCTCAACCGTGGCAAAGCTCACCTTCCAACATCATTATGGAAATGGTTGATGGCGAAGTGCTGCCGGCGGATCAGTTGACCGAATTCATATTCTACCAGGCAACTGATGCGCTGGATATTTCTATGAAATCAGGAATCAACCATGCTATAAATGGTAAGCTGGAAATGGAAGTTAGAGCAGGACCCTTGGCAGAATTGACGCCAATCCCCGATCCTTCGATACTAGATGTCCAGAATGCCGCAGACGGGAGGCTGTTGATACCAGTCAGTGGAAGTCAGAGTTTCGATGTGGTAGGTTTTGATGAATGGGGTAATCCGGTAACGGACCTTGAGATCACCGAATGGGATGCTGATGAAATAATTGGAATGATGGACGATAATGTATTCCAGGCTGTGGATTTCTTCAGTTTAGAGGATTCGCATGGAGTTCTGGAAGGAGAGTATTCATTCCTCAATGGTAATGTGATCGTTACTGCCGTTGATGTAGATGAATTCCTTGATGGTGAAGTAACTCTCGAGATTCCCGTCAGGGTCTACAACCGTCTGAATGTTTGGCTAGTCAGGGAAGAGCTGAGTGCCACAGAATTCTTATTGGATACACCTTATGAACTGCGTGTGCCTGTTCATTACAAGACCCCTGAGGATTCTTTCCCAGACAATCTTCAGCTACTCGTGAAATGCACAGTTTATCATGAGGTCAATTTGGATGGCAATGAAGAAGGACCCGGACATGTTATTCACACCAGCGGGGCACCCAATGGTACCTTCAGACTTCTCTATCTGCATTCCAATCAGGAAGGGGTGCGAGAATACAGCGCTCTTATACCATTTGAAAGCATGGCAGGTGCTCTGAACTACGACAATGTCAACTCTGACAACCTTAACTACCTCAAGGTCGAGATCGTCGATATTGCAGGCGGAGCTGACATGGGTGATTTCCAGTGGAACGAAGAAGATGATTCCACACTCATAGAGCTCCACGCTGTGGCTGCTCCACCTGCATCCGAGACTCCGTCATTTGCTCCAGGAATGACAATAATGGTTCTGGCCCTCCTTGCCGGAGCGGTCATAGCCAGCCTCTATTCCTGGGGCGATGAAAAGGGACGGAAGAGAAAGAAAGACAAGGACGGTGTTTCACCTGTCATTGCCATCATTCTCATGGTTGCCATAACCATCGTCCTTGCCGGTGTTCTCTGGCTCTGGGTATCGGGACTTGTGGATACGCAGAAGAGCAACGATATCGAGTATGTTGATACCGCTTGGGAAAGCCCAACACTTCAGAACGACTACCAGCTCATCATCGAGAACGTGAAAGATAAAGAATTCTCGGTTGAGGACCTGGAGTTCTCATTAATGGACGGGAACAAGGTCGATAAAAGCATGGGTCAGCACAAGGTGACAGCCATCTACGGCAAGTCCATCGACAACGAGACAATCGTGTCCTTCCATGACGGCGACCATGACGGATATCTGTCCACGGGTGACCGGTTCATCATCAAGAGCGAGGACCATGAGAACTACGACGGTACTCCCGATCCCGGTGAGGCCAGAGCTGGATACTACTTCGCACTGAAGACCAAGGACAACGAGCTCTTTGAGGTGCAGATAGAGCAGTGAATACGCTATTTTGAATGATTGACTGGAAGACGTTATTGGCTGGGTTGAATTCCCGGCCATTTTTTATTTTTATATTTTTTTACTTATATCATCTATAGACTGAAAGACGCCCTAGTTCTGTTCCGTCCAGAAGAAAAATATGGGATTTCTCAAGATCTAATAAACCGTTCTTGAGTACTGGTCCTATGAAATCATCATCCCCATTAATCACTACACCCTGTCCAAATCTTCTGAATGAGGGAAGGACAATAAAATCGGATTTTATTAAAGTTTCTTTTTTCATGCCGGCGTAATATTCACCAACTTTCTGAAAATCCAATTTTCCTTTTATCCAGCATCTATAATAATGACTAGATCGACTATTAAGCTCTGAAGCAAAGGTGGTATGATTGTGTGCTGTTACAACGAGTTTCGAGCACAAAACTTCTTTTGACGGCCAAGCATGCCCATGAAAAACACCAATACCCTCCACCACGCCTCCAGTCGGTCCAATGTATTCAATATTTTCAGGAAGGTCTTTTTCGATCAATCCATCGTGATTTCCCTTTACCAATACTAGTCTTGGGCATTTTGCGAGAATTTGACTGAATAACAATATCAAGTGGTTGTTAGTTACACTTTCGCTTCTATACACATCATCCTTAATATCCCCGAGAAGAACAATTATATCCGCCTGAATTTCATCTAGAACATTTACAAGGTCAGAAACGAAGTTCTGAATGTCGTATCTTAGGATCAATCCCTTTTTCCGGTCGCGAAACTCACGGCCAATATGCAGATCGCCGAATAATAGGATGCGGTGGTCCCCATTCTCGACATTGAGTATGGGTTTTTTGAATAATGGTTGAAAAAACATGATATCAGTCCATTATCTATTGAGTAACACCAATACAATTTCAATGAGATTTCGTCATAAGGCCGCTAGGATTAGCGAGATGGTTTTGTAGCGTACGAACTATCAATTTGATTTCTTGCTGACGGCAGTCCATCAAATATATATCTCAAATCACTCTTCATTTTCATTGACTATTTCGATTTCATCGAGGTCGCCCAATTCTTCTGATTTATCTGAATCGTCAACTTCATCCAACTCTTCAAGTTCTTCTAAGTCTTCAAGATCATCAAGGTCGCCGAAGAGCTCATCAAGATCCTCCATATTAAGGTCCTCATCCGAAATATCTTCGTCGTAAATTCCATCAATATCACCAATGTCGTCATCGATATCTTCTTCGGTCTCTTTAGATTTCATCTCATCACCCTGAGGTAATGCAAATTGACCTTCATAGGATTCCCCGACATCAATACCTTCTTCTGTTCCAACATGCAGATCACTCTGTCGGTTTTCCAATGAAGTATCCATATCCCCGTCATTGTTTTTCCCCATGTCTCTTTTCAGGTGATTCAGAACATTGCTGAAGAGTGCTTTTGATCTTACGTAATCGCCCTGTTTGAAGTATGATATGGCAGACTCGTAATCTGTTTGATGATATGAAATGTCAACACCTGCCTTGGAAGCTTCTATGAACAATCCGTCAATCTCATTGTGAATCTTTTTTGACCCTTCTTTGGCCCCTTCTTCCATTTCGTTCTTCTTCACGTCAAGTACATTCATCAATGCCAGCATATCCTTATAAAGCTTGGGATCAGACGCTTCTCCTCCAATCCTGTCATTGATGCTCTGGTAATCTCTCTCATGTTCAGAAAGATCCATACCCATCTCCTGACAGGAATAATAAAGATTCTCAAGTTCAGTGAACTTCTCTTCAAGTTGCTCCCTTTCAGGTTCGATCAAGTCCCCTGTAATATCCACTTCCACTTCGTCATCATCGCCGGTTCCATCCTCACCGATATATCCCAGATCGGTCTCGATTTCTTCTTCTTTATCCTCTTTCTTTCTACGCCTGAATATTACCAGGAAAAGGAAGAGACTGATCAGGATTATTATTATTATAATTATCAGGATAATCGCCCATGAACTATCAAGCCAGCTCTTGCTGTCGTCGTCCTGTTCATTACCATCAGGAACATTATCATCATCTCCTGTGGTATCATCATCAGAAGAAGACGGGTCAATGACCTTTACACGGATGGTATCCTCACCGAAATTAAAAGCTCCGTCGGATACATTCAGAGTAATATTATAATTTCCGGCAATATCAAATATGAATGAATTGATTTCACCATTAAGTATTTCCTCAGATCCATCATATTCAAAATACCACCTGTAAGTTTTGATCCCCATGTTGTCAGTGGAGTTGCTTCCGTCTAATGAAAGAGTGGTGCCTTTCTCAATAATAATATCCGAACCAGCATTGGCAATCGGCGATTCGATATCTCTCACTATCAGAAGCAATGTATCATTGTCCGAATAACCCATTTCATCTGTAACGGTCAAAGTGATCAAGTAATCTCCGGGCATATTGAAAACAAAGGTGGTTTTCATGCCCTCTAGAGTGACTTCCCGGCCCTGATAAATGAAATCCCAGGTAAATGTTTTTATCCCAACATTGTCAATGCTGCCATTGCCGTTGAGTTCTACCGTTTCATACTGATCAATTATTAAATCATCCCCTGCAGCTGCCGTGGGTTCAATACGGTCAAGCACAGTTACATTGATGCTGTCTGATGCTAAATTTCCAGCCTCATCGCTAACTACAAGAGTTATAAAATAATCGCCATTCAGTTCAAAGACAAATTCTGCTTGTTCTCCGGTCAATTCCCAATCATCCCCTTCAAGCACTATATACCAGGAATAATTGACTATACCAACATTATCAGTACTGTTTCCTGCGTTCAGTATGTAGGAGGTGCCCTGATCCAGTTCCAGATCGTCACCTGCATCAGCTAGGGGTATATCATTGTCGGCTACAGAAATATTGGTGAGGTTACCAATTAGCATATTTCCAGTTAGGTCCAAAACCACCGGATAGTATTCCAGCCACTGTGCAGAATCTGGGATCAGCAATGAACCCCTAAAGGTATCGGCCCTGGAAGAGTTAAGCTCAAGGGTCAAAATATCCAAACTATTAAATGTATAGTTGACCCAAACACTATCCACACCAATATTGTCTTCTATGTTCAATTTGAATCCGAAGTAATCCCCCGTGTAGGCTATCTCATCGGTCTCGTCACCCTCGATGCTCGGGAGGTCATTGTCGGTGATGGTGATCACGGAAACATTGGTATTTATTTCGTTCAAGCCATCGGTTATTCTGAAATAGTAATCCATTTGGGCAGCTTGATCATTTATCTGATGGTCCCCGCTCCATAGACCCGCATCTCCAGGAGTCAATACCAATTCGTAATAATTAGTACTATCATAGGAATAGAAAACGCTGACACTTGTTACGAGTATATTATCTCCAGCAGTTAACGAGAAGGTGATCACATCTCCGGTATATGCAGTTGATGGCGTATTGTCTACAATGAAAACAGGATCGTCATTGTCAACAACGGGAATGCTGACCTCAGACGTTGTAACCTGATTCCTTCCGAAATCGATCATATAGAACATGTAATAAAGGTCCAATGCATCACTCGGAACCATAATATCATAGTACCATTCCCCATTCTGTGAAATGAGCATGGACTCATTTAAGAAAGTCACACCGTCAAAGGAATAAAGGATGTTGGCATATACGATCCCGAGATCATCACCCAGCTCAACTGAGAATCTGAAGGGATCCCCGGTAGTAGCCTGGATAGGTGTGTTGTCGGACAACACTCCCGGAAGCTGTTCATCAAGACCGGGGGCACAATATACCAAAGGATACCGGTCTGCGCTCAAGGAAATGCCTGTTGGCTTGTATGGAATATCCCATACTACACCATTATGAGTTGCCTGAGGATAAAGAGCGGTATAATTAGACCAGAAATTGCCCTCGGCTCCGTTATCCCAAATGGTTCCAATTCCGTCGTCATAGGCCTGATAGCTGCTGCCGTTGTTCCCAATAAAATTATTATGATGTATCAGATTACCTTCTGACTCATTATCCGCTATAACCACACCGTAATACTGGTTGTAGAGGAGATGATTGAACCTAATGGTAAAGAAATCAATATCATCAGCCAGGTAAATACCCATACCATTGGCTGTTATCGTATTGTTCTCAATAATGCTGGTCCAGCATTCTTTTAATACCAGCATCCCGTAGACATTTCCGGTCACGGTATTATTATCTATCCAATTATATGCGGAACGATAATTCAGGAAAAGACCATATCCATTTCCGCTGATGAGGTTCCCAGATATTACATCATACCACGAATAATTCAGACTGATTCCGTCATCCCAGTTATCCATGAAAGTGTTATTGATGATGTACAAATAATCGGCATAATAGCTGTGAATCCCGTCATTGTTCAGGGATATGTTATTGTTGATGATATTGTACCCATAAGAATTATCGATTACAAGACCATTATACCAGTTGCTCAGGAATGTACTGTTCAGAATGTTTATGAAATTGGAATTGTTGGCCTGGAATCCGTCATCCCAGTTCAAATCAACACTATTGCCAATAAAACTGTTATATTCGGAATAATCCATCAGAATCCCGTCCCACCAGTTATCCTGAATGATATTATCAATTAAATTGTTGGAATTGGAATAATTAACAAAGACACCATTATCCCAGTTGGTATTGATTTCGTTGTTGGTGATATTGTTGAAACTGGAGAACTGCATTTGAATTCCATTCCCCCAGTTCTCTGAGAAAACATTTCGGTCTATGGTGTTCTCGTCAGAAATGTAGAGTTCAAGGCCGTTATCATTGAATGTGACAGTATTGCTGCTGATATGATTCTGGTGAGATGTATCGATATAGATACCCATATTGATATTATCCGTCACAGTATTCCCGGATATGACAGCGCTAGAGGATCTTTGCTGATAATGACCCATGTCCAGATTGTCCTCTATCAGGTTTCCCGTAACAACTGCCCTGTGAGAACCGGCAGCCAGTACCAATCCATTGATATTGCCGACCAGGGTGTTATTCCCCAAGGTGGTGTTCATTGAATTTATTACTTCTATTCCGTTATTCAAGTTATTTTCACATGTACTTGTATTTACAGTGGTCCTGAAGGAATTCATTAGATGTACTCCATCGTCTCTGTTGTAATTTGCGTAATTATCGTAAAGAAGGTTTGTGTGGGTTGCATTCATGAATATTCCATTACCGCTGGAATGCATGATTCTGTTCGATATTATCTCGTTAATGCTGCTGTTAAAGATCTTCATCCCTCCACCGCCAAGAAGAAATACATCATCGATGTACCAGCCTCGGAAGGTAACAGACCCGTCAGATGTGAACCTGAACCTGATTTGTACATTCC
Organism: uncultured archaeon; assembly: GCA_964430885.1. GTDB lineage: Archaea > Thermoplasmatota > Penumbrarchaeia > JASLWR01 > JASLWR01 > CAYSHM01. The sequence goes on along the minus strand of CAYSHM010000037.1, from coordinate 2,463 downwards.
CGGTGTATCCATCTAGAGCAACCTCCTCTCTCAGCCAACCGTCAGAATTATCATCGTACCAGTTCAAGGTATCCCAGTCTCCCCCTCCATTATCCGTTATCTCCAGATAAGCACGGTCCCAACCCTCTTCGATCTCATACCAGTGCCAGAACACCAGTGATTCATCTCCTGTGATACTGATCTCGGGAGAATATAATGAACATTCGGTATCATTGTCGTATTTATCGTTCAGGTTGGTGGCCCATGTTCTATCACCGCTGTGGGCACCTGGGACCTGTGAAGGAACACCATGCTCCCACATGTCGCCAGTTCCGGAGTGTGTCCAGCCGTCATCTCCTGAACTATCAAAATCCTGAAGACCACTGTTCAATATCTTAAGGTCATCAATAAACCACCCATCGAGCTCCACATTACCGTCGGTAGTGAATCTGAACCTTATAATTACATCACCAGGATAATCATCCAAAGGAATGTTCACTTCCTGCCAGCCGTTGGAAGACCCAGTATAAGCTACTAGTAGGCCCCAGGTTATCCCTCCGTCCTGACTAAATTCCACTTTGCCTGTATCCCAGCCGTTCTCCATTGAATACCAGTGATAGAACTGCAGAACTGAATGATCCTCTGCATAAAAACCCGGCATATAAAGGGAACAATCGGAATTTGGTTCATAATAACTGTTCAGGTCAGTACCCCAGGCATTAGAACCGCTGTTGGCGCCATTGGGTCCGAAGGAAGGTGTTCCTCTCTCCCATGTGTCTTGGGCACCTCCGTGAACCCAGCCTTCATCATTATCATCCTCAAAACCTGTTCCCCTGACCTCACCCCAATAAGTATCCATATAGTTATAAGAGAGATTATTCCTACTGATCTTATTATTTGGTGTATTGATCAATTCAATTCCGTAACGGTTGTTGAAATGGCAAAAATTATTTTCAAGTGTGATGTTTTCCGAATCCTCCACAAATACTCCATCCAATGAAGCATGGACGCATGTATTATTGGACAGATGCATATCGAAGGTATTGAAGAAATAAATACCGTGAATGGAATTCGATACAGTGTTGTTATCCAAATAATTATTTGAAGTATCCCTGATAAATATTCCGGTGTAACCTCCTGCGTCTATTTGGTTATCTATCATGGAATTGTTAGCTGTATCAGCCCAAACTGCGGGATAATCATTACCTCCCAGGAAATTATTATCATAGAAACTGTTGCCGGCTAGGGTATTATTTGAGCTTGATTCCTTCAGTTCTACTCCATTGAAATAATTTGAGAATATAGTATTATTGACTATCTTATTGAGAGTACTGCCATCTGTTACGGTAAATCCTCGGAGGTTCAGTCCTACATCATTGAAAGCTATCAAATTGTTCCTGGCTTCAGAGACAAATATACCTGTTGCCAATTGGTCATATATATAATTCTTTGAAATTGTATTATTATGGGACTCGATCCATATGGTTGGATAATTCTGTGCACCTCCAAGATCATTGTTTTCCATAATATTGTTAGCTAGAATACTATTATTTCCGAACCCTTTCATTGTAATCGCATTATAATCATTCTCATTGATTTCACTATAAATCAAAGTATTGTTCTTGCTGGAATGCTGGAAAGTAGCACCTACAAGATTGTCGGATAGATTGCAGTTTATTACCGTATTGTTCTGTGAGTCATCGAAGTAAACCCCTGCATCTGCATGTCCAGTAACTTTGCATCCGGATATCGTGTTGTTGATAGCGAAATCGAAAAAGAACCCGCTGAATCCTCCTGTCGCATGTAGGTTTGATATAACATTATTGTCACCGGAGATATAGAAAGTGATCACACCGCTGGAATCAACGGTGGTCAGATCAATCCCCGAACCGATAATATTTAGATTATTTCCAGATATTGAAACACTCTCGTAATAATCTCCAGGATATATTTCAATCGTATCGCCATCATCGGCATTATTAACTGCACTCTGAATTGTTGTATAATCCTGACCTGGGTCATCATCAACTATGATGGTTGCTGCATTACCTGTAGTCACAGGATTGAAATCACCTAAAAAATTTAAATCCACACTTACAAAAAAAGTCCCTAAAAGGACAAAGGACATCCAAATTGTAAAGAATACTCTGCTCTCACTCCTCATATTAACAGCCTCTTTCTTCTATATTACACTGACGGCATCACAATGGTATAAGCTCAGATCAGATCATTGAATTTATTTTCAAATGTTCTGATACAAATCAAGCATTCCAATTATTTATGGCAATACCAATGATTTTTTACCTCAATATAACCTTTGCTAAATAGCTTGATGTTATATAAAAATACCAGAACAGAATTCAAAAATAATTTTGAATATATTTTCAAAAAAAGATGGGGATGATATTAGCCAGAAATCAAATGGTTAGTTTTTTGGCTCCTCACACAAATTTGTGCAGAAATTCGGGCAATTTCAATCCACCC
>CAYSHM010000036.1:0-17848 GCA_964430885.1 uncultured archaeon | reverse complement strand
TATATCGATTGAAAAATAATCAAGAACTTGCACAAATTCTTACGAGGAGCCAAAATAATAATCCTTACGATTCTTGTTTATCATCTTTCCCTTGAAGTTCTCTATACCACCGGGAATATGAATAGTGGCCGGAACCTCTGTCCTTCCCTCTATAGTATCTTCGAGCATCCCGTAGCGAAGGGAGGATATTATATTCCCTCTCTGGCCAGATTGTGCAGAGAACAGCAATAAAGCTTTCTGCATAGGGCTTTCAGCTACCTCTACCATCTTTCTGAACTCACACAGTGTCGGTACCTTATCTGTGAAGGTTGTCCATCTTTTAGGTTCTCTGATATTCAGGGGGGCATAATTCCCCATATAAAAGGATTTAACAGAATTAAAATGTGTAATGGCCGTATTTCGGCTCACATCTTCATCCAGCTCCTGAAAATATTTCATAAGTCTCTCCTCATGTCTTGACTGGATCCTTTTATCATCACTCTTAAGATCTTCCATACGATCATCTATTATTTCATCGGGGTCCTTGCCGTACCATTTGCAGTATCTGATCAGTATCCTCAGGTAGTTATTCCTTGTTAAATATGAAGCCGATCTTCTTATCTGCTGTGTGATCCACCTGTTAACGCTCTCATAGTTCATCATGTCCTCTTTGTCGCCGTGCATTTTTTCCAGTATCGGTGTTGTTTCGATCATAGATTCGACCTATCCAGGACTTATTATTTAATCCTTTAATGATTACCTGATTAAGGGTAAATTTCCCATGACTTGACTAAAAAGGTGTCCTAGAGAATTTATATAGTCCTTTGACGCATATTAATATCAGAGACGAAGTGAATGAGGTGATGAGTTATGAGGAGAAAAAGGATTTGGCTTGAGTTTTCTGAGGAAAATGTGCATGAAGTGCCCAAACAATCCGGCATATACAAACTGGCCAACAGCAACCTAAATACCATCTATTTCGGTAAAAGCTACAATCTGAAAAAGAACCTCTTGGACCATATCTGCACTCACGACATACATATAAAAAAGGCCAAATGGTTCCAGTATGAAACAAGGGAAATATAAGAGCAGCCTGCTCTGGAAGGCTGGTAACCAGAACCAATCTATCCGTCAGCTAACCATTCTTTCTTGGATGGAGCAATGACCACCCCGGAAAGCCTATTGCGAGCATATTATTCACTATGTTTAAATATTACCCCTCCATTCAGAATAAAACCATGAGGCTTTCAAAAGAACAAAAAACCCATTTTCTATTTGCTCTGTTTGTCGGAGCTATTGTAGCAGCCAATCTGATCGGAGGTAAAATTGCAGATTTCGGTCTATTCGAAGCCTCTGTGGGAATCCTCGTTTTTCCCATCACCTTTCTTGTAACTGACATTATCGAAGAGGTTTACGGGAAAGAGAAAACAAGATCTTTTGTCAATGCTGCCATGGCAACGCTCGTTGTTATACTTATCATCACCGTGATCGCAGTTAAACTTCCTTTTGCCGGCCGAAGCTTTGTTCAGGTAGAGGAGTACAATCCGGTTTTTGGAATCAGTTTGAGATTCTTCTTTGCAAGCCTGATAGCATTTTTCCTTGCCCAGTACCACGACATCTGGGCTTTCAATTTCTGGAAAGCGAAAACCAAAGGAAAACATCTTTGGCTCCGCAACAATGCTTCAACGATTGTGAGTCAATTCATTGATACAACCGTTTTCATGTTCATTGGACTTTACTACATACCCTGGCTTCCGGATATAATCAATTCAAACCCAAAATTCACTGTTGGTTACCTATTCACATTGATATTGCCATATTGGATATTGAAGGTGGTCTTTGCTGCTGCCGATACACCTCTCTGCTATCTTGGTGTAAAGTGGCTTAAAAAATAAGATTACCTTTATTGAACATTATTAAATTAGAATTTGGCACCAGAGTTATAAAATACTTCTATATTCTTTTTATTAGATCATGTGCGAGATCTGTACCGCCCACGGAGCAAGTAAACGATGGTACCTGGATGCCAAAAAATATTCCATCAAGCTTCACCGTAACGAGGAGAGGGAAGCCTTCATCAAGGATTTCATTGTGCACTTCAACAGGAACAGCCGAAAGGCGCAAAGAGCCTCCTTGTTCCCCGTGGTGAACAGGGTAGCCAAGGGCAGACTGGAAAAATACAGCAAAGAGGAGCACACTGGCCAGGTAGTATCCCTGGAAGATGCTTCCGCTATTATGCGAATTGCAGGACTGATATTCTTCACCTACTGTCCCTGCCGAAGATTCCTTACCAACAAGAATGAGCAGTTATGCATGGTCTTTTCCCTTGTTCCGGAGATAGGGGACAAGATACCGCCCTATTCAGGGGGAAAATACATTGATGCGGACCAGGCCATTGAGATACTGAAAGAACTCGGGCCCAAGGGATATGTTCATTCTGTATGGACCTTCAAATCTCCCTTTATCGGTGCCCTTTGCAACTGCAAGGACAGGGAATGCATGGCATTGGACATCAGCACCCGTTACAAGTTCAATTTCATGTTAAGCGGTCATGAGGTGGCGGAGGTAAACAAAGAAGCCTGCATAGGCTGCGGCGAATGCGTCAAGATCTGTCAGTTCAAAGGCATTACTTTAGATAACAAAAAAGCGGCAGTGAACAAGAACTGCCACGGCTGCGGGAACTGCACTTATGTCTGCAAGAGTGACGCTATAGTTCTGAAGGAGAGGAAATAAGACGGAATCTTATTATCAAATCTCAAGCATCAACCTGCTGTCAGTTTACTAGAGGAAGTTGATTTTTATGGATGAAGATATGAAGAACAAGATCGGCCAGGCCATAGTGCTTAACCTGACGGAACTGCCCAAATTATTACAAAAGGTACAAGCAGCGGGGACCGAGTTCACCACAAACACTTACAAGGAATGCATTCAGTACACCGGCCTAGCCAAGAAGGAATTTCAGGCAGGCAATTATGATAAAGCGCAGGAATTCATCTACAAAGCTACCGAGAAATTGAAAATATTGAGAAAGAGAACCGAATGAGGTATTTCGGTTTTAGATCATAGAACATATTTTCCCGGATCTATTGACTCTCTCAGCTCCATAATCTTTCCCATGAAGGATGGACTGCGAGCCCCCATAGGCAGCAATATGTACATCTCCATCCTGTGATGAGAAAGATATCTTACAAGGATCACGGTAAATACCGCGGACAGCAGAACCGCTAGAAGCCAGTATAACTCTATAGCTATGTTTTCCCGTCCCAGGGAGAAAAATATATTGTCATTTTTAAGAAAGACAAATGATAGACCTGCCAGTGCTATGAACTGGGTTATAAATACCAGAGAACACATAATTAATGGAAAGACCTTGGAACCCTTTTCAGCGGATCGGTCCTTCTGGCCATTTGGATTATCGTTCAATAGCTCCAGGTAATGCCTTCTAAAACCCTTGGTCCTATCGATCTGGTACAAATATCTGAATGTTACTAGACCGAATATGCTTATGATCACTGAATATGATATGAATATAGAGGGTGGGATCTCATTTATTGTTGAGACCTTGCTCCAAAGATAGAAAATACTGAAACCCAGGAGAGAATTGAACAGGAGCATCATAATAACCAGAGACCTGGATAGACCACGGATCCTCTTCTGATTTATCTCCCGGTCGCTTTCCAGAAGCTTTTGGGGGGCATTTTTATCTCCATTATTCTTAAAGAATTCATTGGTAAAGGATGCCATTTTATCAGGTGACATATCGTGCTGAAGAAAATGGTTCAGTTCCCTGAAGGATACCAATAAGGGTTTTAATTCATTTTCGGATTGAACCAGTTCCTTGACCTTCCGGTAGTTTGCCACATCATCCAGGTATGAATGAAATAGAACAGTTGGGACCGATATACTCCTGGATTTCAATCTCTCTAGTATACCCTTTGAATCCGATAGCATATCCAGTACACAATCAACTGGAACATACTTGTAATGGGCCATATCCTTCCTTGCCTTCTTGTTGGTAGTGCTGGGATATTTCCTTACTCTCTTCATCCTTAGAAGCTTGCACAGACCCAATCCAAATGCATAATTGAATTTCTGGGCGGGGCCGAGAAACGTTGATATGCCGATTATACCCTTTAGTTTTCCATGGAGGTCGGTCTGCTGTGATATTTCTATAGCGATAGTGGAGCCTATTGAAAACCCTACGAGATATATATTCCTATAGCTTTTCATGACCTTTCCTATGCATTTCAAGGTGTAATCTTTCATGTCTTCGTAGTTGTAGTTAAGAAGGTCCTCGCAGTTGGTCTCATGCCCCGGAAGGGTTATGGCAATACAATCATTACCCTGTTCATGAAAGCTCCTTATCAATCCCGAAAGGTCCTTTTTTGTACCTCCGTAACCATGGATGAAAAAGTAGAGTGTTTTGGAGTTATTAGATCTGAACAAAGAACCAGGTATTGGAGATTCCATCAAGTCCGTAAAATGATATTAGATATAAAACTTATTTGGAGAAATCTGATTCTTGGTTCCAATGGAGGTTAGTATGCTTCTACCAACAAATTATTCTTAAAGGGTGGATTGATCTTTTTCCGGAAATTTTCGATTATAATATCAATCTTTTCTTAGTTGTTCAATGACTTCTTCTTTATACATTATATTAATATAACTAACCTGAGCATGTATAAAATCAGGAAGTAAATTAGGAAGAATTAAACAGCAGTATCGAGTGGTCAAAATGGTTGAAGAACGCGAACCTAAATTTCAAACAGATCCTCTTAACAGAAAATCTCAAATAGCAAAAGATTTCACCGATATTGCTCTAGATGCTCAGCTGGACACTTTTTTCTTGTTCGAGATCGCCACAGGCAAGGCAATTCGCTGGAACAAGGCTTTCAGGGATATAACTGGATATACTGATAAAGAAATAGCGGATCTGCCGGCCCCAGCCTCCTATTACAGCTCTGAAGATCTGGAACGGGCTGGAGAATTTATCCAAAATGTTCTAGAATATGGAGCAGGGACAATAGAGCTGGAATTAATATGCAAGAACGGCTGCAGAGTTCCTATGGAATACAGGGTGTCCCTGATCAGGGATGAGAAGGACGAACCAAAACATATGATATCCATCGGACGGGATATCAGCGAGCGGAAGAGGATGGAAGAAGAACTGTCCATTACCACCTCATCTGCCGGAGAATATAATGAATTCGTGATCAGTGATACAGGTAAAGGAATAGAAGAAAATGTCCTGAACCGGATATTCGATCCCTTTTTCACCACCAAAGGAAAGGATAAGGGTACAGGATTAGGTCTATTCATTGTACAGCAGATCGTTCAGAATCACAATGGCTTCGTCAATGTTATCAGTAAGAAAGGTGCGGGAACATCCTTCATTATAAGGGTCCCGGCTCTCAAAGGAAAATTGACCATAGAAATGGAGTGATATTCATGGAAGATACATCCAGCATATTGATTTTAGATGATGAACCTGGAATCAGGCGTATGTTCCGCAGATATCTGGAGAAGGCAGGTCATACAGTACTGGAATCCGGTAACGCTGACGAGGGATTTTCTGAACTGAAAAATAATAAGATCGACCTTGTTCTTCTGGATATGATCATGCCCGGAATGAACGGTATTGATGCTCTGAAATTGATAAATAGGGATCATCCGGGTATACCTGTGATAATGATCACTGCTGTTTCAAAATTGGATACTGCAGTCAATTCAATGAAGGAAGGTGCTTTGGATTATATCGTGAAACCAGTTCACCGTAAACAGCTTATCGATGTTGTACAAAAGGGATTGGAACAGAAGCGTTTGATAAAGGAAAACATGCAGACCCCTTTCATTGCAGACCTGGTTCTAATACTGGATGAAGGCGGATTGGTATTATTCAAAATGAATATCAATAAGGATCTTGATTTTGATGAGGATATTTTCGGAGGCATGTTCACTGCAGTAAAGATGTTCATTAAGGATTCATTGGATTCAAAAGGCAACTTGAAGAACATTCAGCATGGCGACCATAATATCATCATAGAGGAAGGGAACGATTTCTTTTTGGCAGTGATAGGACATGGGGATGAAACGAAAAAGGTCAGAAATAAATTGAAAAAGATAACAGATTGGATTTATGAAAATTGGAATGAGATGAGATCCATATGTCAAGATAATACGGATACGAATATAGATCTGCAGGCTATGCTGAAGAATCTCAACGCATAGAATCCATTACTCCTTTTGATGTTATCAATAATCATATGGCATTTCAAGTATTTCATTTATAAATTAGTATGTAAATCTAATTGATCATAGATTGAAAATACCGATTTTTTATCCCGTTCCTGCCTTTATTCAATGACTAGAAAAGTCTCTTATATATTGGAGGGATTAGGGAAAGGGGTTCAAAAACCGAATGGTTGGTGGACCTTAATCGAATTGAGAAGAAGGGGAAGGATGAGAGTGTTCCATACTGATATTAAACCCAGCATACGAAAGGCCTTAGAGGACCTCAAGGACGGAAAGATCGTTCTCATATACGACAAGGACGGCAGGGAAGAGGAGACCGACATGGTGATCCCCTCAATACTAACCAAGCCCCATCACGTGAGGGCGCTCCGGAAGGACGGAGGCGGGCTCATATGCACCACCTTCACGGCACAGGACGGCGACAGGTTGGGACTCCCATATCTCACCCAGGTTCTGGACACTGCATCCATGGAGTTCCCAATCCTGAAAGCTACCAAAGGAGGCGACCTGCCCTACGACGAGCTATCTGCCTTTTCACTGACAGTGAACCACAGGAAGACCTACACCGGCATAACCGACAACGACCGGGCGCTGACCATATCCCGGTTCGGCGAACTGATCAAATACCTCAACGAGACCGAAGCCGATGAGTGCAGGGACAATGAATGCAGGGAAAGGCTCGGCAGAGAGTTCCGGTCCCCCGGTCATGTGCATCTTCTGAGGTGCACGCCCGAGATACTGAAGAAAAGGGAAGGACATACTGAACTTTCTACAGCCATGGTGATAATGGCAGGTCTGACCCCGTCAGCTACCATATGCGAGATGATGGGTGATTCGGGCAAGGCCCTGTCCAAGGTTGAAGCGAAGAAATATGCCGAGGATAGAGGACTCATCTGGCTCACAGGCCAGGAAGTCAAGGACGCGTGGAGCATTTACAATTCTCAGTGATATCAGCAAATAACGGAAGTGGATCTATTGACGCTTGTAATGGCCTCGGGAGTGTTCGACATCTTGCATTTGGGACATATACTCTACCTCAGAGAATCCCGTAGGCTTGGTGATTCCCTCATTGTGGTGGTGGCAAGGGATGCTACAGCCAAGAGAATGAAACACCGGCCTGTAGTACCCGAGGATAAGAGACTGGAAATGATCAAAGAGCTCAGAAGCGTTGACAAGGCGATTCTCGGTGTTGAGGGCGACATGTACGATACTGTCAGGAAGATCGCACCGGATATCATTTCTCTTGGTTTCGATCAGGCCCACAGGGAGAAGGAGATACGCGATGAGCTTGAGAAGCGGGGCATTGACTGCAGGGTGGTAAGATTGGAGAAGTACGCCTCTGACATGGACAGCACATCAAGGCTAATTGAGCAGATAATTTCCTGGGCTGACTTCAACAAGAAAATGAGCAGTGTGGAGGGAAAGTGATAGTATGAAGCGGATTGGAATAGTAGACACCACCTTTGCCAGATGCGATATGGCCGGAGCTGCAGTCAAGAGGCTCAGAGAGATGGGCACGGGCTTCAAGATAGTCAGACGCACAGTTCCAGGCATAAAGGACCTTCCGGTTGAGTGCAAAATTTTGTTGGAAGGGGAAGGGTGCGATATCGTCATGGCGCTTGGTATGCCCGGCGGGGAGGAGATAGACCGTATGTGCGCACACGAGGCTTCCCTGGGTATAATTCAGGCTCAGCTCATGACAAACAAACATATCATAGAGGTCTTCGTTCACGAGGATGAGGCTGAGAGCTCAGGAGAACTGGAGGAACTTGCGGTGAACCGATCCCGATCACATGCCGAGAACACCTACTGGCTTCTTTTCAATCGAAAGAAAATGGCAAGGAGAGCAGGCACAGGCAGAAGGCAGGGCTATGAGAGTGTGGGTTCACTTTCCGGCGGAGGCGGTTCAGGCGGTCATTCGGGCAAGGGGCACTGAATTATCATTAAAGCTTTAGAATATCAAGTTTAATATATCACTTAAGGAATAACTTAGAATAAATTATCCGGAGAGGATAGAATGAAGATAGGTATAGTTGCAGCGGAATTTCATTACGACATCACATCAATGATGGTAGAGCGGGCCAAGGCCCATGCCGAGTTTCTTGGAGCAAAGGTGGGAAAGGTTCTCACAGTCCCCGGAGCATATGATATCCCCTTCGCGGTGAAGCATCTTCTTTCCAAGAAGGACATCGATGCAGTTGTGGCCCTGGGTGCAGTTATGGAAGGCGAGACGGACCATGATGATGTTGTTATGGGACACGCCGCTAGAAAGCTCATAGACCTTTCCCTGGAAGCCGACAAACCCGTAGGTCTGGGCATTACCGGACCGGGGATGAGCAGGCTTCAGGCCCAGGAGAGGATCGACAGGGCAAAGAGCGCTGTTGAAGCTGTTGTAAAACTGCATAGAGCCGTTAAGAAGTGATGAATCATTTTGAAATGATGGTTAACTTCATGTTAGGGTGGCGGGGCGGCTAACATAAATCAACAGAAGTCCCACAGTCCCTTCTGCTCCACCTTGTCATTGTTGAATAGGGAGTTTATTGCTTCTTCAATGAGCTGAATACGTTTTCTTGTATATATCGGCAGGTCATATCTCTCGGATATCTGTTTCGCCAGGTTCACATATTTTTCCACCATGCCCTTGTAGACCGTGAGGCTTAGGGTTTCATTGCCGCAGCTTGGACATTCCTTCCTTATAGGGGGTCTTCTGAACTTTTTCCCGCAGTTCGTGCATCTGAACTTCTGCCTTGAGAAGGCCTTCATATTGCCTATCATGTCAGGCATGAAATGGGAATCGATGACCTTGGCCGCCACCAGCGGAGCTTCCACTGCACGGATTATCCTGGCCAGTTTGAGCTGTTCGTCTATCTTGCTCTTCATGGATTTTATCTTGGTGTAGGCGGTCATTGTGGTTGCTCCGGCCAGGTCCACCGTATCATGGGTGAAACCGAATCCCTCGTACTGTGCCGGAGTTCCGAGCCTTCCTCCCACCAGATCCATCATGTCCTCAAGCTGTTTTGCCTTCTCTTGGACCATGGCAGCCTCGTAGAATTCCACTGGATAAACACTGCGGCAGTCTATGTTATGGGCTTCGCTGTCTATCTCAGCGGGATCGATCTTCACCGACAGAACCAGGGGAGCATCCATCTGACCGCCCAAAGTGGCTGGCAGATAGGTCCTTGAGAAATTGATCAGCCCGTCCAGAAGAAGCATTACACAGTCCTCGTCACCATCGCAGTTCCTTCTTTTGGCCGCATGGTAGAAGGGATGTGCGTAGCCTGCTCTGACATTGCAGTATCCGATTATTCTGGAGAGCACTCCACCGGATGTGTGAGGGGCAAGACCCACAGTGAGATGACCTATAAGGTCCGAGAAACCTACCAGATTGTAATAGGGATCCAGCCCGTAGAACCTGAAGAGCATATCGTCAAGGAATCGGGACACCTTGTAGAGATACCGGAGACAGTTCTCGGGACAGATTATGTCCTGGACCTTAAGTTCAAGTATCTGGTCGTCCCTCTTAAGAGGCTCCCCGTACATGTCCTTGGTGTACCCTAGTTTTATTAATTTTTCAACCGGGGTGTTTATCTCGTAGGGTTTGAAATGTGTCACCGGAAGGTCCACCATATCGAACCGGGCAGTACCATCCTTGAAAATAGATATACCATGCTTGGCCCTGAGAAGACCCTTTTCCAGAGGTTCCGGGGTCTTGTGCTTGGACATCATACCCTTAACACCCTTTACCATGGGCACCTCGAATACGTTGACCTTTTTCCTGGCCTCGCCGAAATCCTTGTAGAAATAGACATTACGGGTCTTTACCTTGAAGTCATCAGTTACCTCGGTATGGGCTTCGCATTTCTCACAGAAGTATCTGTGGGAAAGGTTATGGCACTTAGGACATTCCCGGTAGCCTATATCCACATCAAAACGCTTCTCCTCCACAGCCTTCTTCATGCTTCTCTGGGAACCGCCTGAAGCGGAAAGCGGGAACAGACAATGAACAGCCGGGCTCATCTTCCTCTCCGAAGCCTTTTCGGGTCTGGCCATACGGCATCCCATCCTGCTGGGAGACCGGGGATATATGGTGATTCCCGAAACATCAGATACGAACCTTATTGAGTTTCCCCAATAGCGGTCATTCCTTTTCTCCAGGTATTCCTTCTCGTCCTCGTAGCGGACAGGCCCCTTGCCCAGAACATTATCCATCACCGTTACGTCGGATATATCCCGAAGGAACCTGGAATGCTCCTGATCCAGAACCTTGGATTTGAATATCCTTCCCTTCTCGTCAACTCTGAGACCCAATCCCAGAACCAGTGCAAGAGAATAGTCCTCATGGATAAGAAGGTTCCCCTTGTCCACAGTGTGCAGGGCACCCAATCGGCAGAGGCTCTCTTTTATTGTCATGTAGGGCCGGTCCTTCTCAATGGGAATGACAAGAACCCCCTTTGAGCGTTCCGAGCTTATCATAGAGGATATGTTCTCAGCTGTTAGGTCACGATCTGGCTCATGGCCTTCCAGAAGATCCACCAGATCCGAGAGACGCACCATATAATCCCCGTCACCGGGTATCCTGAACTCTCCACGCTCGCACAGGTACTCGGCAAGATAACCGAGGGTCTCCGGGGACATATCATGATAGAAGAGATTGTACCGGGGATTCAGTGGAACATCCAGGGCCCTGGACAGGGTGAATGAATCGATCACATCGGCATTGTAGAGGGACCTCGCGGACTTCTTGGGGGTGCAGTCTTGGGGGAGCTTTGCTTCCAGGAGCTGGTACCACCATTCCGGAGCGAAACCTGGAGGCAACAGGACATGGTTGTTCTCTGCGAACTCTCCGAAGGGTATCAGAACCTCCCCGAGGTCCACAATCCTCTTGATGCGCTTTTTCTCGGCCACAACATCCTCTGCCTTATGGAACTTCACAAGGTCGCCGGAGAAATATTCCACTATTGGACCCTCTATGGTATCGCAGGGTGTGACACCCCCGGCCTTCCCGGGGAACTCGATCTTGATCTGGGTGCCTATGGCTAGAAAATCGTTGAGAACAGCCATTGTGGCGGGATGTATGGCAATGGCTGCAAGTCCGCAGGTCCGGCCTCTGCCGTAGCGCAACCTGAAGGCCCCATGAGCGCTGGGATATGCGATCACAGGACGACCGGCTATTACTTTTTCCAAGAACTTGAGCTTGGGTTTAGGAGTATAATTGTACATGTCCTTCGGTTCGTTCTTCTCTTCCCCGTCCTTGGCCTTGTCGTCATCCTTTATCATGGCGGTTATGAAATCCCAGCCCTCGAGATGAAGGTTATCCACAAGCTTCTTGATCTTTTTGGCCTTCTGACAGAGACCCTCGGCCATGACCAGACAGAGACCACCCCTTACCTGGTTGGTGGACACTCGGTCTAGATTACGGTAGCCTGCCACCTCTGAGGGTTCTGACCCGTCGCCGTCAAGGCATATTGGACAGTTCCGGGCTATGTTCTCTATCTCAGCATCCGACGGTGAATACTGGGAAGCTTTCCTTAACTGAAACTCTTCCTTCAGACGCTCTACTTCGTCATTTCTGACCTCGAAGGGCTCCAGATTCATCTCTCTTCTCACAACGTCTGCTATGAGACAGCCTACAGCCTGACCGGTTCCTCCTGCTGATCGAATTGGCCCTGCAAAGGACAGCCGGAGGTATTCACTGCCGGAATCGTTTCTTTTGATGTTCACCTCGCTGACGCCTTCCAGGGGAGCCACAAGTACTCCTTCGGTGACAATGGCCAATCCGGTTCTGACGGCCTGGTCCAATGCTTCTTCCCGGTCCTCGAACTCAAGCTCGTTGACGATATACTTTGCCACCTTGATGGCCACCATCGACCTGTTGCCGTCCTTCTCCTTCTTAAGAAAGTCCTCTATAACCTTGGTGATACCCTCTGGTCCCACAAGCTTTTCCACTCGGGAGGACAGGTTCTCCGCAGGAGGGATCTCCACAAATATCTCCGGATCGAAACCCCTTGCTCGGGCTTTTTCGGCCACATCGTAGCATCTACGGCTTTCACTATGGAGTGCCTGAAAATAGGCTTTCATCTCCTCGCTGCATGCGACGCCTTTATCCGATTTTCCCTTGGAGCTCAAAATGATTTCCTCCCTATTAATTACCCATATTCACCGCTATTTATTATATTTTTTGCAGATGTAGTGCGCTCTTTTCATGAATGGGAGATTTATTGGAAAATTTGAATAAGGATTCAAGGATTTTACCGCCTTGCTGATGCGGCATGAGACTTCGAATATTCGGTATAGTACAGGGAGTGGGTTTCAGACCCTCTGTATATAATGTAGCAAAGGGACTTGGCCTTGCAGGATACGTATGCAACATGGGAGCCAACGTGGAGGTTGCGGTGGATGGGGACCACGAGCTCTTTCTGGAGGAGCTGAAGAAGGCACTTCCGCCCCTAGCGAGGATAGACAATGTGGAGGTCGAGGATTTTCATGTTGAAGGTGCCGATTTTTCGATATTGTTCAGCAAGGAAGGCAGCAGGGCCTCTGTAATTCCGTCGGATACTGCCATCTGTGATAATTGCGTTGATGAGCTGCGGGATGCGGAGGATAGAAGATTCGGTTACCCCTTCATAAACTGCACCGACTGCGGTGCCAGGTATTCCCTGATAGCCGATGTTCCGTACGATCGGGAAAAGACCTCCATGTCGGACTTCGAGATGTGTCCGGATTGTTTGGTCGAGTACAGAGACCCTGGTAACCGCAGGTTCCATGCCCAGACAACATCCTGTCCCCAGTGCGGTCCGAAGTATGTGCTGCATATCGGTGATAGGGTTGTGAATGATCAGGAGAAGTGTTTTATTGAGTTTGCTTCTTGTCTGATTGAGGGGAAGGTGGGTGTCCTGAAGAGCTGGGGCGGAATGCACATATGCGGTGGATTTGATGCTGTTGATCGATTGAGGGAATTGTATCACCGGCCCCAGAAACCTTTTGCTGTATTAATGCGGGATATGGAAGCGGTACTGAAGTATGCGGATCCCACTCCCGATGAGATAGAGCATTTAACGTCAGTACAGAGACCTATTGTGCTTGTGCGAAAAAAAGAAAAAATGAAAGGCATAGCCCCCGATCTGGATACCGTTGGCATGATGCTCCCCTACTCTCCGGCGCACTATCTATTGTTCAAATATTATGACCGGGACGGGATAGTGGCAACATCAGCCAACCTGCCCGGTGAACCGATATGCATGGAGAATAGCAAAGTGTTCGACCTGGATCTGGACATGTACCTACTCCACAACAGGGGCATAATACAGAGAGTGGACGACACAGTCATGAGGGTTCATAACGGCGGGCGTCATTTCATAAGAAAATCCCGTGGATTCATACCGGACCCCCTGACTGTTGAATATGATCAAACCATAGTTTCAGTTGGTGCCGAGGAGAATGTTGCGGTGAGTGTTTCCAGAAAAAACAAACTATTCCTTTCACAGTATATAGGCAACACCAAGCATTACGAGACTGGTGAGTTCCTGAAGGAAGCATATTCCCATATGAAAAAGTTATTGGGTGTAACTGAACCGGACATAGTGGTCAGGGATATGCACCCCAAGTATGCAACCAGAAGGACCGCAGACGAGCTTGGAGGGAAAATTGTTGACATACCGCACCACTGGGCCCATGGTGTTTCCCTTATGATGGATAATGAAGTGAAGGATAGGACCGTGGTCCTCAGTCTGGACGGGAGCGGATGGGGGCCTGACGGCACAATCTGGGGCGGAGAGGTGCTTGATTGTACTTTTTTGAATTATAAAAGAATAGGACATCTGGAGCATATTCCCCTCCTGGGCGGTGAGAAGGCGATCAGGGAGCCTGACAGATTGGTCCTGGCCCTAGGAGAGCTTACCGGTACCGGTGCAGGCAGGGATAGATTTGACGGGGGATTCTTGACGAACCTGCCCATGCTTATTGATAATGGATTAAAGACCTCAAGTATGGGAAGGGTGCTGGATGCTCTTTCGGCTTACTTCAGGGTTTGCAGATACAGGAGCTACAGCGGAGAGCCTGCCATGAAACTTGAGAGGTTATTATCTGCAGGTAAGAAGAATTACGCTTTTGAATTTGAGGTTGTTGACGGGGTCATCCGGACCGTTCCCGCATTCAGGAAACTGTTCCAGCTGGGTAAGCCCGAGAAGTATGAAGAGAAATGCGATCTGGCTTATTCGTTCGTATCTGATCTGGTATATGCCATGACCAGATATGCCTATGAGTATGCGGTTGATAATGGGATCAAGTATATTGGGCTAACAGGAGGGGTTACATATAATGAGCCCATAACAAGGATGTTCGTGGAGTGTACTGGTGAGTTTAACGATCTGGAGATAATACTGCATCACAACATACCAAACGGCGACGGCGGTATATGCGTGGGACAGAACGTTATAGCAGGTGAAATGCTCAAAAGGTCAAATGAATAGAATAAATTCAGAACATCAAATCACCGAAAACTATAATTAAACACATTACATAAACTGATAATATGAGAATAATTCCCTCTTCAGCTCTAAAGATATATGAAGTTGCAAACGATTACTGGCAGGATATAGCGGATGTTATAAATAACAGAATCAACCCCAAAGGCAGCACCTTCTATTCCAGAGATTTTGACCTTTTGAGATTCGAAGATAGCGTTATCCGGATCAAAGAAGAGAAAAGACAGATGCTGAAGAACGGCTCAGATACTATTGCCTCCTTCTATAACGAGCGCTACAAACTTCTCATGAGGTACGGGGACGGGACCACACCTATGTCAGGTGAGCTGTATGTCCTTTTCAGGAACCAGCTTTCAGAGGCTCGGTGCGTGGGATATCTGAAATGTTATAACGGCACCATCAATGTAAGAAAGCTGGCACCCTCGGACCCTGCTGGAGAGATACTATTCAACAGCCTTTACATGTCCCTGCCGGGACCTATCTCTTATATGATCTCCAAGATCAGCGAGCACGAGGTTGAGGTTCTGAAGGTCTTAAGATAAAAAGGGGGGCAATATGACAGAAGAAAAAAAGGGTTCAGATGAATACCACAGGTTTGCACGGAGCGTGCTTGCGGGTCCATCCAGTCAGGCAGAGATGGAGGATTTCGACTTGGGGGCTCTATCAATGCTTCTGGGGGCTGAGAGAGAAGCCGCCCAGATACTGCTCCTTGAGAGATTGGATGCAGGAAAGGATGATCCAAGGGTGCCCCGGGCCCTGAAGATGATTGGATCCGAAAAGGCGAAAGAGGAGATGAGAAAAGCTCTTTTTCTTTACCCCAATAATTACACCAGGGTTGCCCTTGCGGATGCTCTCTGGGAGCTTGAGATGCATCCTGACGCCGTCATTGTACTTGAGGAGATAATGACCTATGCACCCGGACCCGAGGTCAGAAGCGATGCTGCCCGAGTAATATCAAAGATATCCGGCGGTGACGTGGATATGGCCCTTGCAGAGGCCTGGAGGAGCGCAGGTGATGATGAATATGCCATAAGGAACGCATTATTCCAAAGGCTCGGTATCGAGGAATATGAAAGGGAGCGCCCCCCGGAACTGGAGAAAATAATCACCGAACTTATGTCGGAAGACCGTATCATCAGGATGAACGCACTCATGGACCTGAAGAGATTCGCCGATGATCCCGAAAGAATGATCAAGAAAAAAGTTGGGGACAGGATGAAGGAGGCAAGCGATCTTCTAATGCAGTATTTCGATCCGGAACTGGATAATGAGGATGTCACCAACTCCCTGGAACCCTTAAAGGAGGATTATTTTGCCTATTTTACCGACGATACCGCAGAGAAGGCTTTCCTGAAATACCAGGATCTATGGAAGATGCCTGAAAAGGGTCTGGGGCCTCAGGAGGGACAGACCGACCTCATGCTCTTCGAGGCCACGATAGAGGACCTACGGGAGCAGAACCAGAAGGCCTTCAATTTTCCCGGCGGATACGCTAGGGCCTCATACAAGATCAGGGAGGGAATTGTTATTTATTTCTTTAAGTTTGTCAAACCCGGGGAGAGCGTCGGGATGACAGTGGACGGATTAACATTCGTCAATGGTCACTGGGTGCTGTTCCCGAAACCCTGGAACGTGCTGGGACTGTAGTTATTCGTCCTTGATATAGAAGTTGAGTTCTTTGAGGATCTTAAGAGCTTTTAGGTACTTTCCCTTCTCATACAGGGTGAGAGCCTTTCGGTACCTGGTTTCCACCTGCTCCTTTGTGATGCCCAAAGGTTCAAGGGCCAGTAATTCTATCTCGGTATCGTCACTCTCATGACCGGACCTGAACAGCCGTTCCTCCTCTTCGGTCAGAGGAATTGTCTTTTTGACCTGTTCTTTATCAGGATCGCGGTAATAGGGTTTGAGCTCTATGAGAGCCTCCTCTCTGTCTTGCGGTTCCGGTGGTTTTACTGGTTCCATAGAAAGAGACGAAGTGTCCTCCATGAGAAGGCCTTCCATTAAGGTGATGATACTTTCAAATTTACGGTATGCATTGGTATAATCCTTATGTTCGTGGTATCCGATAGCTTCCAGGTAGGGTCCCTTGAACTCCTCTGGGTCCTGACCCCTGTTCTTTGTTATCTGCAGAAGTATGTTCGCCCTTCGATGAAGCCATATGACGTCCCTTTGAGTGAGGTCGAATTCAGGTAGAATTTCTACAACGGGTTCAAGCTCGGGTATGTCGTCATCTTGAATAGGAATAGCACTCACAGTGGGTAGATGGAATTTGTTGTAAATAAAAGTTAATGTGATTACTACGATTATATTATAAAAAAATAATAAAAAAACCCCTGGAAAAAAATGAAATTCCAGGGTGTTTCTGCTGACCTGATGATAAAGGCCTGATCAGATCTTCTTTACATCGATAGCCTGAAGACCACGGTCTGTGGATTGAGCTTCAAATTCCACTCGGTCACCCTCATTAATCGGACCGCTGACAATACCGCTGCGATGGACGAACAAATCCTTTCCACCGTCATCGGGCTCGATAAAACCAAAATTTTTCATATTATTGAAGAATTTCACTGTACCTTCCATGAGTGAATCACCTCCTGATATTATATTAGTCCGTATTTCCGGCTTGATATTGTATAAAGTTAGCGGTAAGAATTGGAACTAAATGAGGATTATTTGTAAATATTGAGGCCGCGGGGGGAGAGAAGGTGGGGTTAGAAGATGGGGGAAGTAGATTTCATGGTGCCTCTAGGTCATTAAGTGCTAATGTGAAGAGAGCTATACAATTTTGAATTCAAATCCTTTTTAGGACCTAAAACTTATTAATACAATATAAAATTACAAATCGATGGACAAAGAAACCACTATTTTAGACCTGAAACTCTTAGTAAAAAAGTTCTGTGAAGAGAGAGATTGGAAACAATTCCATAATGCTAAAGAATTAGCAATTGGTATGGTTACCGAAGCTGGAGAATTACTGCAACACTTTCGTTTTAAAACAGAGCATCAAATTAATGAAATGTTCAAAGACAATGAAAAGCGGGAAAAATTAACCGAAGAGATCTCAGATGTACTTTACTTCACCTTACGATTAGCACAATTATATGATGTTGATCTAACTACTGAATTAAAAATGA
>CAYSHM010000035.1:0-18172 GCA_964430885.1 uncultured archaeon | reverse complement strand
CTGTAATAAGATCATTACCGAAATAGTCGGGTAAAGGCGAAGAAATTAATAAATTCAATACTATATAAAATTAATTGTGCCCTGGAACAATTTCACATTTTATAGATAACAATATATCTCATTACGGGTATGGCTAAAACTGTATAGATTTAAATCTGGAAACACATTTCTATCGGTGATACTATGTCAGAGAAGAAACCAAAATTGTTCGGAACATCAGGTGTAAGAGGTGAAACGAATACTGAAATTACTCCCATGCTGGCAATGGAACTATCCTATGCCTTCGGAAAATGGTTGGGCGGAAAGGGAATGGTTGTAATGGCCAGGGATACCCGGTTCGGTGCTCAGATGCTTACCCAGGCGATCACCGCAGGTCTCAATTCTGCAGGTCTGGATGTTCTGGATTGTGGAATAATGCCCACTCCTGCCCTGGCTCTGTCGATCATCGAGCTCGGCGGAAAGGGAGGAGTTATGGTGACTGGCTCCCATATGCCGCCAAATAGGATCGGCCTCATCTATATGGATTCCAATGCATGCTATATCAGTGATAAAAAAGCTCTGGAAGTTGAGGAATTGTACTTCAGTCAATCAGAATGTGGGTCCCCCGATGATCGTTCGGTCATGAATGATATTGGTATACGAAAGGTTGTGACCGGGAGGATGGAGAGATATATGGAGCATGCACTATCCCTTATCGATCGGGAATTTATTGCAGAATTAACCCTTGAAAAGAATTTCAGGATAGTACTGGATCCGGGAAACGGAACTGCTGTGGATATTCTTCCTGCCATGGTCAAGAGATGCGGTATCAAGGTTGCAGCTATAAATAATATCCGAAAAGGGAACCCTGACCGCTCTGCCGAGCCCAGGGCGACCACTCTGGACTCTACGATAAATGCCCTTCGGAAGCATAATGCTAAACTTGCTGCTGCAACTGACGTTGATGCTGACAGGGTCGTTTTCATTGATGAAGAAGGCAAAGTAGTGTCAGAGGATGTAGTAGGCGCCATTTTCGGAAAATGGATCTTTGAGAAATGCGCCGATGAGAAAGTAGACGATCCGGTATGCATAACCCCGGTGAACTCTTCAGGTCTAATAGATTATCTCGCAGAGAAATACGAGGTGAAGATGGCATACTGTAGGATTGGCCAGCCTGATACTGAGCGGGCACTCATGGAACACGGGGATAAGGCAGTATATGCCTATGAGGAGAGCGGAAAATATTATTTTGCCAAGGATGTTCACTGGTGCGACGGCAATCTTGCCACTCTTTTCCTGCTGCAGATAATGGCTGAAAGGAAGATGACTTTGGCTGAATTGGCGGACGATTTCCCTGATTTCTATCAGGCCAAAGGCCAGAGAAGATGCTCGGACCAATCCAAGGATTCAGTCTATGCTTCAGTTGTGAAAAGGTTCAACGAGGATGTGAACCTTGCAAAGGATAAAAAGATGGACATAACCATTGACGGACTCAAGAGAATATATAATGATAATTCTTGGTTATTGGTCAGACCGTCCGGGACCGAGCCTTTGTTCCGGGTATATTCCGATGCCATGAGCAGGAAAAGAGCTGATTTTCTGCTTTCTCAGGGTGAAAAACTAATAGATGAAGCAATCAAAGATAGCCAGTAGATAATATATGAAAATAATTCAATACTGAATGCAACATTTCAATTACCCAAGCCTTCAATTTTCTGCTGGAACTCCTTGTTCTTTACCCTGTTCTTCATGTAGCCTACCTCTTTGAGGTCCAAACCAAGGGCCAGACCTAATAGCTGGGTGAAGTAGAGCACGGGTATGGATATGTCCAGTTTGAATTTGCGGGCAACTATGTGCTGTCCCTTATCCAGCTGAGAAAGGCATGAAGGACAGCCGACAGCCATGCAGTCAACTCGGTTGCTGTCAACGTCAACAATCTTGTCCTTTACCATTAGGAAGCTGGATTTTGGTGTTCCACCTAGACTGTGAGAAATTCCGCAGCAGAGGGTTTTGGTCGCGTAATCCACCGGTATCCCGCCTATTGCCTCTATCAACTGGTCAAACTCCACAGGTGTTCCGGGATCTGCTTCGAATCCTATCAATTCAGGAGGGGACAGCAGATGGCATCCGGTATGCGTGGCGATTCGGACTCCTGTCAGCGGCCTGGTTACTGAAGCAGCTAGTTTATCTCTTCCTATAATATCTTTGAAAACCTCTAAAAAATGATATACCTTTACACCGCCGTTGTACCTGAAAGGAGTATCCTGGAGAACTTCATTTACCTTCCCGAGTAACTCGGGGTCCTTTTCCAGCTTATCAGCAGCATCCTTCAGGCTCAAGGTGCATCCGTTGCATGCTGTTAATATGTCCAATCCGGTTTCCTGGGCGATGGCGAGGTTCCTTGCAGAGAAACCCAGTGTGGTAAGGGGGTGAAGAGAGGCGAACTCTATAGGTTCCGGACAGCAGGAGAAACCTTCTAGGTGAAGGAGTTCGATATTGAATCTTTTCAGCATGTCCAGGGTGATCTTCTCTATATGAGGATAGTTCACGGGAATAACGCAGCCTGGAAAATAGGCAAAGCTTTTCATTCTGCCACCACCTCTTCTTCTTCTCCGTCCTTATCTTTTTCAAATCCGAAAAGTTCCGCGGAACCAGCTCTCTTCAAGATGCTCATGAGTTCCCGGGAATTCGGCCGATTTAATGCAGGCAATCCGCTTCTCTCTCTTTGGCGGTCAACATTGGGATTTATTGGGACTGAATAACCGCTTTCTATAATGTTTTTTGACATTGCCATTATCCCTTTTGGAACTTTTCCCTCCTTCAGCGCCCTCTCCTTGAGCAGTGAGCAGGTCTGTTGAGGATTTGATCCGTGAGGACATCCGTCTGCGCATTTATGGCAGGCGGCACAGCACCAAATTTCCTTTCCATCCAGGGGGTTCTCGTTCATGTCCAGCCTTTCCATTATGGATCTGGGTCTGACCTCCTCATCAGTATCCAGATATGCGCATACCACACAATCCAAAACACAGGCGGCGCATCCGAAACATCGATTGGGGTGTTCGGATAGAATGAGCTCCATTATGCTTCGCCTCAGAGATCTGAGCTCATGGTCCTCTGTGGTGATCACCATGCCGTCCCTGAGAGGTGTAGTGCATGAAGTCGGATATCCTCTCATCCCTTGGATCTTGACCAGGCACAACCTGCATGCTCCGAAGGGAGGCAGTAATGGATGAGAGCAGAGTTTTGGAATGTAATGCCCAGCCTGCTCGGCGGCTTCCATAACAGTGAAGCCTTCGATGAACTCATATTCTGTACCATTAATGGTTATCATTCCAGATCACCTTCTTCATCAGTCTTTGGATATCTATCGATCTTCTTTACAGCCCTTACCTTTTTCGGACACACTGCAAAGCATACACCGCACTTTATGCATTCATCTTTATCGATTATGTGAACTTCTTTTCTTTCTCCTGTTATGGCATTCACGGGGCAGGCCTTCGAGCATTGTCCGCAGCCTATGCAGGTCTCAGGATCAATGTGGAATTCATAGAGTTCCTTGCAGACCTTTGCAGGACATCTTTTAGTATAGATGTGTGCTTCATATTCGTCCCTGAAATAGGTCAGAGTGGTCAATACTGGATTTGGTGCAGTCTGCCCTAGACCGCAGAGGGATGCTTTTCCTATGGTATCGCAGAGCTTGATCAGCTGATCTATATCTTCAGGACGTCCTCTTCCTTCAGTTATCCTTATAAGTATTTCCAGCATTCTCTTGGTTCCGATACGGCATGGGGGGCATTTTCCGCATGATTCATCCTGGGTGAAGGTGAGGAAGAACTTAGCGATATCCACCATACATGTATCTTCATCCATTACCACTATGCCCCCGGAACCCATTATTGAGCCCACTTCGCTTAGGGATTTATAGTCAACGGAAATATCTATCTTCGAAGCGGGAATACAGCCTCCGGAAGGGCCCCCGGTCTGAACTGCTTTGAATTTCTTTCCGCCCTTGATTCCGCCGCCGATGTCGAAAATGATCTCGCCCAGAGAGGTTCCCAGCGGGACCTCGATAAGACCAGTTCTTTCTATCTTGCCTACAAGGGAAAATGTCTTGGTTCCCTTAGCGGTTTCAGAACCGAACCGGGCAAATTCAACGCCACCCATCCTTATGATATTTGCAACGCTTCCCAGTGTTCCGACGTTGTTTATATTGGTGGGTTCCCCCCATAGTCCGGATTGGGCTGGAAAGGGCGGTCTCGGCCTGGGCATGCCTCTTTTTCCTTCAATAGAGGCCATCAGGGCTGTTTCCTCACCGCACACAAAAGCCCCAGCACCTTTCTTTATGTTTATGTCAAAAGAGAATCCGTTGTCAAGGATGTTCTGACCCAATAGATTGTGCTTCTTCATCTGTTCTATGGCAGTGTTCAGCCGTTTTATCGCCAGTGGATATTCAGCTCTTATATAAATATAGCCTTCCCGGCACCCAATTGCATATCCCGCAATGAGCATGCCCTCAAGCACCGCATGCGGATCACTCTCGAGAAGGGACCTGTTCATGAAAGCTCCAGGATCGCCCTCGTCGGCATTGCATATAAGGTATCTGAAATCACTTTGGTTATTCCTGCATAACTCCCATTTAAGACCGGTAGGGAACCCGGCTCCACCTCTTCCCCCCAAACCTGATCTTTTTATCTCATCGATAACTTCTTCAGGTTCCATTTTCAATATTTTCTCCAGAGCCCTGTACCCGTCATTTGATACATAATCCTTGATATCCGTGGGGTCGATTTTTCCGCAGTTTCTGAGGACCAATCTCACCTGGGGTTTCAGCATTGGATGTTGGGTTAAAGGCGGAATACCTACCACATTCTCATATCCGTCCAGGTCCAATACCCCCAATGGATATGTCTTGTTATCCATATCATCCAGGGAATTATTGTTCACAATGAAGCTGGAGATGATTTTTTTCATCCTAGAAGGTGTCACATTACCGAAGCAAAGGGGTTGGCTTCCAGTTACAGATAGATAGACCAAGGGCTCGTAACAGCACATTCCAATACAGCCTACCTCCACGAGCTCCGCTTCCGCATTTACTTCGTCAAGTGCCTCCCTCGCTGCAGATATGGTTTCTAGGACGCCTGCGGCCCTTCCGCATGATGCAGCGCCGAAATAAATCACAGGTTTTCCGCACTTCGTAAGTTCCCTTATCTTGATCTCTGCTTCAGACCTTAGTTCTTCCAATGTCATCTCAGATCGCCTCCATGGAGTAATCCTCAATGATCCGGCCAGCCTTTTCAGGTGTGCATTCTCCGTATACATCCTCGTTTACCATCATCACAGGAGCCAAAGCGCAGCAGCCCATACAGGCGACGGTCTCCAGACTGAAAAGGCCGTCCTTTGTGGTCTCACCTTTCTCTATGTTCAGCCGTCTCTTGACCTCGGATATGATCTCCTGGGTACCTCTGACATGGCAGGCAGTACCTTCACATATCCTTATCTGGTATTTACCGGGTCGTTGAAATCTGAATTGGGCATAGAAGGTAGCCACGCCGAATATGTAGCTGGCAGTCATACCGGTAGTTTCCGCGATAATTCTTACTGCTTCAGGGGATATGTATCCCAAAGCTTCCTGGATATCCTGTAGAAGCGGGATTAGGTTCTTTCTGGACCCTTCCCTGCTGCGAAGTATATTTTCTACCACGATCCTTTCATCTTCACATTTGTTCATATGTTCAGATCTTCCTTCGGTCAATTCAATCACCCCCCTTTGGATTCATACGGTGGTTAAGAAAAACCTCAAGGTCCTGAAGAATGTTCTGGATCTTAATTCCTCTAAAAGTGAAGGGCTCGCTTCTTACGATTCTTACATCAAATTTATGATCAGGATATTCTGCCAGTTTCTGGAGAACAAGGCTTTTGAATGATCCCCTTTCTTTCCCCGTCTCCTCAATATTCTGCTGATCATTATCTACCTTTTCACCGCTGTGCAGTTCCAACTCAATACCTAGTTTGGCAATTATCCTATCAAATATCCATTTGTCCTGCATTGCCGTACCCGGAGCTTGACCTGCTTCATTGATTACCGCTTTTTTTCCGTATAGGGTAGTCATGGTTCCATGGGTTTCAGTAAGGGATGCCGCTGGTAGAATGATATCGGACATATCGGTCAATTTTCCTTCAAACGGATTCTGCAGTATTACAAGTTCAGCGGAGTCAGGGATCTCGGCATCCATGGCAGTTGTGAAGATTACCTTTTTTCCAGCCACATCGCCAGATCCGAAATCATCTGCATCCTGAAGAACAATATTTTCAATAACTCCCCTTGAATTCCCCTCTAATAGGAACAATAGGCTGCCGGAATTGCCTGAAAGTTCAAGAATATCCATAGCAGCAGTTATTGTTAATGCAGGATCCCCTTCTTTTTCTTCGTTTAGAATATCCACTCCCATGAAAATGGTGATATTATCCGCACACTTCTCCAATATGGTGCTGATTTCATCAAATGATCCAGTATCCGAGCCATTTAAATGACCGTCAAGAAAGCTACTGAGTCTGTTCAGTTCGCCCTGGCTGTCAACATCTGAATCAAGGTCAAAATCCTCGCCCTCCACTTTTACCTTTATCATGTTATTTAGAATTGACAGCAATACAACGGAGTATTGGCGGCTGTCAATATTGATGGTTTCCTTGCCGGTATTGACATAGGGATGCAATCCGACATATACTATTGCAGTACCATTGTTCTTGGCCCTTTTCAGATCCGCCATCAGCTGTCCGTGGGTCAGGTCCGGTCTCCCGCCTACTATAAGGATCATGCCGTCTTTTTGAGTTTTGTCGGCAAACTGAAATTGAGCGCTAACCGAATTGGTCGGTATTTTGAAATAATATCTCTGCATCAATTCAGCAAGGGGCGAATCCAAATACCTGCTTGAACCGGGGAATCCTTTGATGGATATCCGGCCAAGGAGCTCTGAACTTTCATTGGTCAGGTCCCTGGAGAATATGAATCCTATGTCCCCGGGATTGAACTCGGCAAGTCTGGAACATGTTTCCTCTATCGCTTCATCCCATCCCACAGGGACTAACACTCCTTCCTTTCTTATCAATGGAGTTTTCAGCCTAGGAGCAATCCGATCCATTTGAGGGAGGCAGAATCTTCCCAGTACGCAGCCCTGCCCTTTATTCCATCCTTCAATATTTGGTTCTGCATCTACAACCCTTTTCCATTTCACCATTAGATCCATAGAACAGCCCAGCCCGCACAGGCTGCATGTCGATTTCACCGTTCTATCCGCCTGACCATAATATCGTCTTTCCTTAATGCTCAGAGCTCCGGTAGGGCATACGTCCACACAGGCTCCGCAGAACATGCAGGGCCCCTCTAGATGCCCCTCCCCAAAGGCTGTCCCTACCCTTGCCTTAGACCCTCGGTTGATAAGAGATATTGCTCCATTGCCCCTGATGTCATGACAAACCCTTACACAGCGTCCGCATAATATACAGAGGTCATAATCCCTGTCAAAGAATGGGTCACCGTTCTCAAGTGGGATCTCCCTTTCGCTGATCCGGAAAGCGGACAGGTCCATATCAAGATAAGTTATCACATCCTTCAACTGACAATTGTCCTTTCCGGGACAGGTGGTGCAGCCGCAGAGATCAAAGATACGCTCTTGGCGCTTGAACTCCTCAGCATCCTCCTGTTCTTCATTGCCTCGGACCGACATATTCATCACCCGGGCCACCTAAACGACAATATCATTTTTAAAATTATGTCGGATGAACTCTGTTTTATTCTTTTAAATGAAAAAGCAAAGAGTGCTATAGATGCAACTTTCATATTGCAGTTTAGGGGAAAACGAAAGATCATTAGGCAACATAGCGAACAGATTCACTCTTACTTTTCTTCACCTCAGAACAACATTTAAATAACAACATGCTTTTTGCTTTCTTCAATGAGCCAGGAGCAGACTGCCAAGGGTGTTGGAGATTGGTCAAGGTCTATTGCAGAGACCTTGTTATCAGTATATTCACAGAATGTGCTTCCTCCCCTTTCAGAAGACGATTTTCAGGTGTTTAAAACCCATAAGGGCCCTCATCTGACAGCTGCTGTTGATGGTTCTTCATCGGTAATTTTGAAAGCCCCGAACTTCATTGTAGGGTTCCAGAGGGTTCTAGCTATTATTTTTGATGACGGAAATGAGGTGGACCGAAGGGAGGAGGCGGGGGCCCCCATATTTATCAGAAAACCCGATCTGAACCGGGATTTTCTCACCCATTGCAAGCTAATTCCCCGGTTGACCAATAAAGTTAAGGACCCGGAAACGGTACTATCCTTGGTAAGGGAAGCCAAGGAACTTGAAATGATCGAGAGCTTGGTTTCAGACCTGCCCGCAGGCTCCATGCTGCTTGTTGACGGTACGTTAATGCCTGGAATACCTCATCTGGAGAACAAAATGGCAGATATACTCGGCATAGCTGAAGATAGAAATATTAAGCTAATAGGGCTCTCCAAATCCACCTCTCTCAGCTTGAAAGGGATACCATTGCTGCCCCATATTCAATACTGGTCAAATCGGATGGTCCATAAAAAGAAATGGTACCTGAATGTACCTGTGACCTTTGGTCAGGATATTTTCAGAGGAAATAATATTTCATCCCGACCACCTTTGGTTACGGCAGTAAAACTTCACCCATTATCCCAGTTCGTATTCAGAGCGGACTTGTTCCCGGGGAATGATCCCTCGAAGTATCTGGGCGTGCTTTCAAGATACTGTCGTGACGCGGGATATCCGGGTTATCCTTATCCTCTTGTCAAGGTGCATAATGAGGTTGCCATAACCAAGGCTGAATCTGAAGATATGGTCAATGAATTGGAACGGACAGCCCTGGAAACTGGAATGTCCGGCAGTCAATGGCGTTATCTTATCCAGGATTTTCATGATATTCTTGATAGGGGAACTTAGAAATGTTATTTGGAAATAACGATCATAATAATGCTGACGATCATGATGATGATGAATTTGAAAATGCAGCTTGATGATAATAAAAAATGGTGATTTAATTGATCAGGAACATAGGCAGGATAATAGGTGAGAACGTAAGGGAGATCCGATTCAGGGCAGCCTTCGGCCAGGATATTTTTCTCGGGGAAATACTCATGGGAATGGACCCCGCAACCAGAAGGGAATTCCTGCTTAGAATATTCGATATCAGGATGGGCTTCGAGGCAGCAGACCCGGATTGGGCGGCAAGGACTGCAGGAAATATGATCAATTTCGAACAGGGGAAATTGGAGTTTGAACTGCACGATAGGGAAAGAAGACTCTATAAGGTGGGGGTATGCAAGCCTCTGGGTTATATGGAGAACGGTATT
Organism: uncultured archaeon; assembly: GCA_964430885.1. Lineage (GTDB taxonomy): Archaea > Thermoplasmatota > Penumbrarchaeia > JASLWR01 > JASLWR01 > CAYSHM01. Next base: position 8,820 of record CAYSHM010000035.1, on the reverse strand, counting down.
TTCAAGAAACCGAAGACCATGCCCGCCCATTTCGGCGGGGTTAGAAGAGCCGATGATAACGACCTGAAACTTCTTGAGGATTTCATGGGGGATATCAAGGTAGGGCTCCTCAGGAGCGGCGAGAGGGAGGTAAATATTCCTGTAGGTGTTCATTCTAAGGATCTGCCATCCCATGTAGGGGTTTTCGCCACAACAGGCATGGGTAAATCCAATCTGATGAAACGTTTGTCTGCATCATGTATTGAGAAAGGGATAACGGGATTATTGATTTTCGATCCACACGGGGAATATTTCGATGGAGGTGGCCAAGATCGAAAGGGATTGATTCATCATCCACTCGCAAGGAAAAATCTCCGAGTTTTTTCAGCTAGGAAGCTTTCCGGCACTTATGAGCCGATCAAGGTCAGTTCCAAGGAGATCGAGGTTGATGACCTGGAACAGCTTTATGAGTTCACGGGTCCCCAGAGGGATGCTCTTAGATCGGCCAAAAGATTATATGGTGATGAATGGGTAACGAATCTTCATGACAAACCCATGGAGGAATTGAGCTTTCATCTTGAAGGCACTTATGATTCGACCCTGGGAGTGATAAGAAGAAAACTGAAGAACCTTTTCTCGTACAATCTTCTGCATAGAGACCCAGAGATAACCATAACAAAAAAGATAATATCCTATCTTCAGGAGGGAAAGACTGTACTTGTGGATACATCCTCCATGGGAGAGGCAGAGGAACTGCTTATAAGCATAGTCATAGCCCGGTCAGTTTTCAGATATCACAAACGGCAGTACACCAGAACAGAAAACTTTACAGATCTATTACCCGTACTTATCACTATGGAGGAAGCACAGAGGGTTCTGGGAAGACAGGGGTTCGGAAATCAGGGTGTAAGAAGGAATATCTACACCCAGATAGCCAGGGAAGGAAGGAAGTTCAGGGTCGGTCTTTGCGCCATATCCCAGCAGCCGAAGTTAATTGACGAGGAGATACTTTCCCAATTCAACACTCTCTTCATACTCGGTTTGGGTGACAAACGTGATCGTGATATGCTGAAACAATCCGCCAAGCAGGATATGTCCGGTCTCGGAGCCGAAGTTCAGATGCTGATGCCTGGGGAAGCCTTGATAACCTCTATCTCACTACCCTTTGCTCTGCCTGTGAAAATAGATCTATATGAGGAATACCTGACTGTTATCGAGAGAAAGTATGGTTCATTAACTGAAAGTATGATAAGCGATGGCAGTAAAATATTGGATGATTTTTTCCAGAGGTCCTAATGATGTGAATTTATAGACAATTTCTTATGTTAGTTCACAGGTCCGTTTTTTCCATTATCTGCAGCACAGTCGAGCTCCGCAGATTATTCTTAAAGGCATATTGTTCCTTTATAGGTATTTTTTTCAATTACGGTACCTTTTAAATTACTTTTAATTTTCTTTTGAAAATAAGTTAATAAAGCATGAGGGCCTATCCCCAAGACCGGTTTCTAAAAGGAATGGAAACACGATTATTAGATACTGAAACAATAATCATGGTTCGGAATTATTCGGAATAAGTATGTAAGATTTGAGGTGTAGATGAATGAGAAGTTTTCTAGGAAAGGACATATTGTCCCTCAAGGATTTCGAGAAAGAAGATTATATGAGAATATTTGAGATCGCAGATGAATTGGCTCCATATGCCAGAAATAGACAGAACTGTGATCTATTGAAGGAAAAGACATTGGTCACAGCGTTCTATCAGCCCAGCACAAGAACAAGACTGGCAACTGAAGCTGGAATGCATAGATTGGGTGGGGCCGTGGAAGGTTTTTCTGATGCCAAGATGACTCGTGCAGGGGATTTTTATCAGGAATCCATCAAGGATACGGTGAAGATGCTGGAGTATTACGGGGATGTAATAGCAATGAGACATTTCCAGCAGGGTACACCAGCGGAAGCTGCCAAATGGGCAAGTGTTCCCATCATCAACTGCGGCGACGGATGGGGTGAGCATCCTACTCAGGTACTCACAGATCTATATACCGTATGGAAGGAATTGGGCACACTTGACGGATTGAACTTTCTCTGTGTAGGCGACGGCAGAATGAGGACAATGCACTCCATGGCCCATGCTATAACCCAATTCGATATCGAAACTAATTTTATTTTCCCCCCTGAAATGTCAATGACCCAGGAATATATCGATATCATGGATAAGAAGAATGCCCGATATGACTTTGTCGATCATGTGGAGAAGGTTATCGGGGATGCGGATATGATCTACATGGAACCTGTGGTTCAGCCTGATTATACGAAAGCAAGGCAGGACGCAACCGAGGACAAGGGATTGACCCCTGAGAACTATAAGGTTACCCGAAAACTTCTGCGGGAGAAAGCCAGGAGCGATGTTATCATTCTTCACTCGCTTCCGAGGATGGACGAACTTCCGTCGGATGTTGACGAGACGAGACATTCCCGCTACTGGACTGAAGCTTTCAACGGCGTTGTCATGAGAATGGCACTCTTGGCCCTGGTCTTGGGAGCAATGGAATAATATTTTTCAAAATATGATATTCATAAGTTTATGGGGAGTTGAAAATCCCCAAATTTTTCTTTTTTTTTATGGCTAATCGCTGAATTATATTTCAGTTGATGGATAGATTATGGATTCAATAATCCAATATTTAATTATTTACTGTGTAATATAAGTGGAATCTGTTAAATATAATAAATTATTCTTGTAGAATTTCAATCCACCAAAATCTAGGGGCCCAGAACTATCCATTTATTCCATGGATTATTTGCGGTGATAGATAAATGCTCTTTGCAGGATTAATTTACCCAAATGGGCCGTAAAATCATGATATAATAATTTCATTAGGAATAATCCAGATCCCCAAATACCAATATTGAGAGAATATTGATGACGAGGAAGATAGAGCATATACTAGTGTGCAGAATACTTACAGACTATCTATTAGAACGATTTTTATTCCAAGAAGGGTGAAAAAAGATATGATGATGGAATACAAGGGTTTGACCGAAAAGCAGGTGGCCGCATCCAGGACCAAGAACGGGTCCAATGAAGTGACCACCCTCGAGAGGGAAACATTCTTTGATAAGCTCTGGAACAATATCAAGGATCCTATAATTATCATTCTAATTGTCGCCCTTGGAATAACCATGATCCTGGCAGTTCTCGGATTTGCTTCATGGTACGAAGGTATCGGGATCGCTATTGCCGTTGTTATTGCTATTCTTGTTGCAACATGGTCGGAACACCGGAACGAGACCACTTTTCAGCAGTTATTGGAAGATGCTTCTCCGATCACTGTTAAGACCTTTAGATCGGGTCATCTCATCAAGGTGATGATCAGGGACCTCGTGGTAGGGGATAAGGTTCTGGTACAGCCTGGAGATATGGTGCCCGCCGATGGAACCCTACTGGAAGGACAGCTTGAACTCAATCAGGCACCTTTGACCGGAGAATCACGTCCGGTAAAGAAGTATCCTCTGGATATTTCTAAAAAGAAAAAAGGTGAGAATACCGTACATGCCCATGAGGAAGAGAGCACCCTTCCACGTTCTGCTTTGATTGTTGATGGGAAGGGGGTTATTGAGATAACCGCCGTTGGAGACAAGACCATGTATGGCAAGACCATCAAGGAGATTGTGTCCGCAGAAGACCGTTTATCCCCGCTTCAGAAAAAGCTGTCGGTCCTTGGAAAGCAGATCAGCACCTTCGGGTATGTTGGCGCTATACTTATTGCTATTTCTATAATGATATACCATATTTTCATAGACGTCGGCAGTCTTTCCGCTTATGCTGCATTGGAAGCGGAGGAGATAGTAAGTCATGTAGTATTGGCAATCACTTTAGCAATAATCATTATTGTCGTTGCAGTCCCAGAAGGACTGCCCATGATGATAGCTGCAGTTCTATCCCTCAATATGAGGAAACTCTTGAAGCAGAATGTACTGGTAAGAAAATTGCTTGGTATCGAGACAACAGGAAGCCTCACAGTCCTTTTTACAGATAAAACTGGAACAATAACAAAAGGTTCTCTCTCAGTCTATGATTTCTTTACCGGAGGTTTAAAAAAATATACCGAACTGAACCAAATACCCAAACCTTTCCTTTCACTTTTATTATATGCTGTTAGGTTTAATACCAGTGCTATAATCGATCTTTCCGACCCGAAAAATCCGACTTTTCTCGGGGCCAACTCCACTGAAAGAGCTATCCTAAATTTTCTGTATCCAAGCTTCGATAGGAAAAAGGATGCTCATAAAGGTCTAAAAACGGTGGACACCATTCCATTTTCCAGTTCCAGGAAGTTCTCCGCTGCGCAGGTGAAGGGTAAACACGATCTGACACTTGTTAAGGGTGCTCCGGAGATGCTGCTTCCATACTGCAATTTCTATCTTGATGAAAAGGGCAAGAAACAACCGCTTGATCATATGGAAGATATTGAAAAAGAGATAGTAAATCTATCCAAAAGGGAGATGAGGTTTCTAGTTGTGGCTTTTAGTGAAGAAGACATCTCCGCGGATCATTCCCTCCCTTCATCATTGACTCTGGTGGGATTGTTCGCCCTCAGGGATAAAATAAGAAAGAAGATTCCACTTGCTATCGAACTTGCAAGGGATGCAGGCATAAAGGTAGTGATGATGACCGGTGATTCCAAGGAAACTGCCAAGGCCATTGCAAAAGACGTAGGGCTTCTGGATGAAGGTGTGGGAAAGGTGATTACATCGGCAGAACTGTCTGAATTGTCAGATAAGGAATTGAAGGGAATCCTGCCTAACCTGCAGGTCATAGCAAGAGCCCTGCCCACGGATAAGAGCCGTCTGATCAAGGCAGCCAAGGATCTCAATTGGGTTGTAGGTATGACTGGTGACGGGGTAAACGATGCTCCGGCGGTTAAGAACGCAGATGTGGGTTTTGCCATGGGTTCCGGTACTGAAATGACCAAAGAATCCAGCGATATTGTAATACTTGATGATAACTTCTCTTCCATCACCCAGGCGATTCTATTCGGAAGGACATTGTTCAAATCCATTCGAAAATTCCTGGTTTTCCAGTTATCCATAAATGTGGCGGCAATCATTGTTGCCTGGCTGGGCCCCTTCTTCGGTTACGAACTACCTCTTACCATGACCCAACTCCTTTGGATAAATCTCATCATGGATACCCTGGCGGGAATCGCTATTGCCGGTGAATATCCTTCTAGTAGGACAATGCATGAAGAACCCATCCCCAAGGATGCTCCAATAATAACCAGAGAGATGTGGGTAGCTATACTTATTCAGGGTATCTCAATGGCGGTCCTCAGTTTGGCATTTTTGAAGATCCCCTGGATAAAGGAATTGTTCAGGGGCGATGAGGAGGTCCTTCTTACCGCTTTCTTCTCCTTCTTTGTATTCATAGCCAATTTCAATACCTTCAACGCCAGAACTCAATGTATGAATCTTTTTGATAATCTTGGCAATAACAAGAATTTCATTATTATCATTACTCTTATCTTCATCATCCAAGTGATATTCACCTATTTTGGAGGAGAGGTGCTTAGAACCGTGCCTCTTCACCCCAAAGAATGGTTATACATAATTGGATTCTCTTTCGTTATCATACCCATAGATATCTTGAGAAAGTTCATATGGAAAATTAAGGAGGGGAAATCCTCCAGGCTGGAATAGGTCCATTCAATTATTCTCTTCTGTTCATTACATAAGTTGCAGTAAACAGACCATCCATTATGATGATCCCGAGTATGGTATTATTACCAGAATCAATTCATCTTTTTCTTTCTGAAGTATGATAATAGGAATATCCCAAAGATCATGACAGTGATCACCATGGGCATCTTGAATCCTGGAGAATCCGATTTCTTGGGTGTGTTCTCCTGGGGATCCGTATCATCGTCATCATCCGGGGTATCATCAGCGGTATTTTTGTTAGGATCATTTGGATATTGGTCAATTTTGAGCCCTGTGATTGAGTCAGCTTCCGTTTTTCCCTGATTCCATTCGTCAGGATAGCCGTCCCCATCGGAATCCCGGCTTGCGGCAGAATCTAGAGGGAATGAGTCCAGATGGAGACCTGTTGTTGAATCGTTCTGCTCCTTTCCTGTGTTCCATTGGTCGGGGGATCCATCCAGATCCTCATCCTTTGAAGCAGCGGGGTCCATTGGAAATGAATCGCCGTTGTTTCCCACACCGTCGTTGTCGGAATCGAACCATTCGAATTCGTTGTCGGGGAACATATCAAGTTCGAGGCCTGTTGTGGAATTTCCCTCGTTCATACCCGGGTTCCAGGTATCGGGGAATCCGTCATTGTCATCATCCTTTGAAGCAGCGGGATCCAGAGGGAAATCATCAAGTCCATCCTCGACCCCGTCATTGTCGTCATCATCATCCAAGTCGTCCGGTGTGCCGTCATTGTCCGTGTCTGCACCGGAGACGTCCATTACTTCAAGCGTGATAATAACGATGTCTTCCACTCTACCGTCGCTTAGTGTGAGCTTTATGGTTATACTTTTCCCAAGATAATTGCTGAGGTCCAGGAGGATGTCAAAATTTCCATCAACATCATGGGTTTGAGTGCTTTGTCCTATCTCCATGGTCAAAGTAAGTGCGTCCCCGTCAATGTCCGAAGCATTTCCTATGATATGGGTAGTGTTTCCTACCTTATCATCATTGGCCGGGGTGTCAATACTGAGTTCCGGCGGGTCGTTGGCCGGAGTGATATTAATAAAGAATTTATCCACCAGTGTGAAATTTCCATCATCCACGCTGACCTCCACGGAACCGTCACCATTGTAATCCTTCAGAGGTATGATCTTGAGTACATCCCCGACGATCTTCACATCAACATTGGCTCCATGAGTATTGTTTACAAGGGTTATTACCAGATCTTCGTAATCGGTATCGGGGTCGCTTACATGGTCAAAAACATAGAGGGCAGTGAGCTTCACCTCTCCCTCTTGAAGATTGAAATCGGGGAATGGAATGATCTCCGGAGGCAAGGGGACCTCTAGAACATCGATATAGAAATTATTGCTCAATGAAGATTCGCCATTCTCATCCTCCGCTATTACCTTTGAACCAACTAAACCATTGAAAAGCCGATTTCGCGTGGTGTTTATTGTGAGGAAATAATCATTTTTTAAAAAGATATCAACATCAGCGGGATTGGAATTGTAGTTTACCGTGAAGGTCAGATCATCATCAGCGGTATTATCGTCTTGGAAATGTAATCGCAGATCGATAAGTTCATTATCCCCTGAATTCTGCATGGTTTCCAGAAGCGGTATGTCCTGAGTCAGTTCTGGGGCACTGTTGGCGGGATACAAGGGGATAGTGATTTTTGTGAAATCCTCAATAGTAATTGTGGACACATTGGTACCGAACCCATTCATTTCAATTGTGAATATGAATGGATTGAATGTAATTGGCCCAACCTCTTTATACTGGATCTGGGTCAATACGATTCCTCTGATCCGGCCGTCAGTTCCCGTTGAACCGCTGAACGCCTCTTGATAATTGCTTCTTTGAATAGTAACCCCTGCTCCATGGATTGGACTGCCATCTCCTCCTTCGGTGATTTGAATGTCCATTGACCAGCATCTATTGACTTCCGTGTTAGCATCCTGAATGGAAAGAGAATTGAAATTGTAATTGCCGTTAATGAAGTTGATGACACAGCCGTTTCCAACATGCTGATCCAAATGCATATCGTCCTCGCCGTTGCTCCCAATTGTACAGTTGTAAAAGGTTACCTCTGATCCTTCCCCATAAACACTGAAGAACATGGAATTATCAATATTTGTATTCTCGATGTATATATCGCTCCCCTGGACTGCTCCGATGCCGTACTTGCAGTTTGTGATGGTCAGGTCGTAAACCTCAAATTCCGCATTTTGGCCTCTTATACCGTACTGCCCTTCTTTTATTGTAGCATTTCTGAAAACACTGTTCACACTGTCATGATAAACATGGATGGATCCCCATCGGTCCGGGGGAGTAGCGCTCCTGAAAATCACTGGTTCAGCATCCGTCCCGGCGACAGTAATGGTCCCATGGATGTACAGCTCGGCACTATAGGCCATTTCCACTATAGTTCCCGGGGCTATATGGAGTTCAGTACCGGCAGGGATGTTCGTATCATCATCCACGTTAACGGTTCCGTTCCATTCTATTAGCACTCTTTTGGTAATGCTCTCTGCCCTACTGTTCAAAGTCCAGAAAGATTCGTTCCCGAGAGGGAATACCAAACCCAGTATAAGAAAAGAGCAAAGTATTCCAGAAATAATTTTTTTCTTAGTGTCAGCAGTCATTTTTTCACCTTCCCATGTGATAATCCTTATTCAATAGTGTTCCAATACACTATTACTGTTTTCATTTTTATGTGATCAATTTTTCTTTTTACAGGTATAAAATGAAACTCAGCTTATATCTATCAGGTATTCATCCTAGTTGCATTTTTCAACTAACAAAGGCCAATATGTTTTGTGTTCATATATTAGAATTTGATGAATAATAAATGTTTCTAGTAAATGTCAAGGAGAAATCTCATTCACTGTGATTTCGATAAACATTCAACAAAATTTTTAAATCTAATCCCTGAACTCCCTTCGGTCCATTTTTATTTTATGAACATAAGATCGCAGGGAATTGTTTTGAGAAAATATTATCTAACAGTAATATTTTTAATTATTCGTAATTAATATAATAATTATAAATTAATTCTTCGTAATGGAATCAATTAAATCATAAACTACTTATAAGAGCCCGCCCGAGAATTAACCTCCAGTAACCAAAATATTCATTATAACAATA
>CAYSHM010000034.1:0-24065 GCA_964430885.1 uncultured archaeon | reverse complement strand
TTTCCGAGGACAACCTTACCAATCTGAAAAAGGATAAGTGCACAATATCGGTCACTTTCGATTACCAACCTGGGACCAAGAATTACATTCAGTTCCGGGGTAAAGATATCGCAGGCAATCCTTATGCCTCATCAGAAATGTTCAATATCAAAGTGGATGTAGAGGAAATATTTTTTGATCAGTTCATTCTAGATGAAGTGGATGAGCCGCCTGAAGCAAGCTGTTCCATCTTTATAATGGACGATCATTCTGGAGTGGATACTTCATCCATTCTTTGCTCCATATCCACGGAAGGTCCAGGCGAGGACGAGTTCGAGGAATGGGTCATGGTTGAACCCATGTGGATATTCGCAGGCAATCCGGTCCGGGCGGACTGTGAGGTGGAGTTTGATTGGGGAAGGGACAATTATATCCGTTTCATGGCTGATGATATTATAGGTACTGGTGCAGTGATATCACCAGTGTACCGTGTCAATATTACGTCGGAACCGGATCCGGTCATAAGAAAGCCCCATAAGGACGGTATGGAGTTCGACGAGGGGACGCCAATAATACTGAATGCCTCGGGTTCTACCGATAAGGACGGCGATCTCCTGAACTATACCTGGGTTTACAACCGCAGCAAGGGGCGATACCTGGGCAGCGGAGAGGAGATAAGCGTTACACTCCCTGCCGGTCATTACACAATTACCTTGTACGTTATAGATCAGGATAACAACAACAAGAGCGAGAAGGTTAAGATTAAGGTGAAGGCCAAGGCTGTCGTCGAGGGTGATGATGATGATACGGATACTATCACCGATGGGACAGGTAATGATGAGTCCAAAGGTTCCTTTATAGGTTTGGAATGGTGGATGTGGCTGCCTCTGGTTGTTGTTCTGTTGCTGATAATTCTGCTATTGCTGTTTTTGTTCATCGGAGGCCGAAGAAGGAAGAAAAAGAAGGAAGAGGATGAGAAAAAACGGCAGGAGGCCGCGAGACAGGCTATGTTGGCCAGGCAGAAGCAGGTCGCCTATAGGCCACCCGCAAGCAGACCCTACGGACCGGGGGGTCAAAGACCCCGTGTCAGGCCCATGGCCTATAATATGCAGAGGCCCAACCGACCGGCCCCTTCTGCTCCTGGCTCTCCCTCCCAGCTCCCTAGGCCGCAGACATCACCGAACAGACCTCCGGCGGTGGCTCCCGGGCAGTATGATTCACCAGGATCACATTCACCTCAGCGGAGCGCTTCCCCACCTGTTCAGACCTCACCAGCTCAACCGGCTGCTTCATCTCCCTCATCGCCAACACCTCCCCCCTCTTTCCTTCCGGTTCCTGACTCAACTCCTAACTATTCACTGCCTGTAATGGTTTCGGGAACCGGAGCGGTACAGGATCTCAATATCCCTGCACTGCCCCCTGCCCCTGAGAGCGTGTCGGATGCACCTGAAGAGCCGGAAGCAACCCCTTCGACCGATTTTCCTCCGGCTCCCCCTGAGGATGGTGATCCTGGGATACCTCCTGCCCCGCTGTGAGACTGAAGTATCGGTTTTTCAGGCTGATTTGCATTGGATATTTTTCACGGTTAAATATATTAATCAGCCTGGTTATTATAATTAAACCCTGCCCGGGAACGGGCGGTCTCGATTCAATTATTCCAATTACTATTGGAGTTGATATTTTGCGATATGTGCACCGTGGATTTTTGGTCATTTCCGTTATCATGCTGGTAATTTTCAGCTCGATCTTCATCGTGAATGATTTTTCCGAGAATAGAAATGCTGATATACGAAAGCGTGGTGGCTTGGATGATGCCGATAATGAGGCTGTCAAGACCAGGGATGCCGGAAAGATCCTGGTGTGTACTGGCGGCGGGGACCGTACCAATACCCTTCAGACCCATCTGAACTCCCAGAACCTTCCCTTTGATGTGGAGAATCCCGGACAGACCAGCGGCCATTCCGCCGAATATCTCTTCGATAATTATTATGCAATATACACCGGATGTCAGGGCGATATCTGCGATAACAGTCTCAAGAACATGATGAACGGCGGCATAATCGAGAATTTCGTGACCATGGGAGGTATCTTCATTGCCAACTCAGCCCACAACTGCGGCCCGGACATAACTGGCCCAGGCGGTTCCAACTTCGGGAGCTACCAGGCGTCGGGAACCACCGATGAGAACCCCCAGGTCGGTGATAATGATCACGAGTTCATAACCGGACAGGGATACGGCGGAAACCAGCTCAATGCTAATAATTTCCAGAATTGGGGAACTTCCTGTCATGGTTATGTTACAGCACCCCCGGGATTCTCAGACTCGGGAGGCGTGAACCTGGGTACAGATCCAACACCGAATCTCTGGAACGATATACTATGGTCCAACGGCAACAACAAGCCTGCCTTCGTGGAATATGTTCTGGGTGAGGGTTATGTCATGATGAACATGATGACCTTCGACTGGGGCAACAGGGGTAATAACGAGCTTCTGCAGATGATCAATTATATAGAGTTCGTCAAGGATAATTTTCCCTTCAGCAGGGTCCCCCGGGCCGATTCCATACAGATCGACGGTTCATCCCAATCACCGTTCGTGTGCTATGCCGGATACAGGGAGTATAAGATCACTGTCAACGTTACTACCTTCGAATCCATTCATGATCTATCGGATGTGAGGATCTTTCTGGACTATAACACCACAAATATCACCCTGGGTTTCAACGGTACAAATGAGATATTCTACAAACTCAACGATCCTGAGGGCCATGTTCAGCTCATGGGAACCAGCGAGTCCAGCCAGGATGGCGTGGAGAGGTGGTGGGTGAACTTTTCTGTGCGCTTCAATTACACATTCCCCCATGAGCAGCTGATAGACTGTCTTATCAACACCACCGCCAGTTTCGGGGATACTGATCTGGAGAGGTTCCCATGGGTGTTCAAGATAGAGAACGATCTTCAGTTCTGGGGCAATATTAAGGTTCAAGGTGAATATCAGGGCCAGCTGACGGAAGGAGATTGGATAAGAGGAGGGGAGGGGCTGGTCCTTGAGGGAGTTTGGGTCACCTACCAGAACACCTCGGATGTGTATCCGGACGATGAGCATTTTGACGTTAGGGTCACGGACAGCATGGGTACAATATGGTGGGACAACCATTCCAGCCAGGAAGAGGTAGGTATCTCCATAGAGGCCAAGAACATCACCGATGAGAATGAACGATTTCATCTGAAGATAGTCAACATACCGGGTATGGGTGCCTGCGCTACCAATATCAGCATTGGTTTCATGGTGGATGCAGATCCACCCGATCCGCCATTTGAGATAATGACCCATGCCTACGGGAAGGAATCGCCCTTCACCAAGGTGCCCAGCATAAACGTCACCTGGAAGGATTCAGATGACAACGCTTCGGGACTTTTGGGTTATTATTATTCATCCCATGACAACGGAGGTACGGATAACGGGACATTCACCGAGATCGGTGAAGGGGAGATAATGGATCTAGATGAGGGTGTCAATAATATCTATGTCTGGTGTGAGGACAATGTGGGCAATATTGGTTTTTCATCTTCAGCTCAGGTGCAGGTAGATATGTCCTCACCGGTGTTCAGTGATTTCACACCTTCTCCTGAAATATGGCAGAACCAGACAAGCGTGGAATGTTTGGTCAAGATAAGCGATCCGAACGGTACTGGTGTGGATGGGGGTGCGGTGTTCTATTCTATCTCTACCGAAGGTCCCAACAGATTCGGTGCTTGGGTTCCGCTGTGGATCCCCCAGAACGATCTATCCATTATAGCATCCACCAAAACCAAGTTCGACGAAGGGTCGGACAACTATATTAAATGGAAGGCCAAGGACCTTGCGGACAATCAATTCTCCGAATCAGCACCTCAGCGTATACTGATTGATACTTCGCCGATAGAGTTCGGAGATACCCTCATACCGCAGAGGAACTGGTACCTTTACAGGGAGATAACCGCCAAGATAGAGGTATGGGATTCAGGGGCGAGCGGAGTGAACCTTGAGCGCCTTGAAGCTCGATTCTCAACTGCGGGGGACAATGATTTCGGCCCCTGGCTGAAGGTATCTCCAGACAATATAACTGAACCTGAAGAAGGAAAAAGACAGTTAAGCGTTACATTCAGGTTTGCCGGGGGTGAAGGGAACTACATACAGTTCAGGGGTACTGATGTCGCGGGAAACCCTGAGGTATATTCAAAGAAGTTCAAAATCCAGGTTGATATCACACCAGTCTATTTCGGTGATTTTGTGATCGAGGATACGGATGATCTTCCTGAGGTAGAATGCTCTATCCGGATATTTGACGAGCACAGCGGTGTTGATATAGGCAGTCTGGCCTATTCGATCTCCACCCAGGGTGACATAGAAGAGGAATACGGTGAATGGCTTATGCCTGGACCAATGAACATAATAACCGGCCGTCCAGTTGTTGTTTACTGTACCCCTGAGTTCCAATGGGGCAGAGATAACTATATCAGGTTCCGGGCAAACGATCTGGTGGGCTGGGGTGAGGTGGTCTCCGGCAGCTACAGGATAAATGTTACGTCAGAACCCGTTGCCAAAATATCCAGACCTGAGGAGCACAGGACGGTTTTCAATTCTACCCAGGTTGTGGAGCTTGACGGTTCGGGCTCCTTCGACAAGGATGGTGATAATCTAACCTTCGTCTGGGAATCCAATCAGAGCGGGAACCTTGGGAACAATTCCACCCTTATAATATTCATGGAACCCGGGAACCATACTGTTACTTTATATGTCACCGACGCGGACGGCAACAGTGCCGACAAGGATGTGCTGATAGATATAAGAAAGGTTTCTTCCGGAAATGGAGGCGATGATGATGACAACGGCGGAGGTGGGGGCAGTGTTATTGGTGCGGGTGACGGCGGTTGTCCATGGTGGTGGTGGATCGTCCTCGTTATAGTAATACTCCTTCTGCTACTGCTGGTTCTGTTCCTAGTGGCCAGAAGAAGGAAGCGTAAGAATGAGGAAGAGGAGGAGAGAAAGAGGCTTCAGAAGGAAAGAGCCCGGCGTCAAGCCATGCCGGCTCAGCAGCCCTATGCTCCTGGTCCTAGATTCCCTGGGCTGGCGGCACCTTCTCCCTATGCACCAGGTCCAGCCTCCCAGCAGGTTGCCCAGCCCCGCTACAATATGAATGTACAGCGTCCACCTGCTCTTCCAGGGTATGTTTCGCCGCCTCAGGCACTGGGCCCGGCCCCAGTCCAGCGCCCTGCCCTCCCCGCAGCCCCGCCTGAACCGCAGCAGTCACCCCCGCCGCCCCCAGATTCCCCGCAGGTTCCCGATTACGACCTTCCCACCTTCACCACATCCAGCGGCGAACAGGACCTGAATAGGATGGCGCTCCCCCCGGCTCCGGATGAACTTCCGGCCGATTCTGAGAAGGACGCTTCTCCGCCTCCTGATTCCGTTTCGAGGACCCCTTCAACTAGCAGTTCACCCCCTCCTCCGCCGGCATCCCAGGCCCCTGCGGATGAACCTGTTGACAATAAGAGTGACGGCAAACCATCTATGGATGATATATTCGGTTCCCTTGAAAAAATGAGCTCTCCATCCGACGACGGGACGCCTGCCCTGCCTCCCCCTGAATCATAGGATTGGAGGATTTATATAGTTTTAGCACCTTATTAATGCTATGTTGTTCAGACATTTTTCCAAGTTTGTTCTATCACTAGTATTGCTCATGTTATTGGCTGTACCTTTTACCTCGGAAGTGCTCATTGAAGGATTTTTCTGTAATTATCAAAACGATATGTCATCAGAGGTTAAGATGTCGAATCCGCATGCTATAGGGGGAGGTACTAGAAGCGGTATCAAGATGCTGTTCTACCAATCCGATGCGAGCAACTCCTGTGGAGGGAACAACTATGTCAGGCTTCCCGAGACATTCCTTACCAACAGCGGTATAGACTTCGATGAAATGTGCAGCGGTGTGCTAAATGAAGCTGTTCTTCAGGATTATGACGTCGTGTATCTAGGCAGGTCTAGGAGCAGAGGTCAGGTTGTGGAGGCGGATGTAAGGGACTGGGTGCAGAACGGCGGAGGTGCATGGGCCGAGAGCTGCGGTATGGTGGACCAAAATGATCCTGTAGGCGGCGGATGGGTTGCAATGGAGGATATGTTCGGATATACAAATCGGATAGGACGAGGCGATAATGCAGGCGGTTTCTCATTCAGCAAAGTAGGGGACCACGAGATATGGGACAACGTGAACTCTCCAGTTTCAGGCAGTAATGGTCTTTATGATTCGGAATTGACCGATAACAACATAGCCCCGGCTGCGACACGCATAGGAAATGCCGGGAACCATCAGAGCCCTGTAGTGAACTTCTACGGCCAGGGCCGGACCTATTCGGGAGTGGGGGGTAATTGGGATTCCAACGGCAACTGCCAGCAGTATTTTCTCAACGTGGTGAACTGGCTGGGTCAGGGCGGGGTTGCCCATATAGACGATATAGTGGTGGAAGGTGCAGGTGAGGATGAGATCTGCTACGCCAGACACAAAGCTTACAATGTCAGCGTCAATATAACGGTGAAGGAGGCTCTTGCGGAGGTATCTCATCTTGAGGTATTTCTTGATTACAATACTACAAATGCTACGCTTTGCTACAACTGGACCAACCAGGAGTTCTTAAAGCTCCAGGATCCTGATGGTCATGTGGAGCTGGAGGTTCCGTCCTGCGAGGTTTCCAACGACGGTGTAAAGATGTGGTGGGTGAACTTCTCGATCCTGTTCAATTTCACCTTCCCTCACGAGGGTCAGGTTGACTGTTACGGCAATATCACTTCAGTCTCAGGGGACTATTCCGAGGATAGATATCCATGGCTGTGCAGGGTGGAGAACGATCTGGAGTTCACCGGGGCTATTGAGGCAACCGGTGAACATCAGGGCCCGCTTTCTTCAGGGGATTGGATACGGGGGAGCGAGGGTTTGAACTTCACTGGACTAACGGTTCGATATCAGGGTTCTCCCGACATCTATCCCGAGAATGAATTCTTCGATGTGCTGGTGGACGATGGTCTGGGCAATAGCTGGTGGAACAACATGAGCAGCGGTAGCCTTGCCTATTTCGAATGCACGGCTTTGAACAGGACCGAGGAGAACATGGATTACAGTTTCACCATTGAGAACATACCTGACAGCGGATACTGCAGTACCAATCTGACCTTCCCGCTGAAGATAGATGCCGACGCACCGTCCCACCCACCTGACCTGAAGACATTGGCCTACGGAAAGGTATCCGATTACACGAAGGACCCCTCTGTGAACTTCACCTGGGACCAGGTGACGGACAATGCCTCGGGTCTTTTGGGTTATTATTACTCCAAAAGCAACGGCTCCGGCGGAAGGAACGGAAGTTTCACCCTGGAGACCGAGGGTGAACTGGGTGGACTGCATGAGGGATGGAACCCGGTCTATGTGTGGTGCGAGGATAGGGTGGGCAACATTGGCCACGCCTCGGGAACTGGTATACTAGTCGATCTCACCGGTCCGGTTTTCAGCAACTTTACTCCTTCCGGAGGCATTTGGCAGAACGCCACGACCCTGGACTGCTCTGTTGAGATAAGAGACCCAAACGGTACAGGTGTAGACGGGAACAGCATCTTCTATTCTATATCCACGTCAGGTCCCAACAGCTTCAGCCCCTGGGTTCCCCTGTGGGTGCCGCAAAGCAGTATGAGCATGGTGGTATCTGCCAAGTGTAAGTTCGAGGAAGGGCTGGATAACTATATCAAATGGAAAGCCAGGGATGTAGCTGAGAACCAGTTCGTTGAATCAATTCCGCAGAATATCCGGATAGATGCTTCTCCCCTGGTGTTCTCAGAGGATTTTTCCCCTGACCAGGCCTGGTTTGCAGAAAGGTCCGTGGAACTTACTACATCAGTCAAGGACGGAGGCTCCAGCGGAGTTGACCTTGATTCTCTTGAGGTTCGGTTCTCCGTGAGCGGAAAGACACATTTCAGTCCCTGGGAACCAGTATTGTCCGGCAACATCACCCCATCAGAGGAAGGATGGTATGACATCAAGGCTTCCCATGATTTCCTGGAAGGGACCGATAACTTCATCCAGTTCAGGGGAACCGATGGGGCCAGGAACCCTTACTCATTGTCTGATATGTTCCAGATAAGCATAGACTCCTCACCCGTTGAGTACGGGGATTTCACCATAGAGGACATTGAAGACGCACCGGAAGTGGAATGCTCCATGGAGATATTTGACCTTCATTCAGGAGTTGATCTTGACAGCATAGAGTACTCCATATCCATCGAGGGCGATGACAACCGCTCTTTCGGCGATTGGTCACAACCTTCGCCTTCCGACATCATCACCGGTACGCCTGTCAGGGTATATGTGAAGGAGGAATACGATTGGGGCCGGGACAACTACATACGTTTCAGAGCCTCGGATATGGTGGGATGGTTTGGCGGCATATCCCCTTCTTTCAGGATCAATGTCACCTCGGAACCCAAAGCAGTTATATCAAATCCCCCCGACAAGAGACAGGAATTTCCTCATGGTACCGAGGTCAATTTCAACGCCAGCGGTTCTTTCGATCTTGACGGTGATCCGCTGACTTATTACTGGGTATCCAATAATAGCGGTGCACTGTCCGGAAACATATCCTTTTCTATGATTCTTCCAGTAGGTAATCATACTATCACACTTTATGTTGAGGATGCTGACGGGAACAATATCAGTGCAGACGTCCTGGCGGATATCAAGGGTAAAAAGGGAGGCGGCAGTACCGGAGATGACGATGATGACAGCGGAGGGGGCGTACTGGATGCTTCCAGTGACGGAGGTATATGCTGGTTATGGATATTGATCATCATAGTTGTACTGCTTCTGATACTGCTCCTGCTGTTCATTGTGGTGAGAAGGCGGAAGAAAGAGGAAAAGGCTGAACCCCATCCCGAGCCGGCGCCATTCGCTCCTGGTCCTCAACCCCCCAGAGGTCCCTCGCCGCCATACGGTGGGGGTCCTTCACTCAATCAGTATCCGGTCCAGATGCAACTGCAGGCCCCTATCCAACCGCCTCAAGGCGCTCACTTCCCCCCTCCTGCAGGTGAGGGGAGGCATCAGCTTCCGCCTCCGCCTGCCTTTAGCGGCGGTCCTGAAGTATCTCTGCCGGCACTGCCTCCTGCTCCTCAGGGACAGAAACCGCCCGGGCCGCCGGAACCTGAGCTTGAATACGCATTACCCAGTTTTGATACCGGCAGCGGAGTTCAGGATCTGAACAAGAAGGCCCTACCTCCGGCACCTCCTGATATTCCCGCTGCCCGAAATGACACACCTTCCCCCTCTGCCCAGGGGTCCAGTATGACCCTTGAATGTCATGTTTGCCGGGCCCAATACAGCACCCTTATAGAAAGCTACCCTGCGGTCGTCACCTGTCCTGAATGCGGTTCCCAGGGCCAGCTTGAGGGTCCGTGACCATCTTGATATTTGTAAGATAATAATATATCCCTTGATAGCATTCATGTATAGCGAATTTTGAATATTGCTGAAAAGTCAGTTTTATTAAATTTTGAAATACAGGAGGAAATCGATATGCCTAATACTGGAAGCGTCGACCCACAAAAGGAAAAGTTGATCCAGCAGCGTTTGAAGGAGCAGTCCAAGGCCCAGAGGATGGACGACTACGAGATAACCAAACAGCTTTTGGAACAGAGAAAGAACCAGCTTGTAAAGAAGAGAAGAGGCATGGCAATAGGTTTTACCCTATTGTTCCTTCTTGCCGTATTTGCAGGTCTGAGCATAAGAAGGGTGCCCGCAGGTCATGTGGGAGTATATACTAACGGAATGAGCATTGGAGCCCAGAAGGACAGCGGATGGGTCATCAAGAACCCATTGTCCTCCATGGAGCTGTACAGGTACAATACCCAGTCAGTGCAGGAGACTGTCGATGTTACCTCTGTGGAGGGCGACGGCTCCGGTTACAACGTGCCCATGGATTTTCAGGTGGTCTATCATCTAGAAAAGGCCAAGGTAGGAAAGCTGATAGTTGATAATCCTGACTACATAGAGACAAAGATAATCCAGCGTCTGCGTTCCAGGGTCCGGCAGATAATAGCCCTGAACAACCTGTCAGGTATCGAGATAAACAAGCAGAAATCCTGGATACAGGCTCAGGTATCATCGGATCTGACGGATTATCTTACTGACTTCTATGTCATCGTGGAAGAGGTATCTCTCCGTAATGTGGAACTGCCTTTGAACGTTCAGCAGGCTTCCCAGGCGAGACAGCAGTCGGAGATCGAGATCACAACTGCACATAATGAGTATCTTTCCGAGATGGAACGCGTGAAAAAGAAGATAGCCAACGCCAACGCGGATTACAATGTGACCGTTATCGCTGCAAATGCCGAGCGGGAAAAAAGGGTGATAGAGGCCAACGGCAGTGCTGCGGCAATAGCCAAGATCCAGAACCAGTTCAGCATCGAGGATGATGCCGACAGTGCAACCATATATCTTCAGTATCTTTATATGCAGGCCCTCAGCGACCCCGGCAGCAATGTCAAGTTCGTGATAGTACCAAGCGGAGCAGATGGTACGCCAGTTATACTGGACATGGGCAACATAACTACCTAGATACAATATATAGTTAATAGGTTTTTCAATAGAGTATGGGGGTGAAGGATTGAATCCCCTTCCCTCCTCCCCCCCCTTTTTTAGATTTTAGATGATTTTATATATTATATCAACATTATTTGTTCGATTGATTTCTTTTGGGAATTCAGCATTATCCATTTAGATCGATTATTATAAGAGGGTGTCCGTTATGAGATCATCTGCCGTATTCACCGTCATCATGTCATTGATCATTCTAACCATGAGCACACATATATCCTTCAGAGAGATAGATAACAGCAGCGCGGAAATATTCAATGAGGAAAACAACACCTCTGTTTCATCGTTGGGTACCCGATCCATGGGTTCAACTTCAATAGTAATAACCGAGATGACCGGCGACCAGGATTTCTGCGAAATGGTCAATGTGGGTGTTACTCCCCTAACCATAACCGGATGGAAGCTTCACGGATATGACGAGGGGTCCAATTACCCCAATCCGGATTTTACCTTCACGTTCCCCAATACCATAGTCCCTGCAGGAGGGATATTCACAGTTACCGAGAACGGCGGAGCGCCTGGAACCTATCCCAATTTTTTCACCGGAGCCAATATCATGTGGGTGTCAGGAGGAGGGGCCAGGGACCACGGTGCCATCCTGGTTGATACCCAGAACAAGATAATCGATATGGTGATCTGCGGTGATATAAATCCCCAGGTCCTGCAGCCGGTAACCCCTGCTCCCAATGATTGGGTCGGACAGCCTGTGCCTCCTGCCCAGAATAACATGGCGGAGTACCGAACCGGCGACCAGGATACAAATACCAACGCGGATTGGCGGAACAACATGAATCCCACAAAGGGCACCCTGGCCGGAAGCGGAATGAACATACCATTCGTATATCTTCCGGTAGTGGACAGCATGAGAATAATTGAACCGACCCTCCCGGACGGTACATGTTTCACCCGCTACTCGAACTATACTCTCCAGGTCAATGTAACTTCTTCGGGTACCATTGATGACGCCTCGGAACTAAGGGTCTACTTGGACTACAACACCACCAATGCCACCCTTGTGTACAACTGGACCAACCAGGTTTTTTACAAGTCAAGGGATAACGGCGGCCATGTGGAGCTTCTTCTGGGAGAATGCGATGTCACCAGCGACCTTGAGAACCTCTTATGGGTCAATTTCACCTTGATATTCAATTTTACCTTCCCCCACGAGAGACAGGTGGACTGCTACACTGAGATGATCGCCGATACAGGAGAAGTGGTGTTCTCCAGGTTCCCGGACATATGCAGTATAGAGAACGATCTGGAGTTCGTGGGTAATGCAACACTTGAGAGCCAGAACTTCGGGGAGCTTGCCCCGGATGATTGGCTTCCAGGTAATGAGAAGCTGGTAATGAGCGGGCTGACGGTTAGCTATGAAGGAGCTCCTGAGGTTTTCCCTGCAGACGAGCATTTCTCGGTGTTGGTGGAGGATACTGGGGGCAATAAATGGTGGGTCGAGGATTCCAGCGGTCAGGAGATATCCGTCAACATAACCACCGGTTCATCCACCAATCTCAACGAGGAGTACAGTATAACCATCGAGAACATCACCGAGAATGGAATTTGCCAATCAAACCTCACCTTTCCGGTGAAGATAGATACCATAGCCCCTTCTCCGCCTGCAAATATAATATGCCATGCATACGGTGACGAATCCACATTTACCAAATTCTCATCCATCAATTTCACATGGTCCGAGGTCAAGGACAACCAATCCGGGCTTCTTGGATACTATTATTCTCTTGAGGACGGATATGGAACCAGGAATGGTACATTTACTACAGAGAAGGCGTCCGAACTCACGGGTCTGCTTGAGGGCAACAATTCCATCTATATTTGGTGCGAGGACAATGTGGGCAACATAGGACACTCGTCGGTAACCTGGATAACGGTGGACCTTACTGGACCTGTGTTCTCGAACTTCACTCCCCCTGAAGGTATCTGGTACAACACCACATCCCTTGATTGCTCAGTGAGGATAAGCGATGATATCAACGGCACCGGCATAGACCCTGAGAGCGTATCCTATTCAATATCCACCTCGGGACCTGGCTTCTTCGGTCCCTGGACACCGGTCTGGGACCCTGGATCGGGATTCACAGTTACCCCTGTCATCAGCGCCAGGCTCGGTGAAGGAGGGGATAACTATATCAAATGGCGGGCCAAGGATATAGCCGAGAACCAGCTGGTTGAATCAATGCCCCTGAACATCAAGGTTGACGCCACACCTCTTATATTCCAGGATGAGATATTGCCATCGGAGCTGGACTGGTCTCCGTCAAAGGAGGTTACCAGTACTATTATTGTTCAGGATGACGGTTACAGCGGAATCAATCTCAGCACTGTGCAGGCCCAGTTCAAGAGGGACGGGGAGAGTGCCCCAGGTCCTTGGCTAACAGTGGATCCTGCCAATATCACCGAACTCTCCGGCTCCAAGTACAAGATAGAGGTCACCTACAACTATAGTGAAGGTATTGACAATACAGTAGCTTTCAGAGGTACCGATCATGCCAGGAACATAATTGCCTATTCCGACGTGTTCAGCGTCCTGGTGGATGTTTCCGGTGTGGAGTTCACCGATTTCTCCATTGAGGAGGCGGACGATCCCGAAGAGGTCAGATGCACCGTTTATCTCAGGGACGAGGGCTCCGGAGTTGACATGGAGACCATTGAGTATTCCATCTCTGTCAACGGTGATATTGAGGATAATTTTGGTGAATGGGGGGTGCCTTCGGGTTCTGATATATTCCCGGGTTCTCTGGTCAGGGTGGACTGTATTGTGGAAATGGACTGGGGCAGGGATAATTACATACGCTTCCGAGCCAGGGATCAGGTGGGGAACAGCTATAATATCTCGGATCATCACAGGATCAATGTGACCTCACTACCCAGCGTGGAGATATCCCATCCGTCCAAGGACGAGAGGACAGTTGCAGAGGGGACTGACATATTCTTCGACGCTGGCAACAGTACCGATCTGGACGGCGACAACATTTCCTTTTATTGGCGCAGCGATGACATAGATAATTTCTCAAGAACCAACGAATCATTCTGGCTCCAGCTTCCTGTAGGTAAGTATTCAGTTGAGGTATGGGTTAACGACGGTTTCGGTAACAATGTCACCAAGGATGTTGATGTGGAGGTCAAGAAGAAGGGGGCGGCTGACGGCGACGATGATACCACAGGTGATGATGACACCACCACCGGTGACGACGATACTACCAACGCTGATGACGACGATGATGTGGTCAGCGGAGGCGGGGACAAGAAGGGCAAGGATGACGGTTTGAACTGGTGGTGGTGGATCATATTGGCGGTGATCCTGCTTCTGATCATAACCATGATCTTCGTTATACTCATAGTGAGACGGTCCAAGGAGGAGAAGGAACCTGAGAAACCTACTACCCCCAAGAAAGCTTCCGGCCCTTATGCGCAGTCCCCTAGACAGCCATGGACCCAGGCTTCCTATAATACCGCGGAACCTGCCTACCAGGGCGGTCCTGCATACATTCCTCCGCCACAGCCTGCGCCTCAGCTTCCCGGACCGGTAGTAGCGCCTGATGACAAACAGTTGGCTTCGGGAGCTGACCCTAAACTGCCAGCCCTGCCCCCTGCACCCGAGGATAGACCGCTTCCTCCTCCAACCCCCGTACCTGAGGGACCGCCTAAATACCAGCTTCCGGTTTTCACCACTAACGATGGAGCTCAGGACCTGAACAAGATGGCCCTGCCTCCTGCTCCTCCCGAGGACCTTCCGGAAGCAGAGGAACCCCCTGAACCGGAGATCCCAGAGGAACCTGAGGAGAAGAAGGACCTGTCACTGGATTCGGTGTTCGGGGCCCTTGAAGCCATGGTGGGGAAGGCAGAGGAAGAACCGGCGCCGCCCCCAGCCCCCAAACCCGAGAAACAGACATTTGATCCTCCGGAGAAATTGAGGGTTGACTGCCATGATTGCGGCAAGGCCTACATGGCATTGATAGAGGAACTTCCAGTAATGGTGGAGTGTCCCTTCTGCGGTGTAGGCGGACGGATAGACGAGATTTAGAATTACATTTTAGCCTTTGGGTCAGTTTCCCATAGTCCCATTGAGTTACCTTCCGTATCCAGAAATACTGCCAGGAATCCGAACCCGGGAACTGACATCTTGGGCATGATGATCTTTCCGCCCAGTTCTTCTACCTTTTTCATGTATTCGTCTACGGACGGTACACCCACAAAGTTTGTGATCCCCGAGGATCCCGGCTGTTTCGGCCCCATTCCGCCTCCAAGACCGGGTTTCCCCTCATCATCGGTGGTTGCGATATTGAAATATTCCATTGGTCCGGGCACTCCATCGATCTTCCATCCGAAAAGCTTTTCATAGAATTCCTTTGCTCTTTTCATGTCCTCTGCGGGAACATCAAAATGTACGATTGTTGCCATGTTTTCCACCTTTGAAATTGGTATGATATGCGTGATAGTTAATGGTTTATAGGGGCCTAGCGAAAGTGAAATAGTGATAATCAGAACTCCTCGCCCCTGTTCTTCCAGGCTTCCAGAACAAGTTCTCTCAGTACCTGCTTGTTCCTGGCCCCCTTCCACTTCTTGAAATCAATTCCTTCCTCTATCTGGACCATCCACATCAGTGAGTGCATGTAGAAGTTCTGAACGTCAGGAGTCGATACCACAATGAAGGCAGCATGCACTGGTGGTTGATCCTGGGTAAAAGGAACTCCCTTCTTTGTCCTCACAAGAACAACCTCGAACTTGTTCTTGCCTCTGATCTTAAAGGATATGAGTGCGCATCCAGGTCTAACGATGATGTTGGAATCCCCTTCGCGTCTCTTGAGGATCTGGAAAAGCTTTTTCTCATCGGTCTTCAGGCGTTTTGCCAGGGTATGTGATACCTTCTTTGAGAAATCCGCAGGTGCAACAAAATAATCCATGTCCAATATCTTGCAGGTCCTGAGCTTTTCATGGAACCTTGCCTCGGTGAGGTTATCCCTTTCAATGAGGATCTCCCTTAATTCTTCATCTAGAACGTGGTCCCTCTTCTCTCCGATGACACGCTCCAGTATGTGAAGCAGGGCATATTCTCTCTTGATCTTGCCGTGGGAATGAACGAAATAGAAGACCAGACCGCACACGGTGAAAACACCAGTGATCAGAAGGGGTATAGTACCCATTGTAACCACAAGGAATCCCATTCCAAGAATGCCTATGATCTGTGCCCAGGGATAGAAAGGAGTTCTGAAACGGGGTTTGTAGTGCTTCCTTCCTGATTCCCTCATGAATATCAGGGATATGTTGGCCAGTATGAAAAGGAGAAGTTTAAGGGTTGACGCGGTCTTCACGAAGTTCTCCAGGTCCAGGAAGAGTATCACTCCTATCATGAAACCCGATGTGAAGATTATAGAGAAGTATGGGGTCCCCTGTCTGCTGACCTTTGAAAAAATACCCGGTAGCAGTTCGTCCCTTGCCATTGCCATGGGGTCCCTGGATGCTGCAAGTATACCAGCATTGCCGGTGGATATGAAAGCCAGGGCTGCGGCAATGCTCATGAGGACCAGGCCGGGCATACCCATCATTGTCTCTCCGCCCAGGGATATTGGTGTGTTAGTGCCTAGAAGGTCTGCGCTGTCGACAACCCCTACTGTCACCAGTATCACCAGTATATAGATCAGGGAGACGATTCCCCATGAGAGGAACATTGCCAAGGGCAGATTACGTCCTGGATTCTTCACCTCTCCCGCCACGGCTGCTATCTTTGTTGTACCTGCGAATGATACGAAAACAAGGCCGGTGGTAGCGAAAATCGAGGTGACGCCCTTGGGTGCGAAGGGTGTGAAGTTGGATGGGTCCCAGAAGAATAATCCGGCTCCAATATAGACGCCCAGTAATGCCAGGAGGGCGATGACCATGTATGTCTGGAACCGGCTGGCCAGTTTAACTCCCAAGATGTTGATGGCTGCAAACAGAACACAGAATCCAACAGCAATACCTTTCACTATCCAGATGTTAATATCGGGGAAGAACAGTTCAGCGAACAATCCTATACCCAGTATTGCAAAGGCCGACTTGAATGCCAGTGAGAACCACGCTGCAAGACCCCCAAGAGTACCCATCATGGGGCCCATTGACCTGTCTGTGAAGAAGAAGATGCCGCCCGTTTTGGGCATGGCAGTGGTCAGCTCCGCTTTGGAGAGAATAGTGGGGAGCATTAGAAGCGATGCTAGTAGATATGCCAATACAACCGATGCCCCGGTCTTGGTGTAAGCCAAGGCGGGCAGTATGAACAATCCCGAGCTGATCATTGCTCCTGAAGAGACGCAGAACGCTTCCAAAAGACCGATTTCTCTCTTTAACTTCATAGTTATTCTCCGCAAGTTTTTACCGGATAGAATCATCTTACAAGATGAGGTACGGGTTATATATCTGATTCGTAATTGTTTGAGGGTTGCGATAAATTGGTCTAACATTTTAGACTTGAAATTGGATTATAGGAGCATTGTAAGAGAGCCAATGTTATCTTCATAATCATATGTCCCAAAGAGAAAAATACTATTTCAGGCCTCTTGGTATCGGGGTGTTATAATATGATCTTAGGTTGTTTCTCGGTAAGTTTGGCAGTAAAGGATATCAATGCATCAAAGGAGTTTTACGAAAAAATGGGTTTCCAGATATTTGCCGGCGATATATCCCAGAACTGGCTCATCATGAAGAACGGTGAATGCAATATAGGTCTTTTCCAGGGTATGTTTCCCCAGAACATCATGACCTTCAATCCCGGCTGGGCCCAGGATGCATCACCATTGGAAGAGTATATTGACATACGTGATGTCCAGAAGAAGCTGAAAGAAGAGGGGGTTGGATTCCAGACAGAGGCTGATGAGAATAGCGAAGGCCCCGCAAGCTTCATGATAACGGACCCTGACGGGAATACCATCCTTTTCGACCAGCTTGTGTGAATAATTATTGATGTACCCGTTAATGGGTCCAGACTATCTCAAGGGTGCTGGAATGCATAGGTTGATCCTTTCATTGGCAGTTCTACCGCAGCATTTACAGATGAATTCGGGGTTGGATGTCAGTTCCTTTATCTTCTCAAGATCGAACTTCCGGGGAGGCTGTGCCATCTGGCACATCTTGTTTTGAGGGATATTACTGCAGTCGCAGCCTTCCGAACAGCAATTTTCTAACATACCTGGTCATTGGTCCCGGGAAAATAAAAATATTCCTTCTGAGCAATTTATTTCAGAAAAAATCTGCTAACTAATGCAGGAAAAAGAAAAAACAAGCAGGCGGTTGTTAGGCCGCCCGCATTCATTATTTATTCCGCGATGGAGTCGATGATCCCGTTCAGGATGGCGCTGGGTCTCATGAGCTTTGAGGCCTCTTCATCCACGGGTTTGTAGTAGCCTCCGTAGGCCTGGGTCTGGCCCTGGGCATCTAAAAGCTCCTTGAGGATGGTTTTTTCGTTGTCTGCCAGTGCTGCCGCAATAGGTGTGAACTTCTCCTTGAGCCCGGCATCGCCGTCCTGGTTTGCCAGCGCCTCGGCCCAGTACCTGGCGAGCCAGTAATGGCTGCCCCTGTTATCCATCTCGTTCACCTTTCGGCTGGGGGATCTATCCTCAAGCAGGAACTTCCCGTTGGCCTGGTCAAGTGTGTCCGCCAGGATCTGCGCCCTGGGGTTATTGAAGCTTATGGACAGGTGCTCCAGAGAGGCCCCAAGAGCCAGGAACTCGCCCAGGGAGTCCCATCTGAGATGTCCCTCTGCCTGGAACTGCTGCACATGCTTTGGTGCGCTGCCTCCTGCGCCGGTCTCGAAGAGCCCGCCTCCGTTCATCAGGGGAACTATGGAGAGCATCTTTGCCGATGTTCCCACCTCCAGAATGGGGAAAAGATCGGTATTGTAATCCCGAAGAACGTTTCCGGTGACGGAGATAGTGTCCTCGCCTCTTCTGATCCTCTCGGTGGAGTACTTGCAGGCATCCACTGGCGCCATGATATCTATCTCAAGCCCGGTGGTGTCGTGGTTGGGCAGGTAGGCGTTGACCTTCTTGATAAGCTCCTGGTCGTGGCCCCTGTTCTTGTCAAGCCAGAATATGGCGGGCCATCCGGTTGCTTTGGCCCTTGTGACCGCCAGCTTGACCCAGTCCTGCACAGGAAGGTCCTTGGTCTGGCACATTCTGAACACGTCGCCGTCCTCCATTTGTCTCTCCAGAAGGACGCTGCCTGCAGCTGAAACTACCTTGACAGTTCCGCTGCCGGAGACCATGAAGGTCTTGTCGTGTGAGCCGTATTCCTCTGCCTTCTGGGCCATAAGGCCCACGTTGGGCACTGTGCCCATCTTTGTGGGGTCAAGAGCGCCCTTTTCCTTGCAGTCCTCAACTACCGCCTGGTAGATGCCTGCATAGCTTGAATCGGGGATGATGGCCTTGGCGAAATGCTGTTTGCCGTCCGCTCTCCACATTGTGCCTGATTCACGGATGTATCGGGGCATTGAAGCGTCGATTATGGTGTCGCTGCCCACGTGAAGATTTGTGATGCCCCGCTCGGAGTCCACCATTGCCAGGCCGGGCCTGTTCTTCTTGGCTTCCTCTATGTCGGCTATGATCTCGGCCTTCTTGGCCTCGGGGAGAGTGTCCAGCTTCTGGTAGAGCTCGGACAGTCCGTTGTTGGGGTTGACCTTTAATTCCTTGAATGTGTCGGCGTGCTTCTCGAAAACGTCCTTGAAGAACACCGATACGGCATGACCGAAGAAGATGGGGTCGCTGACCTTCATCATGGTGGCCTTGAGATGTATGGAGAACAGAAGGTCCTTTTCCCTGCAATCCTGCATCTGATACTCCAAAAATGCTCGAAGTGCTTTCTTTGACATCTTTGAAGCATCTATGATCTCGCCTTCGATGAGAGGTGTCTTGGGCTTTAATACTTGTACAGAGCCGTCGTCCTTGTGGAACTCGATAACGCAGTCTCCCGCGTCCTCTTTCTTGATGGTGGTGGATACCTCGTTGTGTGCAAGGTCGCCCTCTGACATTGTGGCAACCTCTGCGGGATTGTCCGGTGTCCAGGGTCCCATTGAATGGGGGTTCGCCTTTGCATAGTTCTTGACAGAGGTCGGGGCTCTCCTGTCGGAGTTTCCCTCCCTGAGAACAGGGTTCACTGCGCTGCCTTTGACCTTGTCGTATCTGGCTTTCCATTCCTTCTCCTCGTCGGTGCTGGGCTCATCAGGGTAATCTGGAAGGTCATATCCCTTCTCCTGGAGCTCCTTCACGGCTGCCTTGAGCTGCACCAAAGAAGCGCTGATGCAGGGAAGCTTGATAACATTTGCCTCGGGCTTCTTCACCAATTCTCCAAGTTCAGACAGGTCATCGGAAACGAACTGTTCCTCTGTGAGCCTCTCCGGGAACTTGGCGGCGGTCCTTCCAGCCAGGGATATGTCCCTGGTCTCGACTGTCACTCCTGCTGCTGAGGTGAAAGCTTTCACCATGGGCAGGAAAGAATACGTGGCCAAGGCTGGCGCCTCGTCTACCTTTGTCCAAATGATCTTTGCTTTTTCATCTGACATTTTTTTACACTCCGGTTTCAAACCCAATAGGGGTTGAATCACCAGGATTATTACACTGTATATATAATCGTTTAGGCATCGGGAAAAAAAAGGACTAAAATGGTTTGAGAGGGATATGAGGTTTGCAGGTTTTGGAATTGAGGGAGAAAGGGTGGTTTATGATGGTCTTTCGTTGTATGCAGGCCCGCCCCAACCGCCTGCGCTGGAGCTTTTTCTTTTTAGCAAATCCTGCGCCGTCTCAGGCTCCAACCCTCGCTTCGCTACGGTGTATCCAAGATACACCTGCTCCTTCGAAATCCGCAGGATTTCTCCAGGAAGAAAAGTTCAGAAACCCGCCTGCATTCCAAGGAATGCGGCTGAACCCCCATCAAAGTATTGATGGCGGTAAGAAACTCGCCTTCGTCTGCTCGGATTTGCACAACCCCAACCCCCATGATTTCCCGCATGCCCCAAATCCCTGCTCGGCGGTGGGAGTTTAATTTTCAATACCTGCCCTATTCCCAGAGGCCACTATCCATTTATTATCTCAATACCCGCGGTTTCAATGTTTTCAAGAACTTCGTCTTTAATGGATCGAAAGTCTGGCGGATTGGTTAGAATGCTGGCAAGATCCCGGCGCCAATCCTTATCGTCAATTTTAATGGTGAGTTTATCTTCCAAGTTGACCCTTTTCATCTTTTCAGCAAATAGGTCCTTGGACATCTCAACTCCCTGGTTTAGAAGGAACCAGATATCATACAGGTCCCGAGCCTTTCTTCTCATGGCTAACGCCCTTAGTTTTTCAGCCATCATCTCGGACCTTGTAAGTGAGAGAAGATTCAGTACTCTTACCTCGGGATAGGGCAGAAACCCCCTTTTCCATTTCGGGTCCATCATAATATCATCTCGAAGGGATACCTCCAGCCTGATAGTTCCTCTTGATAATGGACTGCCATTGAACAGGGGCCCCATGTATCTCAATCTGGCCGAAAAGGATATGTCGGTTAGTATATGATCCTCGCAGGATGCTTCTATGCCGTAGATCCCGATTTTCCCGGCAGTTCTGGTGAAAGTGTCTCCAATATCCAGATCTTCAATAAGTGTGAAATCCAGGTCTTCCGAGTATCTGTCCAGGCCGTGAACATGTTTCAAGCAGGTTCCGCCCTTGAAAGCGAGTTTGTCGGTAATTCTATACAGTTCCAGAAGGAACAGCGCCTGGATATAGTCCTGTTCAAGCACATGCAGGGGCAGTTCGTTACCGTGCAGTTCCCTCAATCTTTTTCTTGTAAGCATCAGATGCCTCCATCAACATATATTTTCCACTTTGGTATCAAGTTTTTACTATCTGTACCGGGCTTTAATTTGGAATATGATCCGATCTGGGATAAAAGTTCGTCTTCCCTTAAGAGGAGGCCGTTCTTCTCCAAAAGGTATCCCAACCGGGAAGCCAGTGCGGAACTCTCAGTTCTGATGCAGTAGTCTACAAGGGTGTTCAGGTCCAGAGTGCTGCTCAAGGCTTCTTCCACATTACCTATTCCACCTCCGTAAAGAGGATGCTGAAGACAGTCGATTATGGTCTTTTCAGGGTCGGATGCGATGATATTGCCGTATCTCTGGTAACCGAAGAACATGCTGTCCCCTATCTTCACGAATTTAATTTTCTGGCCCCTGATGGTCATGTTCCTTTTTCGCACCGTTGCCGCCATATATACCGTCCTTGGAACCTGGGTTGTAAGTCCGTGAAAATGCAGGGCGCTGTAGTAAGCGAGATATGCCGGAAGCTGCATCGATGATACGATCTCGTAGATGTCGAGAGAATCCCAGTTGTCCCTTGTTATGTATCTGTCCCTCTCAAGACGTTCTATTAACTCTTTCTTCATCATTCTCGCCAGTATTCCGTGGGTGTTCAGCCTGGATATGTTCAGGAAACGCTTCACGTCAGTAGCGGAGAATATGATCATTTCCCGTTCTTCCATCTCCGTCAGTATCTGGGCTTCTCTTTTGGAGATGTTCATTGATTTCATGTAATCATATAATACATTTATAATATAATAATGTTACATGAAAAATAGATTTGTTGCTCGATATGG
The DNA here is from genome assembly GCA_964430885.1 of uncultured archaeon. GTDB lineage: Archaea > Thermoplasmatota > Penumbrarchaeia > JASLWR01 > JASLWR01 > CAYSHM01. The sequence continues at coordinate 1,794 of CAYSHM010000034.1, read as the reverse complement.
TGCGGAGGTGTTCACTTTTGAGTCAATCCGGCGTGATGCTCGCGGCGAATGGAAGAAGTGGTGAAATTGGCCGGTGCGGAGGTGCACTTAGTGAGCGATGGGTTAGGGATGGTCGCGGTTATAGTGACAAGTTACATATTTTTTATTTACCTTCTTCCACCAATAATTCCCTTTTAATATATTCCATCATATCATTAAAAACAAGATCGAACTCAGGGAGAGGGTTTATCAAGTATCTCAACGAGTTTTTCCATGACATAGAGAATAGGCTCTTTCTTTCCATTACACTTTTAAGATCAGGTTCCAAATTCTTATGTTTGCATTTTTCAATAAACAGGTTTCGAAGAAGACGCAAATCCACTTCATCCCTAATATTCCAGATATCGTATACGTCTCTAGGTCTTGTCCTTTGAAAGAGTGATCTTATTTTTTCCGCCATCAGCTCTTCAAGTTGGTAGGATAAAGTATTTCCTTTTAGTTGGTCTGAATATGGATGGATTATTTCTATAACCTGTGGTTCCAGAATTACTTTTTCCATTGATGTCTTTGTGATATCCAGTTTGATACGGAGCGGATCGCCCGAATTTCTGAGAAACCTGAAATATATATTGGCAGTAAAACCGTTCCTGTTCTCTTTGATAGGGAAATCATCCAGAAAACTCACACCGCTCAATTCCCTTGCCAGTAATACTGTTTCCGAGAGAGCGCCAGTAAGATCTTGGATGTTGATATGATCTAACAAAGTAAAGTCTAAGTCTTCAGAAAACCTGTAATCCTCAATGAATACCTTCCTGAGACCTGTGCCGCCCTTTAGTACTCCCCTAAAATCGTTTTCGTAGAGGGATCTCAGGAACCAATTCTGGGCATAATCCCTCTCCAAAGTGGTTATCGGTACTCCTTTGTCCCGGGCCTTTTCCTTGACCTCGAAATGATCTATCAAATAATTTCCTCCAGTTCAGTGTTGTTGATTATCAATCTCCATTTTGAGTCCTTCTCACCTGTATGGGGCATGGTCGGGTCGAGATAAAGATAGTTACGTGTATCTATACGGGGTATTTCAAGCCCCAGATCGAGGATGTCGTTCAGATAAGCCAGTCTTCTCATAACGCCGCTGTTGTTGATCATTTTGGAGTATTCCACCAATTTAATTTTGTTGAAGTCACCCGTTTGAAGTGCTTTGGCCACTTCTAAGATGCCTCCGCAGTATTGAAGTTTGTCCAGGCAATCCACTATGGTCTTTTCGGCGTTGGTGATACTGATCTTTTTCCCTTCTATCCAATGCTTGCCAATACCGAAGAACTTATTCTGTGTAAGGGTCACGATCTGAAAATCAATGCCAAGGATGTTTGTTATTCTCTTTTTGGTCCGGGAGGTGGTCTGAACGAGAACAGTTTGGGGAATCTGATCGGTCAATCCGTGGTAGTTCAATGCGCTCCAGTAGGATATGCAGTAAGGGTCCACAAGATTGGATGCAACGATGTATTCATTTACCGTGTATCCGCCCTTCTTTCCCCCAAGAGGTATGATCATATACTTACCTCTCTCCAACCTCTCGATCCACCCTTCCCTTTCCAGTCGTGAGAGCATTACCCACACCACCTCGTCCTTGGCGCCGGATGCTTTTTTTGCATCATCAACGGTGAATATCTCGCCATTTCTCGCCAGCTTATCAAGCATCTTGTTTCTCAATTAACTACACCAACCTTAACATATATGTTATGTATACTGTAAGTATTTAAGAATAATTGAGGTTTTTACTTTCGCAGCCTGTAAATAGAAAATAGCGGATGGTGC
>CAYSHM010000033.1:0-27136 GCA_964430885.1 uncultured archaeon | reverse complement strand
AGGCGGGGAGGGATGAGCAGGGGTTTGATATTGGATTACTCAGGCGGGCTCCTAGGTAATATGAAATCGGAATGAAAACAGAATCCGGGGAAGTTTTCCTTGTCAATGATGGTGGTCGTGCTGATCCTTGAAAGCATGTTGCTGGCAGGCATTATTCAGTCCTGCAGTATTAAGAACTCCCTTTTTCCATAGCTTGAAGGCGTTTTTAACATTGCCTGATGCTCCGATAAAAACCTCAATACCAAAATCTTTGAACATGGTTACTGCTCTTCTACCCAAACCCTTGCAGATCATTACTTCAACGCCTTCATTAGCGAGCATCTCAGGGGGATAGAGTTTTCCGCCCATGTGGTTGCTGTTGTTATCAATGCTTACCACTTTTTCGGATTCTGAGTCGATTATTGCATAAAAGGGAACTCTCCCGAAATGTTCACCCACTGGAGCTTCCATTCCTTTATCATTCATTGCCGGTACGCTTATTATAACCACGTATGATCACCTTTTTAACTAATAAATGGGCATTACCAGTGCCCCTCGACCGTCTTATTCTCTATTTGGTTCAGTTCCCCTTTCATCAAGCAATCCACTGCATCTTCCACAGTACCCTGATACTGAAAAGCTTGTATCCCCGCCGCTATGATGGTTTTCAGGGCATTTGGTCCCAGATTGCCAGTGATGATCTTGTCAATTTCGATCTCCGCTAGCATTTGGACCACCTGAGGCCCCACTCCTCCCATGCCGCCAGCTTTATCGTTCTTTAGGCTTCCGTATTTCATATTCTCCGTATTCACAGTTACAAAGAAGGGCGCCCTGCCGAACCTCATGTCCATTTCATCTGTTCTTTCAGGCCCCTTAGAGGATATTGCCACTTTCATCTTATCACTTCTCCATATTGATTTTCAGTTATTATTTTTCTGCCAGTAATATTATTAATTCACGGTAAAAAGAAAAATGCAGTTATTCGAATCTAATAAATCTCCTTTTTCAGTTCATGCCAAATTTCGCGTATCTTATTTGTGGTCGGTCCCTTTTGGTGCTCAACCAAGGATTTACCTTCCATCTGAGCCTCGGTAAAGGAGCCGTCATAAGGTATTTCCCCAAGGAAGGAAAATCCCATTTCATCAGCGATCTTCCAAATTTTATGGGTGTTTTTCGGATTCAGGTCGCATTTGTTCACAATAACTCCGCCTCTTATTCCAAAATGCTCAGCCACTTTCATCACCCGTTTCATATCGTGAATACCCGAGACAGTGGGTTCGGTGACAACAACTGCATAGGTAGAGCCCGTCAGCGATGCTATTACGGGACATCCTGTCCCCGGTGCGCCGTCTATCACTATAAGTTTTCCCTTTGCTTCCAGTCCCTGGGCCTTTTCCCTGACCAGACTTACAAGTCTCCCTGTGTTCTCCTCTGCCAATCCCAGTCTTGCATGGGCCATTGGTCCTAGGCGGGTATCGGAGATATACCATTCGCCATTTCGTGCCTTTTCTGTAATAATTGCACCTTCCTGGCATACGATCTTGCACACACCGCATCCCTCGCATTTAAAAGGGTCTATGCGGTAATGACCATCCAGAATATCCACAGCACCGAACCTGCATTCATTCTTACATATTCCGCATTTGGTACATTTGTTGGTATCTATCCTGGCGGTGACACCACCAGTGAAGATGCCTTTTTCCCTTGTTAGGGGCTGGGTTATTAGATGCATATCCGCCGCATCCACATCGCAATCCGCTATGACGGGTTTATCGTCTAGCGCTGCAAAACAGGCGGCCAATGAAGTCTTTCCCGTACCCCCTTTGCCACTAATGATCACAAGTTCGCTTTTACTGCCCATCCTTCCTTTGATAGGGGTAGGTCTAAGCTCCTTAGCCTCAAATTCACTCCCTGAGTATTCCAGATCAACAGCTGCCTTTACCGCCCTCGTTTGGGAAGCTTCCTTGATCAGTATTTCTGCAAGCTTGAGGAACATAGCTTTGTATTCATCATTCTGGTCCACTACCAGCCCGCCATCGGAATAAAGCTCAGCTACTTTCCTGTCGTCCGGGATCTCACCTATTATTTTCAGTTCCGCTTCCCTGCAGTAGGTCTTAAGATCCTGGTTGAGATAATCCGCCCTGTTCACCAGAACTACGGGTTCGATATTCATCTCTCTGCACATGTTGACCGCAAGTTTAAGGTCGTGGACCCCGAAGGGTGTGGGGTCGGTAATAAGCACCACTAGGTCTGCACCTATTATGCTTTCCACCGCTGGGCAGGCGGTTCCGGGGGGACAGTCCAAGATATTGATGCCCTCCCCAAGGTTCTGTTTGACCCTCTGAATTAGCCTGGGGGACATTCCTCCCTCCCCAGTTTCAAGTTCCGCGTAGGTGAAATCAATATTTCCTGCATGTCCTTCATTAATTGTGCCAATACGCTTATTGCCTTCCACAATAGCATCGGCAGGGCATACCAGGCTGCACGCTCCGCATATATGGCAAAGCTCGGGGAAGAAAATTACTTTGCTTCGAATCATAGCAATGGCATTGTAGTTGCATGCGCGTGCGCATTTTCCGCATCCTATGCATTTTTCATTATCAACACCTAGGGGGGACAATATCTCGATATCTGTTTCTTTAGAGATGTCAGGCCTGAGGAAAAGGTGTCCATTGGGTTCCTCAACATCGCAGTCAAGATAGGTGATCCGGCGCCCCATGTTTTCCAGGGTCCGGGCGATATTGGTCGCTACAAATGTCTTCCCAGTACCACCTTTCCCGCTGGCTATTGCAATACTTATCATACGTATCTCTCCGAATTTTTCATATGTGAAGTTCTGCCTATTATCCCCTAGTCATTGGAGTGCCGCATTTAGGACATTTATTGTTATAGCAGGGAACCATTAGTTCATGGGATTCCCTGTGTCCGCAGTTGGGACAAATACAGATGCCCCCTGGCCCCTGGGCGGATCCTCCGCCCATTCCTCTTCCACCTCCACTGGCATTACCTCTGCCCCTCCCCCTACCTCCACCGCCCATACCCATACCTCCTGCTCCTCGTCCGCGTCCTTGTAAATTTTTCATATTTTTCACCTCTTTAATACGACTTCAAAAACCCTTGTTTTGTTTGGATATTTTTCATGTCCTAAATTTAAGATATAAAAACAGGATGCGTCATTGGCTGTATGACGATTTCTTTGCGACTTTGGACCAGTACCGCATCCTTTTAACCGGAGGATCATTTTTCCGAATTCGGTTTATTTTTTATTATTTTTCTCTATTTCCATAATTCTGTTCTTAATGGTCTTAATCTGAGTTTCAAGGTCGACTATAACTTCACTCAAGTAGGCCCTTTCGTCTTCCACTGTGTTCTCCATGTAGGTATTGGGATAAGGGGCCCCTATTAATGGATCATAGTTGTAACGGGGGGTGTAATCTCCTCCTCCTCTCCATCCCCTTCCGAACCCCCTTCCGCCACCTCTTCCTCTTCCGAAGCCTCTCCCCATTCCCATTCCAAACCTTCTAGTATAACCGGGCGAAGAATATCCTGAGCAATAACCCAGGCCCCGGCCTGTCCTCGGACCCATTCCTTCAGGTCCTCTTCTATCTCCCCAAGGCATTTTAATCGTCTCCTTTTAATATTTTTTATCGAAGCATACAATGGAACTTCCCGGAAATCAAAAAAACCTTGAATATCACGGGACAGGTTATAACGCTTCATTCCTCTGCGGCTTCATTTCTACCTATATGTGAATTTATATTTAAACTTAACTGCCACAATGGGAAGTTATATTTAAAACTCATCTCTATTTCTATTGTGGTATGATGGATGGGTAATCTACCTATGATAGGCTGAAGCAGAAAAGGAATAAAAAAGGCCCGGCGGTATAAATAAATTGAAAATACTATCCCGATAAATCATTTTGATTCTGTACTATATAGTTGTGATACTATGAAAAGATACGATATTATAGCTGTGGGTACCGGTTCTGCAATGAGCATTATCAGCGCTGTTATGAGCAGGAACCCGAATTTGAAGATAGCAGTCATCGAGAAGGACCAGCCAGGTGGTATATGCCTGACAAGGGGCTGCATACCGTCCAAGATGCTCCTCTATCCTGCGGACGTTGTAAGGACAATAGATAGCGCAGACCGATTCGGTATCAAGGCAAAGATCGATAATATTGATTTCAAGGCAGTAATGGATCGAATGCGTGATCATATCAACCCCGATATCGAGAATATCAGAAGAGGGCTTACCCATGCCCGGAACCTTGATTATTATCCTTATCCGGCTGAGTTCGTTGAACCCTATGTCCTAAAGGTCAACGGTAAGAAGATAAAGGGCGAAAAGATCCTTCTCTGTACCGGATCGGAGATATTCATACCGCCCATAATGGGTCTGGCTGGAGTAGATTATCTAACCAGCGATACTATCCTGGGACTGAATGAACTGCCCAGGTCCGTAGTCATCATCGGAGGAGGCTACATAGGTGCCGAATATGGACATTTTTTATCATCAATGGGCTCGAAGGTCACCATAATCGGCCGCAATACCCAGTTCCTGAAACAGGAGGAACCCGAAATATCAGCTGTTGCGCTGTACAAGATGAAGAAGCAGATGAGGATCTTCACCCAACACGAGGTAACGCGCGTGGAGAGATCAAAGGACGGCCGAATAAAGGTAATAGCGGACCATAAGGGCACAGGCAAGCTCGAGTCCGTCACCGCCGATGCGATCCTTGTGGCCTCCAGCAGGGCGCCCAATACCGCCCTTCTGAAACCAGAGAATTCAGGTATTGATACAGATAAAAGAGGATGGATAAAGGTCAATGAAAAAATGGAGACCTCAATGCCCAATATATGGGCTTTCGGCGACGCAACGGGCAAGCATCTTTTCAAGCATGCTGCCAATCACGAGGCGGCCGTTGTCTACTACAATGCATTCGGAAATGCCCATAGGAAGGCGGATTACCACGCTGTTCCCCATGCTGTGTTCACTCACCCGGAGATAGCCGGAGTGGGCATGGGAGAGGCAGAAGCGCTTGTAGAATACGGTCTTGATGGTGTGCTCATAGGTTTCCAGAGGTTTGAGGATACGGCAAAGGGAAGCGCAATGGGCTTGAAGGACTGTTTCGTGAAGATCATCGCCGCAAGGCATGGGATGAAGATACTCGGGGCTCACATCATAGGTCCCCAGGCCTCGGTCCTTATACAGGAAATAATCAATCTGATGTACACTAAAGAGGGTTCTCTGGTACCTGTGGTGGACGGTATGCATATCCATCCTGCTCTATCAGAGGTGGTGGAGAGAGCAGGCGGCAATCTCATGTCAATAGAGGATTATCACCATATGCTGGGTCACCAGCTGGGTCATGTACCGGGTATACCCGATCCCCATGAGGGAAGCGGAGGCCATGGACATGGACATTCACATCATTGAGAGGCCAGGATGATAGATATGGAAAAATTTTTACTGAGACAGATAGGGGCTGTGAGATCCAGTAAAGGACTGGGTTTCATCAAGATATTTCCCAAGTATGTCAAGGCCATGAAGAACTGTGGTATGTTCAGTCATCTTATAGTTCTCTGGAGAATGAAAGTTGGTGCTGCCGGTTCAGAAGTAAGGGGCTGCTACCGTGGTATCATTCCGGGAGATGTCCATGATAGATCTGGATTGATAAATATCTCAACGATTTCCATCTATAAGTCGGATATGAAGAAGGGATTGATATCATTTCAATCAGAGAACCTACCTGATGATGCAGTCATTCTGGATATTAAGGCGCACATTCCGGTATCGGACAGGGTGAAGGAAGCGGATGTTCCGGATGATGGAACATATACAATGGACTACATACCCGGATTAAGAGAGGATAAAGATGTTATGAATCTTGAAGCCAATGAATATATTTCAATTCCGAAATTATTGGAAAACGAGGTTTGCCCTCTAGGGATCACTAAGAAGATCAAGAACAAAATAATAGTAAGGGTTGATGGATCCTTTATTGGGTCCCTCGGTAAACTATCCGGTTATTCCCATGTCAGGATAATCTGGTGGTTCCACCGGCTGGATAGCAGCAGGTTCAGAAGGACCCTTCAGGTAAACCCTCCTTATGAGAACGCCCCCCGAACCGGTGTTTTCTCCACCCGCTCCCCCGTGCGCCCGAATCCCCTGGGCCTGACCACTGTGAAGGTTGAAAAGATCGATGCTGATGAGGGCACCCTGGAGATAAAAGGCTTCGATGCATTTTCCGGAACGCCCATCCTTGACATCGTTCCATACATTCCGCAACTGGACCGGGCTGGAGATTTCAGGGTTCCAGACTGGTTCAGGCATTGGCCCCCTTACATGATGGATGATGAAACAGCCAGTACTGCAGACCCTAACATTCTGCGTTCATCGGACCGGCGGCGAATACTTTTCAATGATTTATCAAATTTGGGTGATGGTATAGATGCTGCGGAACCTATCGGCAGCAAAAGGCCTGAGGTTTCGCTCAAATTGGAAAAAGCTGATGTCTCGCTGGAAAAACGGGCCGATTCAATTACAATTATAGGCGCTAGACAGAACAATCTAAAAAATATCGATGTGAGCATCCCGCACAATAAACTGACGGTGATAACAGGGGTCAGCGGCAGCGGTAAATCATCCCTGGCTTTTGATACACTCTATGCAGAAGGGCACTACAGGTTCGTTAAGAGCATGTCCACCTCTGCCCGTCAGCTTGCGGATCAAATGGAAGAGCCTGATGTTGACCAGATAAATGGTCTGCTGCCCACTGTTGCGATCGAACAGAGGACCACTGCCAGAAATCCCCGCTCTTCGGTCGGATCAGTAACCGATATGTACAGCCTCATGAGAGTGCTCTTTTCCAAAGTGGGAACTCGATACTGCCCCGGCTGTGCCAGGGCTGTAGAACCCCAAAGCCCGGGAGAGCTGGTCGAGTTGATATTATCATCTACTCCAGGCACCGAGGTGTCAATAAGTACCCTTTCAGGACCGGACCATCAGGCAAGTTCCAATGTAAATGACAATAGCCAGGGCCTGGTACAGTTTGACGTTCCTGCAGGAGATAGCAGCGGCAGGGAAAAGATCAAGATAGATTTAATTGCAGCTTTGAAAGATGCTTATGATAGAGGTAATGGTTATCTATCAGTGTCCATGGATGGCCGGGAATATCGGTTCTGCAGGAGGAACGCTTGCCCCTATTGTAGAAGATTCTTCTTCGAAATGACTCCCACAATGTTCAATACAAACAATCCGGAGGGTATGTGCACCCACTGTGAAGGCCGGGGCCAACGTCATGAGGTGGATATTGCCAAGGTGATAGACAAACCGGATCTGTCTCTGCTTGACGGAGCTTCTCAATGGTTCGGTGTACTCAGGAAGGTCAAACCCACTGGAAACTGGATGAGGGCTGAGCTGTTCGCAATGGCCGACATATTCGGTATAGACCTTGAGATCCCCTGGAACAGACTTCCGGAGGATTTTAAAAAGAAGGTTCTCTACGGCACCGGTGAAGAGATACTCGAGTGGAGCTACGATATGAAGACAAGGGGCAGAACCATTGGTTTCCAGCGTTCCGCCCAGGGTGCAGTTACCAATATCGAGCGTCTTCTGCATCAGACAAGCTCGCCCGAAAGCCGTAAACGGCTTCTGATATATACGAGCCAAAAAGAATGCCCTGAATGCCGAGGCGAGGGTCTGGCGCCGGAACCGCGATTCGTGAAGGTCCATGACAAAAGGTTCCCGGAAATCTCATCCATGACAATTGCAGACCTGCACCATTGGCTCAATAGACTTTCAGATTTTCTGGAACCCTCAGTTTCCGTGATAGGTGAGGGCATAATAAAAGAGTCCCTGGAGAGAACCCGCGCCCTCTTGAAGGTAGGGCTCCATTACCTGAGTCTATCCCGGTCCATGCCTACCCTATCGGGGGGAGAGGTCCAGCGATTGCGTCTTGCATCCCAGCTGGGTAACGACCTCAACGGACTTGTCTATGTCCTTGATGAACCCTCTATCGGTCTCCATCCCAGGGATAACAGGGCCCTGTTGGATTCACTTCTTACCCTCCGGGACAGGGGGAATACCGTTGTGGTTGTGGAGCATGATGCCGAAACCATGAGAAGTGCTGACCTGCTCATCGATATAGGTCCGGGCGCAGGATCTCTTGGCGGTGAGATAATATCTTACGGCACACCACCGGAGGTTATGACGGATGATGACTCAATTACAGGACAATTCCTAAGCGGTAAAAGGCATATCACCACCAAGGGCTCGGAGTCTCGAAAGCAGCCTGAAAAATGGATCTCTCTCAAGAGCGTTAATGTCAATAATATAGAAGGACTCAGTGTGGATATTCCCATTGGAGTGCTGACCTGCGTAACCGGGGTGAGCGGTTCGGGAAAGAGCAGTCTGGTGATACAGACACTGCTGCCTACTTTATCGGGTCTTCTGTCAGACGGGCGTTATGACCGCGAACTTTGTGAAGAGCTCACCGGTGCTGAGAACATCGATAGGATAATATTGATGGACCAATCACCCATCGGCAGGAATCCACGGTCCAATCCCGCCACCTACACCGGGGTGTTTGATGAGGTTCGAAAGCTCTTCGCATCCACCAATGCTGCAAAGGAGAAAAAATATTCCGTATCGTATTTCAGTTTCAATTCCAAGGACGGGCAGTGCCCTGCATGCGATGGCTACGGAAAGAAAAGGATCAAGATGAATTTTATGCCCGATATATGGGTTACCTGTTCCGAATGCGGAGGCAAGCGCTTCAATCCCCGTACACTTGATATCCGATATAATGAAAGAACCATATCCGATGTCCTTGATATGGACGTAGGGGAAGCAGTTGATTTTTTCAAAGGCAAGAAAAATATAGAGCGAATCCTGGGGACCCTCCTCGATGTGGGTATGGGCTATATCAAACTGGGTCAGAGCGCTGTCACCTTAAGCGGCGGCGAGGCCCAGAGGATCAAGCTGGCCAGGGAGCTGAGCAAGGGTGACACAGGCAGGACAATGTACATACTTGATGAACCTACCACCGGTCTGCATTTTGCCGATATCGAGAATCTTCTGAAGATACTTCACAGGTTGAAGGAAGCTGGAAACACCGTTATTGTGATAGAGCACAATCTGGATGTCATACACTCCGCAGACTGGGTAATCGATATGGGTCCAGAGGGCGGGATCGAAGGAGGTAGAATTGTAGCCATTGGAACTCCCGAGCAGGTAATGGGATCTGAAGGCAGCTACACAGGTGAATATCTAATGAAGGAGTTCGGTGATGGATATGGAGATAACTGAAACAGTATATTTTTCAGACCGGAAAGAGTGGAGAAAATGGCTTTCTGAGAACTTCCGCGATAAAAAGGAGATCTGGCTGATCAATCCTCACAAGGCTTCCAGCAAGAACCGGATACCCTACAATGATGCGGTGGAGGAGGCCCTATGCTTCGGGTGGATAGACAGCACAATAAAGAAGTATGATCCAGAAAGCTCGGCCCAAAGATATACTCCCAGAAGAAAGAGGAGCTCATATTCCCAGCCCAACAAGGAGAGGCTCAGGTGGCTCTTGGACCAAAATATGGTTCATCCTTCATTGGCGGATGCGGTAAGGGATGTGGTTAACGAAGAATTTGTATTTCCGGATGATATCATTGACGAGATTCGGAAAGACCCGGGTGTCTGGGAGAATTATAATAATTTCTCAGAACCTTACAAAAGGATTAGGGTAGCCTATATTAATGTAGGGAGGGCAAGGCCCGAGGAGTTCAGAAAACGCCTTGACAACTTCATCAAGAAGACCCGTGAGAACAAGATGGTGGGCTACGGTGGAATAGACAAGTATTTTTGATCAAATTAGTAATTGATGGGCCTTTATAAAGCATTTATTATTGATTTGCTTTTACAGCTTTCACTAAAAACCGCCTTGCTTCCAATTCCATCTAAAATTTTATTTATTACAACTTTCCTCGCATTAACACTGTTATTAGATTTTACATAAAAAAAGGTGTTCACCCATGAAGTCCCTGGAAAGTAATCTCTCTCAATTAAGGAGCTTCGCTCCATCAATGAAGGTCCTAGGACCTGTTATGATCGTATTATTGTTCCTAATAACTCCATTCAACGGGGTTATAATGGATTCATTTGCCCGTAGCGGCCAAAATAGAAGTACAGGCTCATCAGCATCAAACGGTCTAATACCCGAGGACGGTGGTAGCCGGGCCCTGGGATACTATGCATTTTTGAGCGGTTTTGTGCTTCTGAACAATACCGAGAATCCCATTTACGGTGCAGAGGTGGAAATATTCAACAGAACCGAGGAGAAGGACGGCAAACAGGTTCTCCCGGATACGCCTGAGAATCAGACAACCAGCGATTTCTTCGGCTTCTTTACCTTCTCACATCTCACCGAAGGTGATTACTGGGTAAGAGCGAAGAAGGAGTTCTACGGGGAGGAGACCGTGAAAATCAAGGTAGCCAAAGGTGAATTCGTCAACCAGGTGCTCAATCTCACACCTACCACCGCTGGCCAGAAGGTGCCTACCCTTGTCCAGGGGACCGTTCGTGACGCTCTCACAGGCGGCCCAATGGTCGGTGCCACCGTGACAATCGGAATCCAGGATACCACAACAAATGACACTGGTTTCTACCAGATACTCCATATGGATCCGGGCACTTATTCAGGTTCAGCCTCGGCTGCCGAGTACTATTCCGACAACAGATCCAATATCATAATCGAAGGGGACTCACTGACACTTCAGGATTTTCTTCTTACACCTTACCCTTCCTCCCTTGAGATCAATGTTGTATGGAACGGCTGGTTCAATATGGACGCGGACAACCCCCATCCGGTCAAGAACCTTTCCGTCACTTTATCGGGTGAATCAGAGTTCGGAGGACTGGGTCCTTATATAAACGAGACCGATGATTCAGGAATAGTGAAGTTCGTGAACATTCCTCCTGGAGATTACAATATTATTATCGACCATTTCAAGTTCAATAATGTCAGCGTGTCCCAGAGCATCTCGCCGGGAGATGATATCCAGAGAAAGATAGTGGTTAACCTTTCCAAGGGATCTGTAGAGATCAAGGTCCATGCCCCAGTAGATATTCCCGAGGATGCGCCGATGAATGTGGTTTTCAGAAATCAGGACGATATCAAGTTACCTGCCGTATGGAGCGAGGAGGATAACGATGCAGGCCTATTATTCAACAGCCACAATTATTCTGCAGTGTGGTCCTCGGTGCCCTCAGGTGTTTATCTGGTAAGGTTTTACTGCGCCTGGGAGGAGAACAACCAGACCCTGCCGACAGGGGAGGATTGGTACCAGGACCAGAGAGGTTTTCTTCTTCCGGAGGAACAGATGGTCAAGGTGGAAGCCGGAAAGAGAACCTATATTCATTTTCACCCCGAACCCAGGCTGCGGGATTCAACATCCTATTTTTACCTGGCCAAGGCGAACAGGGATTGGGGCTACTGCAAAGTTGAAGCACTCAATGGAACGGTAACCATATTAGATGCCTATGCAATGGAGTTCTTCGACCATTATTACTGGTGGGACAAGAACGGATCCGAGCTTTTTCCAACTGACCCAATACCAATTGAGGACGGCCGCCTGATACTCACCGGTCTGCCCATCGGACACTACCTGATCCGGGTCCAGGTGCCTGGATATCTTGACAAGACCCTATGGTTCCTACCCGGGGAGATCAATGATATGGAAAAGGTCTTCTACCCCAATCTCGTGGAGTCGATACAGGTCAGGATACATTTCGATTCATATGCTCTTCTCACACAGAAAAGTCTTCCCTGGACAGTGAAGATAATGGATGGGCAGAATGTCATTAAAGAGCAGATCGCACCCATACCATACAGTCCGAACCATGATAACTACTTCGAGTTCTTCATGCACGATATTCCTGTAGGCAATCACACAATCAGGCTGGAACATCCTCATTTTCAGCCCTGGGAGAACACATTTGAACTGGACGGAACCCTTCTTTGGAGAGAGGTGGAGGTTCAGCTTGGTGATCTTGCCCTGAACTTTGTGGAGGTTACGGTCAATTTATGGGAATGGAACGAGAACGATGCACAGTACGATCCGGTGAACGATTGGGTTTCCATAGATAATCAGTTCGAGTATATTGGAATGGATGTTGGGAATATGACGGTTGGTGGAACTACAACCCTGACAACACTTCCGGGATGGGCTCTAATTAGGCTGCCGGGTAAGAACGATCTACTGCAGATAGGTCCATCCGGCGGAACATACACATATTATCTGGGCGGAGGATCGGATTCTGACACCAATGAAGGAGTGTTCCTGTGGGGTTATGTCATGCAGAGGGTCTATGATCCAGAAGGTACCAGTTCCGGAGCCCTTCAGGGAGCCAATTTCACCGTTGCTGCAGGAGGCGGGAATAACGAGACAGTCACCAATGAGAACGGCTATTTCGAGTGTATAGCCTATGACGGATGGACCTCAAGCACCATCACAAAGGACGGGTTTGCAACCCATTACGATGTTGGAACCGATGAGGGGATCATGTTTTACAGTATGTACTGGATGGACGGAAATCCCTGCAATATATCTGTCACCGTTCAGGATGAGGAAACCAAGGAGAAACTTGACAATGTATCAATAATACTGGCATCCAGCAAGAATCCGGAGGAAGCTGTATCCGCAGATCCCAACAACCCGTTTCAGGATGTCAGCGACTCCAATGGTTCAGCCAGAATAAATAATATAGCTCCGGGAACCTGGTCCCTTTATGCAAAGAAATATGCCTATTTCACAAAGGAAGTGAAGAATATCCAGATAACTCCCGGAGTTACCAAGGATATAGTTATTGAGATGAAGCAGCTTCCGCCCCCCAGCGTCACCGAGATCAAGGCTCAGTACAGAGGTGATGTGTTTGTCCAGGGTATAAAGCTCACCCAGAGGTTCACGGCAAAGGTACAGGCAGGGGATCCTGACGATCCGGTCATCAAGGTTACCTTCTCTTTCTGGAACCAGAATGTCAGGGGAACATATGACGGCAATACTGACACCTGGTGGGCTGACTTCAGAATGGATAATCTGAGAACCCATCCTCATGTTAATGTTCTTAATGTCACGGCAACTTCCAAGTTCGGATATTCCAATACCACAGGTCACGATACGGAGTATCATATAATCGAGCGGCCCAGCTGGGTGGTGGCTATAGATAATTTCATTCAGAAGAACGGATTGACCCATGATATAGATAACAGTCTTATCAAGACCAAGCTGTGGAGCAAGGTAAAATGCACACCAGTGCAGGATGATCTTGTCACCTACAATTTCACCGTAGGCTACGAGTTCAGGCTGGAGGCCAATCCCACAAAGCTTGTGACCAATGTACTGGGTTTCACAGATTCCAAGGAGCTTTCAACCGGTCTGAATTTCGGTTTTGAGTTCCATATCGATTTCGATAGCGGCGGCAGCGCGGTGGCTGGAGGATCGGCTGAATACGGGTTCTCCTTCCCTATGGGTGAGACGGAGATAAAATCCAAGGCAGGAAAGATGGATGTCGGTTTCGAGCTTGCTGGCGAGGGTGAACTCGCCATAGATGTGATCGTGGTCTACGATCTTAACGATCCCGATGGTGAATATATCAAGGTCACTACCATATCCATAGACGGCAAGACCTCTCTGACAGGTGGATTGACCGTAGGCCTCAATGAGCTTCTGGTCTATCTCGGAAAGATATTTGCCGCTAAGACCCTGGGACTCAGCTATGTTCTCGGCAAGGTCCTGAAATGGATACTGGATTATCTTGTGGACGTAAGCGTGACCGTCGCGGTCAAGGCCGAGCTCATGATAAAGGCTGTCATTGATGCCACCAAATCAAACAGTTTCTTCCCAAGTATACCTTTCAGCTGGAAGGATGGGGAGGGGGGTCTTTCATTCAGTCTTATTGTGAAGACCAATGTGGATCTTCTGAAAGGTTATGCGGGCTCGGTCTCTGTCGGCTACGAGGTGGGGGTCAACGGTGCCCTGGGTTTCCCGTCGCCATATCTGAGAAAACTGGGTCTGAAATTGAAATTGTTCCTTGAAGGATTCGTCGGCTGGTATACCATACCTGACAGTGCTTCAAAGACCTTCGATTTCGTGCTCTACGAGAATAGACCCAAGGGGAGCAGCAGGTCGGGTTCACTGTATCTGGAATCAGAAACCCATCCCTGGGTAACCCGAAACTCGGGTATAACCGACCGGCCCTGGCTCAACAGCCAGGATTTCACCTGGACAATGGGCGGTGATAAACTCCTGGAGGGAACCTCCCCCCTGGCAAATCCTTCTCTTGCTGTGGATCAGTTCGGCAATGCTCAGATAATAATGGTGGAGGATGATGCAGCTAAAGAAATACCTGGAAGCTTAGGGATATCTTCCCTGGGCTGGGATGGAATGAACGCTGCTTGGGAAAAGATGCCCTGGATATCGTCTGACGGCTACAGCGCCTATGCCCCGACAATTGCATATGACCGGTCGGGTAATGCAATGGCGGTCTGGGCAGCCTACAAGGATAACACTCTTACATCTGAAAGCAATCCATTCCTTGCCTCATCCAAGGTGGAACTTCGCTCCAGCTTTTATGACAAGGATGCAGGTACATGGTCCTCTCCAGAGTGGATCACTGATAATGATCATCAGGAGGTCGAGCCGCGCCTGGTATATGATAATGCAGGCAGATATATATTAGCCTGGAAGGAAGACCGGGATATGAACCCCGCCACAACAGGGGATACACGTTTCAGGGTAGCGGCCTATACAACGGAATCGGTAGGCTGGAAGAATCTTCCCAATCCAGGGGTTGCAGAGGGTCCACAGACCTTTGATATGGACGCCGACAATGGAAGGGTACTCCTTGCCTATGTTGCCAATAACATGATATACACCACTTCATTCCATGATGGAGGATGGAGCAGCGCAGTGAAACTGGATTCTAAAAACTCATGCTCCCCATCGGCAAAACTTCTTTCCGGCAATGATGCAGCTGTTTCATGGGTTGGAATTCTTCCGGATGGTCTCCCTAAGAAAGCAGGTGTCAACCAGGACGGTATATACTTCAGTACATTCAGTACGGAGGGCGGTTCAATTACCGGGATAGAGACCGAGTCCGCAGGAAGCGATGTAGTGGTCAGGAGCCTTGCCCTTGAGAAGAACGACAAGGACCAGATTATCCTTGCATATTCCTCGGAGATCAACAGGACGACAGCTTTAAAGACCCAGACCCTGGAGGGCGGAGTCTGGACCGATGCAGTAATGGGAAAAAGCATGGATGTTTCAGGTCAGAAGGTCGAAATGCAGTTCGTTGGCGGAATGGATCAGCTTTACTATATGGTTTACGGCATGCCGGATCAGAACAATTCCAAACATTACGACATATACGGCGGTTTCATCTCTGTTATGGTGCAGGACCCGATCTACCCAACTGCGGGGGACTTTTCAATAGGCAATATCGGACACTCACCCTCCTCACCACAGGAAAGCGATGTGATCACCATAAATGCCACCCTTCAATCCACTGGATTGGATCAGGCGGGGTTAGTTACCGTCGGTCTTGTAGTGGACCAGGAACCGATCACAACCCAGGTCATAACAGTTGAATCCGGGGACTCATCCGTCCCTGTTGAGCTTATGTGGAGCGGAGTGAAGGGAACTCATACGGTTATGGTCCTTGCGGATTTTTGGGATGATCTCGTGGAGACCGATGAACTGAACAATATTGCCAATATTTCCATTGTTGTTTCGGATTATTCAGGCAGCGGAGGTGATGATGACATTGGTGACGATGATGATACTCCTGACGATGATGATACCGATGATGATGATACTACTGGAGACGACGACACTACCGGAGACGACGATACCACTGGAGATGACGACACCACCGGGGACGATGATACTGCAGGTGATGATGACGGTAATACAACAGGGTCTGAGGATGAGGGGGATGACGACGATTTCCTGCTCTACATAATAATCGGTGTAGTGGTGCTGCTGGCGGTCATTGTTCTTCTAGTTATTATAATGCGGAGAAAGAAGAAGGATGATGATGACGGCGGGGAGATGGAAGCTGCTGCAGGACTTGATGAGGATGCTGAAGAGGACCATGGTGAACCAGAGGAAGAGGAAGAAGAATCCAAGGAAGATGAATCCGAGGAGGGAGCGGATAAGGATGCTGAAGAGGACGAAAATGAAATCCCCGATGAAGACGGTGGCAAGTCAGACTCGGTGGATGAGGATAAGGGGTTGATAGGCGCCTCGGCAAGTGATGAAATTGATGACGGAGATTCCGAAGATGACATACCGATTGAAGAACCCGGGGAACCCACGGATGGATCCGTTGATATTTCATTGGATCCTGATGCCCCTCAAGAACCGGAACTAGAACCGGAACCTGAAGACCCCGTTTCGGTTGAGGGATCGGATTGGGATGATGACGAATTCAATATTGACCTGGATGCCGAAGATGATTGGGATTGAATGTCTCGAAAAATGGATTTCATCCTCTATTCAATAATTATCTCATCAAGGGACCGTTTAGGTACGTGATGGACCTCTGAGCCGTCCCTGTAATACTTGATATCTCCATCGTTCCCTATCTCTTCAAGTACAACCTTTTCAGCGGGTTTGCCAAGGGCAATAACCATAAGCACTTCATATTGTTCTTCAAGTCCCAATGCCTTTTTCAGACCATTTTTATCTATGGCGCCTAACATGCATCCGCCCAGACCCATCTCCACAGCAGACAATAGAATATTTTCAGCAGCGATCCCGTGGTCCCACCAAACATTATTTCCTATTTCCTTGTCATGAACCATGATTATGTATGCAGTAGGTCTTTCACCTTCCACAGGCCCGTTCCAATCCTTGAGATAACCCGCCCATTTCAGGAAAGGGAATATTGATTTGTTCTTAACATCAGTGCAGCTAATAATATATTTCAAAGGCTGCCGGTTTGCAGCGGAGGAGGATATTCTAGCATTGTCGATTAACTGTAAAAGTACATCTTTGGTTAATTTACGCGCTTCATCAAACCGCCTATAGGATCGGTTCCTTTCAATAAGTTCACGGATCTTTTTCATTGACACACCAAGTATGTTATTCATCAATTAACACGAATTGTTTTGCTAAGAATCTATTGTTCTTTTCTTATCAGCATTATGTTCTTTTGTGGGTAGTGCCTTCTTGCAGTTATTGCAGCAGGGATACCCGCAGCGCTTCCTCCGACAACTACTACATCTGCTTCTTTCATTTCATTACCTTGATGTATCATGGTTATTTTTCCAAAGAATTATTCAGAATTGATTAATGATAAAATGGAATATGAACACCCTTCTGAATTTTAGAATTCCCATTTTCTTTCCATTATCAGGCCGCAATTGGGGCATTTGAGGGAATAGCACGGCCCCCCTCCATCATTCGCGGTTATTCTTCCGCATCCCCGGCAGTAGCAGTAGCCGCGAGGGCCCCTTTGGCCTTTTGAGTGTTTGTTTCCATTGTCATCTTCTTTCAATGTATTGGAAGCTCCAATTGGTGGAGTATTGGTCTCCGGGTTTACTTTTACTGTTGAAGGGAGGTTGCTCATCGGAGAATTGGTTTCATTTAACTCGGAAATTATCTCGCCAATTTTCCCTCCAAATCGGTTTATTATTGATATGTTGTTCCTTTTAAGGAGAGGTCGAGCATTTGGCCCTACGCTTCCAGTAATGATATGATCAATACCTAGATTTATCAGAAATTCAGCAGCTTTTATTCCTGCTCCACCCTGCTCATTTATTCCCGGATTGGCATGGAATAAAACGTCCCCATCTTGAGTATCCAGTACTGCAAAAAAAGGACATCTGCCCATAGCATTGTCCATTTCCGACTCCATCAATCTACCCTTGGAGCTAATTGCAATCTTCAATTTTACCCTCCTAAAATTTCATCATTTATTTTCCTCGTCCCTGATCACGTAGCTTCCGCCCTCTATCCTTATTGCTTTGCCGTGGATCAATGCTGAAGCCACCTTCATTCGGCCGGCTTTCAGATCGTTCCACATGGTCTTTCTGGAAACGCCCATCTGAGCTGCAGCTTCTTCCTGGTTCATACCTTCAAAATCCACCAGCCTTATGGCCTCCAGCTCCTCCAGTTTTAAAACCTCTACTTTCATCATTTCGGGATGAACTCCTCTCGGTCTGTAATAATCAGATTCCGGAAGGGATGTTATCCATCTCCTGCCCCGTCCTCTCCCTCGGCATCCTCTCCCTCTCCCCTTTCCTCTGCCACCTCCCCTGCCCCTTCCTTGGCCTCTCCAGGGGCCGTTATTATCTTCTTCTTCCACCATGTTACTGCCCATATGGGACATAATATATATTTTTTATTGGTGAAAACTGTCTATTTATCCCATTTTCATTAAAGGTTATCAAAGCAAGAAGAGAAGAGCAAAGCATATTTACTAATAGATAAAATATGGCTATTTACTACATCACCGGAGGAGATGATATTTTCAGAGATATTATTAAGCGAAAATCCTTTTTATTCGTACTTATAGCAGTGTTTCTCACAATGGCAGGGTCCATATTTTTCGGGATCATGGATATGGAATCGGCCAGGTCAAGTGCAGGAATAGAAAAATCCCGTGAGACAGATAGCACCTATAAGGGAACCCGTGCTCCGTATGTGAGTTTCATTGAACCTTCTGGCGGCTATTCAGGATCCAGTCATCAGTTATCAGGTTCGGGTTTTGGAGCTACCAAGGGTCGTGTGGGTCTAATGGATGATGATTTTATCATAATCTGGATAGATTCAGCTATAGTGGACTGGAGCGATAATTCCATCAACTTCACCATTCCCGGCAATATCACATTACGCGACTATGAGGTTATTGTACAGGATGCCAACGGTGATCAGAGCATGGCCGGAACCGCCCTGGCGGTTGAGACCCGTCCGGTGATAAACAATATTATGATCGGTGGCTCTCCTGTTACAAGCGTCCCCACCGATGCCATTTTCGAGATCCACGGTCAGAACTTCGGAGGCTGGAACGGACAGATCCTGTTCCCAAGTCCTGTAGCAGCAGCGGGTTATGTTTCCTATTTTGCAACCGGTGAGTGGACTGCAACGGTCATCACAATCAATATGTCTGCTGTATTTCAATCGGTTTTTATGGGTATCAGTGCTGGTGATATTGTAGTTGTCACTTACAACGGGACCCGGTCGGAAGGTTTCCCACTGGCCTTCGCCGGAATGCCTCAGATCACAGGTGTTTCTCCCGAGGCGGTTTATACCAATGTCAATATAGATATATTGGGCACAGATTTCGGTGATTCGGGCGGTTCCGTTTGGATACAGACCATTGTCACATTCGGTCCAAACGCGGGAGAGGTTGTCTACCAGCAGGAGTTTATAGAGATATGGACCGACACTTTGGTAGAGATGATGATCCCATATAATGTCAAAAAGGGTGAGTGCAAGATAATAGTGCAGGCAAACGGACGATTATCCCAGCCCTTCAGCATCACAATAAAGGAAGCTAAAGCAACCATAGTAAATCCCAAGGAGGGAGACGAGGTTTGGGGTATAGTGCAGGTAGAGGTGACCTTCCCAGGCGGTACTACTGATCTTGTGATTGAGGCATATTATATGACCATCTGTCCAACCACAGGATCACCCAAGTCCAAATGTTCCCTGGAGATAAAGATCAAGAACGTATCCGAAAAGGCCACGAGTAAAACGGTCGAATGGGATACCTCTGATGCCGAGGATGGAAAGGATTATGTGATATATGTTTCAGCAACGGGATCCTACGGCTACGCCAGTGATTCCATCAATGTCACGGTGAAACAGAGGGTTGTCCATCCCATATCCGCAGCAGCATCGATCATAGTCGGTACTGGAGTAGCAGCAGGAGCGGGAGCAGCCTTGGGAGGTGCAGCAGGGAGCACTGCGGGGAGCACAGCCGGCGGAGCAGCGGGAACTGGCGGCCAGGGTTGGCTCTCCAAGCTCCTCGCCAAGATCAGAAAGCTCCTGGGAGAACTGGCCGAGGAGAAGGCCCACGATGCTTTCCAGCGTTCAGGTCAAAAGGTGGATGAGAAATCCGGCGTGTCATTGACCCTGTTCGGTCTAATGGCCGCCAGCGTACCTAAGAAATCGTTCATTATAGCCTTTTCTGTCACAGTATTCGCCTTCTCTCTTTTCATAAACGGTGGAATATTCCAGTGGAAAGGATGGATCAACTGGCTCATCGCGATTCCCATTGCTTTGGTGATAGTATCACTGCTTATGGCAGTTAGCAATATTTTCGCTTTCTGGCTGGCCAAGAAGTTAAACATCAGGATAAGGTGGAGAACCAGCATTATAGGTCTGTTCCTTCTCCTCATCTCCAGTTTCTTCAACTCACCCATGGGTGATGTGGGTGAACAGGAGGAAGGGGATCTGAAATATCGGAAGAGAACCCGGAAACAGCTTAGTGCACTATTTGTGGTATCCATTTCTCTGGTCATCCTGTCCATCACAACCCTATTCGGTGCACTTGCCCTTATCAAGAATGGTTTTGTCAGGTTCAATATTGCGTATCCGGGAGCATACGGCGCCCTGATCCTTGCATTTTTCCCCCTTATGCCTTTCAAAAGCTCACCTGGCCATAGGATATGGAAATGGAGCAAGATCTGGTCCATAGCTCTGCTGGTTCCATTGGTAGTTATTGTGTTCGTCTACAGCCAGCTATGGATACCCGGCTGGACCATATTGTTCCTCGGCCTGTTCTCCGGAGTGGTACTGCTTCTTCTTCTCTTCGTAATGGGTGTGCTGGGCCGGAGCCATTCCGGAGCTGAACTGAAGACCCGGGGCTTGGTTCTGCAGCTTTACGAGGGTGATGCGAAGATCAGGAAGAAGGCCCGAGATAAGCTCTACAAGATATTGTTCAGAAGACCCGAATCACTGAGGGGCTCCATGAAGGATATTCTTTCCGGCGAAGAAGCTTCACCAGAGATAGGAAAAGAGATCAGGCTGTTCATCAGGAACATCTGCGGTATAGCTCCCCAGCTGCTAATTCCGTACATAGATGAGATAGAAACCTATAAACTGGGAGATCATGTGGCCTCGACACCGGAGGAGAAGGAGTTCTGGACCGATATGTTGAACCAGTTGAAAGGTTCTAGGGACAAGATCCTACAGCTCACAGATGAAGAGGTACATGACACATTCAAGCATATTTCAGAACAGAGATCCCTGAGGAAAAAGAAGGACGAGAAGAAAAAGGATAAGGATAAAGAGAAAAAGAAGGAAAAAACCAAGGGATCCAATGATGAAAAGATAAAGGATAAGGGCAAGGAACCTGAGAAAATGAGATTCGAAGAAAAGAAGAAGGAGGAGGTCAAGGAAGCAGAAAAGGATGTCAAGAAAACCTCCTCTTCCTCCAAGGAAGAAACCCCCGCGGATGAAGAAGCCAGTGAAAAGGAGGAACCGAAAGGCACCGCCTGCCCCAAATGCGGAGAGATGAACGATGATGGTTCCCTTTTCTGCTCCGAGTGCGGAAATCGGTTCCCGGACTCCCAAGCTGAAGTGAAGGAGGACTCCACTGAAAAGAAAGATACTGACAGCTTCGAAACCTCGTCCGATAAACCTGGTGAAGATATGGGTTCCAAGGCAGAGGAGGCCCCAACCCAATTTGCCAGCGACATGAGCCACAAGAGGATATCCGGGAAGAATATTTCATCTCACAAGAAGAGCCTAGAAAAGGGAAAGAGCGGAGATGACACCCGTTTAGCCGCCAATGTCATCCTTCCGGATGATATGGATGATGAGGATGATAGGGGAACAAGATACCTGCCTGAGCCGTCCGGTTTCGGCAAGAGGGAAGATGAGATACCCCTGGATGACCTGGAGGACATGTTCGACAAGGAGATAGAGGATGAACAGAAAAAAGAGGACACTCCATCTGGAGAAGATGAGTCTGCGGATATAGTTTTTGAGGATGATGAAACCCCTGCGCTCGAATCCACAAACATTGTCCCGGTTGCCGAGGATGAAGAGGGCGCTTCCGTGGAGTCTGAAGAAGCCGATTTCGATCCTGAAACCAAGGTCAGCCCGACTCAGGAGGAGGTCGAGGATATATTCGATGATATAGATGAACCGGCACATGAAGAGGTGGGAAAATTCGAACCGGACCAAGGATCTCTCCCAGGCGAGAATAAGGATATGACGATAGACTCTGATGAACCTTCTCAGAAACCCCCTGTGGAAGAACCGTCGGCACCTGAAATAATCAAGGAGGCCCCGATTCCCGAAGATGATGATTTCTCAATACCTACTGACCCCTCACCTACCGGTGCTTCCGGCAAAGGAGACAGCAAAGATCCTTATAAAATAGATATTTAGAGATTTAAATGTTCAATCTGCATTCGAGCAAGAATAATTGGCAATTTAGTTCGTTGAATCAATTGTTAATTGATCAATTAAAATGGGGTCGAGTAAATTAATTATTATAATCATATAATAATAATAATAATAATAATAATAATAATAATATTTTTTTCACACAATATTTAATTGAATTCAATAATCAATTAATATTTATGGAGCATTATTTCATAAGTGTGAATATGTGCGAGACTGCAGTATTATTTAGCGAAAAATTTTGGTCTTTCTCCAATAGTTCTCCCTCATTGAACATAAGGCTCATTTCGACGTATCTACCAAAATTCCTATATATAGCCGAGAACAATTTCATTATCATAATATATTCGCATTGAAGGTAGATCTTATGAGAAGGGCAGTAATGAATTATTTGGGTCTTCTAATAACGGTTGTATCCCTGGTCACCATGGGTTGTTTGAACCTGGGCAATAGTGATAATGATGGTGATGGAGGAAATCCTGAGAGTACTGTAATTTACAGCAGTTTCCAAGAAATTATCAACTTCAGCAATGAGTTCGCATTCGAGATGTATCTGGAATTGTTGAATGGGTCCGAGAACGTGTTCTTTTCCCCTTACAGCATAACAACAGCTTTAGGTATGGCCTACGAGGGTGCCAAGGGCGATACCGCAAGGGAGATGGAATCCGTATTGGACCTGCCATGGAACTCAACTGAACGCCTGGTGATGATGAATAAGTTCCAGGAGAAGCTGAACGAGGTTGGGGCCGGTTATGCACTGTCAACCGCCAATTCCTACTGGCTGTCGGAACGCGGTGAGCTGGAACCGAATTATATTGATGCAATAGAGCAGTATTATCTTGCCCAGGGGGACAGATTGGATTTTGCTGGAGATCCTTCCGGGGCGGTGGAAACCATCAACAGCTGGGTTGAGAATGAGACCCAGGATAAGATAAAGGATCTGCTCTCTGAAGAGGACATCGATATGAACACCTATCTGATATTGACAAATGCCGTCTACTTCAAATCGGATTGGCTTTACCAGTTCGACAAGGAAGCCACCCAAGAGGACGATTTCCATCTGTCGGAAGGTGGAACAGTGACCGCTGAATTCATGCATATGTGCGATGAGACCAAGGCCTTGAAACATGGGGACAATGCGGATTTTCAGATGCTCCAGCTTCCCTATAAGGACCGGGACACAAACATGTATGTCCTCCTTTCCAAGGGTACTGCAGGAGATATTACTTCCCTAGAGGGTGGTCTAGACCAGCATATGTTCAGCTCATTGAAGGATACGATGACCCCCCAATATGTTGATGTATATTTGCCGAAGTTCAAACTTGAGGAGAAATACAATCTCAAGGATCAGTTGATGGATATGGGGATGCCCAAGGCCTTTACTCCGTCTGCGGACTTCTCCAATATGACCCCGGAGCCAGTATATATCGACAAGGTTATCCATCAGTCCTTTGTGGAGGTTGACGAAGAGGGTACCGAGGCTGCTGCGGCAACAGCGGTGATAATGAGAAATTACTCCGCCGGGCCTTCAGCCACTCCCATAGAGTTCAGAGCGGACCTGCCCTTTGTTTTCATAATCGAACATCAGGAAACAGGGCAGATACTCTTCATGGGTAAAGTGGAGGACCCCCGCTCTTAGCTGAGTAGTAGAAACCCTTTGGACTTTTCTGAGCATCCCGACCCCGCTTTCCGGGTTTCCAGAACCCTACATTTATTCACGGTACAGATCCGAATCTGGGTTCTTGAAATAATATTCTGCGTAGTTCATGCCCCTTTTGGCTATCATTGATTTGGGATATATTGACAGGGCCTTCTGGAACAGTTCAACCGCTTCGTTGAACTTCTTCATGCTCTGTAGCATTGCGCCCTTCCTAGCCAACGCCTCGGCGTTTTCGGGGTCGCACCTCAGGGCCATGTCATATGTATCATAAGCATCCATCATCCTTCCCACATCCGCAAGGGCCCTGCCGAGATCAATATAGCCCTTTGCATCGTCCCTCTTCTCGGCCTTCTCTTCCAATTTTTCCAGCTGGTTCACGGATTTGAAATATCTTTTCTCGGCGGTTTTCAGTCCCTTCTGGGCATCAACAAAGTCAGGCATAAGTTCCAGAGCTTTCTTGTAGAGCTCAACTGCTTTCTTGTTGTTACCGAAAAAATTATGCAACCTTGCCTTGTTGAAAAGGAGAGATGAATCCATCTTTGCGATGCGACCATAGTAATCCTCGGCCTTACCCGTTTCACTCAATTCCTCGAACATTGTGGATAACTCGTCATACAGATCCCTGGAATCAACAGGCCGGTAATAATAATCCTCGATCTCCGCAATCTTCTTCTCGACTATCTCAAGGACCGATCTTTTCTCTTGGTCCCCTGCCCCTTTTATATCCTTCAATGCTCCCAATAACAGCTGGATATTGCGGTCCATGGACCAGACCACATCCAAGTCTTCTAGTTCCTTAATATCTACCATATTATACACCTTGAATACTCATTTAATGATGTAAACATTATTGTTCCTCGTATAATCCCTCACAAATATTTATTATTTCTGCATGAGGCAGGATTTGAAAAGAAACAGCTATTATTCGAGATAGCATTCATCCTATTACAGGATGGATAGAAATGCCTACTTACACTTTCAAATGCGACGAATGCGGTCACGAGTTCCAGGATCTCTTCCCTTCCAGTCAATCCGGCGGTGAAGGTGTGGAATGTCCGAAATGCGGTAAGATAGGGGTCAAAAGGGTCTACAGGTCCACAGCTCCGGTGGTCACAGCGGATTCCAAAGGGCCCCGCCCTTCCTGCTGCAGGGGATGCCCGGATTCAAGATGCGGTCTCTGAGCGCTTATCAACAGTAAAAAAGACCTTTCAGTTCTTTATGGTCTCCCATTTGTCCAGATACATTACTTCTGAAAGGGTGGAGCCCCGCTTGATCTCTTCCCGGATCCGGTTCTCCTTCTCGTAGACATCCAGGGCTCTGTTGGCTATCTCTACAGCCCTTCTTTTGGGTATCACAACCACTCCGGACATGTCTCCGATTATCCAATCACCCGTCTCCACCTTCTGGTTGCCGACCACTATCTCGCACCCGACCTCCCCGAATCCTTTCGGTTCTCCGGCATTGGGAACCACATTCCTGGTAAAGGCAGGGAATTTGAGCTCAAATATCTCGTCGGCATCCCTGACCGCACCGTCAATAACCACTCCGGCAATACCCTTGACCTTGGAGCTCCATGAAGCGAGTTCTCCCCATATGGCCTTGTATCCGCCCCCCGCATCGATGACAAGAACTGTTCCCAGTTCTGCTTTCTCGATCGCCTCCACCGGTTTCGCCCAATCACCGTCAAGTGTTCTAACAGTGAGGGCTGGACCCACCATCTTCAGGTCCGCACCTCCGAGAGGTTTGATGTCCTTCATTGCACCCTTCCTGTGCATAGCGTCGGATACATTGCAGGTGGATACTTTGGACAGAACCTCCATCAGCTGGTCGAAGGAATATTTCTTGAAAAGCGCTGTTTCTATGACCGTTCTCTCCTCAACCGCTCTGAGGATGGTACTGGTCGCTTCAGTGACATTCTCCGCCTTTGTAATTGCACCGCCGATAATGATAATGTCCCCTCCGTTATCCGCCACCTCTGCAACGGTCTCGCTGTTGAGCCCGCCGGCCACAGCGATGGGTATGTTCACCGCTTCAGCCACAGTTCTGAGTTCATCAATAGGTGAAACACCATCCATCTGCTGATCGATACCAACATGAAGTGCCAGATAATCAACCCCCAGTTCCTCCAGCTCTTTCGCTCTCTTGGCTTTGTCCTCGATGCATATAAGGTCGCACATGATCCGGCAGTTGTATTTCTTCCCTGACCTGACCGCTTCGGATATGGTGCCGTTATTTGATATGCCCAGGATGGCAATAACATCGGCTCCTGCCTTTGCCGCCATTTCGGTTTCCAATCCTCCCACGTCCACGGTTTTCATATCGGCAACAATAGTCTTCTCTGGGAATTCCTTTTTGAGGGTCCTTACAGCCTCCAAACCTTCGCTCTTTATAAGCGGAGTACCTATCTCAATCCAATGGACCCCTCCTTCCACGCTTTCCCTGCATATCTGTACGGCCCTGTGAAGGTTCATAAGGTCCAGAGCAACCTGAATTACTGGAAATAGTTCAGCCATTTTCATCAACCTGTCCTTGCCGATAAGATCGGTGAAGCTATCGGCCTAGAGGTGAAATAATTCAATGCTTAATAAAAATATGCTTTTAAAACCAATGGGAATCTCAATTGCCTTCCATTATGGTGCTGAATTTATCCAATTGTTTCATGAGCCCGGGCCTTTCCCTGTAGAAAACATATCCTGGCTCCTTGATATGTCTGATCTCGGAAAGAGGAACGTGTTTCCATCCCTGGGGGATGCCGCTTCTCGAATGGCCTGAAACCTGATAGGCCAGGAGAGATATCTTTCCCTCAAGATTGATCCCCAGTATACAGGGCTCGATCACCCTGAAACCCCCCTGATAGAAAATCTTCAGGACGCCTCTGCTCTTTATGGACCTTGTAAGTAGGTCTCTTTTCTGGTTCATATCCATAATGATCACATCTGAAACCGGGATATGGCAGTCATCTGCGAAAGCAGACGTTACCATTGATATTTACATGAGATGAGAAGTAAAGAGAGCTTATATAAATGGCTCCTCGTAAGAATTTGTGCAAGTTCTTGATTATTTTTCAATCGATATA
>CAYSHM010000032.1:0-27870 GCA_964430885.1 uncultured archaeon | reverse complement strand
GTTATATCGATTGAAAAATAATCAAGAACTTGCACAAATTCTTACGAGGAGCCAATATTATTTCTGATAAGTTAAACCCGCTGGAAATTTTCCATAGGGGATATTATTGGTTATTAATAAGAGTTTTGAAGAAGAGAAATGGACATTATATTTTATCATTCCCATCATGGTATAGCTCAGACTTCATTCTGAACACTATCTTTTTACAGTTTTTACAGAGGCTTTTCTTTATCAGAAAATTAATTTGTAGAAAATTAATAAATATCGTTAGAGACCTAGTTATTTGATTAAAAAAAGGAATATTAATCCCGGTCATCAAGGTGTAATATATGGGTTTTGAAGAACTTACCGATGTGGAGAATCAATTATTCAACTATATTGCTGAAAACGATTTTGAGAACATTAAATGGTCAACTGCCAAAGCTGCAGAGGCTCTCGGCCTTGATGAACTAACAGTCTATGAGTCCTTGTCCAATCTTTCCAGCAAGGTCAGGGATAACATTTACATTCACTATAAGGACGGCGGAATCAGAATATCCGCTGAACGGTAAAAGAATATCGGATAAGAAGGTGGATTTAACATGAGAAAAACATTGAAGGAATATTCATTGACCCACTTTGAACTGTGGTGCCATAAGGCTATGGATTATTTTGAGGAAATCAATGATGAGGTCGGCACTCAGAAAATAAAGGATACAATACAGATAATTGATATTTTCAGAGATGAAGATGGAAAATTATTTTTCCTGGAAGAAGAAAAAAATGAATAGGTTGTTTAGTTAAAAAAAAAATTAAAAATTCCGAGGAGCTCAAATGTCAAATTCTGAAGATGGATCTAAAAGAAGAGAGCCGGAAAAAGACAACAATTCGGACGTAGACGCCTCCAAGAACCTAACTGATTCAGACGATTATAGGATAATCCGGTCAAGCAATACCACCTTTTCCCATTTGAACAGGCTCAATGCAGATCTTATGGAGAAAAACTATTCATTGATGATTGAAAAAGCAGAACTCGAGCACACACTGCGGAGAAAGAATAATGATATTAACAAACTAAAAAAACGTGTGAACAAGCTTATTGCCAAATTGAAAGAGTTCAGAGAACCGCCCCTGGTTGTTGCGGAGATCATGGAGGAATTGGCCGACGGACGCTTCGTAGTGAAAAATGGTGTGGGTCATATTTATGTTGTGAAGAACTTGGCAAGCAGGGATTACGATAATGATTGGAGTCCGGGAAAAAGAGTCATGCTTGACTATAAGAATCTCAATGTGATGGAACCATTGAACTCTTCCAAAGATCCCATTGTATCATGCGCCCAAATACTGGAAAGACCAGCCACTACTTATGATGATGTTGGAGGACTGGATGAACAGATCCAGAGGATGACGGAAACAGTGGAGCTTCCTCTGACTCGACCCGAACTCTACAAGAGAGTAGGTGTAAAACCGCCTAAAGGGATTCTGCTTGTTGGTCCTCCGGGAAATGGAAAAACATTGTTAGCGAAAGCGGTGGCTAACAAGACCAAAGCGGCATTTATTAGATTGGTAGGCTCCGAACTCGTCCAAAAATATATTGGAGAAGGAAGCAGATTGGTCAGGGAACTGTTCCAACTAGCAAGGGAAGAGGCCCCTAGCATAATTTTCATAGATGAAATAGACGCAGTAGGTGCAAAAAGAATGGGTCTGAACACCTCCGGCGACCGTGAGGTCCAGCGTACATTGATGCAGCTGCTTGCAGAGATGGATGGTTTCAGACCCCTTGAGAATGTTTCTATTATTGCTGCTACCAATAGGCCTGACATACTAGACAAAGCCCTTCTAAGACCTGGAAGGTTCGATAGGATAATTGAGATACCTCCGCCCAATTTGGAAGGAATAGAAAAAATCCTCGAGATTCATTCCAGCAAACTCAACCTAGACTGGCGGGTCAAGAAGATGATCCCAAATTTCGCCCTGATATGCGAAGGAATGTCCGGCGCCGAAATTCAGAACATATGCCGAGAAGCCGGAATGAATACTGTGAGGAAAGAAGGAACAAGAGTAACAGTCAATCATTTCATCAAGGCAATTGAGAAGATTAAAGCTTCCAAGGGTGAAGATTTATCCTCTCAGAGCAAGAATAATTTGAATATGTACCATTGAACAGTATGCAGTTGCCAGTAATAGTGATCCTAAACATCCAAATATATTGAAACGGTGCTAAAATATGCAATCAAAAACCATCAAACTGATATCAGCATGTGTGGTAGCTCTATTGATAGTAACGTCCACTATCTTTTTTATCTATCGGGAAGACAAGGGTAAAAAAGAGCTTGATGAAATGCAGACTGAAGCATTATGGACCTCTTTTTTCTGGTTCTGCGGTGATGGGAATCTGGCAGACTGGAATATGATGCTCTGCAATATTCATTATCTCGAGATGGTCAATACCTCTGACAAGGTCAATCTAATAGGAATACTGGATAGACAAGACCCAGGGGATACTAAATTATTGAAAATAGAAGAGGGCAATTCCACTGAAATGCCCATCACATTGATAGATGAAACCTGGACCGATAGTGAATTGAATCTGGGAGATCCGGCCCATCTTGAGAAGTTCCTTCTTTGGGGTATAGATGCATATCCGGCCAAATACTACAATATTCATCTAGTCAACCACGGTGGCGGATGGAGGGGAATGTGCTGGGATGAGAGTTCGGAAGATCACCTTTCCCTGCCAGAAATAAGAGAAGTATGCGAGAGTTTCAAGGAGAAGGTAGGAAGGAATGTTGAAATATTATCCACCGAAGGCTGTCTGGTCGGCATGATGGAATTCGGATACGAACTTAAGGATTGTGTGGATTATTTCGTAGGGGGATCAACCTACGGATGGGGGGCCGAAGCTGAACCCGAAAATGACATATGGGAAGCTGGGAATTGGCAGTATGATACCTGCTGGAATGAACTTGTTGCAAACCCGGACATGAATCCCGAAGAGTTCACCCATACAATGATCGATACTTTTGAACCCTACGGACCGTGGACTGGAGGGGTTTTCATACCCAAAGAAACCTATTCCGACGTCATGGCAGGATATAACCTATCCCTGATCGAAGATCTGGGGGTCGCTGTTGACAATCTTGCCGGCGATGTACTCAACAAGGTGACTGGAATCGGACAGACAATAAGGCAGGCCAATCTAATAAACAATGTAATAGGCCATCCCGAACTGCCAGAAGAACTATACACAGAATTCTTTTCTGCCCAGATGGATTGGCTGGGGATCGCAACCTACACGAATTATGACCTTTATGATTTTGCATATATGCTTTCCAAGGAAAAGGCCGGAACCCTCAAGAATCCACATTCCCAGGAAGTGATGGATCTTATTAACCAGGTGGTGATGGGCTGCAGGAAGATTAACTCCAAACCAGGTCATCCTGATGCCCACGGCATATCTATATACATCCCGTACCGCTCTTCGGTTTATAACAGTCAATATGAGGAGATCCTTTTTGCCAAGGATACACAGTGGGATGAATTCATCAAGTCGGTTCACTGGACCTGAATTCGGAATTATGAGCCATCTTTATCAGGTCTGATAATTGATCGAGATGGAGATCCGGCATCTCTTCAACATAGCAGAACTTAGCATCCAATACATCACTGCCCGGTCTGAGTTCGCCCCCCTCTTCCTTCAATTTATACACTATGATCATAACGGAACCATATACTTCCGTCCTCATTGTAAAAATGTGAAGAAGTTCATCAACGGATGTGGTCAATCCGGTCTCTTCCATAATCTCCCTGATACATCCTTCTTCAGGGGTTTCGTCCTCTTCTATAAAACCCGACGGGAGGGACCATTCACCATAACCCGGTTCAACACCTCTTTTGATAAGCAGCACTTTTTCTTCTCTGAATAGCAGACCTGCAGCTGAAGGGGTTGGATTACGATAATGAATGAAATTGCATACTTGACAGCTGTTCCTATGGACACCTTCCTCCAATCGGGGGAACATCTCTCCTTTGCAAAAGGGACAGAATGAATAATCACGGATCATATACCTGCTGATGGAAATATTATTTCATAAAACCTATCATGATTTTTACTGGAAAACAACAAAACTTGACCCTGAGAGGACATTCAAGATCCATTGGATTCCCGTCTTCTATAATGCAGTAAAGCCAGCACCAATGCTGGGATGATCAAAACAATGGCAAAACCAGGAGTATCGTCTTCATCTTCATTATCTGTTTCAGGATCGGTACCCGTATCATCATCCCCGGTGGTGTTGTCATCTCCGGTTGTATCATCGTTCCCGGTTGTGTCGTCATCACCAGTTGTGTCATCATCCCCAGTGGTGTTGTCATCTCCGGCAACTGGTTTATCATCGATCACAAAGTCATCAAATTTACCATATCTTCCTATGCTGATAAAAGGAAGAGAATCATAGGTGGTGTCGGCAACTGATTCCGATAGGATTCCGTCAGCATCTATCTGCCATTCTCCCGAGGAACTCCTCAAGAGGGTAAGGTTGACCCAATCCGTTCCGTTTATGGTTAGGGAAATGAGAGTTGATGGTGAAGTGCCGTCCCTTCTATCCAATGATAAAAGCTCCGTTTCACCGCTCTTCTTGTGGGAAAGTATGTATCCGTTGGAATTCCAGTGGTTTTCAGTTTCCTGGAGTTTTATGAAATTATATCCTCCTACCTTGGATGATGATCTCAGTGACCATGATGTCGCATCCGATGGATTGGATGTGAACAATGTGGCAGTAACAGGTGATTTCAGACTTCCTTCCAGATATACCGTTTTATCAACATTGATGATAGGATAGCTGAATCCCTTTGCAGCACCGGTGGGATCGGAACTGTGTGTCCAATCCATCAGCATATCCTTTCCGCCAGTCCGCATGATAACATCCTCGAAATCCGAACTTGCCAGCAATCCGCCAGCTTGATCCTTGATCAGTATATTGTCGTACTTACCGTATCTTCCTATGCTGATATGTGTCAATGCTAGGTAAGTTGTATCATTGGTGGAGTTGGAGTCTGCACCGTCAACTGTCAGCTTCCATTCTCCAGATGGGGATAGGGACATGGAAATGGTATGCCATTCCCCGCCGGATACCGAATCAACAGTTATCAGGTTCACACTGTTCTCACCATCTCTTCTGTTCAGCTGAACCCTTGGTGCCCCTGAATTCCAATCGTGTACGGCAATATATCCATTGGAATTCCAATGTGCACTGCTATCCTGCACCTTTAGGAAATTTATTTCTCCCGATCCAATGTAAGAATCAAAGGACCAAAGTACTGCCCCTGAAGGATTTTCAGAGACAAGAGGGGCGGTGAGGGGCTCTTCAAGGTTACCCTGCAAATGGAAAGATGTATCTTTCGATATCTGGGGATAACTGAATTCACGTTTCTCACCGGAAGGGTCCGAACTATGGGTCCAATCAATTTCCCATTCCACATCTCCGCTTACCAAGGCCAGGTCTTCAAAATCCATCTTAGCCAAAGGGGTTTCAGCATTTATGGACGGCATTAAAATTGCTATCAGGAAAGCCCCGATCAACAAAGCTAAAGTTCGTTTTACATTTATCATTTTTTCATCTCCACGTACAGGATTCTAGTGCAATACAAATACAATTTATATCATAACCTAGTCAATAAACATTTATTTATATGTATTTAAAAATACTGATTTAATAGCTGTATTAGGTAAAAGAATAGGATACCGGTCTGAATCTGTGATGGCCAGCATATTTATTATATTACAAATCTCAAGAGAGTTGACCAATATTTTTATACATTGAATATCTATATTCTCAATCGATGAAGAAAGCGGTAAATGGATTTTTCAGCAATATAAAAAAGGACCCAAGAGGAAGGGCTATCAATAAAGAAAGATGCATTTTATTTGTGATACTAACTTTTGTAATAATCTCCATGTACATTCATACAATAGAGCACGGTGTGGAGAGCAGTCAGCCCCATCTAAAGGATGAAGAGGGATATTACGGATGGGCTGAACTCTATACTGATGGATACTATTCTATTCCACTGGATGAAGCTGAAGGGCGCTATTTTTACGAGAGCGTCTTCTCAACCGAGATCAGCGAAGGGAAATACAGCGTGGATTTCGAATACGGAAGTTTTGACGGCGAGAGAGAAAATAATGATATTGAATTTCAGGTAACAGATTCAGATAATAATCCGGTTGCAGGGGCTAATATAACACTCAAGATAGATAAGAGGGTAGAAGACTCATCCCGAGTATGGGAAAATACCACCGATACTTCTGGTAAATGCAGGTTGTTCAATATACCATTCGGCAAGATACCTGCAATAATCGCCATCCCCCCGGAACAGGGAGGTAAGGTGACTATCATACAGGAAGTACTGGAAGCTGAGACCAAAGAAGGGCGCTATAACATATATGCGGAGGTCGATGTTGAAAGCAAAGGTGAGGAATATCAATTAAGCATCACTGTATTGGATATGTTGGGTGCACCTTTGGAAGGGGTGGAGGTCATCATAGATAAAGGTGAACGAAATACAATTGAACTGGACCTCACGGATGCTTCGGGAAAAACTGAATACACCGGGGAATTGGAAGAAGGACAGCACACGGTAATGGCTAACAAGATCATTGAAGGACCCACACCGCCCCTTGCCTCGGGTGTAGCTGAACTGGATGGGGAATATCACTATGTTAACCATTGGCCTCCAGGCCCATCGGTTATCATATCGTGGTTAATGTACATAGGTCTCGAAGGTCTGTTCGGGACATTGATGGTTGTCATCCTCGCCCTCAGTGTTTGGGGAATCAC
This sequence comes from uncultured archaeon, assembly GCA_964430885.1. Taxonomy (GTDB): domain Archaea; phylum Thermoplasmatota; class Penumbrarchaeia; order JASLWR01; family JASLWR01; genus CAYSHM01. The sequence goes on along the minus strand of CAYSHM010000032.1, from coordinate 21,052 downwards.
CTGCAGGACATTTGACTGGAAGGGTGCCACCCTGGCCACATTCCTTACAATGACCGGAGGTATAACGCTACAGCTGTACTTCGGTCAATGGATGGGGGGATTGGCTTCGGTCGCCCTTGCTTTTCTGGGCCTTTGGCTGTTCATGATCGCACTTGATCAGTGGGATGAAAGATATGACCTTATAGGAAAAATGACCCGATTTGTTCTGCCTATAATCATATCCTTTATCGGCGGAATAATGCTTGGTTCGGCCGTTACTATGAGGTACTCCACAGCGGTAGCTTGTTTCATGCCGGCCCTATTCCTTCTCGGAGTCCTTATAAAGGATGCCGGTCAAAAGGGAATGGATAAAAATAAGCCCCTATATTTCATCAAAAGATTGTTTTCCAAGAAGAACATCCTCAAGGTATTAGGCCTAACGCTGCCATTATGTATCGGCTTGGGATTGATAGGAGGGATACTGCTGGCTTATAACGCCAATTATTTCGGCGGGCCCTTCAATTCAGGATATCAGGCCCAGAACCTCCAGGCAGTCGTCTCAAGCGATACCGCTGGAAATATGACCCTAGAGGTATCTGAACCTTCAGCTTCGTTCTTCGATTCCTATTTCAACTGGGGAGAGGATGATAAAGAAAATGCTCCCTACATTTTCGAATATCTCCTGGTTTTCGTTCCGCTCCTTTTCATATGTATACCTGCAATTTGGGTACTGAGAAAGGAACCTATAATTTACGCTATGTTATCACTGATACTGCTCACGCTCATAATCTACCTTTCCCAAGGATGGGTCCTAAAACGAACGGTTGAGGATATCAGATACTACATACCCCTCATACCGCCTGCATCAATAATGAGCTCTGTGCTGCTTGTGAAGCTCCTGGGAATCAAAGGACCGGAAGAAGATAGATTTCTGGATAATACTGGTAATTCAGATCCCCAAAAGGTCAAAGATATAAGAGGTAAAAGGAAGAAATTGGGCATCATTTGCTTCTGCAGGATAATGATAATCATCGGTATTTTACTAATGATATTATCAAGTGTTCAAGCAGGGGATTATGCAATTGAGACGAGAATGAACCGGGGATCAAACAAACCGCCTCAAAACGGTGGGCCTAATGGTCCAGATAATGGGAATTCAGGATCGGAAGTTCCCATACCCCTTCTTCTTCAGCAGCCGGACTCCTTTGCCGGGCAGACTGTAAAAGTTATCCACTGCGAGATCCATGAGATCATCAATGAGAAGGTCTTTGTTATAAGGGATGATAAAAATAATGAAGAACAGCTGCCGGTAATATCTCAAACGGAAATCGGGAAATTGGAGGTCGGTAATGCGGCAATGGTTACCGGCAGGTTCCTTAAGGACAAGGAAAAACCCGATAAATGGGTATTATCAATTAGCGGGGACGATGATATAGAATCCACATCTAGCAGAGGATCTATTGGGCATCCTGTTGAACATGTTAGAATCATAGGGCAGCAGCAAGCTCCAGGTAAGCAACCCCCAGGCCAGCAGCCACCTGATGAACAGCAGTCTCAGAATAGCAAGAATAACCTACTCCAGAAACAGGGACAAAAGAGTATGAACAGAATGGATTTCCCCGATGAACTCACATCCTTGAAACCGTTATCGATTACAGGCATAGCTCTTTTCTACCTATTCGGTTTGATCCAATTAATATTCACTAGAAAAGATAGAATATCTAATTGCTAGCGGATCATGATTTACCCAATATGACCGGGGTATCTGATCGGCCACGGTCTGTAATTATAATTTTACACATTATTCCAAACGGTCAATGATATAAAAGAAAATCAGCAGAACGGACATGATGAAGGATATCAGCATTGCCAGATCGGGATCAAGAACCGAATCTTCATCACCCAGGTCAATACTCCACTGCCCCTTATCATATGGATATAGGTCCTTTTCATTTGGGACTCCGTCGCCGTCAATATCATTGTCCAAGGTATCAAATGTACCATCACCGTCATTGTCCTTTGGGTAAGACGCAGCCACCCTTGGATCTGTTCCGATATCAATTTCATCCGTGTTGTTCCAATCATCGCCATCCCAATCATCCGGAATGGAGACAGCGTTATAGGGATCGCTGGTGAACACAATCTCCTCTATGTCCCAGTAACTGTCATTATCCGAGTCTCTCATCATTGAATAGTCCGGTTCCCAGAGAGGATCATATTGGGAGATATCAACAGGGGGGGAAGAAAGAGGTTTCATGTCCGAAGGGGCCCCACCAATACCTATGATATAAAGAGAATCCAATAATCCATCACCATCTTTATCAATCGCATTATGATCGGACCAGTAATTACCGGATTTCGATGTGTTCCATATATTCTCCCCGTCATCCCTGCATTGAATGTCTGCAAAATTATCATGAAATATGTTGGCGGATACAAGATTATTCTTACTAGTGGACCCCAACTTGATTCCGTAATAATTCCCCATCATGACATTTCTTTTAAATTCATTGTTCCTTGAATACCTTACCTTTATCCCGTACTCCCCGTTGGTATACACCAGAGAATCGGTGATCGATGTATTTTCGGTATGATATAGATTTATTCCGCAGAGAGCATTCTTGCCAGCGGTGATATTTACAAGCTCGCTGCCCCTGACCATGGCATAAAGGCCGTCGCCTCCGTTGCCTGTACAGCTGACATTGATTATATCTATATCATCACAGTCCAGAATATAGAGGCCGTGACTGTTGTTGTTAGCCTGATAATCGCGGATTGTGTTATGGTCCGAGAACCAGTAGACATACATTCCGTAATCACCGTTAAAACTGGTTCCTCCGCCTTTAAAAATATTGTGTTCTGCATAGAAGGTATAAATGCCGTATTGATAATTGTAATCCGCATTGCATTCTGTCAATCTATTATGGGTGGTGTTGGAAATGTAAATGCCTACAATATTTCCGTTGAAATTGCAGTTGCTGATATTATTGTATCCGCCTCCAGTGATAAGAAGGCCGTTCCAATTGTATGTAGCATTGATGTCCCCCAGGTTTGATCTGTGACTTGCCAGTTCAATTCCTTTGGAAGAATTGAAAACCGAGAGCCCGCTCAAGAAAACGTCATCAGCGGTTATCTTTAAACTGAACTCACCGCCATGTCCGTTGATAATTGTCTTGTCCGGACCTGCGCCTATTACTGTTAAGGGTTTATCTATGGTAATGTTGCCCGAGAATTCACCTTCCATTAATATAATAGTATCTCCCGGATCCGCACTGTCAACTGCACTTTTGACATCTTTAAAATTGCCAGTCCCGTTAAGCTCTACTGTAATCACGGTGCTCTCGCTTCGACATTCATGCCCATGGGATTGCTTTGTCATGAAGTCGGGGCTGGCCATCATTAGAACCTGACCTATTACAAATAGAGCCAGTAGAAGCTTCATAGGGAAAAATATATTTCGGAACATTAACACACCATTTCGGGATAGATTCAAATTTTTGATCGAAAGGAAAGTTATCAACCTTATGCTAAGTTGTAACTCCAATAACCTGCGCTGTTTTATTCGGTCCTATTCGAATATGAACGATGTACTGCCAGAACCAAACTCGGACATCTTTGAACTGATACTGCTGATCCTATTGCGGCGGTTGAGGGAAGCCATAAGAAAATTAATCTGATTTCGGGTCAGTTCCGAAGGGCTATTGGCAAGTTTATAACCAAGATCAAGGCATAGAACTGCTAGTTCTTGTCCATCCTCGGTCTTAGCGAAAGTTTTTAGCGTCATCACCTGCCGTACCAGTTAGACCGCTCATCTCTAATATCCGCTTTGCCAGAAACCCAGGAACCCCGAACTTCATATTACCGATTTCTTCCTCTGTTAACTTTGGTTCAACCAGACCCATGGACGCCACTTTTCTGAGTGCCCTCAGATTGGTAGATATATCTACAAGGTTCAGATCTGGTATGCCGTGCTCATTAAGGGGAACCTTTCCTATCAGTTCAAAAACCAGCGTCAGTTCTCCATCTGTGAGGGGTCTGATAATTGCATCCTTGCCGTACTTATCGAGAAATACTGTCTCCCGCTGATCCTTCCCCAACAGAATGTCGGATTTGGAAAGATATCTCGATTCCTCCACTTCGGCAGATTTATCATCTTCTGTCTTTTTTTCCTCTAATAGATTGGCACCATAGATCTGCTTCTTGTTTTCATCCATTCCATGTCCCATTTTGATCGTCACATCATCACCCCTATTTTGTTTTTCATCAATTTTCATCAGTGTTATATTTTAAATTTCAAATGCTTTATTAAAACAATTTCTCCTGATACCGTATTTCAATTATTTGGATTTATTCATATATTCTATTCTCTCAATAACTCGCTTAAAATATTAGCCGTAAATACTAATATCCATCTTGCAGCTTTAAAAATAAATCAGATTTTCTTGTTGAGAATACCTTCTTCAAATCAAATTCTAGCTCATATATCAGAACAGCAGAGGTCTATCTTTTTCCACATAATCATATACCTTTAACCAGGCAACAATGGCATGCTGATTATAATCAATTCGGACCTCTGGATCCTCGACACCTCCCGGAACCCCTCCATAGGTTCTCTTTGGACTTGGCATGTTCTCTGATTCACTGCTGTTGTACTGAAGGTTAGTTAGAAATTCAGAGGCCAATATTATTCTTTCTTCCAAAAGGGACTCATCTCCGGGTGCGTCATATTTCTTTACCAGCCAGTAGAAATCACAGGGAGGTTCGATCTTGGATGCGGTATTGGCCCGGGGATAATAATCGGGGTCTCCGTCAGGGTTGGCCATGTACCTCAAATAACTTCTGTAATAGAAACCTCCTACATATTCTGATACGTTGAAATCCGACGGATATTGATCCTGGCCGTAAAGAACACTATCCGACATAGCTCTGGACATGTTCACATATCGGGGGTCCTGATCAAGCATATACATTATCTGGGCAGCACCCACTGCCCAGGGACTGAATGGACTGTAATAGGAATGAGCACCACCGTAAAAATCATAGTAATAATCAAAGGCCTTATCCCAGCAGTCCTTGTATTTTTCCGCTCCGGTATGTTCGTAAAGAAATGAAAGGGCAAGCATTGCCTCACCCGGGTAGTAGTCGGTATGCTCGTTATACTTCTCGTCACCCTCCTCAAGCACTTTCCCATCCCACTTGTAGTAGTTATGGAACTCACCTGAATCCTTCTGCATGTATATAAAAAAATTACCTAAAGCTTCCATTGAGGTAGAATATTTTTCATCCGCAACCTTTTCATATATCACATAACAAAGGACTGCCAATGCCGCCCCGCCCAACTTTGAATCCCCGTTAAGCTCGACATGGGCCACATCTTCATCTATATAATCCAGATTGTCCTCGATATACTCCATTGCCAATTCCCCTGCTTCCAGAAAAATGGGTTCGGGATAATGTCTGTAAAGCAGCAATACCGAGTAGGTGGTTCCAAGCTGTCTGAGAAGATTGTTCTTGCTGGAATAGTCATTATCCAGAGGGTCATATTGATAATTGAAACTCCCGTCGGAAAGCTGACAATTCACAAGATAGCAGCCGGCCATGACCGCAGGCTCCAGATTGGGTGAGTCTATGGGAGTGGAGAAATCATCCAAAGTGTACCACGATCTTCCCGGAACCCTTTCAACATCCTCTTTGGTATAAAGAATATATAAAAGTGTAGCTGTAAGCAGTAAGAGCGATATTATACATAATATTACAAGCACCTGAAGGATCCTGTAGGTTCGGTCCATTTTCTCACGCCATTTTCAATTTAATAAAATTAACAATAGGGTTAATGAATATCTTATTACAATACGGGGAATCAATATCCTCAAGGTCATATTCGATATTAAAAGCTAGCTCATATTATCCTCAATTATTCAATCCCGCGAGAATACTGACTTCATAGATCTTGTTATATTTATCCTGCTGAGAGCAATTCTAGCGTTATGTTTTTATGATGTTCAGGGCCTATCCCGTCATATGTTATTGAAAGGATTGATCAGAACCCTGCGCCCTTATCAGTGGTACAAGAACCTGCTGCTCTTCGTGGGTTTGATCTTTTCCAACAATCTCTCCAGACAAGAGCATTATCTTCCTGTTCTACTGGGTGCTGTTTTTTTCTGTCTGATGTCCGGAGCGGTCTACATATTGAATGATATACTGGACCAAAAGGAGGACCGAGGCCACCCCATCAAAGGCAAGAGACCCATAGCTTCGGGCGAGCTGAGTACGAAATCCGCTTTTGCAATCATGCTTTTCATAGTCATAGGATGTCCTGCTGCATCCTATTTTCTTATTTCTCCAGGGGTCACATATATTTTGGCCAGCTACTTCATACTCTTCATAATCTATTCATTCGTCCTGAAATATATTGTCATACTGGATGCCTTCACCATAGGGATCGGATTTGTACTTCGTGCCATGGCCGGGGTTCTGGCTGTTGATAATGCCCACTTATCTTGGTGGCTGATCATTTGTGCATTTCTCCTGGCTTTGTTCCTGGCATTTGGGAAAAGAAGGGCAGACCTAATAAAGCTTGGAGATAGGGCAAAGAATTACAGATCGGTATATTCCCATTACAGCATATTCCTACTGGATCATCTGATAACCCTGACAGCAGGAGCAACGTTAGTGGTATACTGCCTATACGCTGCAGCATCAGTTCATAACGGTATGTTACTAACTATCCCATTTGTGATATTCGGGATATTGAAATACATGCAGCTGATGCATATACATAATCTCGGTGCGGAGCCTGAAAAGATGTTCCAGAACGGATATATGGTTGCAACAATACTGCTATGGGGATTAACTGTAATACTGATCCTATACGGGAAATTGGACATTGTGAATGATATCATATCATTCTGACCCTGCAGTGGGGACAATAAAAACCTTTGCTTAAGTTCAGCAGGTATTTTCACCAAAATTCAATAATCAGAATACCTTTATCTATGTTCGGGACAATACTTTCCGTAATTCCATCATAGCTGTTGAAGCCAACTAATATGATAGGAATAAATATCCGTTAAACTGATAATTAACCGCAAAGAAACCTGCGCATCGATTCGATCATGAACTCTCCGAATTCAGAACAATAGACCGCTTTTTTTATTTGAGGGATATGAATGAAATTATTCTGGAAAATCTTAACCGCGTTTACCTTGGTTGCATTGATAGCACCCCAATCGGTAACAATGAAGGAATCCCTGGATTCCCAAGAAGTTTTAAGACTTGACGAGCATTCTAAGTTAGAAAAATTTAATGAATATGTTATGGATGATACTAGAACTGACACCTTCGGAGCCATCTCATATATAAACAGAACCATCCTGATACCGCCTTCGGAGTCATATTATATCTATCTGGATGAGGATAACGAGATACTTGTGGAAAAAGATGTAGGATACAAGATATCTTCACTGCCTCAAGCGGCCCGCGATGCCATTGATCTGGTCCCGGTCTGGCTGAAGAACAACTTTACAACCAAACTCATCAATATGGGAACAAATCTAGCAACAACTTATGGGAACCTTGTACTAAACCTCAACGACCCAGATCTTTTGGATGAAGTTGTTTTCGCCGTCACCCATACTGCAACCAATGTTCTCCAGAATCCCGGTGTATCACCCCAAGTATTTGTCACAAACGCAGAGTACATCTATCTGAACGACCTGGAATTGGATTACGTGGAAGTGACTGAGAAGAACGATCCGGTCCTCGGACAATACACCACTCTGACATATACCAACAGCTCAGGGGCAAGCATGGAAATACCAAAGGACATCTATTACTGGTACGTTGTCCATCCCAAGATAAGCGATGAACTCCCGGCTTTCGTAGACCCCGCCACCGGAACTCCCACTGCGCCGCCTAACGGCAAGTTCTGGAGGGATTACCTTTTCAATCATAACGATCCAGGCTATCCGCTCTTGAAAGATGCACTGTCAAATGATGACCGAGTTTGGAAAGAACGGGTTAACAACAAGACAAACAACGGCGTCATCGGTAATCTTACTCAATGGATCCAGGATGTAATGGATTTCCAGGTTCAGGGAAACAGACCCATTCAGCCTGTGGCAATATATAATAAACACATGGGCTTTTGCGGCGAGCACGGTGACATCTCATGTGCTGTGGCACGAACTGTCCTGATACCTTCCACAAACGTTAATATAATAACCGAAGATCATGTTTGGAATGAATTTTGGGAGGGGCGTTGGGTCCACTGGGAACCTGTGAATCCATACATTGACGATCCGAGAATATACGATAGGTCCGAAGGAGGTTGGGGCCGTAACATCACTTCTGCCTGGGCCTGGAGAGGAGACGGCTACATTGTAGATGTTACCGAAAGGTATACCGATACATGCACCTTCAGAGCGACTGTTCATGACAGCAACGGGAGGGATGTGGATGACGGGGTAATTTGGGTTGTAACAGGACTGTATAACAATCCCCAGCAGCTCCTTATGACTGCCTGGGGACATTCCGATTCCAACGGACAGTTCATGATCAAACTGGGTGACCACAAGGCGATCTATTCCTGCGTGGACAGCTCTCTTGGAGAAGACCCGGCGGATCAGGGCGGTAATGAGATGGTGGACCGAATCGCCGAAAGCAGCATAGCTAGTCAGTTCTACGATTATACTTTTGCCGTTCCTGGAGCAATACAGATACCTGACCATCGGGCGAAGAACAATGATCCTTTCCCCAAGAGCTCCTTCAAGATGGATGTTCAGATGGAGGTGATCGACGGCTATAATACCGGCCAGAATCTATTTACGGATGATATATATTTCAAACAGAACGATATGGCAAAGAATGTGGACTTCTACCTATGCAACGGGTCCAATTTCCAACGATTTACCGCTGGAAACAGTTTTGATTCCTACGAGGTCACATTGGACAGCAGCGGCTTGAACTTGAGCCATCATTTCATTCAGGATGATGATTGGTTTGCGGTGGTCTCCAACGAAGACACTTTGGGAACATACAAGATGGTTGAAATATCCGTGGCACTGTACCAGAGACAGACCCTCGAAATCATATCCCCGGCGGATCAATCTGATATTGCCCTTGGAGATACGGTGGTTATTGAAGGAACCACCCAAGGCCCATTCGATGTTCAGGAGATCGCTGTTTCAATCGACGGTGGTGAATGGACGGCTGCCGAGGATGTCACAGGCCGAAACTCAGGCAATGGAAATAGAATGAGCAGATCCAGTCTGGTTAACTGGGAATATCAATGGAACACCCAGGGTTTTAATCTCGGTGCTCATTCCATAAGGGTAAAGGTTAATTATACTGTTGATGAGATGATAAAATGGATGAACATCACACTGTTCGACAACACGCCGCCCATTCTTAATATTCAATCACCTGAGAATCTGACCTCCTTCAAGGAAGGTGAGATCGTTGTCTTCCACGGAGAGGTGAATGATTCAGGAGGACTTGATTCTCTAATTATTGATATTGAGAATCATCTTCCCGAGGATATAACATCTGAAATTAACGCATCCGCATGGTCCTATGTGTGGAATACCAGCAATGAGTTCTCAGGGGAATATGATATTCACCTTATTGCAACTGACATTGCCGGCAACACTGTGACCTCTTCGATCTATATTGAGATCCTGGAAAGTGCCAAACCCTTCCTGGACATCGTTTCACCCCTGAACAATTCGGTTTTCCCCTTAGATGATGATATTACCATAGAAGGAACTGTTGAGGATAACGGACAAGTAGCGATCCTGGAAGCTATTTTGGATGGAGATGAAGATCATCCAATAGACCTGATGAATAGATACTATCCTCCTGACTGGTCGGTTGAACTGGAAGCTGATGAGCATGACCTTGAAGAAGGTGTTCATTCGGTTCTCATTAGGGTTATTGACGCTGCAGGTAATGATATGGAGAGCTCAGTTAACTTCTGGATAGATACCACACCCCCTAAATGCAACATATCCACTCCTGAGAACCATACTATCTATGCTTCCGGAGAGATAATACATTTGGAAGGTTTTGTTTGGGATGACCATGCCATTTCCCATATGGAACTGCAGGTTGAGGAGAGCCAGGTTTTAGAAGGAGCATATGTCCTCAATATTACTGCAGATCTTCTAGATGACGGAAAATGGGAGTTTGACTACGATCCCAAGGATCTGGAAATATTTGAACTTAGTTCAGGACCCCATAGAATTAATGTTGTTGTAAGGGATCTGGTGGGTTTGGAAGTGATTTCACATCCCCTATATGTGACCATAGATGCTCTAGACCCGGAGATAATATTCTTTGATTTCTCATTGGATCGGGATTACGAGAAGAAGTTGGATGATGATGAGATAAATATGGACATAAAAGAAGCCTTCTCAGATCATGGAATTACATTATCAGCAAAGGCGGAAATCGAGAAGAAAAACAATGAAAAATGGGTGATCACAGACGGTGATTTCGAATATCATATCATTATTGAAGAGGAATGGATATCGGTCACAAACCTGTATCCCAATCCCAAGTTGATAGGAGAAACCGTATGGATTAACGGAAGCGCTTGGGATGATGTTGAACTGAAATCCCTGGAGATCAAGATAAGCAATGGTGAATGGAAGGATATTTCCGACAATCTCACAGATGGATTGTGGAAGCATGAATGGCCGGATGCGGGGTTCAATGAAGGAACTGTAAGCGTCTACATCAGGGTCACGGACATCAAGGACAAGAGCATAGTAGCGGAGACAAAGGTAGATTTCATCACCATTTCCACAGACACTGATCAGGATGGAATGCCTGATTGGTGGGAAATAAAGTACGGCCTGAATTGGAATAAAGATGACAGCCAGGTTGACCCCGACAGGGATAAGTATCCGAATATTGATGAATACCTCGGGGATGATGGAATTTCTGGCGGTAATGATTCATCCGACCCCACTGACCGGAACTCATATCCCGATATCAAACTCAATGATGGAAAAGGAGACGGGGGGTTTCTCTCAGGTAAAAACTTTGCTATCATAATGATCATATTGGTGGTCATCATAATAATTGCTGCTGCGGCTGTTATAGCAACCGTTCTGGTAAAACGCAGAAAAAAACTCAGCTATGAACAAAAAGCTTACGCGATGTGGGCGGACCCTATGTTGGATGCCCATAAAAAACGGGACAAGTTCAAATATGATGAGAAAGGAGAATTGATCCACGATGGTGATATTGGAGAAGGAGGAGCGGGTGAGCAGAAGCAAGATGGAGATATCGAGTTCGATGACGAGGAGGTAGAAAAAGGAAAGGGCGATTCTTCTGCCGGGAAAAAGAGAAAACCTTTACCGCCGCCTCCTGTAGCAAAATCCGGAAAAAAAGGAGTTGTGGCCGTGGACCAAAATGATCTCCCAGCTCACCTTCAAGGTGATTCAAAATTGGAAAAAACAAGAACCTGCGAGAACTGCGGTACATTGGCCTCCTTCAAACCGGATGAAAATTGCTACTGGTGCGATAACTGCAATATGGCCGTTTAATGACCGAATCCTTATTTACTACCAGAATCCCGCTGATTAATAGAGCATCTTCAATAGGCCAGCCTATATTTCAATAACATTTTTATATTTTTCCAACCATGGCCGATATTAATTGAAGTGAGCAGTTGGGAAATGACATTGATATGTCTTGATCTCACTTCCAATTTTACATATGCTTAGGGAAATACCTAGTAAGAAAAAACGAAATAACAAGGTGGTCACAGATGTCCAACCCAATAAAGATATTTGAATATGACAAAGGAACAATAAAAAAGGGATATGCCAATCGAACTCTTCACATTGACATTCAGAAAAAAGAAATGAAAACTAAAGATGTCACAGATGAGATGAAAGAGAAGTTTATTGGAGGAAAAGGATTTGATCTCTGGCTGCTATGGCAGGCCGTGAATGATGATACCCGCTGGGATGACCCGGAAAATGAAATCTGTATATCCTCGGGACCTCTGGGAGGAACCCCTATTTATCCCGGAAGCGGAAAAAGCATTGTTACAACTATCTCTCCCCTTACTGATATTGTGATAGATTCTAATGTCGGAGGATATTTCGGACCTTACCTGAAGTTTGCAGGTTTCGATGCTCTGGAGGTCCAGGGAAAGGTACAGGAGGATGTAATAATCTTCATTGACGGAGTTGGGAACAAGGTAACCATTGAGGACGGAACATGGCTTCCCGACGAGGGGCATCTGATATGCGAGAAATGCACCCAGCATTTCGGGCAGGAAGAGCCTAGAAGCATTTCAGTGGTAGCTGCAGGTCCAGGCGCCAAAAACTCCAACATGGGCTGCCTCAATTTCTCTTGGTACGACATAGGTAGAAAGATAGCGAGATACAAGCAGGCGGGAAGGGGGGGGGCGGGAACCGTTTTCAGAGACAAGGGGATCAAGGCAATAGTTGTCCGCTCCCCGAAGGTGAATGTAGCACTCAACAATCCTCATGACCAAGAAAGACTTAGAACTGTGGCTAAGCAGCACTCCAGCGAGATAAGAGAACTTGACGCCCTTCAGAACGAAATGGCCCAGGTGGGAACAGCGCATCTTACCGAGATAATGAATGACTATGACCTGCTGCCCACCAATAATTTCCAGTACGGCAGTCATCCTGACGCCCCGAAAATGGGAAGGGAATCCTACAGGGAAAGGTTCGATAAGGGTTTTGACGGATGCTGGATTGGCTGTACGGTAGCATGTGCACACGGGGTTAAAAACTTCATACCCAAGACCGGCAAGTTCAAGGACCAGCCAGTATTTGTTGATGGACCAGAATACGAGACAATTGCCGGATGCGGAAGCAACTGCGGTATTTTCGATCCAGATCATGTCATCGAGATGAATTTCTACTGCGACACCTATGGATTGGACACAATATCCGTAGGGACTGCCACCGCCTTTGCCATGGAATGCTATGAGAGAGGTCTTATCAACAAGGATGCTACTGGCGGGATTCAATTAACATTCGGCAACAAGGAAGCTGCCCTTGAGATAGTTCACCAGATGGCCAAAGGTGAGGGATTCGGAGCCATAGTGGGAAAGGGCGTCCGGTACATGAAGAAATATTTTGAGAAAGAGTTAGGTGCTGACCGTAAGCTCATGTGGGATATAGGGATGGAATGCAAAGGGCTGGAGTATAGTGAATATGTTACCAAGGAATCCCTTGCCCAGCAGGGAGGATACGGGCTGGCTTTGAAAGGGCCACAGCATGACGAGGCATGGCTGATCTTTCTGGATATGGTCCATAATTTCATGCCTACCTTTGAACAGAAGGCTGAAGCACTCCATTGGTTCCCAATGTGGAGGACCTGGTTCGGATTGAACGGGCTGTGCAAACTTCCGTGGAACGACATCGTCCCTACCGACAACAAGGACACCCCGGAACCTGCTAAGGTCATAAAACATGTGAAATGGTACGCTGAGTTCTTCAGTTCAGTGACTGGACGGGAGGTCACCCCTGACGATCTGATTTCAATGAGTGAAAAGGTTTACAATTTCCAGAGAATATTCAATCTCCGCCTGGGAAAGGGCAGAAGACAACATGATGACATTCCCTACAGGTCTGTGGGCCCAGTAAGCATTGAGGAATACGAATCCCGTTCAGACAGATATGACGGCCAGCTCAAGAAGATAGGGATTGCTACAGATGGAAAGTCCACCCAGTATAAACTGGATCAATTAAGAAAATACAGGGAAGAGCAGTACGAACATCTGAAAGATGCGGTCTATAAGCGGAGAGGATGGACCAATGACGGGGTTCCAACCCTGGATAAGGTCAGAGAACTTGGGATAGATTTTCCGGATGTCGTTGAATTGATCATAAAATTTCAATGAAATAGCTGATTCACGATAAGACATTACGTCCAGGTCCTATTTCACATTTTTAAGTATCTCCCAGGCGGCATTTGCCTGCTGCATTATCCGGGTTGCAGATTCCTTGTTCTTCTTGGATATATCCGGATGGTAATATTTAATAATGATCCTGCGGGCCTTTTTTAGTTCTGTGGGGTTAGCACTGTAATCTAAACGCAGATCGGAATTTGATTTATCCAAGAGGAGATTGTAGAAATCACAAGCTTCCATTACCATATGCTCAAAGGAAAAAGGCGCCCTTCTGAAGTATATGTTTCGCCTGGGTTTCTTAGCATCATAATCAACATTATTTCCATAATTGTTGCTGTAATCCCCACGCTGCTCCTGACCGGTAATACCATTTCCCGATGATTCCCTTCTTCCATGACTGGCATGGACCGAGGCTGAAGCAGCATATACCGAAGAGGACGTGTCGGCCAAAGATGTATCATCCATTGAATAATCCATATCCAATTCCAGGTCCATACCGCATCCGGTGCATTCTCCCCGAGATCTTATACAATTCATATGATAAACGAGACCGCAGCTGCATTTGTACGCAAAGAAGGAATATTCAATAAATTCGGAGCAGAGATTGCACTTCAGGGACTTTCTAATGGTCTTTCGCCGGGACCCCTCCTTTATATTTTTCATGCTTCGGCGGAGAAGAACTATGATTATGAAAACCACCAGCAATACAAAAAGAAATGATAATAGAGTGACAACTATCCAGTACGGCAACGGCAGTTCCAATCCCTTATCTGAAATACCGGAAATTCCCCCGGTCTCCAAGAAGAACTCCCATTTCTCCTTATTACCGCTGACATCCTCTACTGTCAATGTCACTATATAGATCCCTGGTTCCTGAAGCGACGGCTGGATCATAGGTCCGTATAACAATTCATCCCCGCTCTGATGCTCCAATAACCATGAGTAATTATGTATCCCGCCTTCATCGTGTGAACGAGAGGCATCCAAGACCGGAAATGTGTCTTTCTCGATATTATAAAAACCGCCGTTTGATATCTTTGCATCACCCATTCTAATGATGATCACAGGAGGGACATTGTCCATTACCCTGATGATATGGTTATCAGTATCCAAATTACCCTCAAGATCTCTTACTGTGAGGGTTATATTGTATATTCCAGTATTGATGAATTTCAAAGTGATAATATCACCAAACTCCTTCCCGCTGGTCCCTCCGCCCTCATAAATCCAGGTATAATTGACAATTCCGACATTGTCTATTGATCCATCACCGAAAAGTTTGATAACAGCACCCGGAGAAATCACATCCTGCGAGGTATCCGCATAGATAAAAGCCAGTGGAGGAGCCGTATCCAAGACCTTGATTAAAATGTAATCCACATCAAAATTTGAAGCATTGTCATTAACCCTGCAGCTGATATTGAATAGACCAGGTATTTCAAACCTGAACACAAGGGTCCGTTCACGGAATATTCTTTCACTGCCGCCATATGTGAAGGTCCATTCATAATCCTTGATCCCTACATTGTCCCAGGTCCTGGAAGGATTTAGAGTAATTGTATCGTTCTGGAAGATGGTTCGATCATCACCCAGTTTTATCAAGGGTGTTACCGTGTCCTTGACATAGACCTGAAAGGTAGCATTGTCTGAATTGCCTGTTTCATCCCTGACCGTCAGGGTAACCGAATAACACCCCGGATCACCGAAGGTGTAAGCCACATATTGCCCATGAACAACATGGGTCTCGGAAACCAATTCAATACTCCAGATATAATCAGATATTCCCCTATTATCATGACTGGAATCAGCATTGAAGATCACTTCTTCATCCTGATCCACATAAATATCCTCATAATTGCCAGCATCAGGAGAAATATCATCGGTTATGTTCAATACAAAACCATTATCTTCGTCATCCCTTACCTGAAGATTATTGGAATTCTGATCGCGGACCAGAAAACTGTAGAACAATCTGCGGGCGTTCTTGGGTATATCTATGCGCCTTACCCATATATCCTTTTCAGTCTCGGTCATGGAAACATTAAGGATATTGCCATGATCAAAATCAAAAATCACATTAACCGATGATATTCCGATGTTATCCGATGAGTTTATCATCAGCTGAAACGGATCACCGGTTGCAGGGGTGTCGTTGGAATAAGATCCGTGATATACTGGAGGGTCGTTATCCTGGACCGTGCGGAGATGGGTGTCAGTCAAATGATAATTATTGGCGAGGTCCATCAATAGAAAACTGAATATGATCGTCGAGGAATAATTGGAAATCAGAATGGAACCTTCCCAAACCTCATTCCCTTGGTATAGGAGATTCTGGGCATGATAATGCACTTCGTCATAGGTATAATTAACCCTGACCAGAACCACTTCGATATTATCCCTTGCATTGACGGTAAATTGACATTCATCACCGGTCGTAGGCTGGGTGACATAATTTGATATGAAGGCCGGATCCGCCATATCTAGGACCGCGCATTTTAGAGAGGAGCGGGTCTCATCATAATAGCTGATAAAAATGGAATCATCCCCCGCAACATCGATAGAAGTAAAGGTGCCTACCTGCGGTTGGTCATCCGCACTGGTCGTATTCCATCCGTGACCTTCATCATAAGCAAACTTCAGTATCTTGCTGGTTTGATCGTAATAGCTTATAAGAGGACGATTAAACCGATCTATTGTGATGGAAGTGTAGGTTCCGGTAAATCCCTGCTGATCGATTATGGTTGATATCCATCCATTGCCGTTATGGTGTGAGTAAACCAAACAGTGATCAACCATATCATAATGGCTGATATGG
This sequence comes from uncultured archaeon, assembly GCA_964430885.1. Lineage (GTDB taxonomy): Archaea > Thermoplasmatota > Penumbrarchaeia > JASLWR01 > JASLWR01 > CAYSHM01. Next base: position 4,355 of record CAYSHM010000032.1, on the reverse strand, counting down.
GGCATATCATTCCCATCTAGAACAAATGATACATGACCTCCTACCTGAGAAGTTATTGTGTCATTCACCCAAATCTCGCCGCTCCACCAAGTATAGTGCAGTTCACCCGTGTCAACGTTCAGATAAACAATATGTGGGCGTCCGCTGCTGTCTATTTCTATCTGAGAATACCTTCCCACATTCCCTATGGATTTCAATGTGTAATAATACCACTGGTTGCCGAGGATATAATACTTCAGATCCCCATTGGTCGAATCATAGTATGATAGATGAGGAAAACCGTTCCGGTCAATATCTATAGAGGAATACATACCCACATCACCCTGTGAATCCAACAGATGATCATGCCAATTATTGCCGTCCCAGTGAATATAACGGAGATCTCCGTGGGCCGAATCGTAATAACTAATATGGGGGTGCCTTGAATTGTCAATGGTTATTGAAGTATACTGACCTAGATCCTCATCACTCTTAATGGTGCTTAATTCCCAATCACCATAGTGGCGGTATGCGTATTTGAGAGAACCGGAGAAAGAATCATAATAGCTGATATGCAGAGCACCCTCATCATCAGCGGCCAATGAAGTATATGTACCTACACCGAATCTGTCATCAACAGTAAAGGACTGCCATGGTGTGGCGTGATAGCTTGGACCGCCATTTCTTAGGTCTGGATTATTATTATTATTATTATTATTATTATTGGCCGCATATATCAGAGAGGATTTGACTGGGCAAGATGCATTTAGCGATTTGGATTCTTCTTTTATTGAAAAAACACCTCCGATATGTTGGCCTGTTAATAGAAATATAATACCCAACAAAACAATGCAGCGGACGATGTATTTTTTTCTCATACAATATCTCCGTAAGAACACAATACAATTTATTGATATAAAAATCAAGGTTTTAAGGTGTTTATTTCATGAGTACCTCACAGTTTTTTCAAAGCAAATTCATTAAAATATTCCTTTGTCAATATTAACTGATAATCTATGTATTTCAAACTTAAGGGTTTTTCTGAAATTCTTCAATGGGTTCAATCTCGGAAGGGATAGGGTTTTTAGAAAATAAAACATCCGAATGAACAAAGTGATTGTTGGTTGTATGATCATTTCTTTTAAGCGGTGGCATGAATAAACACAGTAGGGTTATAAATAATCGAAATGCCATTTAAAGAATTGATATAATAATATCTTCAATACCTAATTCATCCATTTCAGCAGGTCATCAGCATGGGCAGGTCAAAGGTAAACAAAGGCAAAGGTTCATCCGGCAAAAAGACTGATAAGGACAGTAATTGGCATATAATCAAAGTTGGATCCAGAACCATCAACCTGAAGGAAATAGAATTCAACCGGGCAAATTTGAAAAAGCTTTTCAAGGTCACAAAGGAAAGACATACCAAAGCCCGCTATCTGCCTTTGATATTGATTACATTTGCTATACTTCTGCTGGCATTCTCATTCATCTGGAGTGTAGTGATCTTCCCAAAAATGGCTGTGATCCCTGATAATATGGAGATGACCATTTCTCTTGTAGGTAAAGCCAATGTGATCAACGAATCCAACGGTGCTCGGGAATCAATCAACATATCCGCTTCCATCAGTACCAAATTCGGGAAGTCACAAGGAAATGAGATTCCCGTGAATCAAACCGTGTCCCTCATGGACGAAGATAACAATGTTGACCTCATATCCAAGTACGAGGGCATAATTGAGGAATCCAAGGAAATGAATGTCGACAGAAGAACCGGCGAAATATTGAGCGGTGGGGGCGGACAGCTTTTACTGCCAATGAACAGTATTGATGAAGATGAATATCCCTTTTTCAATCTGGATACTAGCTCTATCGGATTGATCAGCTACGAAGGTAAGAAAGAGATCAAAGGTTTGGACACATTGGAATACAGGATGAAGATGAACAATGAATATCTGGGAGAATATGAGGCAATGGGACCTGTTCCCCCCATAATCATAAATTTCACAGGAAATACCAACTACTGGTTTGAGAAGAGGACTGGAATTCCCGTTGACGTTGATAGACAGATGACACTTCACTCGGACCTTCCGGATCTCCTTAAGGTTCCCGACGGATTGGTGCAGAACAGGCTGCTTATAGGAAAAGCCCTGTTAGTGGACATGGTCGATACCACCAAGAAAGTAAATGTGGACATGGAGGTCCCTTACAATATAACCACCACACTGCAGCTGGGCAGCACTCTGGTAATGTGGGAGAATATGACAGGATATGATTCCAATACAGGTGAAAAACTTCCGGAGGTATATCAATTACCGGTGTATAAAAGAAAGATTTCCATTAACCAGAACACTGCAGAGCATGTCTATGAGCCTAGATTGAAAGGGACCAATCTTTATGACCGGAGAGAAGGAAACTGGATGTTTCCTTTCGGTGACATGAGCAAGAAACCGAAGAAATTCGATTGGTTCAATCAGGTAACAAATACCACTATGGACTGCATTTTCCAGGGCCAAGAGGAACACAGGGGAATGAATACATATAAATTCATGATAGCTGCTGAAAACTACAACATGAAACCACTGGATTCTAAAGTGGAAAACATGGTCATGATCTACGACGGATATCAGGAATACTGGGCCGATGCAGAGACCGGAATAATATATGATATACATCTCAATTTCAGCCTAAGCATATTAAGCGTTAACGATCCTTATGACTATGAGAACAAAACACTAATTGCATCTGTGGATGTCATCATGGATTCGAACAGCATCGAAGAATCGAGGAATTTTATTAATCAAGCCAGAGGGTTTTTCCCCTACTCTGAAAAAAGGCTGATGGTATTCACAGGCACACTGGAGCTCAGTTCAGCATCCCAGAAAGAATTGGTAGATAATGCAGAAGAAATGAGCTTTCTGATTCTGCTGGGCTCGACCATAGTGCCCTACTCAACTATGGGATTTGGAATCGTTTCTCTTTTTACCGGAGGATTTTTGAAAAGGAAAAGGGACCTTTTATGGGTGGATGAATCAGATGCCACCTCCAGATGATGCAGAAATAAAATAAAGATACTGCAGGGAGTGTAAAATTATCTTTTTTAATAATTTTTCATTATTATTATTTTCAAATCGAAATTTTTTCCTGTCAGCCCTGAAACCTCACTTTACATTACCATTCGGTCAAATCCGCATCATTGAAGTCCTCATCCCAGTCTTCATTGGAATTATTATCATCTAATTGAGATTCATTTGGCTTCAATGAACCATCACCTATCAGTTCTAAGGTATGAGATATCACCCTTTTCTCTTCCACCTCTAATCTTTTCAGCCAATTAAGAGCATCTCCAAGCAATTTCACGGCCTCATTGCTCTTACCCATCATGGTTAGGGATCTGGCCCTGATAACTCTTCCTTCCACTATCAATTTTCGCTGCTTAACATTAAATCCAAGGTCGATCATGGATTGGGCGCTCTCGGCGACCATCAAGTAATAACCGCAGTTCCATTCCATGGAACATTCAAAAAAGAGCAGTCTATGCCAAAACCAGATTCTGCTCAGTGATAATCGGGGACCGAATATTAAACGGGATATCAAATTCTGGGGGCGGTAACTGTCCTTCATGACCTTTACGGCTTGCCTCAATCTACTCAAACAGTCATCTATCACATCAATTTCATCCCGATCCAGATCATTTGGGTTCTTAAAAGAGGTATTCATTATCATATCCAATAATCCTTCCCTCTTTAATATTGCCTTTATCTCCCAAAGCATTGAATCTGCTTCCTGATATTCAAGCCCTGATCTGTGAAAACGTATCTTTGCCTTGTTAAAAGAATCCTCTGACCTATCATACCTGCCTTGATCGAATAATATTGCACCTTGAAGTTTGTAAAGGGCCCCAATAACTATGCCGTTTTTGAACTTCTTCCCGATTGAATTATTTTTCTCTTTCTCTTCTCTAAGACCGGTTTTGACTAGATGAATACCCTGATTGGGATGATTCAGCCTATGATACAGTAATGCTAACCAAAGACATAATGCTGCATGGCTCTCACTGCTATTCGATAACATGTCCACGGATTCATCCAAATATATCCCTGCTTTTTCCAATTCACCATTCTCTATCAGAAATCTGCTTATAGCAATATTAGCAGCAATTTTTTCAGACAAAGTAGAAGCCTTTTGTCTTTTAGATATGATTCTTCTAGGTATTGTTCCGTTTTCATAACTCATAGATTTTCCTCTTGAATCCCTGTGATAATTCTACTCTGGTTTTTACAATTCCGCTTGAGTTAAGAGCAGTGATGGGTTTTATAACTTTGGCTCCTCACACAAATTTGTGCAGAAATTCGGGCAATTTCAATCCACCCAGG
>CAYSHM010000031.1:0-28514 GCA_964430885.1 uncultured archaeon | reverse complement strand
ATATTTCATTGCATAGACATAATCCTCATCGCAGCAAACCCCGTTCACATAGTAACTTGATCCAAGATGGGTGGACCATATTTGGTTGTTATTCATATCCCCCCACTTACAAACCCGGTCATTATTGTAATTGGCGGTGTAGTAGGTGCCGTCCTTATCACCCCAAAGCTGCATAATAGTGCTCTGTCCGCTGTTGAAGGTGCCAATATAATTTCTATTGATATCATAACGGTAAATGGTGGAGCCCGACCATTGCGGATACCAGTACTCGTTATACTTAGGGCTGAAACCTCCGCCATGAGATTTCGTATCGATATTCATAGTATTATCATAGCTAGGTGGTATGATAGGACCAGTACCCCATAAATATAACCGCTGGTCCATGGTTCGAACCAAAGCAGTTGTCTTATCCTTGTCAATATGATCATTGTTCTCAAAGATCTCCACGAAGATATTGCCGTAACTGCCCCTGCTCTCCTTTGAAGCTAGGGTGTTTTTCCCTTCACCATCGGCCGATCTAATGATTAGAACATTCTCATCCTGCGTCTCGAAATCCAAGGATCCAACTGAGATAGCCATGGCTAGAAATAACAAAACAGTTAACAATGCTATCAAACGAGAAATACTATCTTCTAGAAGGAGCTTAACCATATCAAATCCACCTTTAATTGTAATAATATTAATTATCATCGAATCGAAAATTCTGCCTATACCTTATTTGGATTTAAATTTTAATTATTTTTCCTGAAAAATACAATTAATGGGAAGGTGGAGGTGGAAGAGAGAGCAATACTGGCTTTTCTGCCGACCGTGAGGAATTGTCAGTACTCTCGGTGGTAACAGGTAATGTATATGGAGTCCCAGGTTGATCTGGAACGGCATTGGAATTCTCCATTTCTGGCCCATTATCAGAAGCAGGCAGAGATCCATTCTGTATTATTTGAGGCATTCCTGATGAATTGTCAGGGGAACTAACTGCGATTTGAGTATTGGTTTTAACCGGTTGTTCATAACCCTGGAACACTGCGGTATTATCTGATTGGGAATCATATGATGGGTTGTTATACATATCTGTACCATTGGGTTGGTAACTATCATAAGATGGACTTGAATCTGAATATCTCCCAGTGGAATATGGTACGTAGATCTGGCTCTGCTTCTTCTCTAGTTTTTTCTGACGGACCTCCTCCTGCTCAGCCTCGTTCCTTCTTTTGCTGACAATAAAATTCATTAAAATCAGAACGATAAGAAATATACCCAACACGATTGCTATGATCCACCACCATTCTTTTAGGAAAGTCGAGACACCACTTTCCTCACCGGTTTTGTCGTTGCCGGTTTTCTTCCCTCCATTGGCATTACCCGATCCTTGTGTTCTGCTTGTGATCTGAACCTTGACACTTTCGCTGAATCCCTTACCGTCATCCACTATGAGATAAATGATATAATCTCCGGGCTCCGAAAAAGAATATGTAATGGATGGACCATCATCCTCGAACAGAAGCTCCTTGGTTGTTCGGTTCTTGATCTTCCAGGTATAACTGAGTTCATCTCCTTCATTGTCAAAAGTCCCATTTGAATCCAATTTGAACTCCTTATTGACAACTACAGACAAAGGACTCCTGATAATGGGTACAGGTGGAGAATTCACCCAAACCAAAATCGGTTCTGATTCGGAATATGGATTCCTTACTCTGTCCTTAGCTCTCCATTTTATGTAGTTATCTTTCCCTGGACTGAAACGGATGTTCAAGTCTACTTCTATCTGCTCGGAATCGTCTGTTGAATTCACGTTGGTCCAATTTCCGAAATTCGCTTCATCAATACCGGCAAATGACAAGGAATACTGTATACTATCGCCTGCAACTCCGCTTCCAATATCCTGTATCAATATCTTGCAGTTCACGGTTTCCCGATTAGAGTAGGCATCCCCAGAAGGTGAAGGATCTGAGAAATTAGGCGGGGTCAAATCCACATTTACATGGCCTTCATCGCTCTCTAGAGGGCCATTACCAGAAATGTCGTTGATCCTCCATTTTATCCTGTTGCCGCTGCCTTCTTGAAAGGGAAGGATTACCGAGAAACTCACCTTGGCTGGATTCTGCTTAATTCCATTCTTCAGAATGTCGATCTCAATTTTATCGCTCATCCAGGAAGAAAAATCTGTATCGTTGTTCCTCTTGTACTTATATTCTATTGTGTCTAGATCCAATCCGAATCCGCCCTTATCCTCAAATTCAATACTGCACTCTACATTCTTGCTCTTGAACCACTGGGTCTTTGAAGGGAGGAGGTTGGTATAAATCGGTATTGTGGAATCAATATTGAATTGAAAGTGGGAAGCATTGCTCCACTGATCATATATATCGCAGGCGATAATGTGGAAATACCAAATACCGTCATTCAGACCTGTAAATTCACCCGGTATGGTGGAATTCATACTGCCGCTGTTGGTAATTATTTCCTCTTTGTCGGGTTCCGAAGTGGGGGCATTATCAACCAGATATGAATAACCTTTTATTCCTGTAATCTCCATGGGTTTTTCCCATTGGAAAACCGGTTCCGTGTTACTGAAATACCGTTCGGGATCAGGATGAGTAAGGGAGGAAATATTGATATCACCTGGGCCTCTATAATCCAAATAAATGGTGTCATTGAATATCTCGGATATTATTCCGGCATGATCTCTAAATCTTACTCCCACAGTCTTGAGGCCGTCAGTTGGAGACAGGGCAATCCTTTTTTCGGTCTTGTAGGGTTCCCACTGCTGTGCAACACCGGTATCACTGATGATCTGCATCTTATCCATTCCCGAGCCGTGATCCTCTGCATAAAGATCTATATTGACAAGCTGATCATTGACACTCACCGCCCCATCCTCAATTGTAATATTGCCAATGGGCTGGGTTGCATCTACCATGATCTTCTTCAGAACAGAGAAATTCGAATGGGCATTGTAAACATCCTTTGTCCGGACCCTCCAATAATATATCCCGTCATCCTGAGATTCAGTTACGGTATGTTCTGCAGTCTCGGATTCGACCCATGTCGTGTTATATACCATCTGATTCATCCATGGATCCTTGAAAACTTCGACATAATAATGGGATTGCTCGTCACCTATATCCGGATCTGTGAAATTCCATCTCAATTTGGGATTGGAGGAACCTACCCAATGCTTAGATGAGGGAGTGTAAGGTTCTGGGTCGCTAACGTAATCGTAATCAACAACAATCTTATCAATATAAGGCGATATGTCGAGATGCGAAGTTGTCAGAGTAGCGTTCCATATCAGTTGGGAAGCGATATCTTCAAAAAGTATTATTGAACCATTGATCACATTGAACCAGTTCTCGCCGTCAACCGTAATGTTATAAGTGATATCAGTGCCAGCAGGAGTATATTCATAGTAGGTCAATCTCGCTGCTCCTACTGATTTCCAAGTATTGATCAAGGGCCGAGATTGAATGTATTTCATATTGCCTCCTGTTTCAGCATTCATCGATATGGGATTGCCCTGAGAATCCGAAAGCCATATATTATCCATATGCATCCTGCCCCAATCTCCAGACCCTCCCTCGCCAAGCCATATGGCCAATCTGCACTGTCTTCCCTGAAGTGAACCAGGAATAGCCTTGGTCCTCTGACCGCTGGCCCCTCCGTTGTTACCGTCCCCAGCACCACCCCAGGTCAAGGCATATCTGTCCTCGAAGAAATGATAATTATTCTCATTGCCTTCCTCAAAAATCTGAAAGCCATATCCATATTCATCATCATCATATCCATCAAACCAATAGTGGAGATAGTTGGCAGTAGCCAGGAACGGTTCGGATATGACCTTGAAATGGCAGCCGTACTGATAATTGCTATAGAAATACAGGTAATAATTACCCGGGGAATCGGGGCTTCCGGATCTTATCTCGCAATTAGTCGGATTTGAGCCGCCCTGCACTCTATGAAGGGTCCAACCTGTGAAGTCACCCTCTTCGAAATCCCCATTGATTATGGGTTCGGCCCACATATCTGCCACTCCCCTATCCACTTTGACTGCTCCAGTGGTATATCTGCCGTCAATGTAGTCAACGGTATTGAAATCCTCGATGAAGGTTTTGGCAAAACGTGTCCGACCAGGAACATTTTGGGAAGCATCAATGAAAGAAGGATCTTGAATCTTCGCTGACATATCTTTTTCAACGGACCTTCCCAACTTTGTTCCGCCAAAAGGCACTATTAAAATGGAAATAATGACGATCATTAATATTATCAGCCCGCTACGGGCATCATTTTCCAAGGGTTTGGCTCTCATTCGATCAATCCCCATTTAATAATTATCTATGGGAAAATATTCATGTAATAACAATATAGATTGAATACTGCCCATCGATTATACTGCATTCATTTCATGTTATCGTACAATTTTATAATATAATGCCTTAGTGAAAAAATCCCCTATAAATATTTGGGTTCAATACCATATTATTTCAATTTAAACTAATGGAGACCTATACTTCGATCTTTTCAATAATTGGAACAATTCTTCTTATATGTAAACCACTTGTTTCCTGGTGACATGTAAACTAGTTCCCATTCGCCCTAATAATGACTCGGACATTGTATCTGACATTGGTTTACGTGCAATAACACCCAACAAGGGTGCTGTTTACAGAAAAGCAGTATCTTTTCTGTCAGGACCGAATGATAGAATTGAAACCGGCACTTCAAGGTAGCGTTCTATAAATGAAATAAAATTATCCATTTCCTGAGGAAAAGCAGATCGGCCTTTTCTTTTAATCTCGGCTCTGATTATGTCGGTCAGATCCCACCCTTCAAAGGATTCATAAACCGGTTTGCATTTGTCCAATTTATTAACAGCGGCCGGGAATGTATCCCCTAAGATACCATCAGATTCATATTTTGTACAAACTTCAATTTTCGAGAAATTATTTAGGACATCGACTTTTGTGAGTGCCAATTCAGTTATCCCTCCGACTATGACAGCATGTTTTAAAGCCACCAAATCCAGCCAGCCACATCTTCTGCTCCTTCCCGTTGTGGTTCCAACCTCTTTACCGACCTCAAAAAGCCTTCGAGCAACATCATCATCAAGCTCTGTAGGGAAAGGCCCCTCTCCAACCCTTGTGGTATAGGCTTTTGTCACCCCAATAACAGCATCTATATTTGTTGGGCCTACCCCTGCACCAATGGGAACCCCTCCCGAAACAGTATGGGACGAGGTTACATACGGATAGGTGCCGAAATCAACATCAAGAAGGATTCCCTGAGCTCCTTCAAACAATATGTTCTTCCCATGTTTCAATTCTTCATGGATAATAACAGATATATTCTTGATTCTTTCACGGAGTTTCTGTGAAAAGGAAATATATTTTTCAAAAATCCTTTGGACATTTAATGATCCATCGTCCTCGTATCCTGATTCATTCAGAACAGGTTCAGCCCAGGAAAGACCTCTCTCTATCTTATTCTTCAGAGTGGAAGGATCCATCAAGTCGCACATTCGAATACCATATCGGGCTATTTTACATGAATAAGCGGGGCCAATTCCTCTTCCCGTGGTCCCAATTTTTTTACTGCCCAATCTCACCTCGCCTATGCCATCAAGAACGCGATGATATGGCATTATAATATTCGCCCTATCGGATATGAAAAGGTTCAAGTTGGAAATCCCTGCTCTTCCAACCTTATCCATTTCCTCCAGCAATACATCCAGATCTAGGACTGTTCCATTTCCAATAATCAGTGTTTTATTCTTATGGAACACACCTGATGGAATTATGTGGAATTTATGTACCGCTCCATCGATAACAATTGTATGTCCTGCGTTATTCCCACCCTGAAACCTTACCACAATATCATTTTTTTCTGTAAGATAATCTACTATCTTTCCTTTGCCTTCATCACCCCATTGGGCACCGACCACTACAGTTACGCTCAATTGTGTTCCCCTCGATTTGAAATAATAACAGTCAGACCCATATTTCTCGGAGTATTTAAATCATTATACATGATATCCATTTATTTTTCTTATAAGCCTGGTGGCCATATTTTTAGTTAAAAACATTATGACCAACTGAATAGAAACTTGGCGAATATTTATTATAGATAAGTAATGTGTAGCATTATGATATAACTATGCTATTTGAGGTCATACCAGCTCTTTTCAAGGGGCTTTTCCAATGAACTAGGAAATATGTTCATTGTTTCGGAATAATCCCATATAGCAAAACAGCATATTACAATGCAAATACTACTGGCTACACGGTATTGTATGCTAATAAAAAGAAGTAAGGTGAATTCATGCACAGTAGGTCTTATACTACCAAAGCATCCATAGTGATAATCTTGATGATGGTTTTCTCCACAATAGCGCCTGTTGGATTGTTCATAGTACCAATTGATGGGTCCTGGTCTCCCACGGGTGATGTTGACGCAGATAATATCGTTACCAGGATATGGACGAATAAAACAGACACTAACAGCAGTATAAAAAGTGAACCCCGATGTGTTGCTACCACAACCCATCAGCAGGATCTAGATGGAGATGGTATTGGCGAATTTATCGTTGGCGATTCTGAAGGTTGGTTCTACATCTACGAGTCCACGGGTATTGACAATAGATTTACTGAAAAATACTCGAACTATTCTCAGTCTGCTTCCATACTGGACATTGATGTGGGTGACGTCAATTTTGATGGAAGACAGGATATAATTCTTGCTTGCGGAGACGGAAACCTGGTGATATTTGAAAATGATGGAGTTGTAGGCAATGACAATTACACCTTGGCCAATTCGACCAATCTGGGCGAACCCATCTATGACATCCTGATCGACGATATGGATATGGACGGAATAAGAGAATTGATAGTTGGTTGGGAGAAAGGAATTATTATCTATCATTTTGATTTCACCTATCAGTTCATAGAAGAGTTCGTCTATGAAACCGATCACTCTATCCATTCCATGACAATGGGTGATCTGGATGGTTTACTTGATTTCAATGAAAATGAGGACCTTATCGTAGGAGAATTCAATTATAGTTCAATATATGTTTTCGAATCTGAAAGAGCAAACGAGTATTCATTCGTACTCAACGAGCCTTTGCAGCTCTCGGAAGATATGGCAGTTCTACCTCTGGATATGGAAGCTGCAGATCTGAACAAGGACGGCAAAGCCGAAGTTTTCCTGTGTGACAATAAAGGGAATCTGAAAATATTGACAACACCTGATGATGCTGTAAATTTAACTAGCACTTTCCTCACCTCTTATGGCGAGTTGGAAATATGGGATATGGAAATAGGCGATATTGACAGTGATGGTAAAACAGATATCTATCTAGCTACCAGCAATAATAACTCGGTCTATGATCTTGAGTTCAAAGGTAATGACCTGCTTTCATTCGACAGCTATAACAATAGAGTTCTGGTCAATGATTTCATTGGGGCACCCGATCAAACTCCTCTTACCTTAGCCACAGGTGAATTCGATTTCGATTCCAAGGATGAAATAATCATTGGATGTTCCGAAGATCCCACAGGTACGGTATTGTATGTACATGAGAGAAAAGCAGTCAATAACGATGCAGGTATAAATTCAATCAATTCCCCTTTGCCCGGCAGCGTGCTGCCCAAAGGGAACCATATTGTCAATGTGACAATCAAGAACTACGGTATTAATCCCGCATTCCTCACGGCATTATGCAATATAACAGATGAGGGAAGCAACAATGTTTATTCTTCTGAGATTCAGAACGTGGTGATCCAATCTGGAGGATCAGTTTATGTTGATTTCGATTCCCCATCATGGAATATTAACACCAACGGGGTATATCACATCAATGTTTCCATCCTTTACCAGGGTGATATGATATCCAGTAATGATTTTATCAACTATACAGTAGAAGTGAGAAATTTATTCGATCTGGCAGTGGATGATATTCTACTGAACATGAACGAACCCATTGGGGTGGGAGAAAATGTGGAGATAACGGGGGTTCTCAGCAATGTGGGGAATATGTTCGCAGCCGCAGTACCCGTACACCTTCAGATCAAGGATGGACTGGGATATTATTATAACGACACCGATCAAACCATAAACTCGGTACCTGGAGATACTGACAATCTATTGTTCGAACCGGATTGGATACCGCCCCACGAAGGGGTTTTCACATTTAACGTTTCTCATTCATGGAATCTGGATGAGGTTCCAACTAATAATTTCACAAAAATGAATTTTTCTGTTGATAACGTCGTTGATATTACAGTGGATCTGAATGATATTGGAGCTGATTATGTCATAATCGATCCGATAAGCGGAAAGAGGATCATTAATAGCCAACAAGATGTAACTGTGAATGCAACGGTTACTAATCTTGGAAATGTAGAAAAAACCTTCAATGTTTCCATCAACATAACTGATGAAAGCAGCCAAAGTGTGTTCTCAAATATTCAAGAGAAAACCCTATCCCATGATAGTTCAGCATTTGTTGATTTTTCTGGTTGGAACACCGGAATTGCTGAACCCCATAACTATACTATAAATGTATCAGTCCATGAACAGGACGAGAACCAGGGAACAGATAATAACTATACATCTGATAACATAATGGTCTGGAATTATTATGATCTGGAATGCGCAGGTATTGAGTTGGAACCCTTAAGTCCGATAAAATCCATCTTACCTATGAACATAACGGTCAATGCTGAGAATTTGGGAAACATGAACATAACCAATTACAACGTTTCATTGAAGCTGATAAATTCTACGGGTTCAACTGTGCACTCAGAAACCAAGGGATTCAATCAATTATTTACTCGGGGCGGATCACAGAATGTACTCTTCAGTCTCATTACTCCTGAACTTGAAGGGCAATATACCCTGAACTGCTCTGTGGATAATATAAATGATGACCAACCGGCAAATAACTATCTAATCGACATTCTAACAATCAGAGATATGCATGATATCGCTCTTGAAAACCCTCAAACAGAGGGAATAATGGTAGAGAATCATATATCTACAGGTGAACACCCCGTTTCAGCTCTGGTTAAGAATCTAGGGGAAAGGAACGAGTCATTTGATATAAACCTTAAAATAGGATCGGCAAGCGGCAATTATCAGGATCTGCTCTGGGATAATATGGAAAATGGCATGGGAAATTGGGAAACGACGAGCCTGCTCGGAGAAGGATTATGGCACCTTATTAATGAAACCAGTTCACATCCTGACAGCTTCGGAGGAAATGGAAGCTGGTGGTTTGGAAAAGAGAACTCAGGTAATTATTTATCAAACCAGAGAGAAATACTATACCAAACAATTGATCTGGATAATAGCTATCATGCGAATATATCCTTTGCGATCAATCATTCAATGCAGGACTACTCCGACTACTGTGTTGTAGTGGTTAACAATCACACACTTGATGATCCTGCCAACGCTACATGGACTGAGATAGGTCAGAGGTATTCAGGTACTTCAGGGGGATGGATTCTTGAAACGATAAACCTCTCTCAATACGTCGGGCAGGAAATTCAGATAGGTTTCTATGTGTTATCCGATTGGATAGATTCAGATTACCCTGGTGTATACCTTGATGATGTTAGATTTGTATCGGAGAGCATTGACTTTTCCTATAATGATAATATCAGTTTCAACATTTCATACCAGGAACAGAATACCATTCAACATACTCATAATTTTACCCAGGAAAAAGAATATCTTGTGATTTTCAAATCCCTTCTGGAAAATGACGAAACCCATAGCAACAATGTAGTGACCAAGAAGATCAGTATACTGGATTATCATGATCTGTCGATAATCGATGTTGACATGGTATCCCAACAAAAAGAATTCCAGGTCTATTATGACGATTTTGAACGATTAGGCGGCCAGTGGGCCCATGGCGGAGTCAATGATAATTGGGATCGAGATTTTCCGTTCCTCGGACCGGGAGCTGCTGTTTCAGGCAACAATGTCTGGGGAACCAACATAATGGGCCCTTATCTACCGGACTCAAATTGCTGGCTGAAATCACCCGTTATTCAGGATATCACATGGGGTTCAAAAGCCATATTCTATACCTGGTTCGATCTGGGCAGTGCAGGTAATGATAAGGTAGAATTCCAAACCTCGGATGACGGAGGCAATTCGTGGCATGTCCTTAAGGTATTCAACTATGCCGAAAAGACCTGGACCCGACGAGTTGTGGAATTGAAAGATTATTTCGGTGACCTTCAGTTCAGATTTGTATTGATCTCAGACCACAGCGCTCAGGGAGACGGTGCTGGTTTTTATCTGGATGATTTCTCCATAAAAGCAAAGTATCCATATCATTCCGGTGAAAACACAGAGTTCAATGTTACCGTCGGGAACGATGGGAATCTCAAAGAAAGTAGTATTGTGATTGATATTGTAGTCGAGAATATTGATAATCAGCAATATCAACTGGAAGATACTATTGTTTTAAATTCCGTACTGCTTCCTGATGATGAACTGACATTTAGCTGGTCCTTCAACCCAGAATTTAACGGAACTTATGTAGTACACTTTTACACTTCATTGGAAATTGATTACATAGAGGAAAACAATCATTCTTTCGGTGCTGTGCTCATATGGAATTATACTGATATCGTAATTGAACCCCTAAATCCAGAGGACCGCCAAACCTATCGACAGGGTGACGAGATCGTGATTGAGATCGACCTTCATAATGAAGGAACCTATGATTGGGAAAATATTCCATTGAACATCACTGTTCTATATACATTAGAAAATGAAACATCATATCTCAATTCATACGAGACCATTATAGGTTTGGATCGAAACGAAACAAAAACAATCACTTTCTCATTCATGACCCTTCATTTTCAGGGGGCGGAATATACTATCACCATGAGGAGTGATGTGCCCCTATATATGGATATGGACATGTCAAGCAACAATATAACCATGACCGTGTATGGATTAAACCTGGATGCACTTCCTGCCGTTTTCGGTTATGTTTACTCAGATTTGGACGGGACTGCAATATCAAATGCATCTCTTGATATAAGATTCAATAGCGGCGCTCAGGTCAATACTCAAACCAATCCCGGCGGGTTCTTCAATTTCCCAGTGATATCCGGTGGGAGGGTGAACATATCAGTTTCCAAGGCGCGATTCAAATCTACTTATAAAAATATCATACTTGTAGCCAATGAAAACCGAAGAGTGGATTTCTACATGGAATTGGACAACCATCCCCCAGCGGTATCAATCAACAACTACCCATCATTTGTAATTTGGCAGGATGAAATATACATTGATGTTGACTTTATAGATCCCGAAGAAAGTTACCAGTTACTTGAGTTCGAGTTCGTTTCAAATCTTTCAGGCCCCATCCAGCTCGATCAAACATTGGATATGAACACGAATGTCATTATGCTGGACACCGCACAGCTTTCAATTGGTAATCACCGGATCTATCTCAATGTATCGGATCCCTATACCACAACATCCGCATATTTCGATTTGAACGTATACCTGCCCACAATTCAGGTAATTGATCATGGACCAGTTCATATCAGGAGCCTGTTTGGAGGTTCAGGTCAATTCACACTGGATGTTGATACTGAGAATACCAGAGCTTGGGAAAACATATCAGACGGGATGGTCTTTATTGAAATAATGCTGCAGTTGAATTTAACAGGTGAAGGCAGGGCCATTTGGACAGAAGTTTGGTTTGAATTTGATCCCGGCTTCTTCCCGCCTGGAACGTATGACGACGATCTTGTTATTTATTTCAGAGGCATAAACAACAATTATTGGGGTCAAATAACTGAAACTCTACTGGACCGGGGGAATGGAATGGTTGGAATAAATATTTCAGATCCGAATCCAACCGGCCAATTTGCCCCGCTTATAGTTTTGGATAATATCAAGCCCACAATATTAGAAACCTATCCCGATGACCGTGAACTAGATATGGATATAGACATCAACTACACCGTAATATTCTCCGAGATCATCAACAACGGTACCATTGAATCAGGAATATCCATCATCGATTCAAACGAGAACCGCATTTCCTTTGACTTCCTGATTGAAAACAATATAAGCCAGAGAAGGTCAATTCTCTATCTGCTTTTCATAAATGGTCTGGAGTATAACGAGGAGTATCAGGTAATTATAGATTATGATCTCACTGACCTGGCAGGCAACAGGATTTCCAATATTTCCTTTGAGTTCACCACCATGGGGAAACCTATAACAACAGGACGGATTGTTTTCCAGGTCAAGAATGCTACTGATGATCCTCTAAAAGGATTCTTCATCGATGTGGGAAATTTACCCACTGGTTATACTGGCAGCAATGGAAAGGAATATTTTGAAAATGTGCCTCCAGGCAAATACAAGATGACCGTATACGGGAACACTTTTGAAGGGATCACTTATCTGGAATGGTCCGATGATGTTACGGTGGAAATAGGTGAAACAGTCTATGTATATGCGATATTAGCCGAATATATGCCTCCTCCGACTTGGGGTGTATTGGCCGGTAATGTTACAGATGAAGCGGGAACTCCAATTCCATATGCCAATATCATGATCACAAATATGACCTATGTATATATTGGAAATAACTCCACATTGAAGGATAACTATGCACAGTATGAAGATTTCAATGAAACAACAATCATTGTTTTCGAGGATTTCAAGACCGTGCAGACCGATGACAAAGGATCATTCTATTACCCCCTGGAAGCTGGTAAGTACAGGGTCCGATTCAAGGCTGCCGGGTATAACACTAAAGAAATCAGATCTAACATCAGCCAAGGTGCATCCGTTAATTGGACCAATATCAGCTTGGTAAAAAGCCCGATTACCGGAAAGCTCTCAATCACTGTAAAGGATTCAGCCGATAATTATCTGGAAGATGTAATTGTGGTATTGAAGAACCCCAAAACCGAGAAGACGAGGTTTGATAATCCCGAATATGACGAGGTTCTAAAGACCTATACCTTTAATGACCTACCTGAGGGAGTTTACATTCTTGAAATTTCAATGGATGGATATGAAAGCAATACATCAACCATATGGGTTTCAAAGGGAGAAAATGTGTTAGGACCCTATGTTCTCTGGAGTAATCAAGAAGTCAATCCGGATAGAATAGAGAACGAGAACAATAATCTTGTCCTGATTACACTGATAATTCTAATTATCGTCATGCTGATCCTTGCTTTTATCGTGTTCTGGCTTTTCTTCAGAAAGAAGGAGGAAGAAGAGGATGAATTGGATAAAGAAGAAGAAAAGATGGAAGAGGGTGACGATAAGGAAGACGCTGAAGAGGACACTGACAAAGAGGAGAAGGAAGAAGAAGATGAGGATGATAGCGAGGTGGGGGAAGCTGCGGTTGTTGAGGAAGAAATTGATGAAGAAGAAGTCGTGGACAAGGACGATACAGCCGATACGGACGATTCCGAAGACGATGGTGGAAAGGAGATAGATGAAGGCTATGAAGAACCATCTATGGGGATGGAAGAAGAAGAAGAAGAAGTGGAGGAAGAGGATATCGAAGATATCGATATAGATGAAGACGAACTAGCAAATCTAGACCTGGATATTGGAATTGAAGATCTTGACAGCATGGTATCGGACATACTCGGTGACGGAACGGATGACACCTCAGCCCCAGAAGAAGAAATGGAGAGTGAAGGGGAACCTGTGGATGATGATGAGATAGAGGAAGACGATGATATCGATCTGGATGGAATTGAGATGCCCTCTATTGAAGATATCGAAAAGGAATTGGAAGGGTTATAGAATCTATTCGTTTCATTAAACTTGAAATATTAGTCGTAATTTGAAAAAATCATTGTTCGGTCCAGGGGTTGACCCTGATATCATACCCGTCAGTTTGACATGGTCAATAGGGGACCTATACTGGACCTGGTGTATTCCTTGTATTGCACCTTTTATCATATCCGCAGATCAAAAAGGCCTTCGACAAGGACATTAGTTCATTCCAAAGCTTTGTAAATAAAACTTTTGACGCTGATAGAAAAATTCTATTGCATTCCATCAATTATTCTTTACAAAAAGGTCATATCTGATTTGTTTTTATTGAAATCATATTTGTTTTAGTTTTTTACTAATTACAAAAGGGCCGATATAATCACAATCCACACAGTGATATTTATAGCCAGTGGTCAATCCTGCTTCGTAATAAAGATCCGAACTGCCACAGTGAGGACAAGTTAATACATCTTTACCAGGGCCCTCTTCTGCTGACTTTCTGCTTCCTGATATTCCCCTTATTTTCTCTTTCTCATTATTAGTAGAAGTGCCGATTACGGGTGTCACTTCAAATCTTATTTTTCTTTCTTCTAATAACCGGCCCTTTTCTAGAACATTAATGTCAAAACGTAACTTCTTCATTTGAGCCACATCCCCAATCAGTTCTATATTATCACGTCCATTGATATCAATAACCAAGCTCTTCTTTCTTATCAGAAAATATGATATCACTAATGTCAAACCAATAACTGAACAAGGGATCAATATAACGAACAACCATTTTTTCAATAACGCGAGAACAGATATCACATCCACCAGCGAGAGAGACGTGCCCACTAGAAGAACCAGAAAAACCCCCATATGAAAAACACCCAAGGGAAGGGATTTGCCTTTGTGAATATAGATATCTTTAATGGACTGCGTTGGTATTTGAATTCCATTTTTCTTTGATGATCTATCATCGTTACCGATGACAAGCATCTTTCTGGAAAAATCCAAAGAGATGGTTTTGCTTCCCTTCTTCTTTGATATTAGGGTATAAAAACGCAGGTTCTCCTCCATGATATCTCTATGAGATACAGTGTATTTGTAACCTCTCATCTAATGTAAGGAGGAGAATATCGAATTCATTTGGATTGATCGAACATCAACATCAATAATTTTCCAAATCAATTCCTATTACCTAATGCAGTATCAGGAAGAGGGGGGCAAATACCAACGATACAATAGACATCAACTTTATCAGGATATTCAAAGAGGGACCTGAAGTATCCTTGAACGGATCTCCTACTGTGTCACCCACAACGGCTGCCTTATGGGCTTCTGAACCCTTGCCGCCTAGATTCCCGGCTTCAATATATTTCTTTGCATTATCCCAGGCTCCGCCTGAATTGGCCATCATAATTGCCATTAGGAAACCTGCCACCAATGCTCCGCCTAAAAGGCCGCCTAGGGCTTCAGGTCCCAGGACTAGGCCCACTACAACAGGTGTAGCAACTGCCAGAACCGAGGGCAGTATCATCTGTCTCAAAGCACCGCCGGTAGCAATCATTACACACTTCTTGTACTCGGGTTTCTGCTTGCCCTGCATTAATCCTTTAATCTCCTTGAACTGACGTCTAACCTCTTCCACCATCTCCATTGCAGCTTTACCAACGGCTGCCATTGTGAGAGCTGAAAAAACAAAGACCAAAAGTACACCGATGAAAACACCTACCATGACATATGGGTCCATCAGGGATAAACTTCCGAAAGTAAGCTGAGTTGTTTGAGTATATGTGGAAAACAGGGCCAATGCAGTAAGTGCTGCAGATCCTATGGCAAAACCCTTTCCAATAGCGGCAGTAGTATTTCCGACGGCATCCAGTTTCTCTGCCCTCTCCCTTACCTTTTTCCCCATTCCTGCCATCTCGGCAATTCCTGCAGCATTATCCGCTACTGGTCCGTAAGAGTCGGTTGCTAGAGTTATACCTAAAGTAGAAAGCATTCCAACTGCAGAAATCGCTATGCCGTAAAGACCTGCCATCCAGAAAGAGAATATCAATGTAATACATACCATTACTACAGGGACAATAGTACTGATCATACCTACGGACAATCCCTCGATAATATTAGGGGCTGCACCTGATTTTGAAGATTCAGCTATTCCTTTTGTAGGTTTGAACTCATCCGAGGTATAATATTCGGTGATATACCCTATAACCAAACCGCTTACAAGACCTGCAACCATAGCACCCCAGATCTCAAAGTAATCCATTCCCAGCCAGAAAACCACAACAGCTAAGGATGTAATACCCTGAAACAAGGCTGCGGTCAATAGGCCCTTGTTCAGTAAGCCATGTAAAGACTTAACCTCTTTGCTGTTATTGATCACAAATATTCCTATTATAGCAGAAATAATTCCCAGTCCTGCAATTATCAATGGAAGAAGAACTGCTTTGCCCATGAAGCCGCCGAGATCTTTGGACGCATTCAGGGTTCCAACACCTACAACTCCAAGTATCATGGCGGCTATAATGGAATCAACATAGGATTCAAATAGATCTGCTCCCATCCCTGCTACATCTCCCACATTGTCACCCACATTGTCAGCTATCACCGCGGGATTCCGGGGGTCATCCTCCGGGATGCCCTTCTCCACCTTTCCAACAAGATCGGCTCCCACATCAGCGCTCTTGGTATATATCCCCCCGCCTACCCTAGCGAAAAGGGCTATTGATGAAGCTCCGAAACCGAAACCGAAAAGAATGTTTGGATCTTTGAATATGAAATAAAATCCAGACACACCCAATAGGCCTAAGCTAACAACTGAAAGGCCCATGACCGCTCCGCTGGAAAAGGCGATCTGCAATCCTTTCTTAAGATCCTTCTCAACAGCTGTTGCAGTTCTACCGTTGGAAGATGTGGCAATTCGCATACCAATGTTTCCCGCTATTGCAGAGAACAGAGCCCCTACAACAAATGTTACAGGGGTCCAATAGGTCATTGATTCCGCTATATACGCAGCAACGAGAAGAACTACCACTACCACAAATGAGAATATAACCAAGATCCTGTATTCCTTGTTCAGGAAGGCCATTGCGCCTTCATTAATGCTTTTTGATATTTCCTTGACCTTATCATTACCTTCGTCCGATTTTGAAATGTTTAAATACAATATATAAGCAAATATCAGGCCAATGAAGGCTGCAATGATCCCCAGTATATGAATAACAGAAAAATCGTCATCGCTTTCTACCTTTACGGTCATGTGTGTAGGAGTATGACAGCCAGGGGTATCTTCGCTTGGTACAACTGTTATTGTTACCTCATCACCTGGAGAAAGACTTGATAGGCCCTTGACCTCCACCTTGATATTCGCATATTCCCCGGGTGCAAGCCAAAAAGAAAGTCGATCCATCTCATTGGCTCTTTTAAAACCGTCATCGGTCAGATACAGAGAGATATCATCATCTGAAAGCCGCACATCATTTGTCACACTGAAAGTTATATTCCAATCATCACCGTCCTCAACTTCAATATCCAATGAATATTTCTGTCTCCGTACATAATCGTCAGGAATTGTAATGTTGTAGGGATTACCAGAACTGCCAGGGCTCGTGCTGATGGTCCTATCGGTCACTTCGGAACTGACCTGAATCCAAAATATGACCGACTTTGCAAGATTGGTTATAGAGGTGGAGATCCCATTGTCCTTCTGCCAGTCCTCAGGGGTTTCGTTCTCTTCCAATGTATTCTCATATACAACTCCGTCCTCATCCTCGAAGGATACTATTTTGAGATTGCATGAAGCACCATAATATGGCGATTTACTATCTGCTGTTTGGGCATCAGCCCCTAATTCCGATAGACCGTTTAATATCCCGAAGGACACAATCAATATAAGTATAAACGCGCCGGTAATTTTTATAACCGCATTGCTTTTCATATGTTCACCCTCATGACATATAGATAACTTTAGAAAGTCTATCCTGGGATAAGAGGTATTGTTTAATAATTTTTTTATTGTATTACCCTCCTAGATTATATTTAGAATTGTAAATTTTCATCAACTACTTAGGTCCCTTGTACAATAGCTCTCCCGTGAGGCAGGAAGTCATTGTTCATTTTTATCAGATTTAGAATATAATTTTACATGAATGTGATGAATAAAGTTATTAAAAATGAGGAAGATAGGTTTTTATTTAAGAGTGGATATGCAACTACCAGATATGATAATTCCATTCTGGAGTTTGAAGCAAATCAAAACAAAATACAGATTAGATCAAGGTGAAATAATGAATAATACCGCAAGGAGAACGTTGATCATTGCATCTTTTGTTCTGCTATCATCCTTTTGTACAATAGGTCCATTCCACAGATTGTCCACAGCTTATTCAAATTTGAATGAATTAGGGCAGGACAAATATGAAATAATAATGGACGCACCGTGGTGCGTGAAAAAAGGTGAAGACATCCCCCTTCTGCTGCTTATTCATGATGCTGACAAAGCTCCTGGAGGATCCTTGCCTCTTAAACAGGTTGATATAACCCTATATAGCGATGAAGATGAAATACTCGCCCACAAGGTGTTGGAAGCTGGAGATATGGGTGATACCGCGGAGCTCGAAACATTGATAATCAGGGAAGAAACGTGGAGCTACAGTATCGAGCTGACCGATTCAGATTTCCTCCAATCCGGCAGTGACTATATTGGAAACGCAAGAGCAGTGGCAATTTTCACCCTTCTATCAAATCCGGATACCCCCGATCCGTCCACACCGGAAATTCCTGGCACACCTCCGATTCCCGATATGTACTATGGCAGTGAATCCGACGGATATCAACCCTATGCAGAAGGGGATGAAAGCCGCGCAGCTATCAATGAGACAAGGTCCAGAAGTATAGAGATAGTCAGCAAGGGATTGTCCAGCTTTCAGGATTGGTACTTTGCAGACCCCCACGTCTATTCCAATTATACCGAAACACGAACGCAATTCGGAGCACCTATCGAAGCCATATCAAGACCTGGAGAGGCCATTAAACTTGATTGGATAGGAATCACCGATAATTCATCTGCTTTTTCCAGCGAATCAATATACGAGGAAAGAGAGGGCAAGATATCCCGCCAGAATGATGATCACGATGATATTCTACTGCTGGGAGCCGAAGAGGTGATATGCACACATCCATCACAGGGACCTGCTTCCCTGGGCAATTACGGCAAGATGCTGGTCTACGGAGCAGGTCGCATTTACGGGGATTTTGAACTGCAGGGTTCCGCCATATCCTATGACGATGTTCTCAGCACTGTCGGAGATGATCACGGTGCGGCATATATCTCAGATTATCTGTCCGACGACAGTCTGTTCTCACCATGGAGTGATTTCCCTGCCAATGCTACCGGAATGGAGATATGGAAAGGAGGGAACCCATATTCCGGAACCAATCTCCTACTGCAGGAAAAATGGACCTCCTTATTGCTTGAGGGAAAAAGACCTTTTGCCATGGGGGGAAGCGGCGCATACGGTGATTTCGGCAGGATGGGAAAGGTAAGGCTGCTGCAGTATATTCCAGGTGAAATTACCGGTAAAAGAGTTATCGATTCCCTCAGGGAGGGACACACAGTCATAACCAGCGGTCCCCTCCTGAAATTCACGGTTGAAAATGAAGAAAAGGACAAATTCGACATAGGGCTCAATCAGGGAGATACACTTGTAGGAAAGGAATTTGAACTTGAGATCGACACATCATGTCAGAACCGATTTGGGGAGATCTCCGTCATTCAGCTTCATATAGGGGAAATAGGAGAAAATGAAACCATAATAGAGCTTGATGAAGATATCAATGACATGGATATCACCTCTCAGCTGCCCCTTAATAAAGAAGTGTATATCCGAATGACTGCCAAATCCGTATTGGACGATGATGAGTTCTATGCCATAACAAATCCAATTTGGATCAAACTGACCAATATTGCTCCCCGGGCCGATGCAGGTCCAGATATAGAAATGTATCTTGATGATGTTGTAACCTTCGAAGGCAGAGGTATTGATGCTGATGGAACAATCATGAAATACGAATGGGATTTCCAGGGAGATGGGAACTACGACTGGACCTCTACCAATACTGGAAAGACCGAATATCAGTATGAAGAAGCAGGAATCTACCTATCCATACTTAGAGTGACTGATGACGGCGGCCTTTCAGATGTAGATTACTGTAATGTTACAATCACCGAAAGGATAGTGAACACACCCCCTAGAGTTGATACAGGAAAGGATAAAGTTGTAGAAGAAGGAACTGAAGTGGTCCTATCAGCCACTGTTGAGGATAACGAGAATAACGTGATATCCATGCAGTGGACCGAGAAAGGTGTGATACTCGGTGAAGAGCAGAACCTTAGAATGACCTTCTCAGTGGGTTTGCACGTTGTTACCTTCACCGCAGTTGATACCTATGGAGAAAAGGACGATGATACTGTCAACATCAGGGTCGAAGAGAAAGTGAACCTGCTTCCGGATTCTGTTTTATCAGTTTCATCCAAGAGTGCAAGCTTAGGTCAGAGCATCACTTTTTCAGGTGTGGACTCCCAGGACCCTGACGGTAGCATAGCTGAATACAACTTCATTTTCGGTGATGGGAAAAGCACAGGATGGCAATCCAGCTCAGAAGCTACACATAAGTATACAAAAGCCGGTACTTTCACAGCTGTTTTGAAGGTGAAGGATAATACGGGAGCGGAGGTGGAATCCGACGGCATCAAAATAACCATTAGGGCAGTTAATAATAACGGAGGCGGAACCACCACCGACACAGATGAAGAGCCGGAAAGCCCAATTGATAAAGTAAGAGAATCTTTGAAAGAGAACAGGAACATGTCCATTTTCATCTCGGCTCTAGTTGTGCTCATCATTATCGTGATAGTTGCAATCCTAATCATGAGGGGGCGGAGAAAGGAAGAGATCGTTTTTAAAAAGGTTCCGGATTACAAAGAAGAACGAGTGGAAGCAAAGACTAAAATGAAAGTATCCGCTGAAGAAAAGGGGGAATGAATTCATAGCTTGTAATGATCAGAACCACGAACTAACTAGAGCTACAGTCAGATTCAGAGGAAAGGTTCAAGGTGTTTTTTTCAGAGCAAACACAAAGAAATTTGCTGAAAAGAACGTAGTGAAGGGATATGTTATCAACTGCCTTGACGGCAGTGTCAAAGCTGTTTTCGAGGGAAAGAAAGAGAACATCGAAGATACCATAAGAAAATGCACTGAAGAACAGCCTTATGGAAGAGTGGAC
Source organism: uncultured archaeon (assembly GCA_964430885.1). GTDB lineage: Archaea > Thermoplasmatota > Penumbrarchaeia > JASLWR01 > JASLWR01 > CAYSHM01. The sequence goes on along the minus strand of CAYSHM010000031.1, from coordinate 7,451 downwards.
GATATTAAAATTGAATGGTCCAGTTCGTCGGATGAATTTAAAGGTTTTTGGATAGGACCGACCCAGGGCTGCTGAACTTGTAGATTCTGGCACACAATTGATCATTATTAATAGACTTTTTTAAATTTTTTCAGATTATTTCATCATTATTCACATCATTAATGATAAGGTCAATATTGAGGCAGAATGAAAGAGGGAATTGAATTGAATAAAACAAGGGTTTACTGTGCTGGTCCTATCAGAGGAAACAGGGAATTTAGGAGGAATTATCAGTTCATTATCGAGACCGTCCATTCCCTAGGTGCCTCAGCCCTTAGTGAAATTGCGGGACCTCAGACTTTGGATTTGAATGATACGCAGCAGCTGGAGAAGATGTCCGATGAGGACATATATAATAGAGATATTAAGTGGTTGGAATCAGCCGACTGTGTAATAGCTGAACTATCCGGGCCCAGCATAGGTGCAGGATTTGAGGTTTCGTACGCACTATTTGTAAAAAAAATACCCGTGTTGGTATTGTTTGACCCCCGTGGAACTAGATTGTCGGCGATGATCGCTGGCTGTAGGGATGACAATCTCATAATAAAGGAATATACTGATAATACTGAGATTATTGAATATGTAGAGGAATTTATTAACCAAAAAATACAACGGTGAAACTAATGATAGGAATAATTGGCGGTTCCGGGCTTTATGAAAGTCTTGAGGGCATAAAAGACCCACAGGGAAATATTATTCAAACAAGATACGGTGATGTAAAAGTAATTATGGGAAAATTGGGGGAAGTTGATATTGCCTTCATTTCAAGGCACGGTTCGGATGTGCAATATCCTCCTCACGCGGTCAATTACAAAGCGAATATCAGGGCCATGGCGGACCTGAATGTGGAGCAGATAATAGCAACTTCAGCTGTCGGAGTATTGAAATTGAAATGTAAATTGGGAATATTGACCATCCCTGATCAGCTCATTGACATGACAAAAAGCGTTTACAGCTATTACAACGGTGCTGATGAAGGAATAGTCCATACTGATATGTCCGATCCATTCTGTATGAATCTTATACAGCATATCAAAGGAACATTCAATTATCTCGGTATAGATTATCAGTATGGTGGCACATATATCTGTCTATCCGGTCCAACCTTTGAAACCAAGGCAGAGATCAAATTATTCCAAACCCTGGGATTTTCATTCGTTGGAATGACCATCGGACCTGAATGCAAACTTGCCCGGGAACTAGGCATTTGTTATACACCTATCCTTTTACCAGTGAACTATGGAGCAGGTATGACCGATGAACTCATTACCCATGAAACAACTCTTCTGATGGTCAACTCTATGGTGGGCAACTTGGCCAAAGCATTGAACAAGATATTGGAAAAAATGCCCAAACAGGATGACTGTACGTGTAAAAAAGCTGCATCAGGATAGCATATCTCAAAATGTCATAGCAATTATCAACATGCTTCAGAATTTTATTAATAGATTTAGTCAAGTTAAGAATGCAGAAAATTTAAAATGAAAGGGAATGTATATTCAAATAACTGAATTAGTAGATTTTTACCTGTAATAATGGTGATGAATATGTCTACATGTAGAAAGATTGCCTCTATTATAATACTGATCTCAATTTTACTGATACCAGGATTTTGGGTAACCAGATATTCGAATGTCCAAGTTGGCCCTTTGTCGGACAATGACTGCCGGGAATGTGAAAATGGAGCGGTGATTGAACATGATGAATCCTCTTTGGTGAAAAATGGAAGGAGTACCAGGGATGAAGCAGTGTTCTTCGAAGGTTTTGAAGATGGAGAATTTTTAGAGGGGAAATGGCATGCTGAAAACGGATGGTCAGTATCCAATCAGAACCCAAGAACCGGCACCTATAGGGCAAATGGTGCAGCTGAAGCCAATAACAGAAAACTAACCCTTACCCAGGATATCAATTTGATCGGATTTACAGGTGCAACTATCATTGTTTATCAGAGAACTGTTGAGACCGAGGCTCAGGATCTATATTTTTTAGAGGTATCGGGAAACAGCGGTACTAATTGGACAGTTCTGAAATCATGGAACGGGGACCAGCTAAAAGACCACCAGCAGTTCAATAGATATCAATATGATATTTCACAATATGATTGGAATCCAAACTTCAGGATACGTTTCAGGTTCTCCAGTTCTTCAAATCAGGAGTATTGGGCAATTGATGATGTCGAGATCAGGGCCGATCCGATTATTATGGTAGATCAGATTTCCATCTCTGCAACCCCCAATGAGATATATCGATACAATGGTTCCACGAATATAACAGGTGACTTTTTGGACCGTACTGGCCATGATCCGTATGAATATAAAGTTACGATAAGCGTTAGAGATGAGGATTCTGATGAACATATATTAGTGGACAACCAGACAAGCGGGTTTACAACCCTGAGAGTTCGGAAGATCAACGACAATCGATTCAATTTCTATTACAATTGGACCCCTGATAACAATATTCCTTTCGGTCCCATGGACATAGGAATAATAGTCTGGAGATTTGGCGTATCGGGAAATGTCAGGTTCGATGACAATGAGGGAAATGTGACCGTATTGTCGTATTCGCCCTATCTGGAAGGACTGCCAATTCATTTTGAAAAAACTCCAGTCAACGTAATGGATCATCGAGGTTTGTATTTGAACATTACGTTCCATGATATTGATGAACAAAGCGTTGACGATTATTATTTCACATTATTACTTATCGGCGAGGACCAGAATATTACTGTCCTCGATAACAAGAAAAATGATACTGAACTCATATTATCTCGCCAGAACCTGAACTATATGGCGGAATATGTATGGACCCCTTCAAATCCCGAACAGATGGATGAAGGGAATTATTCCTTATTGATAATAATAAATGAATCCGGACAGCAGGAGATAGATAACACATTATTCAATATCAGCCAAAGCGTCCAAATCGTGAAAAAATATGTACCGATGATCATGGATATCACCTGCTCATGCGATTCAATAAATCTTACTGGGGACAAACCCTTTATAATTGAGACCGAAATCAATGATCCCGATGCAATAGATCCTTCAGTTTTTACCATAACTGTAAAGATACGGGACGAGATGAACAGAACCTGGATAATATTGGAAAACATATCCTCAGATTATGAAGGACTGACAATAAGCAAAGTTCGAGCTGGAGATTGGCATGTTGAATTATCAATTGACTTAGAATGTTGTTTTCCTGATGGTTACTATGATCTGTTCTTCGGCATCAGCGATGGTGATTCAGATTTCAATTTCCAAGATTTTGATGAAAATACCGACATCCTATTCATTTACAACAACACTAGCCCCGAGATAACCCTACAGTCAATATCCAAAACATTAATGAACATTTACGGCGACGAGCATTGTGATATCTCCTTTGAATTTCTGGATATTGACACAAATGATGTGGAGGAGTTCACAATACTCATTCAGTTTGAAGATGAAGAGGGAGGATCATCCACAATTTTTAATAGTGAATCTTTTAATGAAAATGAGACGCTCCAGTTCCTGACAAATGTGAACAATTCAACCTTCAGGTTTCATTTTTCCTTTGACCCCTCAAATGACTTCGAACCCGGATCATACAGCATCATAGTGAACGTTGGTGATATTTGGCTGGGTAACCACACAATTGTAATGGATCAAGAGCTCGAATTATTCTTTAACGCTCATCCCTCAGCACCTAGCAATATTTATCCGCGGTTCACAACACAGGTAATGCCGCTGATCTCATGGTGGGGCGCTCTGGACGATATGACCCCATATGATGAACTTACCTACGAGATCCAGATCGGCCTCACTTCTGGAGACAACACCATCCTGGCCTGGTACAGCACCGGAACAGAAGCGGAATATCAGATCGAAAAAGTCTTGGATACAGGTGAATATCACATTCAAGTAAGATGCAGTGATGGTGAATACAGATCCGAAATAAAGGAGTCTTTAATGGCAATATCTTTAACGGGAAACCAGCCGCCTTCCATGCCAGGTCCAATATCGCCAATATATACAATTGAAAGACAACCTGTAATATCATGGGAACATAGCTCAGACCTGGATCTGAACTCCGTTCTGACATATTTCATTCAGATAGGCTCCGATTGGCACGGCAACGAGATTCTCTCATGGACGGAAACCAGTACACATAATTTTTACAAACTGCCTTTCAGATTGTCATATGGGACATTTTATGTACAAGTTATGGCCTCAGACGGGGAGGAAAATTCACCGGTCAGGGAACAGACGATTCAGGTTTTAGATCCATCAAAGAACATAAAACCCTTTGCTCCGAATATAATAGAATTACTACCTGAACCCAATATCCCTCTTGATGACCTAACAACATACGATACAACCCCAACAATAAAATTCTATGATGCAGAAGATCTGAACGGTGATGATGTCTACTATTGGATTCAAATTGGCAATGCATCTGATAACGGAAATATCTTACCATGGACATATCTGGCAAAAGAAACAGTATTCACCATAGACGACATATTAATTCCAGGGGATTATTACATACAGTTGAAATCCTACGACGGGGATTTGTATTCCGATGTATACCATGATGTGATGACCATAATACCGGTACCGAACATCAGGCTTCCGATCTATAATGGTCCAACCTTTACAACGGATACTAAACCAGTCCTGAACTGGACCGCAGCCAAATATACCGACCCAAAGTACTCATCCGTTCCTCTGGAATATGAAATTAGATTGGTTTCTGACGATGACAATTCTCAGGTGGTTCTGGATTGGACCCATGTTAAGAATCCGCCTTATACCATAAAGCAATCCCTTCCCGGCAATACAACCTACCGGATAGAGATCCGAGCAGATGATGGAATTGTTAAAACCGACTTGGCAGACCCAGCACCCCGGATCCATATATCCGTTTTCAATATAGTAGTGGGATTCGAAGTTCCAAATTATTTGTACGAGTTCAGGGAAAATTCACCAAATTCAATTGTTGGCTATGCTGCCAACTACGGTGATGATGATCTTAAAATTAAGCTGAAAATAACCGGCCCATTGTCAGATTATATTTATTTGGAGAAAACCACTCTCAACCTGAGCGCAGGTAATGTTACTAAATTCTCATTATCCCTGAATAGTCTCTGGACCAATGATGTTGAAGAGGATGATATGTATATTGTAATGTGGGCGGAATCCATGAACGGATCTAGAGTATCCTCTGAAGAACTGAACTTCAAGAGCAGTGAAACGGAGAAAGAAGATTGGGTCTCATCACTAGGATCGAATATATACCTAATATTGGCCGGCCTTATTCTATTATTAACATTGATCATATTGCTGGTTCTCATTTTGAAAAGGCGTAAGAAATCAAAGGAAGAGAGCCGGAGACTTGATAGTATCCTAAAAGAAAAGGATAATGAATTACTCCTGCCACCTGAAGAAAACATTTACATGGTTACAGCATCTAGTTTGGAAAGGATATCCTTCGAAAGTGTGAATAATGATTTGGATTCCGCTTTAAAGAAATATAAGGCCCAGATGCAGCTAAGAAAAAGGGAGGGAACTCCTCAGCTTGCTTCCGGTGCTTTGAACAAAGATGGAACCAAGGCCCTACCCCAAGCCCCTGCACCTGTGAAAGGCCGGGCATCCTTACCGCCACCTCCTATAAAATCCGAGGCAAGTACAGCCCCGTCAGATGGGCCTTTGGATGAGGAAAATGATCAACCGGAGGGAGACCATGAAGAGCATATAGCTCCACCGGATGATACAATCCAATCACCACCGATTCAAGAACCTGAAGCTGAAATGGATTATTTACCTCCTGAATTGGATGAAAGTGGACCATTAGCACCTGAAGAAGAGATTGGCCATCCAGAAGAAATTGAAGAAATGCCCGAACCTAGTCCTGATGTGGATGAAGCTGTTGAAGAGCCACCTGCAGATCCTGAACCTTCAACACCTGAACCCTCCTCCGATGATCATGATGACGCAGAGATTGAAGATGAGATTACAAATGATGAAAAGGAGGAGGAGATGGTTGACTCATCATTTGAAACTGATGTGACTGATGCTTCGGAGATGCCGGATGACGACTACGAAGAGAACGAGGAAATTAAAGACGATGAAGAGGAGTTGGCTGAAGGAGAGAACGATGAAGAAGGGATCAGTATGCTGGATGATATGATCAGCGGTCTAAGCGATGAGGAGTAGGGAATTATTATAATTTATAGGAATACAAAGCGAACGTCGGCCCTGCTCCTTCATTTTATTATCTATATTCCAAATTATTATCGATTTATCAATATTGGTTTATTCAAAGGTTCATAATGGTGAGTATTAATTGATAGAAGCGGAATTGAAATTTCGAGTTTATGATATGGATATAATAAAGGAAAGAATACTCGGTTCAGGAGGAGATTTCCTGGAAGCAGTCACTCAAAGAGATCATTATTATAACCATCCATCTAGGGATTTTAGTCAAACTGATGAAGCATTAAGAATCAGGTTTATCAAGAAACATGAGAATAGAGAAAAGGAGAATTATGTACTGACCTATAAGAGCAAAAAGTTAGAAGGATTATTCGGTAAAGCCAGGAAAGAATATGAGGTATCTATCAAAGAACCATTGAAATTGAAGGAGATGCTCACCGCCCTGGGTTTCATTGAGGTAAAAGTAGTGGAAAAGGACAGATACAAGTATAATCTCAGTGAAACTTTGGTATGCTTGGATAATGTAAAAGGTTTGGGGTGGTTTGTGGAAATTGAACGGATGGTAAATATTGAAGATCCCTATGGCTATGAGAATCAAATAATGGATGTTGCCAAAACATTAGGGTTAGAGGGACATATAAGGAAGAGCTATCTAGAATTATTACTTGATGATTAATTATCTGACATTCAGTATAATTGGTCATGGTCTACTAAACAACCACAAACGCCTTAAAATTAAGAGTATTATCCTTTCAACTATCCACAATAAAAATTTTTTTATAGAATATTGATTATTGTGGGCTAAGTTATTAAAAAACCGCATCCCGTCTTAGCATAGACTGGCTAATGCGGCGGACTGTAGTTGGTTTTGATCAATAAGGGTTTTGATCCCATCCGTCAGCCAATAGCCATCCGCAGACCCCCGGTTCAAATCCGGGAGACGGGACTTTTTTTTCTTAATACAATAACTCTGGGAAAATCATTTTTTCCCTACAAATGAAAGAGGACCTGGTGAATTAAATTCAGGTTTGCCCTTTTTTCCTTTTGATTTCTTCTTTTCCTTAGCATTCTCTTTCTTCTTAGGGACCGCCTTCTTTGCAGTGGCTTTCTTCTTAGGGACCGCCTTCTTTGCAGTGGCTTTCTTCTTAGGGTCTGCCTTCTTTGCAGTGGCTTTCTTCTTAGGGACCGCCTTCTTTGCAGTGGCTTTCT
>CAYSHM010000030.1:0-29438 GCA_964430885.1 uncultured archaeon | reverse complement strand
ATTATTTTCTCTTCAGTGATGGTGAATTCTCTATCCGTGCACCCCTATTGGATGAAGAGGTTTATTTAAGCCCATCTGTTTTAAACCGCGAACCTGCTGCTATTATTGACACACCTGCAGATTTGGGGCAATTCACTACTGATGATGAAATCGTTTTTAACTCCTCATCCAGTTATGACTCGGATAACGATAACTTAACTTTTCATTGGCATAGCAGTATTGATGGCGATCTTGGGACAGGAATGATCCTTTATGGAAATTTATCTATGGGTGAACACACAATAACACTAACCGTCAGCGATGGATTTTACGGCATTTCAAAAGAAGTGATCAATATTAAGGTCATTGAATTACTACCAGTATTATATGCTTCTATTGAAACAAATCCGATTAAACCAATAGAAACGGGGGTCTTCACAGTTCAAGTCACTGTGAGGAATGTGGGTGAAAAAGTTGCTGAAGATATTGAAATTACTATTGCCTATGGTGAAGAAAAATATTCCAGAGATATTATCCTTTTGGATATCGGAGGTAATACCTTACTTAAGTTCACTTTCAACTCAACAAATCCTGGGAAAAATACCATTCAAATATCACTAAAGGAATTTGGAAATTTCACTCATGATTTTACCGTCTTGGAAAGAATAGGACCTACAGCGAAAGCGGGGACAAATCTGAGAATCGAGGTCGGAGATATAATCCATTTAGATGGATCTGGTTCTACCTCTTTGGGAATAATCACTCTTTTCCATTGGGACTTTGGCGATGGAAATAACGCTACTGGAAAAATTGTAAATTATTCCTACTCTAAACATGGAACATTCAAAGTTACTCTCACAGTTACTGATGAATTAGGGAGAGAAGATGTGGATAGCATAACAATATTGGTCAAAGAAGTTGAGAAGGATAGTGATGATAGTAAGGGAGTAATGCCAGTAGTCGTTATTGTTATGATCATTATTGTTCTAATAATTACCGGTGTTGTAACACTTGTTATTGTGATCAAATTTAAAAGTAAAAATGGAACCGAGGAAAAAGAACAAAGGACCGATGAATCAAATGCGAGCACTATTGGAGCGGATCTTCAGGAGGAAAGAGCAAAGGAAAACAATATTGAAGACGATTGGATAAAAAAAGATGGATGGTGATAATTCCGTATGAATCTTATTAAACTCTTTCACGGATTTGCCATCCGGACAATTCGAAATTGGATGACATCATCTCAATTCTTCCCCTTTCATCTGAATTTTAGAAAGGGTATCCACATAGGAACCTCGCGCATGTAACGGCGGTAATCGTCCCCGAATTCCTCGACAAGTAGTTTTTCCTCATATAGGGCTATCAGATGGTAGAATATGATTATAACCAGCCATAGGCCCGTAGCCGCAAGGGAAATGGTCAGCATCAATAAGGCCAGATAGAATAGTATTGCCGAAAAATAGATAGGGTGCCTCACAAGAGAAAAGACGCCTTCTCTTATTACTCCTGGTTTATCCCTCTTCTCACCGAATACTGTCTTCAGACCACTCTTAGCGATTAGGCCTGAAATGATGAAAATCATGATCCAAAGCGGTATACGGACGAATAAGGGAACATACTCGGATAGAAAGATGGTTTTCTTAAAAAAGAAGGAATCGGCGGCCCATACAGCCAGGAATAGGAGAAGGTAAATGATCTGTCCAAGATCGCCCCATTTATGCTCACCAGTAAGTTCAGGCTGATCGAGATGTTTTTTCCTATGAGAATGGCGGCCTCTGCTCATTCATGTACACTTCCCATTCAGAAATAGATCGAATAATGATCCATTGAATTTCTATTTCGGATATTCTCCCTCTTCAGGATCTATCTTGTAGTGCCAGTCCAGATCAAGTATCCGGTTCTTCAAGGCTTCCTTTAGATCAACATTATATATGCACAGTTGTCTAATCATACCTGAAAGCCATCTCCTGTACTCAAGGGCCTTTTCCCGATCATCATCATCCCGGTGAACAGTCTCAAATTCACCCAGCCTTGACAGTTCATCCAGAAGCATTCTCTGGGAGGATTCGGTATCCATCATCTGAGCCGGAGTAAAACGGGGGCCTGAGTTTTGACAAACCGGACAATTACCCTTGAGCTTCTGGTATATCTCATTACAGTAGACACAATCCAATTCTAAACCCTGTTCTTGCTGAAACATAGCCCAGTAAACGTTTCAGGTTTATATATAAAATTGGTCATCTAAAAGGGAGAGGTGAAAAAACCGAGATAAGAATAATAGGTTTTTAAATAAAAAGGTCAGTATGTTGGAATTCATAGAGTTTCGATAGAGTCTATAGTTAGTTTTGAATTGGAGCGTTCTTTGAAATGAAAAGGCTGTTATGGTGGCTTATTGCCGGGACAAAGGGCGGGGAGAACAGGGCAAGGATAATCCTGACGCTGCATGGGCGGCCCTATAACGCGAACCAGCTTACCGAGGAACTTGGCCTTGATTATAAGACGGTAAGGCACCACCTGAAGGTTCTAAAGAAAAACGATATAATTGTTACTTCAGGGAACAAGAGCTACGGAGCCATGTACTTTTTATCAGACCTTATGGAGAGACATTACCATATTTTCCAGGACATATGGGACCAGATCAAGAAATAGCATAGACCAAAATGGTGGTACAGATGAATAAAAAAGTGAAGATATCCTTGATAATTGCCATAATAGTTTTCATGGGCTTTGCCGGTGCAGTCATGGGGAACCGCATTTCCACCAAACCTCCAGAACGTGTCAAGGAGAGATTCAACAAGGAGTTTCAGGATCAAGATCAAAACGCAGGCAGACCTCCGCCTGTTGAGCAATTCAACGTAAGAGGATATGTAATCCTGAAATCCGCACTCACAATGATAAATATGACAATATCAGTTATACTGATCTTTATCTACATTCAGCTGTATAGAAAAATAAAATCCAATTTTACCCTGGGCCTGATGATAGTTATGTTCTCCTTTCTGGTATATTCCATCACATCCAATCCAATATTCCATGTTATGTTCGGTTACTGGGGTTTTGGCATGGGACCATTCCAGATGCTGCCCGAAATATTCGCTACAATTGCACTATCCATTCTACTGTATCTGAGTTTGAAATAAAAATTGAAGTTTTTTGTGATCATTATTAATGGACTTTTCAATCAAAATCGGGACCGAATAGGGTGCGATTTGGGAAAAATTGCATAAATAAGAAACGCGGATTTCATTTTGATAAGTTATGAGAAGAAATGGAATCATCGTGATCATTCTGCTATTAATCCTGTTATCGGGATTGATAGGAGGGCTGTTAGGGAGCAGGATTTCCCTTGAGCCTCCTAAATCAGCAAGGGAGAGAATTGAAAAGCAGTTCCCGCCTATTAGAAATCAATCTTGGAATAAAACGGCAGTTCCCGCGCCGCCAAATAATGCGGATAATTACTTCAATATGGAACCAAAGGAGTACTTGATCACTAAGTCAGCTTTGACCTCCATAAATATTGCTATTTCAATGATCCTTATCTTCATATACTTAGGGACGTTCAGAAAGATACATTCAGATTTCACCCTGGGACTTACTATTGTTATGTTCGCCTTTCTGGTATACGGAATAACCTCAAACCCCATTTTCTACTCGATCTTCGGTTATTGGGGGTTCGGACTTGGACCTTTTCAAATGATGCCTGACCTTTTCGCTTCCCTGGCATTGGGGATTTTATTATATCTTAGTTTAAAATAAGCTCATATTAATATTTGATGAAAACAGTTCACTAAACAAGATATTCTGAGAAGTTCCAATTCTGGTTCTATTATATGATAACAGGTAATTACAATGGATGACAGCAAAGGTCAGAAGAAAACCCCCAAGAAGCTAAAGGTGAACTGGAATAATGCAAATATTGGTCATAGTAAAGCGGATGAAAAAAGCAGCCTTTTTCCTTCCTGGGATATTGGTGGAAATGACGATCAACAGGACACGGTCAATAGAGATTCAACCCTGGAGCTAGATACCGATTTTGAAGAAGAATTTGGCGACGGAAATGCACTGGATCAAAACTCTGACCTCGACCATTACGAGGACGCTGACGACAAATTCTACGAAGATCCATACAATGATTACCATAGGTCCTCGGACGGTTATGACGATAAAGAAGCAGATATAAGTAGTCCCTTGGAAGAAGAAGTGAGTCCAAGTCATTCGGCTTACAGCTTTCCTGGCAATGATGGCCGACTAGTAACCGAAAAGACCCCTTCTGGAACCGGAAAGGAGAAAAAGGTTGATAATGAAGATATTAAAAAGGGCGGTCAAAAGGCCCCTCCTTCAAAGAAAAAATCTAAAAAACGCAGAAAGGGCAGGAAAATTGTTGTGATCACTGTGGTTCTAGTTGTAATCCTGATAATTTCTGCTTTTGCGTTAAAAATGTTCCTCACTGGACCAAACGCAATTCTTGATATTGATAATTCAAAAACCATTCCAAACAGACCTCCTGATGTTAACATATTCGCGACCCAGGAAAACATTCTGACCCTTGAGGAGATAGAACTCTATGCTGAATATTCTGACCCGGACGGAAGGGTGGTGAAATGGGAATGGGATATTGACGGGGATGGGATATTTGAAGATAACATGAGAACCTACAGGAACCTCACAGCAGAATACCTTGATGACGGCATTTACAACGCTACAATATTCATAACCGATAACGACGGTGCCCAAAGCAACGATACCCTGGAAATTGAGGTGAAAAACAGGGAACCCACTGCGGAACTTCAATTAAATGCAGGGATCGCTCTGACCAACAATTCATTATATTTCAATGCAACAGCCCAGGACAGCGATGGAACTATAAAAACCTATATCTGGGATTTCGACGGGGACAATGAACCTGACCTGAACACCACAGAGCCCAGGGTCACCCATGCCTATGAGGACAATGGGAAATACATTGTCACTTTAACAGTAGAGGATGATGACGGGGACTCCATTTTCATTAGAACGAACGTAACCATAGAAAACAGAGAACCCACAGTAATTTCGGAATCAAACACCAGTTCAGTGTATACATTTGAACCTGTTGAATTCAATGCAACAGCCGCCGATCCTGACGGAAACATTATCAAATATGAATGGGATTTCGACAGCGATGGAGATTGGGATTGGAATTCTGATGAAGAGGGGTTGACTGAATATTACTATATGGACAACGGTACATATCATGCTGTTGTAAGGGTTACGGATGATGATTTGGCTACCGCGGAATCCATGGTTATCATATCAGTATCCAATCAGGGCCCATTGGCTGACGGTTCGGTCTATGAGGATAGTGTCAGCACATTAGAAGAGGTTACTTTCGTTTCCGGCGGATATGATGTAGATGGCCAAATAGTGCTATACCAGTGGGACTTTGACGGGGATGGCTTTTTCGATTGGGATTCCGAGACCCGAGGACCCAAGGCTGTGTATACATATGAGGATGACGGTGATTTTGAAGCTGTCCTCAGGGTCACTGATGACGACGGGGCGGAATCCACTGATGTTGTGATGATAACAGTTAACAATAGAGCACCCACCGCAGTTGTGGAATTGGAGATTACTGAGCAGATAACCTACAGGGAGCTGGAATTCAATGGAGAAGGTCATGACCAAGACGGTGACATAGTTTTGTATGAGTGGGATTTCGACGGAAACGGAGAATATGATTGGAACTCCGATGACAGCCCATACACGACCTATATTTACACTGTGGGTGGTACCTATAAGGCAGCCCTAAGGGTAACTGATGATGACGGGGCTATCTCTACAGATACTGTAAGCGTTACCATTGAGATGAACCGGCAGCCAGAAGCAAATGCCGGGAGCGATCAAACCATTGACCTTGAGGACATGGTTACCCTTGAGGGAGGCGGTTCATCCGATCCTGACGGCCATACCCTGGAATATCATTGGGACTACGGGGACGGTGGGGACGGGGACGGAAGCACAAAGACGCATACCTATATTGAAGCCGGAACCTTCACTGCAACCCTTACCGTTACAGACGAAGGAGGACTAACCGATACAGACACCTGCAGGATAACCGTGAAATCAAATTTGATCACAAAGTATGCAGTTGTTGTTGGAATCGCTGATTACCAGGGTCACGACAGCGACCTTAACTATCCTGATGATGATGCTGATTCATGGGATACATACCTTAGCAATAAGGGCTATACAGTGCGTAAACTGGTGGATTCCCAGGCCACAAAACAGAACATCCTCAATGAGATCGCCTGGATGAGAGGAGTCGAGGATTCCAACAGCCACTGTGTTTTCGCATATTCAGGACATGGCGATTACAACGATGGTTCCTATATTCTGGATTACGCTGAACAAGGATTATGGGATGTTGAACTGGGGCAGGCCTTTTCGGCCTTTGAAAGCACGCATATACTTTTCGTGTTCGACTGCTGTGCCAGCGGCGGATATGATGATAACCTTGCAGGACCCGGAAGATACATTGCCGAGGCCTGCGGGATAAACGAGTACAGCCTTGACGACCCCAACCTTCAACACGGGGCTTTCACATACTGGTTCCTGGTGAACGGACTACGAAACCATCCTACTTGGTCTGTTGAGGACGCTTTCGATCAAGCTTACAGTCATTGTTCCAACGATTACGGATATGCTGATTTTCATCCCGAGGAGAGGGATTCTGATCCAAGCAACCCATTCTATATCGAGTGAAAGCGGTTTAATTAATCGGGGAAAAATAAAATAGAATATTACTAACTTTAATTTGATTAACAATGACCCTATTAGAATATCAACGCTTTTTCTGAAATGATATTGTTTTGATTTAGGAGAGTTGAAAAGGTGAAAAAACTCACTTATGAAGAAGTAAAAAGACGAATCGAATCTGTTAATGGTTACAGGCTATTAAGTAAAGAATATGTAAATAGTTCTACGAAGTTGAAGATCCAATGTCCTAAAAGACATATTATTTGGATGCAACCTAATAACTTTTTCTCGGGATTCAGATGTAAAATTTGTGGTGTTAAAAAATCGGCTGATAAACGACGATTGACTATTAACGATATGCACGATATAGCTAAGAAAAATGGCGGAGAATGCCTTTCCGAAAAATATATAGATGCACATACAAAATTGAAATGGAGATGTAGTTGCGGCAATGAATGGGAAGCCGAACCTAATAGTATTAGACAAGGAACTTGGTGTCCAAAATGTGGTTTAATAAAATCAGCTGCAAGTTCAAAATTATCATATGATCAAGTAAAAGAATTGATTGAATCTGAATCTGGCTATGTACTGCTAACAAAGGATTATATCAATGCAAAATCTAAGCTTTTAGTCCAATGTAATAAAGGACATATTTATAAAGTAACCCAATCTGATTTTAAACAAGGTAAACGATGTCCCATATGCCATAATGAAAGTTTAATTGGACGAAATTCTTTAGAAGAAATGGATGTGAAAAATAGAATCATCTCGGAAGGATATGAATGGCTTGAAGGTGAATATATAAATCAGCGTTCTTATCTCAGGGTGAAGTGTCCACAAAACCACATTTATAAGGTAAGAGGCGGGAATTTTTTTTCTGGAAAAAGATGCCCTCTATGTAGAAATGAACGGTTATCTGAAGAATTCAGCCATGACTATGAATACGTTAAAAGTGCTATAGAAAAAGAGGGATATATCTTATCATCTAAAGAATACATAAACAATGAAACCAAGCTTAAGATGCTCTGCAATAATGGTAATGAATTATATATGAGATTTGCAAATTTCATTATGGGTAATAGATGCAAATGTAAGAATTGTATTTCTGATTGGAAGAAGAAATACGCAAAGAATAAATTAAAAATAATTTCTAAAAAACTCCAAAAGCATGGATATATTTTATTATCTGAAGATTATGATAGCCAAAAACCAAATGTAAAAGTGAAATGTCCTGAAGGCCATGAAACAATTGTCTGGTGGCAACATTTCAAGAATAATTTTGAGTGTAGTATTTGTAAAAATGGTCGTTTATTCTATCTTACCAGCCGGGGAAAATTTGAACAGGCATTTAAAGTTATGAAAGAATACGCTAATAAATTTGATTATGAAATCTTAGAAAACGAGTACATCCCCCAACGAAATAAAATGTTTTTTAAATGCCCGAAAGGTCATGAATACGATGTATCATTTAACACATTTCAGGCCGGCCATAGATGTCCCTTATGTAATAATTACCAAAACCAAAGCCTGATGACTGGAATTGTTGGCGATATTTTCAATGAAACTCCAATACCTGAATATACAAATGACAAATTTAGATATTCCAAATCGGGTTATCATATGCGTTTTGATGCAGCTTTACCTGACCGGAAAATATTCTTTGAATATCAAGGCGAACAACATTACAAACCCATCGACTTCTCTGGAAAAGGAGAAAAATGGGCAAAACAGAATCTCAAAATTATTCAGGAAAGGGACAAAGAAAAGAGGGAAAAGTGCGCAGCGTTTGGAATTACGCTAATAGAGATACCCTATAAGTGGGATCAAAGTGATAAATATATCAGAGAAATTTTAAAGAAAAAAGGATTGAAATTATAACTTTATTGTTTATCATTAAGAATAAAACTGCATATCTAATCCAGGTCAAAAACAGATATGATTTGGGTGAGATTTGGGTCTAATTGGGTTGTGATTTCGGTAAATTTGTATATATACTCCAATCCATAGAAGTTATGTGAACTAAACGGAAATGGAGGTGTGTAAGATGAAACGAAAAACAATATTTATCGGACTAGTGGCCCTGACAATTCTTTTACTTGTAAGGGTCGCTGCAGGCAGTATAGGCGAAGATGCAGGAGAATACGTGAATGAAAAAAGAGGTGAAATGGAAAGATTCTTCGAAATGGAGGAAGGGGCTCCAGAAGGGGAAAAACCTCTTTGCGGACCCGGAGGAGGAAAGGGCGACCTTGATAACGACTCAATACCCGACTGCGAGGACATGGACGATGACGGGGACGGCATCAACGACACCGATGACGAGTTCCCCCATGACCACGATAACGACGGCATACCCGACCACAGGGACGATGACGACGACAACGACGGCATCCTGGATGAAGACGATGAATACTATGTAGGGAACACTCCTGAAAAAGGAAAACCTAAACCCAAATGGATGAGAGAGATGATGAAGCACAGGATAAAGATGTTCATGAATGGAGATCTGGACAATGACTCCATAGCCAACTGCGAGGACCCGGATGACGACGGTGACGGCATAAACGATACCGACGACGAGTTCCCCCATGACCATGACAATGATGGAATTCCCGACTTCCGTGATGACGATGACGACAATGATGGAATTCCGGATTCCGAGGATGACTCCTATGTAGGAAACACTCCCGATAAGGAAGAGAGGAAAGAGAAAAGGGAGGAATTCAGGGAGAAGAGAGAGAAAATAAAGGAACTGAGTGGAAGGAAAGGCGGGAAAGGCGGCAGGAGAGGAAGAGGTGGAGAAGGCGAGGAGTAAGGTGGATTCGGTAGCCAGTTCTGACTAAGTTCTCATTAACAGATCTTATTGCTGGTGTAGGACATATTCCAGAAGATCATTTTTCTTCTGGAATTTTTTTTATTTTTTACTTGGTGAAAATCATAATCCTTGTAGATTATTTATAGTTGGTATTTTCTATATTACAACCCCAGGATAAACCAATTAATATCAATATCTACAGAACAGGATGGTGTGATTCTTTTGTCTAAATATACTCCGTTAATAAATTTCAAAAATATCAGTCAACATGTTGGCAAAAAGGTCAGTGTACCTGGGAGGATATCCAATGAACCCTGGCAGCACATGATAGCCAACCTTACCACTCATCCCTTCATTTATTATTTCGATGATAAGGACAGAGACCAGATAGTGATCTATGCTGCGGAAGAAATCCCAAATACTGAGATGATAACCATTTGGGGTTCAGTAATGGGGATAAAAGGAGAATCAAAGAGTCCAGGGTCAAAGGAAATTTTTTTGGAATACCATATTGTTGCGGATAAGGTCAAATCAGACGGATAACTAAAGGGAATGAACAAATCTATTGCAATTCGGGGCATGAAAATGGAAAAGGCAGAAATTAACGAAAAGGACCTCGCGGACATTCTCCTGGAAAATGTGGAAAAAACTGTTGCTGAACTGAACTTGAAGGCAGAAGAAGCAAAGGGAATTGACCCTCTTTTTGATTGGGAAATCAGATCGGAGGCTACAGTCGAAAACCATGTTACCAGTGTGAAATTGACTGCAATATATATGTCGGGTCACGGCAGGGAAAGCGCTTATGTTGAAAATGATATATTTACATTTGAGATCGCTGGTAAAATAATAAGAAAGATAGAAATGAACAATTATCACCTTGAAACTCTGAACGATATGAGCCTGAATCGTGTCAATGTGGAAAATTTATTGAACATCATTAACAAATTTTTCCTGAAGAATATACCTGAAATGCCTGTTTTGGATATATGAAATGTTGAAAATAGAAGGAGGTTCATAAATGGAGAGCAATACTTATTTCATTGATAATCCCGACGAAATCCTCACTCAATTACCAGACGGTATAAGAAAAGCATATGTTGAATCCGCACCCTATCTCGTTCAACCTCATATTATCTTAAAAATTGCTAATGATCATGGCTCATTGGATCTGTCTAACATTATTCACAAGCTGGAGAATTTGATAAAAAAGGCCGAGAATCCCTTATCTACCGACCTTAAGATATTCCTGAACAAAATCGAGGTCTTAATATCCAATCATGAATAATTCATTGAAATCTTAACCTATTGATCATGAAGCTTCCAGGATGCATTTTTTACAACCTCAGCATCTCCCTCGATTCCCTGGGATATTGCACCGTCCTTATCAACAGAGGCCTTGGGTATCTCGCAAGTATTGTCTTTTACCAACCCGGTGACCTCCACCATTCTACCCACAACATCATCATCCCAAGGGTCAATTCCAGTAATATGCACAACACGGCCGTTGCCGCATACAACCACCGGCCCTGCCTTGCTGTTTGCCGCTTTGCCCACCAGCACTTCTTTATTCTTTCCTCCCTCACCCATTGGCTGCTTGTTCTTATCATATTCGGACATATATTTCTCAGCGTCCTTGACGCTGGGCCGGACCTTCCTGAACGCCAGATCGAAATGCCGTTTCCCTATTGTGTATCTTCCCTTATCGTCAGAATTCAGCTCTGTAAGACGGATTATCTCCCCTTGAGGGGTGAGCTCAGATGAACTTATACTGCACATCTCACCCACATATTCCCGAAGGGCAAGCATTCCCGCCTCATTGCACAGATTGGATAAGTCAGCACCAGTGAAACCCTCGGCCTGCCTGCAAACCTCATCCAGGTCCACCTCAGGGGCTAGTGGTTTGTTGCAGGTATGAATTCCTATTATTTCCATTCGGGCGTCCTCATTGGGTATTCCAACCAGTATGTGCCTGTCGAACCTTCCGGGTCTGAGAAGTGCAGGGTCTATAATATCCAAACGATTGGTTGCAGCCATGAGGACAACACCATGAAGGCTTTCGATACCGTCCATCTCGATGAGAAGCTGGCTAACCACCCTCTCCACCGCCTGGGACTCGCCGCCTCCCGAGGTCCTTGTCGGGGCGATAGCGTCTATCTCGTCAAAGAACACTATGCAGGGAGAGGCTTGTTTGGCCTTGCGGAAGGTCTCTCTTACTGCTTTTTCCGATTCCCCCAGCCATTTGGAATGAAATTCCGCGCCCTTTATGCTTATGAAGTTGGCTTCAGTCTCGGTAGCCACTGCCTTTGCCAGTAGTGTTTTGCCTGTTCCCGGGGGACCATAAAGGATAATACCTTTTGGAGGGAAAACATCCAGATGCTCATACATTGCTGGATATACCAGTGGCCACTGAACTGACTCGATGATATCCTGTTTAGCCTCGGATAGTCCGCCTATCTGTTCCCATTTCACATTGGGCTTCTTGATCAAAACCTCTCTCATGGCAGATGGTTCCAGGCCCCTGAAGGCATTGAGGAAATCCTCCTTCTGAACCCTCAGCTCTTTCAGTACCTCTGCCGGGATCTCGTCATCCTGAACCTTTATCATATCCATAACGTTCCGAAGGGAATTCAGCGCAGCCTCCTTGCAAAGGGCATGAAGATCCGCCCCTACAAATCCATGGGTGATATCGGCAAGAGCTTCAAGAGAAACGTCTTCTGCCATAGGCATCCCCCGAGAATGGATCTGCAGGATCTCCAATCTGCCCTTTCTACGGGGTGTAGCTATCACTATTTCACGGTCAAACCGACCAGGCCTCCGGAGAGCAGGGTCCAGGGAATTGGGGCGGTTTGTAGCTCCAATTATCACAACCTCACCCCGAGCCTCCATTCCGTCCATTAGGGTCAGGATCTGGGCTACTATCCTCCGCTCCATCTCATGGCTGGTCTCGTCCCTTTTAGGGGCTATTGAATCGATCTCATCGATGAATATGATAGAGGGAGCATTCTGCTTTGCACGATCGAAGATCTTCCTTATCTTTTCCTCGCTCTCGCCGTAGAATTTGCTCATTATCTCGGGGCCAGCAATATAGAAAAAAGAACTCTGTGTCTCTGAAGCCACTGCCTTGGCAAGGAGAGTCTTACCCGTCCCGGGGGGACCATGGAGAAGAACACCCTTGGGCGGTTCAACACCCAATCTTTCGAACAATTCAGGATGATTAAGGGGCAGCTCGACCATCTCCCGCATCCTCTCGATCTCTCCATCAAGTCCGCCGATATCCTCGTAAACAAGATGGGGTATCGTGGTTGTTGAACGTCCGTCTGCGGCTACTTGGGCCTGCTTATCCCCGCCGAACTTCATCCTGGTGGCGGCATCGATGACAACAGCCTCGGCATCTGTCGGAAGGAAGGACGCAACCTCGATGAGATACCGGTTGCCCATGATATTGATGTCAAGAAAATTACCCTTCATTACTGGTATATCCGATAACAATGTTGCAAGAAGCGCCTGTCCACCCTTCAGTCTAAGCTCGGTCTGGGGTATCAGGGAAACTGATTTGGCGGTCTTTCTATCGATCTTACGGAACTCCACCTCCATCCCAATTTCGATATCTGCATTCCGCCTTATCATTCCATCCACACGGCCGACCTTGGTTCCAGCATCCTCAGCATAACCCTTCTTGACGGCTACTGCTGCTTGTTTAGGACCGTCCAGAAGAATAATATCGCCTTCTTTAAGCCCTTTCTCAGCCATCAATTTGGGATCCAATCTTATTATTCCCTTGCCAGCATCATTAGCGTGGATCATTCCCAGTTTTAATCTATTTGAAGAAGTCATGACAACCACTTGTTAGTCATTGCATATCACAATCTGTTAAGCCCTGGCCTAGATACACCCATCGCCAGGGACTGGGCTATTGCAAATACGGAACACTGGCCGGTTGCCAGATACCATGCGCATTCATCCCTTAAACAATCCGAACCCAAAAGAGGGCATTTGAAAGCTTGTTTTTCCATTGTTTCACTTTCCTATATTATTTAGTATCGCGGTTTTACAGCTTAATACTGCTGAGCTTAGATGTATTTCATTGTTACTGGAATTAAATGTATTACGTCATTGCTGGAATTCAACATTCTTTGGCGGTTCATCCTCACCGGATCCCTTCTTTTTCTTGCCCTTCAGGACTATTATGACGACTATGATAACTATGATCACTACTAGAAAGATCATTATCCAGATTAAAGATCCTCCGCTGCTGCCGCCGGAAGAATCATCATCGCTGCCGGTATCATCATCACCACTCACAACCGGATCATCACCCACAACCGATAGTTCTAGATATTTTTCGTCTGTGAATCCAAAACCATCCTCGGCCACAACCTTTATTGTAAAATTTCCAGCCTTGGTGAACTTGTAGGAAAATTCCCTGTCAACTGTAAGCATATTTCCATCTAAATACCAGGTATAGGTAACATTATCCCCATCCTCATCAACCGCTGTGACGGAGAAGTTGATCTTTTCATCCTCCATTATTTCTTTAAGTTCATTTTCCTCTGGCCCTATATCGGTTATGCTCAATCCCCTGTTGACATCACGGACCTTTACTGTCCATTCGGCGGTGATCGCATCCGCTCCATCGCTGATATTTACTATTACCTGAAAATCCCTTACCTTCTTCGTGCCGGTATGATCTACAGTGTCATAATCCGTGGCTAGAACAAATTCGCTTCCCGTTTCACCCTGAAGAACCTCCCCATCCAGGTACCAAGTATAGCTCAGATCATCTGAGTCAGGGTCGCTCGCTATCGCTTCTATGGAAAGAGATTCCGACTCATTGATTGTGTACTCCTGAGCTGAAGTGCCGTTCATGAAGGTATTAATTATTTCGGGGGCCCTATTTACATTGGTCACATGAACCCTGAAATCCATACTGTCGCTGAGATTTAGTGCATCGGTCACCACAACCCTGATGTCATAGGGAGAATCAGCAGAGGAATTGTCTCCGTCGAAGCTAGTAGGGAAATCAAACATTGTGGTTACTTTACCTGGAATCAATACGCCATTCAGATACCATTCTAAACGCACATTATTATCTCCAAGGTTCTCATACGTGATGGAAATCTGGGCAGTCTCGGTCTCGTTTACGGTGAATTCCACATCCTGGGGTGTATGACCGGTTATGGTTGGGGCAGTATTTATCGTAACTGTCCATTGGAAAGAATCCGCAGCACCGAAAGGATCTGTGGCATTGACTGCTACAATTATCACATCGCCCCCATCCGCATCTGAAAACGTGTGCTGCAAATCCGACGTATGAGCCCCGTAAACCACCTGTCCATCTACCTTCCACAGGAACTCCACCTCATCTCCTTCCGGTTCCATCACATCAACATGGAATCCCACCTCTGCATCAACGTTGACAACTATATGATCGAAGAAAGGAATCGGAGCCTGTATCACCGGAGCCTGGTTCTGATATATCTGGAAAGTATATGTGAAATCGTTGTTGTCCTCATTGGTCTCTTCCACATAATTATCGGGATCCAAAATGATATCCAGATCGTAGCTTCCCGCAGAGAGTGCGTCTATGGAATAATTCAAACTCACATATTCACCTGGATCAATGAAGCTGATCATTCTCTCCTTTCCCAAATAATCCCCGTCCAGAGATGCATTTACCCTCACACCCACAACCTTCCCCGTTCCCTTATTGCTTACATTGCAGGTAATGTTGAATGGCGTATTCTCCCTGGGCGTGGATGGATGGAGGGCGAAGGACGATTGGCTGACCTCCAGATCACCTGAACCAGGGGGATTTGCAGCATCCCCGTAACCCAGAAGACCCTCAATGGAATTCTTCACCTCAGCAGAATAATTGTTGTATGTATTGAGAACAGCAGGTATTCCGTCGATTGTAATTGTCCCTACATAATGAACGGGATGAAAATCCATATCCTCCCCAAGCACTTCTTCTGTCTTCTCCAGTTCAACTGTAGCTCCGAAATTGTATATCATCCGGTATTCGTCAGACTGGGTCTCACCCATTGAAGTTATTGTCTGGTTGATGGTTACAACAGAATTCACATTCCAGGTTGTTGCTGCGGACATTGGGAACTTGAAATCTTCTCTAGCGGGCTCTGCTGTTGAAATTATCACATCTTCATGGTTCTCTTCAACGGTCTCGCCTAGAATAGTGATTGTAATCTTACCTGTATTGTGAAGGACCTCCTTCACGTATGCCAGGTCAGAGCGCCTATAATATGCATATCCCGTTACCTGACTGTTATCCTGGTAATCACCGCTGTTGCCCATGAATGAGGCTGTACCTCTCTGTGCTGTGTGTCCAGATATTGAGACGTTGTATATATCATAGGACGTCCCATTGACTGTCACGGACTCCTCGCTCTCCACGACCATGGTCTGTATAGTGGTCTCCTCATCAATGGTTATAACTATCCCTTGCGAATTCAAGGTGGTATCCATATCATCGTAATGGTAGTATTTCCACCAATCACCGGTGTTCCAAACGGGAGCGTTATAGAGTCTAGTTCCCTCATCTATCTCCAACCTGTCTGCACTCAATAATCCTGGGACGGATAAACCTGCAGTTAACAACAGAACTGATGTGATCAAGATATAATATTTTACACCTGACGAAATCATAATCTCACCCTAATCATTTTCTCATCAATTTTTCATGATTATGAAATTGATCTAAACCTGTAAAAGAGTGATTGAAGATATGATATTAATGTTTTCTCCGCATGGGACAAACATTGTGAAGATTTAGGGGTAAAGTCAGTTGTACAAATGGAAAAACCGTGATGTTTCCGTCAAAATTTGATAAATTATTTTTCTTCAAAGCACCCATTTATATCATAAACGTAAAATAATCCCAAACTGATATATAATTTTCATAGCACCATGAATTTCTACTAATTAATAATTGATTTACCAATGAACTATTCTCAAAGGATCGATTAAAATGGCCACATTTACCAATAAAACAAAAACCACACTAATCATCATCTGTGTTGTGTCAACACTATTCCAGATAATAACAGCTACAGCCAGTGGTGAAACTGATTTATCGGTTCTTGATTCATCTGATGTGGCGGAAATAATAGTGAAAGGCGATCGGATTCATTTGGTAGCTCAGGTTCAAACCCCGGGAGAAATACTCTATTCATCACAGGAGATCAATGCGACTTATGTATGTCTTTACAGGGTTTCTGAACCTCAGGAACAGGAAATATTCAGTTTTGAATCGGATCTTACAGAAGAACCTTACCCGAATCTTTTCAGGCTTCATAACTATATCAATACTTCCCAATTGACCGCAGGAGAATGGGAATACTGTTTCGTGATACACCTAACTGATGGAACTCGGGACAATACTACTGGCGGAAGGTTTAGCATAAAAGAAAGCGATAAAGAACCTACGGTCCTAGACCATACGCCTGATACCGTAACCACTGGAGACAATATCATAATTACAGCCGAGATAGATGATCCGGATCAGGACCCTATCATATGGGTAAAAGTTTCCATCGGCGGCAGCGAGCATGAACTCGTTCTTGACCAAGGGCGGTACTCGAATAATGTGGGTAAGATGCCAGATACCGTCGATTCTTTCACATATGAGGTATATACTGGGAGAAAAGTTGATGGAGATAATGAATTGGTATTTGAAAAGACATTTCATATAAACGTTATCAATAACGGCGGGTCTGATAATGATACCCTCCCTGATGTCTCTGATACCACAGCACTGCCGGGCATAATCAGATTAAACTCGGTGATAGAGTTCACAGTCACCTACATGGACAATGAGGGTGACCCTCCGGAAAAGATCGAAATCATATTCCTGAATTCAACTACTGAGGAATTAATTGATACCAAGGTTCTGATGACCCAGGGCGGAGATTTCGAAGAGGGGGTGCTGTTCAAAAGAGAGGTCCATGTTTCTGATATTAATGGAATCAAAATCGGCAGCTGGAAATACAAGCTCATCTACGTCTATAAGCAGTCCGATTTCACAATAACTGTAAAGCCTTTCACAATACTTAGATCCACCCCTGCCGGGACTCCAGTCCTTACTGATCAATCTGAGTTCGAGGATGAAAACGGAGGTACAATGAAGTTTTCAATCAGATGGGAATACGATGTACTTCCAACCACCGTCATCGTTGAGATAAGGGACAAGGAAGGTGAAAATATCTACACTTACCCCATGTATGCCGACGATGACAGGATGGACACCTTCGAGAGATCGGTTCCACTGAGCGATCTAGTCCATTCAGATAAGAATATACAATATAGATTCAACTGTACATATTACAAGGATTCCGTCAGATATTTTTCAACTGATTGGGAAAAAGAGAATGTGGGCTCTCAAAAGGATTCAAGCGGAAGCAGTCCTGCCCTAACGGTCATTCTTGTACTTGTGACCATTATAATCCTGTTAAGCCTCTTTGTGTTCACCTTCGGCAAGAGAGACCCATACTGAATGGGCAATTTCTTGATTACCTTATTTCAGTCATTATTTAGGCTTCAATGAAACATCTGCGACACAATGGAATACCTTTGGTGCATATGATTTTATAATACGGTAATCACTTATTGAAACTCTCAGATCATTATATTTCCCCGGATGAGCCTTCAGGTTTTCTATGAAACTCCATAGGGTTTGACATTTCCCCTTTTGTCGGACAATATCTCTGGTACCCCGATTCTGTAAATCTCTGGTGACGATGTTCTTTTCATAATTCATATCATTATTGATGTTATTGTTATTACTGTTACCGCTGGAATTGGTAATTAATTCATGATGTTTAGCCCCTGAATTAGAGCGGTCAATAACAGGTACTGTATGATGATAATGGATTATTCCGCCATCATCCTTGAGTATGCCCAAGGCTTTGGATATAAAGGACTCCGGTGTGGGTAAATAGCCCATAATTATGCGTGAAGCAAGATTTATTTGTGAATAATCCCTGTTATCGCCAAGTATCGGTGTTACAACATCATCCAATTTGTTGTCTTTCAGGTTCTTCTTCAAATATCTGATGGCAACAGGATTTTTCTCCAGAGCATAGATATGTTCAGGTTTCGAGTACATTGCCAGTGGAAGTGTAAAATATCCGATTCCCGCAAACATATCTACAATTATCTGGCCCCGGGAATCAAGGGTTGAGAACCTTATTCTCTCATCAATGTTTCCGGAAGAGAACATTATCTTCTCGACATCAAATGTATACTTAATTCCGTTCTCCACATGGGTGGTAACCGGGTCATCACCAATTATCCGCTCAAGATTAGGTTCCCTGAACTCGCCTGCAATACCCGTTCGGTCTACAAACACCGACCTCATTCCCAGAACATTCTGAAAAGCCTCAGCTATACTCTTCAGATAAATATCCCGCATTTCAATCAGGCTTATAATGACAACATCCCCAAACACCTCCCAGCGGGTTGGAACACCTGGCATCACGTCAGAGGGAAATCCCCTAATCTCTAAAAACCGGCATATTCTTTCATAAGGTGAAAGTCTTGGATATCTCCGCCTTTGCCCTTCCTTTTCAATAAGGGTCAAAAAATTATTCGACATCTCCGTGTCGGAGATAATTTTTCCTGTATACGGTATACCTAACTTTTCTTTAAGATAGGTCCTTAGAGCATCTATCCTTTCATTTGTTAGACCATGGTTTAAGGGGATCAATAATAATCCTTCTTCATGGAGAAACTGGTAATTGTCATTGATCAATTTTTCGGCTTTCAGTTTTTGTCTGAGGGGTTCCCCTAACTCCTTGATTATCTTCAGGAAAAACATCCATTCATCACTCAATCCAGCAATATATTTCGACTGAAATTTCTGATTTTATCATAAGGAATGAAAAACGTTTGATTTACAGTATTTAACATAATAATGAAACCATAGCAAATGATATATGCAACTAGCTGTATTCATATTCTTGTTCAATGAATTCCATTATTAATTCCATCATTATTCTTACCTATACAGGGTGAACTATCATGCATAGATTATTTATTAACTTCTGCCCTTTTTGCGGAAATGAACTGGATGAGGATGCGGAGAACTGCATTTCCTGCAATAGGGACATTTCACTTCTGAACACTGAGGGCCTTAATGAAATCTTAGAGATACGCGCTGCCCACATAATCCTGAACAGCCTCCGTGATATCAAGAAGGATTTCGGCCGTAATGTCATGGCCCAGGTCCTTAAAGGCAATGCTTCAGAAGTAATATTCAGGAACAACCTTGATGCAAATCCCCACTATGGTGATCTGGGTAAATGCAGCAAAAAGAGCATTATCAATATGATAGACCACCTAATCGACAAAGGATTCATAGACACCATATCCCAGGAAGAGGAGATCTCTGTAATAAGAGTTTCAAGAAGCGGCCACAATGCTCTATCAGGAAAAGATATCCCATGGGTAAACCTTCCCTTTGAACTGGCCAGTATGATGGAACCCATATTCAATGAAGTGCAGAAGACACTGATAAGGCAACTCAGAATGAAGAGAGCCGAATTGGCAGTGGAACACAGCATTCCAGCCTACCAGGTCTTTGATGATGAAACCCTAAAAAACCTTGCTCTTAAGATGCCTTCCAACGGAAAGGAGCTCATGGAAGTAAAGGGGATCAAGGTTATCAAAACAAGGAAATTCGGTAAAGACATCCTCGAAACAATTCAGAATGTCCTTGAAGGTAATGATAAAAAACTCCTGAGCATGCTAGGAACCCACAGTGAAACGGGCAATCAATATGATGAGAACGCACCAAGGAAAGAAATCGACTCCGCGACACTGGAATTAAATAATAAGAAAATAGATTTTCATGAGGAAAATGCGAAGAAAGAGAATAATGGGAATGAAGATGAATTAAGGCCTGATGTAAACGGAGAAACGGTGAATAATGCATTATCTGCAGAGGAAGATGGGAGTGATCTGGAGTTTGAAGAATTGGACAGGGGGGCTGAAAGCGAGGCGATGAAAGAGGATGAAGATGAAACGGAGTCCGAATCTGAAGCCGTTAGCCAGGAAGAACGTGTTCACTTCGAATGCCCACAATGCACGGCCGAGGTTCCTGAAGAGGCAGTTAAGTGCCCTGAATGCGGAGTAAATTTCGGGGAAGAGGTCTATGAATGTCCACAGTGCGGGGCAGAGGTCAGTCCGGATGATAAAAAATGTCCTGATTGTGAGATTTACTTCGAAGCCGAAGATCTGGCGGATACTGGTTCAGAAGATGGGAAAGTGCTGGATTCTGTTACTGGGTCCGAACCCGCTGTTAAAGTGGAAAACCTTGATCTACTCGATGTAGCAATCCAAGAAGGAAAAAAGAAAGGGAACCATGAAAAGAGCATCGAAGAAGAAGATTGAACGGAGGTGAATTCCATGGAAATCAATGAAATGATCGAAAGGGTAAGGCATTTTCATAAGAAACATGATTTCAAGAATAATAACGGATCAGATATGAATTTCAGGATGCTGCTCATGATGGAGGAGGTGGGTGAACTGGCCGAATGCATTACAAAGGGTAAAGCAAGGGAGGATATTGAGGAAGAATTGGCCGATATCCTGATTCTCCTCCTTGGACACTGTGTGGTCCTGGATGTTGATCTGGAAAGGGTTTTTCAGAAAAAGATGGACCGTATAATGAAAAGAAAGGCCATAAAGGTGGATGACGGTATTCGGGTGACAGAGTACAGAGGGAACGACAGTCTGGAAGTTTGATTCTGCTCTGGAGAAATGTGTTCAAACCATCATAATATACATATTATTCATTTTTTCAAAATTCGGCCATAAATATCCAATATCTCCCTGCAATGTTCCTCCATGGATTTCACCGGGGGTATGCTGCTCCTGAATTTTTCCAAAATTCCCTTTGCTCTTATTATCTTCTTCATGCTTTCCGCCAATCCTTCCGCGTCACCCATCGGATACAGCAATCCATTCATTCCATGTTCCACAAGCTCCTTCATCCCTCCCGACCTCGAAGCGATGACCGGAACTCCAGCAGCAAATGCCTCATGAATGGTCACAGGGGAGTTCTCGAACCACAATGACGGTACCACAAGAACATCCATCTCCCGGTATATTTCCGGTTTTCGGGATTCCGGAAATGGACCCGAAAAAGTAATATCCCTGCCCCTGGCTTTCTTCTTCAGATATTGACTGTAAGAGGGGTTCTCATCAATTTTCCCATGAATAACAACCCTGAACTCATTCCCGACATTTTGGCGATACAGGATTTCAGCAGCCTTCAATATAACATGAACTCCTTTATGGGACCTTATACTGCCTACAAATCCAAAGGTAATTGGTTTTCCACCGACTGTGATGTTTTTCAATACCTCAATACTATCCTTCCTTTCAGTAAGCTTACCCTTTCCAGAGTAATTATTAAAAGGTACCACCCTCGTTCCGTTTTCAATATGAATTATCTTATCCTCCGGCATTCCCCAATTAACAAACATATCCCTCAGGAATTCTGAAGGAGAAATAAAAAGGGAGACGTCATCTATTAACTTCTTGACCGCATGCTCTCTTTTCTTCATATCCTCTTCACTTAGATAAGTTACCCCCTGTAATGTCGCCTTCACCGGTCCGAACATATTTCTGACCCGTTCCCTCTTCCCTGTGACAATAGGGGAGGTCAAAGCACTCAAAGCCTGGACCAGGGAATGGGGATGGGACATCATCCTATTCAATTTCGACCTCATGATAGATCCGAATGGCGGACACATGCACCTGCTGCAATGCACCGAATCAGATTCCTCACATCTGCTGACCCTGGATCGATGGTCCAGAAAAACACTCCAATCCTTTTTGATCAGCTGACCTCTGGGGCACATCAGCCAATAATCATGAAGGGTCATTACCAGCGGTATCCCCCTTTTCTTTGCAATATCTACAAATGAGAAAGACAAATGAACGAGATGCTGTAAATGAATGATATCAGGTTGGAAATTGTCGAGGTAAGTATTAAATGCCTTGTTCATCCGAGGATTGAAATAGGTCTCAAGGTATTCCCTCTCCCTCGGCAGATAAATCCTCCTTACCGGAAGACCATTGTAAATGGTATCCTTGAATCCGAACCTTGGTCTTTCCGGATCCGGTTCACCGCAGATAATTGCCACATTCCCCTGTTTTAGAAGCCCCTGGGAGAGATCATGGGTATACCTTTCAGTCCCGGCTTTATGTTTGGGAAGAAAATCATGAACCACCTGCAGTATGCGCATGGGAACGAAATCAATCTCATATGACTTATTACTTTTGGCCTAAAAGATTGGAGGATCACCACGCCGGGGGATCCTATTGAAAACCCGTACGTTTGATATAGATGAATCTAGCCAAAATCGAAGAGGGAATATATTAGAAGGGGTTCAGGAAACAATATGATGGTTTGGGATCATAACACCATATCTATCTTGCACTGAATATCCTCCATGATCCTCTCGATCTGATTTATGCTCTTTGCTCCTGAGAAGGCCAATTTACCCCCCGGAAAGAAAAGACAGGTAACCTCCTCAAGCGGAGGACGATATATCAATGCATTGACCTTCCCAGTGGCCATCTCCACATTGCTCAACCTTCCCGATCTATGTATCAGATCGATATCAAGTTCCCTGCCCAGTTCTACTGAAGCTATCATTGATTCCACTTCAATGTTAACCGTATCCACCACCTTCTCGCCATAGCTTTTCAGCAGATTGATCATTTTGAGAATGGTGTTCTTGGTATCCTCTATGCTGCCTAATCCTGTGCAGAGCAGTTTACCGTTGCCGAACAGGATCACAAGACATCGGGGATTTTTTTGATGGTAGAGCAGGGCAGGAAATTTGTTGGTATCGAATTCAGAACCCTCAAGGTTCTCATGAACATTTTCCAGATCTATACTATGACCTATCAAGGCCGAAGCTACTACATTTTCCAGACTTATCTTACCCATGAATCTCATCTGAGGGACACCCCATAAATAATCAATACACAATACTGTTCTTTCAATCCTATTCTATAGTCAAATAATAGGAATAAAATATTTAGGAATAGTCATATCATTTTACGGATATGAAAAATAATTCGGGAGCAAATGACAATGACAAGACCTGACCCAACTACGAATGCTGCAAGCCGCGGAGGAACAAATGGTGGGAAATTCACCGGAAATACACCAGTTCAAGTATGTGATCTCGGTTTTGCACAGAGATGTTCCTGCCCGAATAACTCTCTTTTTATTCTTGCTCTGATACTGACCATAGCATTTCTTCTCGTGGAGCTAGGGATAAGGATTTATGATCTGTACCTGCATTATCCACCGGTTGACATCCCCAGCCATTTGTTCTCCGGTCTGGCAATATCTGCTGGAGCCTACTGGATATTAAGCCTGAATAAAATTATTCATAAAAGATCTGTATCGGTGTCAATAACATTTATCGCAGCATGCTTCTGGGAACTCCTTGAATTTCTGGATGAAAAGATCGCACCCGACCCTGTCCACCTTCAGGATAAATTTATTTGGGACGGGTTATTTGATATTATTGTTACAACCTCCGGGGGAATTCTGCTGTTCCTTATATTATTCATTCTGAGGAAAAAAACCCATATGCTTGATATTTCATATATGAATTAGTAATTGTAAAAATGATGCCCGGATTACCGCTCACCAAATTCATTCTTTAATTCCTCAAAGGCTTCGTTTATGCGCGAGGCTTCCTTTTTTGCTGCTTCTTTGATCAATGGCGGAGAATTATCATATTTGTCAGGATGGTATTCCTTCATTCTCTCAATATAGGCCTTCTTCACAACTTCCAGATCCGCATCCTTTTCAATACCTAGAACTTCCCGATGAGACCGGGGATCCTCCGACTCCGCTTTCAATACCACCTTCTCAGTGACGAACTCTATCCGGGGTACTTTCAGAACTGAATCCACATTACCTTCATCCTCCTCCTTTTTCATGCTATCATAGTCACGCTTACCGCTTCTCCAGAGAGGCCTTATGATTAAGCATACCGAAACCAGTACCCAAAATACAGCTGTCATTATGTAATATGTATAGGACCCCAGGGAATAAAATGATAATCCCGGATAGAACCATGCCAGCCACAGCAGGGAAGATAGAAGAAAAGTGATCCCTGGAATTATCAGGTCTAAACCTTTGTAGCGTTTCCAGATGGACCCGATTCCCAAACCTAAATAACCCACCGATAAAGAAATTACGAAAATAATGAAAACAAATGAAGGAGATTTTCCTGAAGCACTGTGAACAATGAACCCGTTTTCAGTTCTCAGAAAGGCATCATAGGTTGTTCTCTGCTGAAACGATTCACCTTTTCTGGTGCGTACATGATCCATGGATTCATCCTCTAGGGTCAAGGAAAGGGGATCATTGCAGTTCATATCAATGTAAATAGATATCAGATCCCTGCCACCTATGTATTTTGATCCGAGGTCCCCCAGATCAATGATCTTTCCAAGGTCGGAAGTATCTATAATATCTAGAAATTCATACTCCGTTTTTTCTCCTTGATCAAAAATTTCGAAATGGCAATCCAGTCCGACTCCGGCATCCTTTTGGCTTCGGTATAAGGTCAATTGAAAATCCTCAATGACGGGTATTTTTGAAGTTGACAGTACTCTCTGAAACAAAGTATTCTGCTGGTCAACGGATAGATTTTCGGGGTCCGTATCCTGGAAAAATCTCACCCATAGCCAGCTGAACACCTTATCTGTGATGTATTTCATGTCTATATCTGAAGGGGCGACCTCCGGCATATCTGCTGAAGGGAGGGTCCCGAAATAGACTGATAAAGTTCCCGAATCCGATGTTTCAAAATCAATAATAATCTCCATGGTTACATAGTAATTCTGATCGGCAGCTGCGCATCCGAATGGAGATAATTTCTGCGATAATGATATGGATGATGATAACTGTGATTCGGGTTCAGGCTGAATACCTGGACTAAGAAGAAATAAAACCGTGTAAAAAACAGCTATGAATAGATACCAACGCCTCATCGATTCAGTTACTGGTGATTTCAGTATCATGTAAGTAATACCTCTTCAATAGGCGCCCCTGCTTCCCGTATTCGGCGCAGGAGGTTTTTTACCGGCGACTGGTTTCTGGCAAAAGGGACATATGGAATATCTGGAATCCACCAATTGACCGCAGGACAGACATGCTTTTTCCCCCTGCGGAGAAGCTCCGGATGAATCGTGGGTCAGCATATCGGGCTGGGGGCTGTGCCCCACTTGATGTTGAAGCTTTTGGGTCTCCAAAAGCTGTTGCTGCTGTAATGCCAATTGCCGCTGCTGAAGTTGCATCTGCTGCTGCTGGGCTGCCATGATCGCCCTCTGCTCGGTATCGATAAGGGGTTTGTGGTCGTTCATCCAGGACATTACCTTGAATCCTGCAACGAATATTAGGGATACTCCGATCATGGATATTACCGTTCCGATAATGGGGATCCAGAGCTTATCCTGAGCTGAAGAGCCGGATTCCTCGGCTGCTTGAAAAACCCCTACCAGACCTATTATAAACATGGTCTTTCCAGCTGTATAACCCAGAGCACCAAAAAGAGACAATATCTTTCCACCCACCTCTTTCATCAAGAAGAACCAGGCCCAGGCCACTACTATAAACGGTACACCAAGGTAGAAAGCTAAACCGGTGTCTGCATCAAATATCTGAAAGAAAAATACCCATCCTACAAGGAGCATTACTGCCGATATGATAATCAGCACAAAGGAAACCACGATTCCCTTTGCATGGGTCTCACCGTAGACATCTCTTTTGGCAAGGGTTATACTCCCGCTTACTACCAGATAGGCAATGAAAGCAGGGACAAGCATGCACAGGCCGCAAACCGACAGCGTTCCATCAGTAAGGTCGGAAGTATCATCTGAAGTGAACTTGATAAGCATTACCATTATCATCAGTTCAACCAGCAATAATACTCCAATAGCCACCTGATGAAGTATTTGACTGGTCTTACCCGGATTAGATTGTTTAGCTGGCACATATATCCCTCAATTTTTTACAATATCCATAACGATATAAGATATAGTACAAGAATAAGGTTAGGAAACAGATTAATTTCTTAAGGAAATCCATATCCTATTAACCATTATTTAACGTTTCCCTGAATATGTCCATCTATCAAAAAGCTTGGAATGGTTGGTAAAATCTACTCCAGCAGATGTATATGATTCACATTTCTGCGGTGGGTATTTATATTAACCCTGACAATCAACTATTCATGCTTCTAATCAAACTCGGCGGAAGCGTGATCACCGATAAGGCCAGCTATGCTGTTTTCAAGAGAGAAAATACTATTAGGCTGGTAAATGAGATCAGAGAGGGATTTGAAAAATCAAGCTGTGATGGTTTGATAGTGGTACTAGGAGCCGGATCTTTCGGTCATATCCTAGCCCATGAACACTCTATTCATTTGGGAAACCGAGTTCCTAAAGTCAATCTGAAAGCAGTGAGTAGAATACGGAGAGATGTAAGGGAGCTAGCGGGTAAAACAGCCGATATCTTAACAGAAACGGGATTCAATCCTTACATCATACCCCCTGAGGTCATTGTTAAGAAAGAAGGTGATGACAAATTTATCTCCCTAACCCTGAATATCAAAGGAATAGAAAAACTCGCTAGAAAAGGTTTTGTTCCACTACTGTTCGGAGATGTGGTGATGGATGAAGAAAAATTGTTTTCCATATGCTCCGGTGATGATGTTATGGAAGTATTGGTCACTGAGCTGGACTGCTTCGATAATGTAGCTTTCATGACAAATGTGGACGGCATCTATAGTGAGGTGAATGGTCAAAAGGTGCTGGTGGAGAATATTGAAAGGGAAGAGCTTATGGATTGTATCGCCAATTTAAGCGTAGGGGAGATAAAGGACGTTACCGGAAATATGATGCGCAAGGCCCTAAAGATAAGATCCATGGCCGAGAAATGCGGTGTATGGATATTGAACGGAAATGTACCAGGAAGACTGCAGGATCTATTAATAGAAGGAACAGCTTTTGGAACAAGAGTCACTAAATAACTGCCGAAAAATCCTATCATAACCCAAATACATTAGAAGAGGCGGTCAGATGAAAGAAAATAGTAAATCTGAAGATCGGGACATTATTTACAGAAGAAAGGAAGAGCACCTCAATATCTGTCTTGAGGAAAATGTCAGGGCTTCTAGGAATTTTCTTGATCTCATTGAGATAGTACACCGTCCCGTACCAGAAATGGATTTCGACGAAATCGACATCAGCACCGAATTTCTAGGTAAGAAACTATCCAGCCCTCTAATGATATCTGCAATAACCGGGGGTTGTGAATCCGGCGAAAAGGTGAATGGTAATCTTGCAGGCGCTGCATCTGAATTGGATATTGGAATGGGTGTTGGTTCCCAGAGGGGTGCTCTGGAAGACAAGGATCTGGAATCTTCATTCTCCTGTATTACTGATCATGCCCCAAAATTACTACTGGCAAATATAGGACTTCCCCAGCTCATTTTGGCTCAAAGAAAGGAGGGGAAGGAAGGAATTATTTCATTATGTTCCAGATGCATGGATATGATAAAAGCTGACGCACTATGTATTCACCTTAACTATCTTCAGGAAGTTGTTCAGCCAGAGGGTGATCTTATCGCCCGGGGTGGATTGGAAGTTATCAAGACCGCATCTGGAAGTTTTCCTGTAATCGTGAAGGAGACAGGAGCCGGCATGGATAAAAAAACAGTCATGAAACTCAAAAAGGCCGGCGCTGCTGGAGTCGACATCGGCGGCAGAGGCGGAACCACATTCAGCGGTGTTGAGCATTTTAGGCAGAAAAAAGTAATTGAAACCTGTAAAGGAGAGCAGAAATCCTGCCTGGGAATGCTGCTTTGGGATTGGGGAATTCCCACACCTGTTTCGGTAAAGAAAGCAAAAGGGATACTGCCTATGATAGCCACGGGGGGTGTAAGGAACGGTATGGACGCGTTCAAGCTCCTGGCTTTGGGGGCGGATATGGTTGGTATCGCGGGAATTATACTTCCATCAGCTCTGGAGGAACAGAAAGACGTTGAAGGCTTTGTTGAAAAAATGAACCATGAACTAAGATCTGTAATGTTCCTAACAAACTCAAAGAATATTCCCCGGATAAGGAAGGCAAAATTGATCTTTCATAATGAGCTCAAGAATTGGTTTGCTTAGGGAGTTTAGGGAGATAGGTACGGGCTTTTTTGGTGTTTTCAAGGAATTCGTCTCTCCACTTCAAGGCACCGGATATCTCATTGCCCAACCGCTCTTTGATCTCTGAAATGAATTTTTTGCCATTTCTACCTTTATAAACCCCGCTTTGACCGGTCATTTCTCTCATCCTGGGCACATAATCATCAAAACGCTTAATCCAGGTGCTCTTATTGACATCGAACAGTGCCATATAGAAATCGATCTGAAGGGCCTTGAAGAATTTACTATTCGAAAAGTGATTACCATCCCGTTTCATCTCACTGCCGAAAACATTGTAGGTTTTTTCAATGAAAGACCAGAAGAACTTCTTAAACCTGTATCCCTTCTCTAAATATTCAAGTATGTATTCCCTATGCTCAATTATTCCCTCAATATGAAGCTGCTGCCTCATCTCCAAATAGGCAATGGACTGGATGGGAAAATGAACATCAAGTCTATCTAGATAGGACTCGATTTCCTTCAGAGTATCCATAATCTTACCCATGATCTCTGAATGATCATTGGATATTACATTACCATTGGATTCGTTCATGGTAAAACCTTTTCGGGACATTAGCTGTAAAAACATATGCATTAATACACTCTTTTATTCATACATACATACATACATACATACATACATACATACATACATACATACATACAT
>CAYSHM010000029.1:0-34093 GCA_964430885.1 uncultured archaeon | reverse complement strand
TATTGTTATAATGAATATTTTGGTTACTGGAGGTTAATTCTCGGGCGGGCTCTTTAGAAAATGTGGTTTCTACTTTCGATCCAGTTTCGGGTCGATTATATCCTGGAACCTGGAAAAAGGGCGCCAGGGTTTTGGACTTTAAAAAAGTATTAGAATACGGCTCCATCCCTCTTCCCAAAGTACTGGAGATGCTGCTCAAATTGTGCAAATCGGTTTTAGGGTCAGAGGTTGAGATTGAATTTGCCGTAAATCTGAATTCGGCTAAAAAATCGTCAATCATTGGAAAATTACAAGAGAAGGCGGTTTTCAACTTGGTACAAGTTCGAAGTGCGGTGGATTTCAACTTCGGAACAGAAATAAAATTGTCAGGATTTTCCTCCGATTCAATCCTTTTCCATTCTGAGACTGCTCTTGGGCATGGAATTATTCAGGGAATCACCGATGTTGTATTTATTAGGGAAGATAGATTCGACCTATCCAAATCGCAAGATGCCCGTACAGAGATATCCAAGGTGAATCAGAGTTTAAGAAAACAGGGTGATAGCATGATACTGATAGGTCCAGGAAGATGGGGCTCATCAGATCCATGGTTGGGTATTCCTGTTTACTGGGGGGATATTAATAGCGCTCAATGTATTGTGGAAACTCCGGTAAAGGCTAGGCCAATAGATCCCAGCGAAGGTTCTCATTTCTTTCAGAACCTAACTTCACTTAGAGTCGGTTATGTTACAATGTCCCCCAACGAAGCTGAAGCTATTGATTGGAATTGGCTCATGGAAAGAAAAACAATTTTCGAAGGAGATTACGTAATGCATAAAAGGCTGAATGAATCTATTGAAATTAGAATCGATGGCCGAACAGGAAAATGTGTGGTCCTGAAAGAAATAAAAAAATGATTTGATTGGAATTTTCGGTTGCATACAGGTTGATATGATATGAGAGAAAGTAAAGAAAATTCGAGTTTCCTTGAAAATACCAAGCATAATAGTAATGATTCCCACCTCCTTCAGGAGAGATTGAAGGAGCTAGAATGCTTGTATAAATTATTTTCAATACTTAAGGATCTGAATAAATCTACCGATGATGTTGTGGAGAAAATATTGGAAATAATTCCTCCTGCTTGGCAATATCCTGAGATTACTTGTGCGAGAATTGGAATCTTCGGGGATGAGTACCGAACTGATAATTATCAAAAAACAAAATGGTTTATCAGAAAAGACATATCGGTCAATAATGAGAAGGTTGGGTCAATTTGGGTGCATTACCTAGATAAAAGAGCATTTGAGAATAAGGGCCCATTTCTATCAGAAGAGATCAAATTATTAGAAGCTATTTCGGAAAGATTAGGTTCTTATCTGCAGCAGAAGATCACCGAGAACGGATTACAGACTGCAATTGGAAAACCTGAATGGAAGATTATTGTTGATATGATCTCGAAAACCGATCCGAACTTACTTTTCAGAATTACCCGCAAAATGCTTTATCATTTATCCCGCATTCAAAATGAGAGCATCGACAATCTAATGCTTGAACTTAGCTGTCCTATAGGGGAAGGCAGCGGAACATCAGAGTGGTGCGGAATCAATATGCCGAATCCCCGAAAGAACCTTCATCAGATAATGAACGTTCAGAAGCAGGTATTTGAAATAGCAAAAAGGATCATAAAACCTGAAGAGTTTTCTCAGCTATTGACATTATGGATGAAACAGGACAAAGCGCGTCCGCTTCTTCTAGCCTCTCAAAAACGTGGAATTCCTTTGGTCGAAATCAGTTCAATACTGAATCGATTCAAGGAGATGTCTATTGAGGAATTGCAGTTGGCTTCTGAAGATGATATCTCCATAAGAACCAATCTATTGATTAGATTCTTTACAAGCAGACTCGAATATATCAATATCGCAAAGAATTATATCGTGCTTGATGATTTGATCTCATTGACTGAAAGGATAGTCGGACCAGCTCAGGGCTCTGGAAAATTGGGCGGTAAGTCATCCGGTGTATATTTGGCTGATAGAATAATTAGCAGGGAAAAGGATCTCGACCCCCATTTGAGTAAAATAAAATTTGCAAAGAGCTGGTACTTGACCTCCGATACAATGTTGGATGTCATACACTACAATACATTGGAGGAACTTGGACATATCAAATATAAGGATCCAGCAGTAATTAGGAAAGAGACGCCATTCATTGAACAGGTATTCAAAAATGCAATGTTTCCCAAGGAGATTATTGTGGGTTTAAGGCGGATACTGGATGAGATAGGTGATAAACCTATAATTGTCAGGTCTTCCAGTTTATTAGAGGACAGTTTTGGAGCCGCTTTTTCAGGTAAATACAAATCTCTCTTCTTAACTAATCAGGGTCCGCTAGATGAAAAGTTAAATGCTCTAACCGATGCCATAGGTGAGGTATATGCTTCAACTCTCGGCCCTGATCCCATAGAGTATAGAAAAGAAAGAGGCCTTCTCGATTTCAATGAAGAGATGAGTATATTGATTCAGGAAGTTGTAGGTAAGAGAGTAGGTCCATATTACATTCCATTTTTTGCAGGGGTCGTGTTTTCAAATAACGAGTTTCGGTGGTCTCCTCGAATAAGGAGAGAAGATGGAATTGTACGTATGGTAATGGGCCTTGGAACAAGAGCGGTAGACCGGGTAGCTGATGATTATCCTTTGCTTTTCTCTCCGAAAAGACCGGATATTAGGGTTAACACTATGGCTGATGAAATATTGCAGTATTCCCAGCATTATATTGATGTAATAAATCTGGAAAAGGATGTGTTGGAGACAGTAAGGGTAGATGATTTTCTAAAGAGATACGGTGAGGAGATTCCCGCTCTCAACAGATATGTTTCAATTTACCGGGAAGGTAATCTATCCAAACCAGCAGGATTGATTCTTGATCCGTCTAATAGCGATATGGTAGTAACTTTCCAGGGCGTGATTGAAGGGGGGGATTTCGTTAACCAGATCAGTAAAATAATGGTACTGTTAGAGGAAACTCTTGGAACTCCAGTGGATGTAGAGTTTGCTTCAGACGGTGATTATCTATATATTCTTCAATGCAGGCCCCAGAGTCAGTCTAGGTTTGCTCAGGAGGTTAATATACCAAAAGATATTCCTCTTCGTAGAAAACTGTTCACCGCATCACGCTACGTTACTACTGGGATTGCTAGGAATATTGAATATATCGTATATGTGAGCGAGGATGCATATGGGAATCTCAACCGCAGGGAGGATATGCTGAGTATTGGGAAAATAATTGGTGAATTAAACTATAAACTGCCGAAAAGAAAATTTATACTCATTGGGCCTGGTCGATGGGGCAGCAGAGGTGATATAAAATTGGGAGTCCCCGTTCAGTACGGGGATATTAATAACACAACCGCGCTTATAGAAATCGCTCGCAAAAAAGGCCGATATCTACCAGAACTATCGTTTGGCACTCATTTCTTCCAGGACCTAGTAGAAGCGGGGATCAATTATCTTCCCCTTTATCCTGACGATCAAGGTGCCATATTCAAAGAGAACTTGTTTATGGGGGTTCCTAATAGATTGGAGGATTTTTTGCCAACGTGGTGTGATTATAAGGATGTTGTTCGATTGATCAAGGTTGAAGATTTGAGCCCTGGCGCGTCCTTAACACTAGCAATGGATGGGGATTCCAATTTTGCCCTTGGATA
This sequence comes from uncultured archaeon, assembly GCA_964430885.1. Lineage (GTDB taxonomy): Archaea > Thermoplasmatota > Penumbrarchaeia > JASLWR01 > JASLWR01 > CAYSHM01. The sequence goes on along the minus strand of CAYSHM010000029.1, from coordinate 30,411 downwards.
TCTTGAACTACCTGATCATTGGAAATGGAGAATGAAAAGGGTTGAAGATATGGCAACTAATTTGGGTGCTGATCGATACGGTGTGAAAGCTCTATATATTATAGGAAGTACTAAAAGCGGATTGGCAGGCCCAACTTCTGATATTGATCTTTTAATTCATTTCGAGGGGGATGATGATCGTCTTGATGATCTCACTGCTCTTCTTGATGAATGGGACAGAAGATTGGTCAAAGAGAACCAGGAAAGAACGGGGAAATCCATGGATTCAATTCTGGATGTTCATATAATAACTGATGAGGATATTATCAATAAAACATCATGGGCAATTCATATTAATTCTGTTTATTCCTCAGCTAAAGAAATACCCCTCCAGAAATGAATTCGGGATTCAAAAATTACTTTTGTTAAGATTACTTAACCGGCTGTTACAAATCTATTGGGATTATTTTCCTTTCTGCCTTATCCAATCGAGCGGTATCAAAATAAACTATAGCCAATTCCCCTCCATCATGAGCAGCTCCGAAGGAATAGGTGGATCCTATTTGTTCTTTCCAATCACCTGTAATCCTAACTGACTCATGCACATGTCCGTGCAGGGTGAGCATTGGTTTTTGTTTTTCTATGAATCGTTTGATGGCTATACTTCCTATGTGGACATCTAGAGGTACATGATCAATGGTTTTACCATCCAGATCAGCTCGGTCCAAAGAAGTATGATAAGGTGGTGAGTGAAAAAGAAAAATTGTTTTTTCAGGAGGTGAAAGAGATGCTAATTCATCCAAATCCCGGGATATCGTTGAATATTTTATCTTGTTTGGTTCCACATCCACAGTCCTTGCTCCAGCTTCAGGTGACAGATCACCCGGTCCAATATATCTGGAAACATCGTAGCGTTCCCAATCCTTGAGTCTGAAAGGTGTTGGGGGGATATGGGAATATCCGACAACGAAGATGACATTGAGCCTTATGCATCTTTTATGCATATAGAATATCCCATTTCCGCATTCCTTAATTATATCTTCTTCATATATCCTCCGATCGTCATTACCCATAATAAGATAGAACTCAGTATTGTGATTCTGTCTTGATTCCTTCATTTTCATAAAGAGAAATTGCTGTATGAATTCTCTAGTATCCAAGTTATGCCGGGGGCCGGGAAGTAGATCACCTCCTAGAAATACCGCTTCAGGTTTGGAAATGGTGATTTCCTTGAATAGCGAATTATATTTATTCACATTCCCATGTAGGTCTGATACGAAAATACATTTCAAATGCTCACCATTTTCATTTTCCTAAATAGTATATATAAACTCAATATTAGAAAAATTGAATACCGTAGTTATTAATCATCTCATTTAGTAATATTTATATCAAAAAATAGTCCCACAAAAGTAGCAGTAGGTCTGCCTATTGCCTACTTCCCGTCCGCATAAAGGACATGCTTTCAATACCGAACCCCTGGGTTTTGTCATTGTAATGTCGCTTCCAGGATCATGGATTCTGGATGGAGTACTGAATTTTTTGGCTGGATTATTGTTTACTCTAGTTCTTACATAATGGCTATATCCCAGTTCCTCTAGGCTCTTCATCTCATCATCGATGGTCTTGAAGTTGATGTTCTTTCTTCTTTCATGAGGAGGTTTATTCCGATAATAATCCCTGACGGCATTGTTGATAAAGAATTCCTCTTTTGAGTCATCCTCATCGCTATCCCACTGAGCGTCATATGTGGGTTTCAGCTCAACTAACTCGGTATAGTCATCTTCTTTTTTATTATCGATGTCCCAAGGATTAATATGCCTGATATCTTCATTTTTCTTAGGTTCTTCATGTCCTCTGCCTTTGGGACTGAACTGATCCTTTTTACCTCTCTCATTAAGACATTTTTCAAGAAATCTCCTATAGTTCATCTCCTCTTCAAGTTTCTTCTCAACCTGGGTCAGTTCATGTCTGAGATTTACGATCATTGTCTGAAGGAATAGGCTTTCGCCGTTCGGTTTTCCGCTCTGTTCCATTCTCTGCTGACCTGGATGGTTTGGATATAACCTGGTATTGTAGACCCTACCCTGGAATTCATAGGCCAATAGACGATCGTATTCAGCCCTTCGGAAGGGATCAAGCAGCACCTCCTTTGCTTCATTTATCCTTTTGAACTCTGTCTCAGCGATCCTTTTGATCTTATCACCAAGACCGTTAACCTTGTCAGGATGATACTTGAAGGCCATCCTGTGATAGGCTTTCTTTATCTCCTTAGCAGTAGCTTTCTCGGAGACGTTCAATATGGAATAGAAGGTTTCCAATAGTTCAGCACTCCTTGATAATTTGGGAATCAGATTTTTTCATCAAATTAAACCTGGAATATTGTTTTTCTTTGGTAATAATAATCAGCTGATATAATAGATTTAGCTCTTGCTTGGGTTAATTGAGATAATGAAAATCAATCTAACATGTCCAAAAATATCCCGTGTACCCTCGGGTCCGGGGTAAGTTCTGGATGGAATGATGAAGCTAGTATATTTTCATATTTTGCCAGTATTATTTTTTCCTCTATTTGCCCCAGAACCTCCACCTCTGGTCCAACGCTTATATAGGCCGGCGCCCGGATGAAAACTCCGGGAAACAGCACCTCATGACCTGAGAGATTTACCAATGCTTCAAAGGAATTTTTCTGGCTTCCGAAGGCATTCCGTATTACTCGAGCCTTCATGAGTTCCAACAAATGCGTGTCGCTTCTTTCCACCTGTTCATCCCCCTCATCAGCAAGCAGGACCATGCCGGCACATGTGCCGAAAACCGGTAGTTTGTCTCCCATAATTCTATCTTTGAGCGGTTCCTGAAGTCCAAAATTGACAAGAAGCCGGGAAATTGTGGTGCTCTCACCTCCAGGTATGACAACACCGTCCGACCTCATGAGGGAGTCTGCATCCTTGATGGTTATTACCTCTCCCCGCCTTTTGTAGTATGTCATTGCCCTCTGCATTGCTGCAACGTGCTCGGAAACGTTGCCTTGCAGAGAGAATATTCCAATTGTAAGGTTTTCTATCATATCGCCTCCAGGCTTTTTATGGTTAATATCTGGGGCCCAAACATGCAGATAATTGGACACGTTAATATTTAAAAGATTCCTTTCACCCTGAGCTGGTTTTTTCCTATACATCTTCCGTGATGAGCTTAATTAGATACTCCGGCAGGTCCAGGAGTTCCTTCTTATCACCATTCCAATCCTTGAGAACATTGGAATATCGGTTCTCAAGATCTTTGAGCCAGCGATTCGAAATCCGATATATTTCCTCCTTCTTTCCGGAATTGGTTATGGTCACCATTACTAGATAATCTCTATTGGATATTATAACTGAAAAATCTCCGAAATCCAGGGAGTTGAGGTTCAGGCCTCCCTTCTCATCTTCTTTAGGTAGGTGGAATGTGTCCTGAATAAAGCTGTTGACGGCAATAAGCATACTTGCCAGAATATCCTCATCAACATAGGATTTCTTTGAAGTGACAAAGTGTTCTATCAGAATTCCGTAATTTGTCATTAAAAATATCTCATCTATACCCCATTTTGAAGCATGTCTAGAATCATTCTCCCTGCCGGGAGTTGGATTGCCGTCCTTGATATCTAATTCCTCCATAGGCGGCGGAGGGGGTATGATGACGCTGTTCTTTTCATGTATCTCTTTTTCATAATCCCCATCCAATATGGGCGCAGATTCCTGTTTTGGAAAGCGTGATTCCTGGATGATCTCATTGATGAAATCCTTATCTAATTCCTCTTCATAAAAAGCAGAGGAGCATGCAAGGTTTCTGAGAGCCTGGGGGTATACTGAACTTGATAATTTGGCTCCTTCCTCCTCAAGCATTCCCAGAGCGGTTGCTGTAAGAAAAACCGATTCCCGAAATTCATATCTCTTGACTGCTCTTATTGCATCAACTAGTGTCTTTTTTGCATTTATACTCTCTATCCGCTGTTTTCTGGCAACTTCGAAGGCCTCTACTGCGGTACTTATACACCTCATGGCCTGCAGGTATTCCAGCTTATCCACTTTCAAGGCCGCAAGGGTTTCTTTGGCCTTTTTGGCCACCACGGGATGGGAGTCATCCAGCCTTTTTATCAGAACCGATAGAGCATCAACAACATATTCCTTTTTAAAAATGCCCAGATTCTTAATGATCTGTATACATCTCCACCTGACGAAGTAATAGTTATCGTTCATGGCTCTTATTAGATGAGGCATATGATCTTTGAATATGTTCAGATTGAAGAAGTTCACAATTGTTAGAGCATTGGCTATAGCATGTTTAACATCATTGGACCTTTCCCAGTTCAGTCTAAGAAAGAGTGAATTAACCAGATTTGGAATGAAGTCAGGATTTCTAGGAATAAGGGGTCCAATAATGTTGATGGCCATGACCCTGACGTTTTTTTTCTTATGATCAATCCTTTTCAATATAAGGGGCATGACCGCTTGTGGATCTTTATGAGCCTGTTTAATTAACAGCTCCGATGCGATTCGGCGTTTTTCAGGATTTTCAGAACTCAAGGATATGACCAGGGAGGCTACATATGGAATGTAGTTGACGGATATGGTCTTTATTATACCTTCAACTCCTCTCTTAATCTCGATTTTTGTATCAAATAGTCCATCAATGATCTCAGGAACAACAAGGTCCGGTGCGGCTATACCAACAGTTTTCAGTGCGTCTATAGTCTGCTCTCTCAATGTCCCCCTGCTTTTGCCAGCCCGCTTTCTCATGGGTTCGAAATGATGTGTGTCCTTGTAGATCTGGAATATGTTCGGAACCAATCGTCGTACCATATCCGGACGTTTGTATCCTACCATCTTAACAGATCTGATGGCTGAGGAATAGAGAGGCAGGTTGTTCTTGTTAAGTTTGTAAGGATTGTAGACGGGATATTTCAGAACGTGATATACAAGAGGGGCTATGGATTTGAATTCCTCAGGTGTGGTTATGGAATTCATTTTATTGATTATATGATCCCTATGTTTGGGTGTGGACCTTTCCAGGTCCTTCATTAATATCTTTAGTGCGATATTGGTCATGCGGTAATTTTTCCCCCTCCGGTTCGAATATCTGGAAACAATGCCAATTATCTATGCCGTATTGATATGAGAGCTTATTATTATTATTATTATTATTATTATCTTGGAAATTGAATGATGGAAATGTGAATTCTCATAGGATAAAGTGTAAGGGTAGGCTCAAGGATTATTTAATATCGCAATAGGCTAGAAATTCTCTTAGATTCTGTAATAGCCGCTCTCTCTTCTTTGGAAAAGCAGCTATCTTGACCTTGATATGAAAACAATCTCCACCTCTTGTCAGAGTATATATCCTGGGAGTGGAAAGCAGCCCATTCAGGTCCAGTCTTATGAAGAAATCACCCTGCTCGTCCAGCCTTCTCTCGTGTTCCCTGAAAAGTATTTCCTTATCTTTTGGGGGTAATCGGGATAAAATGTTTTCAAGAAGCAGTATGTTATTCTTGTTCCTCCGGGTTTTCATGGAGAGAAGATGCAGGGGAAGGTCGTCGAATCCTCTTTCGGTCCGCTGAATCAAGCTGACCCTCTCCTTTTTGAAATCAACAGGCAGCATCTCATGAAAGATATCTTTGTAAATCTCAATTTTCTCCTTCTCATTTTCGAAGACCCTCACAGTGACATTATGAATAAGCTTCTTCATCATTTGACTCTCCTTTGAACAAAAAGGATTAATTCAATCATGGTTTAAAAATCAACACATTACAAGTTTTTCCATTGGGAGATAATGAGGTAGATTTTTGTCTTTTAAAAGTCAGTTCATCTATAGCTGAAGAGCACTGTTTGCCATTGATGCCACATATATGGTTTTTTAAGGTTTTTATCAAATAATATTTTATAGGTGGGGTAACATTGTCAGCGCAATTCTGGGTAAGGTGGTTCACTATTCATGCTATCTTACGTAGGAGGGATGGTTAATGAACATATATGTAGGAAACATACCTTATGGTGTAAAAGAAGAGGACCTGAAGGAAGCTTTTGAGAAATTTGGACAGGTAGATAGTGTTAAGATCATAATTGACCGTGTATCAGGAAGGTCAAAGGGATTTGGTTTTGTGGAGATGGGTGCCGATGCTGAGGCAAATCAGGCCATAGAGGAACTGGACGGCTGGGAGCTCATGGGACGCCCCTTGAGGGTAAACCAGGCAAGACCCCGGGCCGAGAGAAGAGACCGATGGTAGAAATTCCATTAGTTTTTTCACTTTTAATTATATAGATTTATTTCATTTAATCAGCTTAGGCTCTCGTAAAAAAACGGGTATTGCACATTGAAAATTTAATATTCACCCTAATGAGAGCAATTTCCTAGGAGATATTTGATATCAATTCATCTAGATCAGCTGCACCATCAACAACTTTCTTGGACAGAAATATCTTAACTTTATCATCTTTGAGGACATAAGCTGCAGGTAGTTTCGGTTTTTCTATATTGTATTTGTCAGAAAACTCATCCCTATGGAGAAACACCGAATTGTACGGCAGTGCAGTAATGTAGTCCGTCCATTTCTTTTTCATACCCAAGTTTCCGTAGGTGACAGAGCAGAGATTGCATTCATAGGTAGAGGGTGATACAATCTTGTGTCCATAGTCCTTCAGTGCATTTATAATTCCAGAGTCAGCGTTTTGTACACGAAAATTAATTTGATCCCGTCCCCTCTAATCATGACCCCTACCCGCTATCTACTATTGAGACCTAGCAAGAGCTGTGCTCAATGGCTCCCGCAGGACAGGCCATAACGCATGCACAGCATTCTATGCACTTGTTAATATTATTGGCAATCGATTTCCCCTCCTTCATCTGGAAAACTTCCACAGGACATACCTCCACGCATTCCTCATGCCCCTTACATTTATCATAATCTATCCCAATAATTATACCGGTTGAAGATTCCCATTTATGTATTTCCATATTTCGGTCTCCTGATTTTTTTCAGATGCAGGGCATATGCCTTTAAACTAACTATGGGATTAATTACTGGGAAATAAATGTGCATTCATATCAGAACTATCTGATCACACCGGCAGCGAACAGTCCGCCTAAAATGGTGAACAGCATAAGAGCCAAGCATATTCTGCCTATCCATCTGTGCAGTGTCGCCATATACTTCTTGTTCTTGACCTTAAATTGAAGATTTCCCAATATGGCCGTTAGAATAATTGCCAGCATGGTAAGAGAACCCAGGTAGGTGTGTGGTACTGAGAAGTGGTCGCCGCCTGCCTTTTCTACCATGATGTAAGCCATGACAAGACCACCGAAGCTTAGTAAACCGCCAAAGGTTCCGAGAGGTTTATGGATCTTGAGCCACCATTTTTTCTTGCCCTTCAGGAATTTTGCTATAATTACCGCGCTGAGCATGCACAATAACCCAGCACCCATTAGACCAGCATGATAGGGCCATAGTTTGGGATTTTCTGTTTGTGCCGCAGTTTCCTTAGATAGGTCTAAAGAAGCGGATAGTTCTCCGCCGACATTGCAGTAGGCCGTGACTTTAACGACATCATCTTCAGTTACATTCACCTCATATGTGTGGTAAAAAGAAGTATCGTCAGGTTGGATGGTGTAATTGAAGTCAAGATAGTCATTGCCGTTTTTCCTAATAACTATTTGATATATATAGTGCTTAGAGGGATCTGCCACCTTATGGTCTAGGGTAACTTTGAGTTGATTAAGTTCGTCATCAATCTCCAGTGCGATTTTGGACGGGCCGTGGGCAATAACACCTGGAATTGTAAATGATAAAGCCATAATAAATAATACGAAAATCAATAAACACCTAATAGAGAAGTTTTCATCATTTTTTCGATGGTTATTTTTCATTTTTCCCACCCTCACTCGATTGCGGCATAAATGATCAAATCAAATGTCAGGTGTAAAGGAATCCAGAACATTTCCAAGAGCTTCAAGGCCCTTTTCTAATACCGGAGGGTCGTCAAATACGCAGGTTAGGCGGAAATGCCCTTCCAGTCCGAACATTGATCCTGGTGATATCAGCACCCCTCCGTCAATAAGCGCCTTTTTACATAATGTAAGGGAGTCCAAAGGCTTCAGCAATCTTGGGAAACAAAAAATGCCACCCGCTGGCTCAACCCATTCCAGATGTTTACATTCCTCCACCCATTTTGAGATGATACCCATATTCCTCTTGGCAATACCTTTGAAACGCTGAATGAGCCAATCCCGAGCCTTGAGGAGAGCTGTAGCGTTGACATATTCGGAAATAAAGGGTGATGTTCCGCTAACCATTGCCTTGGCTTTCTGGCATTTTCGTGAAACTTCTTCGGAGGCGATGATCCACCCGGTCCTTAAACCCCCCAGACCGAACACCTTTGTCATGCTGGATGTAATAATCACATTTTTCATATCCGCAGACGATGTTGCCTGAGATAAGCATCCTTCCAGAAATATCTCATCAATGAGCAGTTTTGCTCCGAAATAGCCTGCCATATCTGCAGCCTTTGCAATGTCCTCAGGTGATGCATATACTCCGCTGGGATTATGCAAGTTTGTGATCACAACGAGAGATGTTTTTTCATCCATCAACTTTTCCAGGGATTCGAGGTTCAGTTTGAATCCGCTTTGGAAAGTTCGATTCCATGTTCTTTTCTCGCAACCCAGCATCTCTGGAACCCTCCACATGGGTTCGTAACCCGGGCTTTCCACTATCACATGATCTCCGCTCTTCACGTGTGATAGATAGACCAGGAAATTCGCCTCGCTTCCGCCAGTAGAGGTGACAATGTTTTCAGGTGTGCATCCGTAGATGCTGGAAAGTACATTTTTCAGCTCGCCGTGACCAAAATGGTCATTCTTTCCAAGATCGAAGTCCCGGGGAATCTCAAGTCCTGAAAAATCATTTAGTTCATCCAGAGCTACTCCCTTGATCTCGCTGCTGGCAAGGTTGTATTTCATATGCTTTTTGCCTTCCAGAAGCCAGTCTAAAAGTTCGAAGTTGGGGATATCCATGAAGATGCAATATTAAATGACATCTATTTGAACATTTTGGGGTCTGCCATCTTCGGTGTACATAATTGGTACATTAATTTTAAATGGATTCGATTCAATGGACCATGTCAAGGTTTGTATGAAAAGGCAGGATAGTATATTGGAAGCCATTGCGAAAACTGAATTGATAAATGGAGCAGGAAGGCCCAAAAGAACTGCTCAGAAGATAATGGGTGATGTCATACCCATATTCCGAGGAGAGTTCTGGACATCAAGGCAGCGTCAGGCCAACTCGATACATGAGGTCCCTTACCGTGCCTGTTTCAAAGCCCAGCTGCCAGCTTTCTTTATAAATAAATTCACAAAACCTGACGATACGGTATATGATCCCTTTTCCGGTAGGGGTACAACTGGAGTTGAGGCGGGCCTTTTAAGCAGAAAAGTGATACTGAACGATTCCAATCCTCTAATGGAGATACTTTCACGTGCAAGGTTCTTCATTCCATCATTGATGGAGCTTCAGGGTAGGCTGGATGACATAGGAAGAACATCCCGTAATTCACCCGGTATCGATCTATCTATGTTCTATCATCCTAAGACCCTTGAGGAGTTAATGGCATTGAGGGATTATCTGATCAGCCGAAGGGAGGCAGGAAAAGAGGATGATGTTGATCGATGGATAAGGATGGTGGCTACAACTAGGCTGACGGGTCATTCTTCGGGATTCTTTTCCGTTTACACCCTTCCCCCCAATCAAGCGGTCACGCCAGAGAGACAAATAAGATTAAATCAAAAAAGAGAGCAGAAACCTGATTACCGCGACATCCATAAAATATTAATCAAGAAAACCCGAAGCTTGACAAGGGATATTACACCAAAAATAGTGGACTCCCTTTCAAAGGCTGGGCGTAGTGCTAGATTCCTTTCCTGCGATTCCACCGACACTCCTGATATATCCGATAATTCAGTCTCACTTACCGTCACTTCCCCCCCATTTCTCAATGTTGTGGATTATCCCACTGATAACTGGCTCCGATGCTGGTTCAACAATATTGATCTCGCTATCATCCAGAGGAGAATAACTGTTATTAGGGATATGGAAGAATGGTGCGGATTCATGCAGGACACCTTCAACGAGCTGTATAGAATTACCAAACCTGGAGGTTGTGTGGCATTCGAGGTTGGAGAGGTAAAAGGGGGCAGGGTGAAGCTAGAGGAACACATTGTACCCATTGGTATTGATGCGGGTTTCATAGCGTCCTGTATTGTCATAAACGCCCAGGAATTCACAAAGACCTCCAATATCTGGGGCGTGGACAATATGAAGAGAGGGACAAACACAAATCGGATTGTGATCTTTGTTAAGTAACTGAGATATAAACTAATATTTTTTGAGGTAAACACCATAATAATCAACCTAAGGCGTAAATAAATAATAACATGCGGAACCTTCACCCTCCACATGAGAATAGGTCTTTTTTCCTGGGAAAGTATGCATTCAGTAACGGTCGGAGGAGTGTCGCCTCACGTTAGTTCACTGGCAGAGGGACTGGCAAAGATGGGCCATGAGGTCCATGTTTTCACCCGGTCCGGCTGGATGCGCAGTTACGATAAGATCGACGGAGTACATTATCAGAGGGTTTCATTCGATTACGCCGGTGACATCATCCGAGAGATGAATGCAATGTGCAACGCCATGGCCGATAGGTTCTATGCAGTCGAGCGTTTATTCGGCAAATTCGATGTTCTGCACGTTCACGACTGGCATCCCGTAAGGGCTCTTCTCAATGTGAAGACCCACAGAGGCACACCCTTTGTCATGACATTCCACAGCACTGAGTACGGCAGGGGAGGCAACCAGACGGCATCCTCCATTGTGGGGAAGGAGATCGCCCATATCGAGTGGATGGCCGGATTTGAATCCTCTGGGCTGATAACGGTCTCCGAGCACATGAGACATGAACTGAAGAAGGTCTACGAGATCCCCATGGAAAAGGTCACTGCAATTCCAAATGGTGTTACAGAGGTGGAGGTTTTGAACGATCTGGATTCCATAAAAAGCAAGTTCAGATACAACCTTCACAAGGGTAGGGATATGGTGCTATTTCTAGGACGGATCGCCTGGCAAAAGGGCCCGGATATCCTCTTGAGAGCTGCTGAGCTGGCTAAAAGGAATGGTAAAAGGGCAGATTATGTATTTGCTGGCTGGGGTGACATGCTGGAGAGCTGCAAGATACTCGCAAGAGAGCTTGGTATCGCAGATGACTGCCGATTTTTAGGATATGTTTCTGATGAAGAGAAGACCGAAGTCTACAATATATGCGATATTTATGCCATGCCCAGCAGGAACGAGCCCTTTGGCATTACCGCCTTGGAAGCCTGGAGTGTAGAGAAACCTGTAATGGCCACCAAAGCAGTGGGTTATATCGATCACGGCTTGGACGGCTACCGCTCGGAGATAGACCACAGGGATTTTGCGGTATACCTTGAGAAGATGCTCGGGGATAAGCAAATGGGACAAAAGATGGGTAAGGTCGGCAAAAAACGCATTAATGCCGAGTTCGATTGGGGAGGGATTTGTGAGAAGACCGTGGAAGTATACAGGAAATGTCTCCGGTGATCTGATCTTTTTATTATCCGCATTTCGACTTTTATTAACAAGCAATATAAATCAATAATCTTAATATTAATTTATGAAATCGAAGAACACCCGCACTTTATCAGCAGTCTTGCTAGTGTTGTTATTTTTAATATCTACCTTTTCAACAATGTCCCTAAGTGGAAACACCGTTCCCCCTACAATCTCCCGAGGGAATGGGGATATTCTCATGGTGGAAGTATACCCCAACACCGTCAGACCCGAATCAGATGTGTACGAGCCTGATGAATTTGTGTCCCTCTACAATCAGGGTAATACTACGGTTGACATGTCGGTCTGGAAGATAGACGACGGAGAGGGATGGATCATTTTTCCTGGGTCCACATTTATCGAACCAGGTCAGACATTCTATGTCACGGGCAACGCCACAGCTTTTTATGAAGATATGGGATTCCGTGCCGATCTTGAATGGGCTAACACAACCATTGACGTTCCGGACACGGGGATGCATAATACTTTCAAAATGGCCAATGAAAAGGACGAACTTCAGCTTCTGGATAATGGCAATAATATCATCGATGCCCTTGCTTGGGGTGAGGACCCACCCTCCCTGACCGGATGGAGCGGGGATTCAATACCCGATCCAAGCCAGGGAGAGGTACTGACCCGGAACAAAGATGGAATATCAGGTCCCTATGTTGATACTGATACGAGACAGGATTGGGCCCATTACCGAAACCATTGGATGGGCCAGAAGGAGATCCGGCCTTCAAATTTCACTGTGAATGGAGCGATAATTCCTTTCGTGTCGCCGGACGGGTCTTTTGATATAATTTCAAGGGAGATCGATTCAGCAGATTCGATCATCAATATATCTCTTTACCAGTTCATTAACATTCATATTGCCCAACACCTTTTCGAAGCTCTTGACCGAGGTGTTGAAGTAAATCTTCTACTGGAAGGCGGCCCGGTTGCCTGGCATATGGAAAATACAGGGGACCAGAATCCCGATGTTAACCAGGAGAAATTTATCTGTCAGGAACTCTATGAGAGAGGTGCTGATGTCAGATTTATGATAAACGATGAGAATAAGCATATCCACAATAGATATTATTTTCTCCATTCCAAATTTGCTATATTCGATGATCATAGATCAGTAGTAATGACGGAGAACTGGAAACAGTCCGGAGTACCAACCGACTCCATAGCCGGAAACAGGGGTTGGGGTGTTCTGGTGGAGGATCATGATTTGGCGGAATACCTGAACAGTATATTTGAAAATGACCGGAACAGCAGTTATCCTGATATTTTCCCCTTCACTCCAGGTCATTACAAGTTCGGCGGGCCAGTAGAGGGTTTTATAGTAAATATGTCCACACCCAACGGCGACTACAGACCGCATTTCCATTTCGACTCCAATACATCGGGACAGAGTACTCATATCGTTCCGGTGATCAGTCCGGATACATCTCTTATTGAGGATCAGGGAGTAACCCATCTACTGGAATCGGCCCAGGAGGAAGTTTTGGCGGAGATATTCTATTTTGACAGGGAGTGGAACGAGAACGCAAAGAAAGGTCCAAACCCTTATATTGAATCCTTACTTGATGCTGCCAGAAGGGGATGTGAGGTTAAGATACTTCTGGATTCATCGGATTATGACCAGAATACAGTACCTGACAACGAGCCGGACGTTGAGTATCTTCAGGAGATCGCTGAGGCCGAGAACCTGAATTTAACAGTAAAGCTATTTGATTCAGAAATGACCAACCTGAACAAATCGCACAACAAAGGTATGATAGTTGACGGCAGATATTCCTTGGTATCCAGCATAAACTGGAACCACAATTCCATCACTAACAACAGAGAGGTTGCCCTGATAATTGATAATGTAGAGGTTGCCGGATTCTTTAAAAAAGTGTTCATGTCGGATTGGGAGAACCATGTCCCAGTAGCGGTTGTATCCGATGATGCAGATGTTCTGATCGGGGAGAATGTTACTTTTGACTGCAGTTCATCATATGATCCAGATTCAGATCCCCTTGTATATATCTGGAAGTTCCCCAATGGTTCCCTCCGGTATGAAGACAGGTTCATTATGAATTTTAGCCAACCGGGTTATTACCGATTAGAGATCACCGTAAACGATGGGAGAGGTGGCGTGGATAAGGATTGGGTGAATGTTACGGTAAGGTCGCCCGAAGAACCTCATGTTGATCTTTCTCCATATATTGATATTTCCTCACCGGATAACGATGAAATGTTCTATAATGATGACACTATCTTATTCAATGCAACAGGAAGTTTGGACCCTGAAGGCTTGCCGATACAGTTCAACTGGACCTCCAACCTCACTGGATTCCTATCAGGTGATCCGCTCTTCGAATCAGTGCTGCCCCCGGGACGGCACGGAATAGTTTTGCATGTGAGTGACGGGAATCTCTCTGCTTCGGCACAAGTGAACATCACTGTTATCAAGCGTCCCCCCCAGAATTCCATACTGATCAAGTATCCGGTGTCCAATTCTACACTGGAAGGTATTGCTGAGATAAGCGGGAATGCGGTATACCCGACTGATCAGGAGAACTGGTCTATCCGTATTAGACTTGAAGGATATGGATGGATCGATCTAGGCCCACCCAGCAGCTCATGGACCTGCCAATTGAACACTTCCCAATATCATAACGGCAGCTATAGTCTGATCGCCGGATTGTTTAAGGGTGAAAATAACATCGGCGAACACAGCATTGAGATCCATATTAAGAATGAACCTATTGAGGAGAATCAGTCCGCTAAAAAAACTGAAGAAAAGAAGTCTTCATTCTCATTGATGGTTTGGCTGATTATAGTAGCGCTTGTTCTGTTGATAATACTAGTATTAATAATAATAATAAGGGGGAAGAACTGAGAATAAAATACACCCTCAGTGTATTTCATCGGCGTGAAGGAGTTTGAACACACCGCTTATAGGACTTGTTTAATTGTTCGTGCTACCTTTTCCAGGTTGTTCAGATATGTATGGTCGAAATCCTCAAACTCTGCACCGAGTCTGAATCTATAGAAGTTCTTCAGCATTTTAAGATCCTTCTCCGATAACATGGAAATTGTTGCCCGTCCCCACAGGCCGAATAGTAAAATTGGTTCATTGATGAAATATTTCGCGAATTTATTGGTATAGTTGGTGTCCAGAAATCCCTTTACCGCACCGTGGACAGTATAGAGGATCAGGCTTTTCCCGGTAATTTCCTCTTTGAATGTATTAATGAAATACCTCATGTCATCATAGATATCATCATTATAGATGGGAGTCCCGATGATCAATGTGTCGTAGGGTTCAAGTTCTGACTTGTCTTTAATATTGAGGATATTCATATACTGCACACCCAGCTCCATTGCCAACTTCTCAGCGATCTCCTGGGTGTTGCCGTATTTTGTAGCGAAAAGGATCAATGCTTTTGTCATGATATCGAGAAATGGTAAGTTGGAAAATATTATATTAAACTATAGTTGAAAAATAAATGTTAGAAAACAGACACGAATATGTTTAATTTCGAACAATCACCTGTTCACTTGGATTCGAACAGTGCCATCATAAGAAGGACGGCAACTGCGAGCCTTCGATCCAGAGTCATTTTCTGGTCGTTGTTGATGAAAAGGTCGTATTTATTACCCCAAATCTTGAAATGCTCCTTGATCACCGCTATCTTGGAACCATGATGTCTGATATACAGTTCGTTGGGTATGAAGGGTAACTTCCGCCTTATTATTCCCATTATTACGCTATCTTCCTTTATTTTTCCAATCTGCTCCCTGTTGCTGTTGAATATGTGCCATTCATCAACTATGATGGATTTTAAACCCTTCCGTTTCAGGATTCCAAGGAGTTCATTTGTAGCTGAATCAATGACCTGAAAAGAACCCGAGAAATCCAGAACCTGCTCCTGCTTGATCTTCATGAGTTCCCGGTCCATGTTCTCGTCAGTGTATATCCTGATATCCTCTTTGAGTTTGAACATCTTCTGTTTGCAGAATCCAACCTGCTCCTGTCCCCGGTATATGAAATATTTCTTTCCAATAGTGAGCACTTTTTCCTGTACTCTGAATAGGTCTCCTTTGAAAACATCGTTGGCGTTGGAATATTGACTATCGATCATGAAAAATCCTCATTAAAGTGCTTGTCTTAAGTTATTTGGATAAAATCAATGGAATGATTAATGTTATTTCACAATTTTGCTATTATCTATTGAAGTTAATGGATAAGGAAATAACCTAAACGCTCGAGCAATACTATTGTGGTTTATTGATAATTCACAACTTCGGTTCATACTTTTTCAGCATCAATGATAGCGAGATCACCGTGACAGATGAAAGGGCCATTGCCCCTCCTGCAAGTTCAGGCGGGAATGTGAGGTCCGTGAATATGGTCAACCCACCTGCAGCCAGGGGTACCAAAGCACTATTATAGGCAAATGCCCAGAAGAGGTTCTGCTTTATTCTGCCCATGACCTTTTTGCTGATCAGGAGGGATCTGGCTACATCTATAGGATCATCTTTCATGAGCACGATGCCCCCGCTTTCCACTGCTACGTCAGTTCCTCCACCAATAGCTATACCGACATCCGCTTGTGCCAGGGCCGGAGCGTCGTTAATACCGTCTCCCACAAAGGCTACCTTTTTTCCCTCTGCCTGCAGTTTCTTTACTTCCTTCGCTTTTTCCTCAGGCAGTACACCAGCGATCACCTTTTCTATGCCGAGGATCTCTGCAATATTCTCTGCCGTTTGTTGAGAATCGCCGGTTATCATTATCACTTCTAAACCCATGTCCTTCAGGGTTTTAACTGCCTGGTGCGAGTTTTCTTTCTCCTTATCTCTAATGGCCAGTGCGCCTATGAATCTGTTGTTCATACCAACAAAAACTATAGTGCTTTGTGAAGATTCATTTCCTAATCCGTCCAAATATTCTTTTTCCGCTGTTAATCCCTTCTCATTGAGAAATCCCAGTTTCCCCACAATGACATTTTTATTTCCTATCTGTCCTTCGACTCCTTTTCCTTCGATCGAATTAAAATTGTGTACATCAAGTAATTTATGACCGGATTTTTCAGCAGCTTTCACAACCGCTTCAGCAAGAGGATGGTTGGAATTCTTTTCAAGACTTCCGGCATAAAGAAGCAGGTCCTTTTTTCGTGTGCCGTAAGGTATTACCTTGATCACTTTTGGATGACCCTGGGTCAATGTTCCGGTCTTATCAAATACAACTGTATCCAAATTTGGGGCGACTTCCAGTATTTCACCTCTTTTTATCAGGATTCCGAGTTGGGCGGCTCTTCCAATTCCCACGGTCACAGCTGTGGGAGTAGCCAATCCCAAAGCACAAGGGCAGGCAACAACCAGTACGCTTATCAGAACCGTGGTGGAGAAGATCAGTGAGCCATCGTAAGTGTACCAGGCAATTGAGGATAGTATAGCTATTGCCAGTATCACAGGTATGAAATAAGCAACCACCCTATCTGCCAGGCGCTGGACCGGAGGTTTGCTGCCCTGGGCTTCCTTCACCAAAGCGATTATTCTTGAAAGTACTGTATCATTGCCAACTTTGGTGGCTTTGAATCTAAGAATACTGTTCTTGTTAATGGTTCCTCCAATCAGACTATCACCAATGGTTCTCCTGACTGATATGGGTTCGCCGGTTATCATGGATTCATCAACAAGTCCTTCTCCCTTTGTTATCTTCCCGTCAACCGGAACACGATCACCTGGTCTGATTTCGAGAATGTCACCCGGATTTACAATATCCAGAGGAACTGTTTTCACCTTTCCATCCACAATTATATTTGCAGAATCGGGTCTAAGCCCCATTAACTTCTTTATGGACCTTGAGGTTCTACCCTTTGCTCTTGCTTCCAGGAATTTTCCCAGGATTAGGAATGACGCCAACATTAGGGATGTATCGTAAAAAATGAAATTCTCATTGAGGAATAGATCAAAGGTGCCCAATACACTGGAGACATAGGCGATACCTATGCCCATTGAATACATTACTTCCATGTTGAGTGATCGGTTCCGGAGAGATCTGAAGCCCGAACTGAATATAGGTGCGCTTATATATATGAAGACGGGTGTGGCCAGTCCAAACAGTATATAGTGAAATATGTTAACTCTGGATATCATCACAAGGTCAAGCTTCATCAAGTACATTATGAGCATAATTGGTCCGGCCAAAGCGAATCCTAAGGAGAACCTTATGACCTTATTCTTAAGTTCTCTTTTACGGTTTTCTTCCTCACTTGCTTCCTCTTCGGGTTCAAAGGGTCGGTATCCCGCCTTTCGGACTGCATCATTGATATTTGTCTTGTTGGTAATAGAGTTATCATAAACAATAGCTGCCGATTCATCGGCAAGATTAACACTAACTTTTTCCACACCCCTGAGGGAATTCAGGCCTTTTTCCACATTCAATGCGCATTTGGCGCAGGTCATGCCCGAGATGCCTATGTTGATTTTTTTCATATATTGTTCCATGATTTTCCTACCGTCGATAATAATTATTACAGCGTAATAAATGGGGTTCATTATTAATAAAACAGGTGAATTAAAAAATGGATTCTAAGAAAAAGGCGTTTGAAATTACGGAAGTCCTATTAGATTTTGTACATTAAAATGACTTCACGAGAATTATAATAAATGGATTTCGTCAAATGGTTAAAGATATGTTCACCAATGAGCTTTTCAGTTATTGTATTCCGGCCTTCAAGCTCAACGTACCGTTGGTCTATTCCCCAGCCTCTAAGAACCATTTGGGTTCCTGTCTGACTTCTATAGGTATAGAGAAATTTGAAGATCAATTGTCGGATTATACTTACTCTAAAGGGAGCATGAAGTTTCCCCTTAATGAATCTCTTCCCCTTGAGCTTATTGAGTGGATTGTGAAATTCAGGATTTAGGATAATGCAGGGAAATAGACTAATGCAATTACCGATATTTTTACTTAAAAGACCAAGGTGTTATATTGTTCAAAATTCTGATCACTTGTCTCGGCAATATCTGCCGGTCTCCCGCAGCTGAATATTTGTTAAAAGAAGGTCTAAAAGGTCACCCTTTGGATGGTAAGGTTTTGGTTGATTCGGCGGGTCTGATCAATCCCGGGAATCCTGCGTCAAGGCATGTTCGCACCATACTTTCCGAAGATATGGGGATCGATGATGTTATGGAGCATAGGTCCAAGATAGTTACCCCTGCGCTCATCAGTGAACAGGACCTGATACTTCCCATGGGGGTTTATGAGATGGAGGGCCTTCTGGATGTTTCAGTTCACAGCAATACTCATCTCTATATGGACTGGGCATATGGAACAAAGGGCCAGGAGGTTGAGGACCCATATGGTTATCCTCATGCAAAATACTGCGATATGGTGAGAATATTAGAGCAGTCGGTGGAGCTTTTCATTAGGAAATTGGAAAAAGAAATAAAGCGAAAATGGTGATAATCATGGATGAAACAGTTTATTTATTGGAAACCGAAGGTTATGTTTACCGAAATGGCGAAGAAGATGATCGAGTACCCGAAGTATCTATCTCAGCCAAAGACATATGTGTAGAGGGTGATGACCTATACATTCTGGATTCCGAGGGTTATGTATACAAGAATGGAGAAGAATTTGAGGAAGGCGAATCCGATATATCTTTGGAAGCTGTAGCAATGAAAGTTGTTGACGGAGTTGTCTATATTTTGGATAGTCAGGGATATCTTTATATTAACGGAATTTCAGATGAATCCCGATGTCCTGAAATCACAATTGATGCTGCAGCCCTTGATGTCATTGGCGATCAGATCTATATACTGGATAGCGAGGGCTATTTGTACGTTAATGGTGTTTCAGATGAATCGAGGGTGCCCGAAACCGCTATCGAAGCGGTGGACCTTTCAGTCGAAGGAGACGACATATATATTCTCGATTCAGAAGGGTATGTCTACAAGAACGGTGCAGAGTACGAAGATGGTGAGATCGAAACCTCAATGGGCGCCCGCTCAATATCCGTTCATGAAGGGAGCGTATATCTTCTGGATTCTCAGGGTTATATCTACAAGAATGGCGAGGAACTTGAAGAAGCAGAGGTAGATGTTACTTTGGATGCGGTGAAGATATTTGTTTGTTAGGTTTACCTAGGCGCCCTTAATACACCCCCGATTTACAGTTTGTTTATTGATTTAATTCCCCATTTTATTTTACTCTATTCTATTCGGGTTGCCTTATGGGAATTCTTAAATAATATTGATTTTATAGGTTGTATTGTGATAAAATGGCTGCCGAAATATTAGGTTATGAATTGACGGAAGAACTACCCGTTGTAGGTGTCAGCATATGGAACATATTTATGTTCTGTATTGTGCTGATCATAGGTATACTTATTGTTAAACTGATCTCTTTATCGTTGACCAAGACAATGAAGAAGAGCGGTGTGGATGAGATACTTATCAAGTTTACCACAAAGGTGCTGAGAGTACTGCTCTATATATTCGTTTTTGGTATAGCTTTGGCCTTCTTGGGTGTGAATCTTGGTGCTGCATTGGTGAGCATATCAGTGGTTTTAGGTTTTGTATTGGGATTTGCTCTGGAGGGAACTCTGTCCAACATCGCCGCAGGGTTCATGATCTCCGTAACCAAGCCTTTCAAGAAGGATGATTATGTAAGCGTGAACGGTGTGGAAGGATCAATAAAGATTGTGGGAATCAATACAACCGAGATGGATACGCCGGACAATAAGCATATCATAATACCCAATAAACTGGTATGGAGTGCAAATATCATCAATTATACCCGGAACAACATGAGAAGAGTGGATATGGAAGTAGGAGTGTCCTATAAGGCGGACCTGAACAAGGTCATGACCGTTACAATGCACCTTCTTAACACCCATAAAAAGGTGCTGAAAAAACCCGAGCCTCAGGTCGCTGTAAAGGAGATGGGTGAATCGGCTGTTAAGCTGGTTGTAAGACCCTGGGTCAAGACCGCTGATTACTGGGATGTGTTCTTTGAGATGAAGAAGAGTCTGAAGGAATCCTATGACCGAACAGACATCAAGATACCCTATCCCCAGATGGACCTTCATATTGTGGAAAAGAAGTAAACATCAGCGGGATTTCCAGTAAGGATTATGCAGGTTCTCATATGCGGAAAGTGCAGCGGTAGCCCCTTCGCTGACCGCTGTCACGATCTGTCTGACACCTCCGGTGATGTCACCGGCAGCATAGATGCGGGGTATATTGGTCCGACATCTTCTACCAACTTGGACAAAACCGTATTCATTGACCTTTACTCCGATATCTTGGAGCAGTTGGCTATTGGGATTGTACCCAACTGAGATGAATACTGCATCTACGGACATCTTCTTGATTGCACCGCTGGAAGTGTCCTCAAGTTCAATTCCCTTAACCTTATCCTTACCTCCTATGCGTTTCACCACACTATTCCAAATAACAGGTATGTTCTCCCTCTCTATTGATTCTCTTAGATAGGATTGGCCCCTCAGCTCGTCGCGTCTATGGACAATACGCACCTTGGCCCCAAGGCTGTTCAGGTATAGCGAGTCAGTCAGGGCGGAATCACCGCCGCCTACTACAAGGACCTTTTTGCCCCTGTAAAGATAACCATCGCAGGTAGCGCAGTAGGAGACCCCGCGTCCCGATAAACGCTCTTCACCCTTTACTCCCAGTTTTCTATGCTCTGCTCCAGTGGCCACGATCACGGAATCGCAAAGGAACCGTCTCTTGGATGAGATTACCTCTATCCTTTTACCCACTTTGATCTCCTCAATACCCTCATTCTCAAGAATGGGAACATAGTCTAGGGCTTGGGCTTTCAATATGTCCATGAGGTTTTTCCCAGGTATGTTCTTGAAGCCGGGATAATTTTCTACAACGGGGGTCAGGGCCACCTGTCCGCCCACATTGTCCTTTTCAATAATGACCGCTTTCATTCCGCTCCTCACTGCATATATTCCCGCAGTGATTCCTGCAGGTCCGGCTCCTATGATGACCAGTTCTACATCTTCGGTCCCTGATTCCGGAACCTTGAGGGAAGGCTTTGCTTTAGCTTTTTTCATGTCTTCCTCGAGCTCAAGTGTTATAAGTTCCTCTATGAATCTATCTTCCGGTTCAAGTCCTCTGCTGGTGGTGATTCCATTGATCACGGTATGGGGTACCGCACCCACATTATATTTCCTTGCCAGGTCAATGTTCCCGCTGGCCTCAATACACTCTGCCTTTACAAGGTCAGGTCTTTCTACTGCAGCTCTGAAGGCATTCACCACTTGACCCGGACAGTATGGACATCCCGGAGTAACGAATATCATTGCCTGGCGCTTTTCATTGAGTTCGGCCAGCAGTTTCCTCTGGGCCACCTCTAGTTCACTATCGCCAGTGGAGGCAAGTATCAATCCCTTCAGAAATGATTTCCCCTCCTCGCCGGCAGGTGCTCCGGTGAACCTTATGCTGTATTTTTCAGGAGATATCAGAACGGAAGGGCCCCTCTCGACATGGAATTTCTCTGCACTTCCGCCTTTCAGGTCATTTACATTGACCTTTATCTTTTCAGATATCCTAGCCAGGTCCCTTGTGAATTGATAGGTCAGTTGATTGAAAGGATCCTCGTTGTCATCGTTCAAAAAGACTTCCAGATTGACATCGTCTTTGAGTTCTTGGAACATCTCAACCAGCATTTCACGGGTTTCCTCGGGTAACAACCAATCGTCGTAACCTTCCTTTCTATTTTCTTCTTCTATATCCGGATTCACGGGAATTCCTCCATCCGTTCGGTGTAAACTGTATTAAACATACCCAAATATCAGGATTGTCAAATAAATCTGCAAGCAACAACCTTAATACAAATACCTTGAATGCAATATTGAAATATTACCTTTTCCCGATTTATTGAAGAACTGATTTTTCATTTGAAGATGCTTTTCATTTCATCAATGAATTGTCACCAATCCTCTTCCAAATTAAATCATATAATAATATATAAATATAATAATATTCTTATATGTGAATATAGTAGGCAGGAGGTCAGGCAGTGACTCTGATGTCTGAACTCTGCTTAACGGGGATATAATATGTCCGATGCAATACTGAAGATGCATGCTGATATCTGTAAGGTGTTCACAAACCCCATAAGGCTCAGAATACTTAGTCTCTTGAAGAATGGGGAATTGTCAGTGGGTGAACTGTGCGAAGAGCTTGAGTTGAGCCAGCCCAGCATGTCCCAGCATCTTGGGTTCCTAAGGGATAGAAAGATAGTCAGATCTAGAAAGGACGGCACTAATGTGTTCTACAGCATCGGGAACAAAAAGATACTTGATGCAATGGATATTATGCATCAGGTGATAATTGAACAGCTTCGAAAAGACACAGAGTTCTTGAAGGAGATAGATAATAGGTGATCACAATGGTAGGAACTACTAAAGTAACGGATTCCACTTTTGACAGCATAGTGAACGACAATGAACTGGTACTGCTGGATTTCTGGGCCCCTTGGTGCGGTCCGTGCAGGATGATAGGTCCGGTCCTTGAAGAATTGGCCAAGGATTATAAAGGAAAACTTGTTGTAGGAAAGTTGAATGTAGATGACAATCCGGCCACATCCATGAAGTTCGGCGTCCGAAGTATTCCGACCCTCCTAATTATTAAGGGCGGTAATCAGGTTGACAGGATCGTGGGTTTTCAGTCCAAGGATCAGTTGGCGGGCAAGATCGAGAAGTATATTTAATTTAATCAGAGTGGACCGGAGTGATAGGGCTTTCCGGTCCATCCAAATAATTATTAAATTGAGGCCCATAATATTCTTGTTTTATTTTGAATTATTAAAAGCATAGAATGAACGCCGGGAATTTTGACTTGCTATGGGAATGAGATAAATGAGGTGATAACATGGGATGTCCGTTATGTACAAGATGGGGAATGATCTTTTTCATTTCAGGTATAGTGCTTATAATCGTGGGACTCTATATAAAATACATTTATTATTTGGGTTTACTTCTCATTGTGAGTGCTTATGTTGTACCCTTCATTCTGTCCCGTTATACCGACCGTGGAAGCAGATGTGCTTCATCCTGCGGGGTCGAGAAGATAGGGAATGATGAGGAAAATAATCTATCAAGAGACCAGGGGGAATGCTGATATGGTATATGCTGATAGAGGAAGATCATTGAAAACATTTTTTCCAATATTTTTGGTCTTAATTTCCATAATGCTTCTTGGTATGGGGCCAATTTCCCAGATGTCGGAAGCCGCCAGTGATGGTAACACCACTAACAATACTGGGGATTCATTCAACCAGACCGCACCGGAAAATATAATCTGGAATTCATATGAGGATATACCTGGCGGTGTTGATCTACCATATATGCCAATTATACTCTATTTTCATGCTGATTGGTGTGGATTCTGTGCAGATCTTGAAGCAGAAACCTTCAAGAACCCAGATATAATAAGCACAGCTGTTGACTTCTTTTCGGTGAAGATAGACGGTGATGACAGTCCTTCTCTGGTTAAAAAGTTCGATGTGGAAGGATATCCAACAGTTGTTTTCATCAATACCTCCGGGGAGGAATACAACAGGATAAAGGGGTATGTGGGTCCAGGAGATTTCATGACCGCAATGACAACTGACACACCCGTTTCTTCCGCACCGACATGTCCTCTTGAATCCAACTCATGGATACTATTCGGTCTCATTGGGATATTCGTAGCAGTTCTTGTGATCAATTATGTAATGGAACGACGATCCAGAAGAAGGTGAGTTATCTACATAACTTATATCAAACCAATAGGGTAATAGCATGAAGAGGAAATTGTTAGAGATACATTATGACGCTCGGGCGGTATTTGTAGAACGACCTAACAGGTTCCTCGGATTGGTGAATATTGAAGACGAGGGTACAAACAAGGTAGAAAAGGTGCATGTCAGGGATCCAGGTCGTCTTAAGGAGATACTATGTCCAGGGAATCAGGTGCTTATTAGAAAGGCTAAGAACTCTAATCGAAAGACCCGATGGGATCTTATTGCTGGAAAGGTGGAGGATAAATGGGTGCTTGTCAATTCCGGATTCCACCGGGATATAGCTCAAACCATCCTGAACGATGCCACCATCAGTCCTTTCGGGGAAATTGAAAAATGTAGTCCCGAACAGACCTATGGTAAAAGCAGGCTCGATTTTTTGGTAATAAAAGGGGGCAAGAATATATGGGTGGAGGTCAAGGGTTGTACATTGGCTATTGACCGAAGAGCTCTATTCCCTGATGCACCTACAACCAGGGGCAAGCGGCATGTGGAGGAGCTTATAAAGGCAAAAGGGGAAGGCCACAGAGCGGCTCTGATAATACTTGTATTCCGGGATGATGCGATCTGCTTCGCACCTAAGGAGGACACTGACCCCGATTTCGCCAAGGTTTTCAGAAAGGCCGTTGATTCTGGTGTAGAGGTGTATCCGGTCCTGATGGGTTTTGATGAAGGTGCAATATTCTACAAGGGTTTGATACCAGTATGTTGAATCCTGATTTTTCTTTTTTTTAATAATACTGAAGTAATTTCCTAAGCAACTTGAACTTATTGGATACTCTATTTCGAAAACTTCAATAAATCTTATTGATCCAAAAATAAGAATAATTGTTATAATTGAAATCCCTCTTTCTAGGGATATTGATATGACCCCTTTTTTTAGAAGTACAGCAGCTATGGCGGGATTCACCGCCGTTTTCTTGATTATTATTGGAGCCGTTCAGGTTGTTGTAAGTGAGATGATCTCCAAAAGCGTTGCCCTCACAGCAAATGGCATTGACTGTATCGGTGATGGTATGGTGTCTGGTATTGTATTTATCGGCCTGAAGCTGTTTCAAAGGCCAGCTGATCACAAATTTCATTTCGGTTATTTCAAATTAGAGAACCTAGCATCCATAGTGGCAGCAGTTATGATGGTTATGCTTGCTTCCTATATTTCATGGAGGTCTTATCAGCAGCTGATAGATCCGCACCCTGTGGAGTCCCCAATTCTGGGTATGATCTTGGCATCAGTGGCAGCATTGGGTGCGATCATAATTGGAATTATTAAATTCATTGTTGCTCGAAAGACCAGTCTTGGATCAGCAAAATTGGAGGCATTTAATACCATAAAGGATGGAGCAGCTTCTGTTACCGCTGTTATTGCTCTTGCACTAACCAAATTCGGATATGAGCTTGCCGATGCTATAGCAGGCTTCATCATCGCACTAGTAGTCCTGAGCATTGCTTTTGCGGCTATTAAAGAATCGTCACTTATGCTTGTGGATGCATGCAATAAAAGCTGTGTAGATCATGGTCTGGTTCTTAGGAAAATAATGCGCCATTTTCCCCAGATTAAATCTTCAAACATGGTGAAGCTCAGGCAGTCCGGTCCTTATTATCAAGGTGAACTTCATATCGAGGTTCCAGAAAAAATGACCATAGGCCAGGTTGATAGATTGAAAATAAGAATGGAACGATTGGCAAAGAAGAAGATCCCCCATCTGCATCATTTGGCCATAACCGTTAAAGCCCATAAGGGCGGTGCTGAAGAAAAAAAGAATAACAAATAACCGCGAGAAATTTTCTATTTATATCTCATAGTATCCATCTTACTATCTCGAAAGCCTCGGCGTACTTGCTGTTTATCTGCACACCTCTTGTTTTAGCCAGGGATTCTATATATCCTTCATCGAAATAACCCCGTTTTTGGAAGGACTGGGTGGCATAACAGTCCAAGGCCTTGATCTTCAGGTCAAGATGTCTCTTCTCAATGGGTGAAAAACCAGTCGTGGTGATATTGATGATATTCCAAGGCTCCTCATATGCCACTAGTGTGTTTTTTCTCCTAAAAGCCCTGACCGCTTCAGTAGCCACTAGATTATGGTCCTGGTGATTGTCCTGCCTGGAAGGTACGAAAACAATGTCCGGTTCGACCTCTCTTCCAGCCCTTTCCATTCTCTCGAATATCTCATGTCTTTGGCTGGGGAAAAGCTTATTGGGGTAGTTGCAGATCTCCACATTCTCTTTAGGAATACCCAAAATACTAGTTGCTTCATAACATTCCTTGACGAGTGTATCCTTGGGAAATCCATCGGGTATGGCATTCTCACACCTGGAAAGTGCTATATAGAAAACCTCCTTTCCCTGCTCAATGAACTTAACCAGAGTTGCTCCGCAGCCGAGTTCTCCGTCGTCAGGATGAGGGGCTATGACCAGTACTCTTTCCACCATTTTTCCAGCTCCATATATTTCGTAACTTACAATATTTATGATCCAGATAATGATAGGTTATATCTGAACAAATCGATATGTAAATAATGCTGTATAGATATACTTTTTTTGGTGAGTTGAGGAGATATTGAAGAATTTCAATCCTGCTTAGTTGAAATATTCGCTTGAAATGATGCTGAACTGGATTCTTTTATTGAAGCTTTGTAATGAACCAGCACAAAAATATTAAATATATTTGAGGATATTTGATGCCCAATTGTATTTCTTAGAGCCCCGTGGTGTAGAGGTTAACATGAGAGACTCTGGATCTCTCGCCACCAGTTCGAATCTGGTCGGGGCTACTTCTTCTCTCTATACTTGAACATTTCTTCTTTAAATATCTCCAGGTTTACTCCTCTTCATTATCCAATAGCCAAATTTCCTCCATGAAACGGGTTATCTCTTTTTTCAGATCCCTTGCATACAAGAGATTAAGTCGGTCCACTGGGCCGATATAGATATTGGTTTCATTTTCCAAGATCCTCAGATTGATATCGAATTTCGTGATATCGTAGTCCAAACCTTTTAACCTATGGAACGGGGAATGACTTCTGTAATAGGATTGCTTCTTAAATTTCAGTTTCATCTCATTGAGGAATATCTCCATATCCCGCTTGATATTTTCAGGACTTGATCCAACATCCAAATACTGCCAATTCCATTTATCCTTGATATCGGTATAGATATATGGAGCAAAGGGAATTATTATTAGGATCAATCCCATTAAAGGAACGGCTATCTTCAGCATTGGATGGCCCAAGAAAAAAAAAGACAGAAGGGTCATTAGAAGTATAATGAAATAGATCATAACCATTGGCCGATTGCCTGATCTCTTCCAAATTCTGTATCTGTAGTTTTTTCTCAATTGGATCACGCTTCCGGGATTTTCCTACAGGTTTTCAGGAATATAAAAATTGCCTGAATATTTGCACCCTTATGAACGATAATCAATATCATCAGGAAGTATTTTATTTGTTCCTTTTGAATATTAAAATTCAAATCACAGAACGAGAATATAATATTTCTAATACCGATTTCAATATGGATTTGAAAAAAAATCAATCCTTGAATATATATAATCATTAGTTCATTACCACAATTTTAGGGTGAAAGCATTATGACTGACGAAGCGGTAAAGGGTAAGGATTTCATAAGAGAAATGATCGATCATGATAATGAAATAGGGAAACATAACGGCAGGGTCCATACACGTTTTCCTCCTGAGCCAAATGGTTATCTCCATATTGGGCATGCAAAATCAATATGCCTCAATTTCGGAATAGCCCAGGAGTATGATGGTCTTTGCAACCTTCGTTTTGACGATACCAATCCCTCCAAGGAGGATGAGGAGTATGTTGAAT
This sequence comes from uncultured archaeon, assembly GCA_964430885.1. Classification (GTDB taxonomy): domain Archaea; phylum Thermoplasmatota; class Penumbrarchaeia; order JASLWR01; family JASLWR01; genus CAYSHM01. The sequence goes on along the minus strand of CAYSHM010000029.1, from coordinate 2,144 downwards.
CAATAAAGGAGGATATAAAATGGCTGGGTTTTGACTGGGAGGATAGAATATATTTCGCTTCAGATTATTTTCAGGAAATGTATGATTATGCCGAGGACCTAATCAAAAAAGGCAAAGCTTATGTTGACGATCAAAGTGCCGAAGAGATAAGCAAACAAAGGGGGTCATTCATCCAGCCGGGTGTAAACAGTCCTTATCACAATAGAAGTGTGGAAGAAAACCTGGACCTTTTCAGAAGGATGGGCGAAGGCGAGTTTCAGGACGGGGATAAGGTTCTAAGAGCCAAAATAGATATGTCCCACCCCAATCTCAACATGCGCGACCCTATCATGTACAGGATACTTCATAAAACCCATCACCATACGGGGGATAAATGGTGCATTTATCCTTCATACGATTGGGCCCACGGTCTGGAGGATTCCATTGAACGAATCACCCATTCACTATGTACCCTTGAATTCGAGAATCATCGGCCGCTTTATGACTGGTTCCTGATCGAGCTGGGGGTTTATAGACCTCAGCAGACCGAGTTTGCTAGGCTAAACCTGACATATACTGTTATGAGCAAGAGGAAACTCCTGGACCTTGTGGAAAGGGGATATGTTAACGGTTGGGACGACCCGCGTCTGCCGACCTTGAGCGGATTAAGACGCAGGGGTTATTCCCCAGAGTCCATTCGGGACCTGTGCGCCAGGGTGGGCATCGCTAAGGTGAACAGCACAATAGCAATAGAGCTTCTTGAATCCTGTGTCAGAGACCATCTGAACCGAACTGCCCCCAGATTCATGGGCGTTCTTGACCCTCTGAAGGTAGTTATGGAGAATTACCCCGAGGACAAGGAAGAGGATATGGATGTCATAATCAATCCCGAGGAACCTGAACTGGGTACTAGAACGGTCAAGTTCACCAAGGAGATATATATTGAGCAGAGCGATTTCATGGAGGATCCTCCAAAGAAGTTCTTCCGTTTGACCAAGGGCCGAGAGGTAAGGCTACGGAACGCCTATCTGATAACCTGTACGGATGTTATCAAGGAAGGTGATAAGGTTGTCGAGCTCCGTTGCACAGTGGACCCTGAGACCAAAGGCGGAAATGCCCCCGACGGAAGGAGGGTCCGTGGAACACTTCACTGGGTATCGGCAAAATACGGTGTTGACGCAGAGATAAGGCTTTACGACCGATTGTTCACTGTTGAGGATCCCTTATCCCAGGATAAAGGGGAGTTCTTCGATTATCTTTCTCTGGATTCATTGAATGTTCTGAAGGGCTGCAAGGTTGACCCTGCTTTACAATTTAAGGAATCATTGTTCGGATTCCAGTTCGAGAGAACGGGATATTTCTGCATCGATCCTGACACCACCGAGGATAAATTGGTGATCAACAGGACAGTAGGCCTTCGAGATACATGGAAGAAGATCCAGAAGCAGATGAAGAACAGGAAGAAATAGCGCTGTAGTATCAAATTAGCCACATGGGGTTAAATACCCAAAAATAATATAAATGACCTGGACAATTCCCATATTCCGAATTCATACGATGCTCCCGTGGTGTAGTCCGGCCAATCATTCTGGCCTCTCGAGCCAGTTACTCGGGTTCAAATCCCGGCGGGAGCATTTTATTTTTGTGAGCAAAAATAAAAGGCCCTCGCCTTGCCCTGCAAATTTCTGACGAAATTTTCAGATCCCGGCGAGAGCTAAAACATCATGTTATTATCGCGACTTAGACTTATCCCATGGCAATATTTCTTTGAAACACAATCATTGATTATGCAAAATAGTGATTTTATTGAAATATCTTCAGCTATAATACATCTTTTTGATATCACTACACAATCAAAGATCCATTCCCAATAAAAATCAGTAAAGGCGGAAAAGAAATAGATTGGTGGGTTTCATCTGATAAAATAGGGGAGTTCCGCCTTCACTGTATTCGAAATAATCTTGAGCATATATAAAAGAATTGGAACAGCTTTTGAATTGAATTCGAGTTCATTTTTACCGGTTTTTTACTCTGCTTCTGAATTTGGATAAAAAAATCCTGATTGTTCCAGAAATCCTTTCAAATGATGTTGGGGAAAATATATATATACGTATAGAGCCCGCCTGAGTAATCCAATATCAAACCCCTGCTCATCCCTCCCCGCC
>CAYSHM010000028.1:0-38064 GCA_964430885.1 uncultured archaeon | reverse complement strand
ATTTCGCATAAAACATAACACTATTATTTTTGGAAGTAAGAATTAATTTTATGATGAATTCATAAAAAATTAATAATTATAAAATTAATAAAATTTAATTGTTTATAAGTTTTTAAATTAATGTTCTAAATTAATTAAATCTTGGCATCATTCATGGTGGAAATTATCATTTTTTATGATGAAAAATATGTAAAACAAAATCGTTCAATATCGAATAAATTTTCAGTCGTTAACGTGAAACCTTAACTTTCAATTGCATTTATATTAATTGTTATTTGGAGTAAAGTAATTATATTAACAGCAAAGAAAATTGCATTTTTATCTGAAAGTCCGATCATTTCTTTTTTCATTTCAAAAATATTGGGACAATTGCAGGGGCGCAGCATAATTATGATCAAATTGCATTAATGGTCCCATCATTTACAGATTCCAGGTTTTAAAATTTTGAAAAATTGGATATTTATTGATGCTTTCACAAGTAATTATCATATTATCATTATAAAATAAAGGTGTTGGCATATTGTATTAACTATGTATTGATATGGTCCTACTGTTGATAAAATCACCTGTTTAGTCTAGGGGTAACGGCCTGAAAAGGGGTTTTTATGAAGACAGGTCATATCAGGCATCATCAGGAGTTTCATACTGGACCTTTACTATGGGATCTACATGATAAATGACCTTCCCCTGCCACCTCACCTCACCTGTAGTGTATATGGGGTTAGACCTGATCCTCTGTATCATAGATCTGGTGAGGCCGTATTTATCGGACAGCTTTTTCAGGGACATCATAGGTTTCTGGAAATCTTCGAAAAGAGCCTTGATTATTCCTGCTTTATCCTCATCTATCACGAGTTTTCTATCCTCGGTCTTGTAGCCGTATGGTGGCCTCTGGAGTATTCTTCCTTCTCTTATGGCTCTGTCAATACCATCCATTCTCTTCTGGCGGTATTTATCCAGTTCCATCTCAGACAATACGTCCTTGAACTTATCCAGGTATTTCTCCTTCGAGTCGTCCAAGGATATTACCTCTACCTCTAGCCTTTTCAGGACCGTCCGTATATACCCCATAAGGTCCACATTACGCGCCAGCCTGTCCCTGCTGGATACCCAGATCTCATCCATATCTGCGTTGTACGCCATCTCCAGCACCCTGGAGAATCCCGGCCGTCTCTCCGGGTCGCTGTCCCCGGATATGTCCTCATCCTTGATGGTGGCCACGTGTATGTGGCCCTCGGTTTTGATTATAGGCGTCAGAAGGTCGATCTGCGTGTTTATGGTCTCCTGTTTCTCCTGTTCCTTGGTGGAGACCCTTGCATATATTACTATTCTTTTGGGTTTACCATGATTGTCATACCTATTTTCCTCGTTTTTGCCATAGACCATATCGAAACATCCCCTTATGGGTATCTACCCTGTTAACTGAAAGGACACCTTATAGAACACATTAAAAATATATATATTTTTGCTCTTCAATATTATTTTAAAAATGAAATTATGTCAATACTATATATTAATATATATTAACTTAGTCATTATTAATTATTGCATATATGTACATATTAGATGGTGAAAATAACTATTATCGAAATATGTCTTTATTATTTCATTAATAATATACTTATTGGGCAAATGCCTATGTCGGAATATCACAGGGACTTCTTATTCATCGTTAAGAAGCAATTGCCTAGTTGAAAGAAAATTTACAGGAATATGGGTTAAAGGACCATCTGCGACTATGGTAAATACAAGTTCATCTGTTGACCTATATCAAATGAGCTTTGGATTGTTCAGAAGATTATCACCAGGCGAGATATCTGCAAGTTCCTTTGCATATCTTTGGGCTTTTGCCTTTTTACCCATTGATAGAAGTCCAGATATGATTATCCTGAGGTTCCGTATCCGGGATTTTTCGTCAGTTTCCTGTTTCAAATTATCTCTTGAATGCCTGACGCTCTCTAAGCAGGCCCTCCAAAGATCGGAAAGGTCCTCCAAAACTTTCAACAGGTCAGGATTGTCCCGATCTATCTTTCTCCCTTCGGTAATATATTCTCTGGCCTTTAGGTAATCACCGTTCCCCAAATAGATTGAGGCCAGATATATATAGGGTTCCACAAAACGCTTATTATCAACATCCCGGGTGAGAGTTAAGGATCTTTCAAGAACAGATGCGGCTCTGCCTGGCTGGTTCATCAATAGATACAGTTCCCCAATCTTTATGAGTATTACCTCTTTTTCCACCCCTTCAACATCCAAAGCCTTTATCAGAACAGCCTTGGCCTTGTCTTCCTCCCCCAACCGGAAAAATGCCTCACCCAAACTTACATGAGCTCCGGTTATCCAGGGATATGATTTCAGGCTTTCTTCGATAACTTCGACAGCTTTTCTAAAGTACCCCAATTCCATTAGGATGCTCCACTTCCCCTCCAAACCACCGATATTGTTCTCATTTATATCAAGCAGGGTGCCGAACACCTCTAGGGCTGATTGAAGATCTCCTTTTGATACCAGCCCGTTTCCACTGGATAGCAGCTCTTTTTCCTCTTGGGTGTAGTCGGCTATCATCTCTTCCATTTTTTTCAGATAACTGCTGCCCTTGGTTATTTTATCCTCTATATCCTTTTTTAGTTCGGTTGTTTCGATTCTATTGCATTGAGGACAAAGGCCTTCGGTATGATCAAGCCTATAACCTCTGTAGCGTTTCTGCCTTTCATCATGGGAGCGGGACCTGCAGAGCCCGCAGACATTGATACTGCATCTTGGACAGTCCTTCAGAATATTGCGATCAGACAGTGCATTTCCACAGAGAGGGCACATTGCATCCTTGCTGATGTTGATGGAACCTATAGATGTTACAACGGAACGCTGGATTATGGAATCGCTTATTCCCCCGGCAGCTTGATCTGGTTTCACATTTCTTCCGGTATCTCTATCTTCCGGGTCTTCTGAAGGGGTCATGGATATTCCCACCACCCTGCTCCTCTGGATAATGTTATCCGAAAATAGGTCCGCCTTTACAGCTTCCTTTCCCGAATAACCCGGAGACAGATGCAGTTCTAAAAGGTCCTCACCGCATCCCGGGCAGTGTCGGATCATTCTTTCCGAATTTTTCTTCTTCTCCTTGCGGTCAATTTTGGCAGTTCCAACCGTTATTCCGCAGAATGGACAGAATTTATATGCCACGATATCACCTGTTGTTCAGCTATATATTCAGCTCTTATCTTTGATTATTCCTGTCTCCTGATTGAGTATCCCACAGCCTGTGAGTTCTGATTGTACCAGTACTGCAGGTTCTGTTCGGCCATGAGTCTTTTCAGATCGGGTATATCCTCGGGTTTTTCAAATTTGAAATCAGGGTATTTTTCAGGCCAATACAGATGGTTAAGCGCTTTTCTAAGGTATGAAGTGTCCTTCTTCATCTGAAGTATTACTACCCTTAGCCTTGCGAGTCGGTATTCCCTTTTGAAATACTTTGTACACAGGAGGTTCTTTAGGTTCAGTTCCTCGGGTTCCAGACCTAGTACTGAGCTCAGGGTATTGATATAATGAAGATAATTGATCATCTGGCTCTCCTGTCCTCTAAGATGGTTGAGATTGTTCTGGTATCGGTTTACTTGGTTGGACATGTCCAGGATCTCCTCCAGCTTGGTGAACTGCTCCTTGTTTATCTTCCCCTCCTCCAGGTACTTCTTGTAGGTCCATATGTTATTGTTCAATATTGGGTTCTTATCCTTGATGATATTTCTCTGAACTACCTCGAACCTTACCTCCTTCTTGGGTTTCACTGTTATCTTCCACCTGTAGAAGTTCTCGCCTACCTCGAAGGGATCCTCCATATCCAGTAATTTATGTGTTTCCGATCGGGGATGCTCTATAATCACGCCTATCTCATCCAGGGTATCATTCTCAATTATATAGTTGAACTTCTCATCATGATTTGTATTATAAACTAGTATGTTGCCTTTCAGTTCGATCTCCCTGAAACTGGATTCTGAATGGTTGTCCTCCCTAACCCTGACGCCTGTAGCTATGGCAAAAGCAACCCTTACCTCCTCAGTGGGATCGAGTTCGGGGAGTATTCCTTCACCTGCATAATCATTACCCTGAAAAACCGTTATAGGCCCCCTTTCCAGTTTCACATCTAGATCATTATCCATTCTCATGACGATAAGAGGATGTTTTCCAGTCTTCAATCTGTTGTAGACCATCTCTCTTGTGCATGATATCTCCTTTTGAACTATGGGGACCATGGCGCTCTGACCCCGCTTGATGGTCACAGGAGAACTGATATTGTATAGGAAGAACTCCGGCAGTTTGATCCCTTCAGTCTCAACCACAGTGGATTCCGCAGCCTCACCGTAATCATCGACCTCGGTAGCTTCCCTCTCCTGAATAATTTCCTCATCAAGACCGTCCTCGAAATCTCCTATCAGATCGTCAATGGTTCCGTAACCTTCCCCGAAACTTTCGTCCTCATCATAGCAAACCTCCTCCTCGCATTCTGCAAATTCCATTTCCATTTTGTTGGCCATCTTTCTCTTTCTGGCCATTAAACGCGCTGGTGCGGGGGCTGCTTTAGCCATCTCCATAGCCGGTGCTGGCGGGGCGGCATCAGCGCATATTGACCTCTCCATCATCAAATCAGCCATCTGCTCAGCCAATGCCCCGCCTGATACTGCTCCTAATTTGGCATGGGCTTCGGCCTGAACCATTTCCTTCATCTTTTTCATATCCCGCATTTCTTCCAGCTGGGCCCTATCCCTTTCCAGTTCCCTTTTCTCACCTTCCAGCTCCACAGGGGCGGTTGTTATCTGATGTTCCTCTTTTATAAGCTGTCTTTTTACCATCTGGGCCAGGTATAGGTCGTATATGAAAGAGATGGGTTTTCCCGAGACAAGAGTTAGATCGATATCCTTGAGATCCTCATCCAGGGTGTTGTCTACTATACCCCAGCACTGCAGTGTGGTGCCCTTTTCCCTGTGAAAGAGTCGGTAGGTCATTCTCCAGGGCGCCATCTGGGAAATGTAGGAAATGTCCAGATCGTGGTCCTCTCCATCCAGGAAAAGAGTTACTCCTTTCATGTTCTTCTTGCCCTTGGAAATGATGGCATCTAAATAGAATCTCACGTCTGAATATGCAGATATATCCTCGAGCCGAAGTTCCTGTATCCTGGTTATGGGAACCAGCCGTATATCCCCGTTCTCCAGAAGAATCAGGACCTGGGTCATTATATTCTCACCAGTGGAGCCTCCAAGGTCAATTGGGTCCTGAAGACCGACAACCCTACCCACAATTATTTCGGAGCCGTCCGTTATGTCTTTGCACCTTTCCTTTCCCAATCCTAGTTCCACGACAGATCCCGTTATGTTCTGGAGCAGGTCCCTTATACTGCCTTCGTTTGATACCGCCAGGGCCCGGTTTTTTATTCTTTTATCGATATCTTCGGATGTCTCATAGGAGAGACCCGCTATATCCCCCTGACCACTGTCCACCACTATCAGGCTCTTCAGGATATCGTTCATCTCCCTTTGTTTGAACTGAAGTGCGATAGTATCCAGATCTTTGATCTCAGTCTTTCTGGTGATGTAGGCCATACCATGATTGTAAAGAGCTATCTTGTTTACATTGACCATTTCAGACACCTCCTTGCTGTATGGGATTGATAAGATACTTGACCAGATCTTCCCCCAGCATTTTTTCTATGTCCTCTGTGATGTTCTCACGAGGAGCTTCTCTCACGTATTTCTTATCCTTATTTCCAAATCTGTACTCTATCATATCCGAGTGATGGTCGTTCATATTGGTTAAATACTGCACACCTTCCTTTCTCCTGGTCACCCGTTTCCGATGTTCTGAGATCGCCCTGGTATAAAGGGAATAAAGCTTATGTTCAAGGGGATTTCTGCTTTCATGGGAGTTCAATTCCACCAGCTCCAAACCGTCAAGTTTTTCCTTTAGATTCCGGTCCATGAGCTCCTTGTGCCTCTTGGACGGTGTCAGGTTGTCCCTGTTGGTCTGAAGTCTGTTGATATCAAGTTCCAGGGCCTGCATATGCTTGTTGAGCTTAGTTATCTTATTGTTATTCTCGGTAATGTCCTTCCATTTGTTGATTATGTCCCTGCAGAAATCCTGAAGCTCCTTATCCATTAGTTTCGACTCCACATACTTGCTGAAGGATTTTTCAGGGAGTGTCTTTATATCCCTGAGTGTGACAGCCAGTTTTCTCTGTTTGATCTGGAATACTGTTTTCTTATCCCCCTGAGCCTTGAATCTCCAGCGTTGGTAATTCTCGGTTTCCTCAAGCATATCTTGGGTTTCGAAAATATCATGTTCCTCACTGCGCGGATGCTCTAGAATAACAGTGACATCCTCATTCTTGGAGTTCTCCACCTCATAGGTATAGCTCTGGATCAGCCAGGTCTCCACTCTGAGATTTCGTTTCTCTCTCTTGAAACCCTTTATCTCATCATCGTCCTTTATTTCCACACTGCACTCGAGGGCCTGGTCCTTTGCATATGCGATCCTGTTCTCAGCATCGTAGGTAGTGAAGGGAAGTATGGCTTCACCTGAATATTTTCCATTGTCTATTACAGTTATGGGACCCCTGTCAAGAATGTTGCCTAGATTGTTCTTAAGAAGCATGCAGACAAGGGGGGTGCTTCCTGTGGTGTCCTCGTTAAAAAGATGCTCCTTGCTGCAGTCGATCGCGGAATCGAACAGCGGAACAAGAGCACTGTTACCTCTCTTGATGGATATGAGCTTCTCAATATCATACCTGAACTGCTCTCCAAGATCCACCTTTTCCGAATCCACCCTGGTGGTCAGATCGCTGCCCTTTGTCAGGGCTACCTCCTCCTCTATCTCTTCTTCGTCGTAATCCAAACTTTTGAGATCCTCCTGGTAACCCACATCTGAATAATATTCCGGTTTGATATGTTCTTCTTTTTCAGGGAGATAGGTAGTATAGTCCAGGTCCATGTCCTCCTCGAACTTGACAGGTATGTTCATACCGGCTCTGTCCTCATGGACATAGGGCCTTTCGATGGAGGACGGGCTGTATATCTCATAGATAAATGATATGGGCATCCCGGATATCATTGTTAATTTCACCTTATCTAGGTCCTCATCGAGCTGATTCTCGACTATACCCCAGCCCTGGAGATGCGGGCCTTCAGAGGAATAAAGAAGCCGGTAGCTGACCCTCCATGCGGGCATTGTGGTGAGATAACCGATGGAAAGGTCGTGTTCGTCGCCTTCAAGGTAAACGGTCATTCTCTTGTAGCTTCCCTTTCGCAGGGATTGTGATGCGTCCAGAAAATATTCGAGGTCGCTGTTGGCATATTGATCGTCCAGTCTTATGGAGTCCGTGGAAGCTAGGGGAACTGATACGAACTTGTCCCGCTCATCAACTATAACCAGATAAATCTGTTTTTTATCGCAGGAGCAGAATGAGGCATCATCCTCCGAAGTGCACTTGCAGGAAACTTCACCGCTCTCATATCTGCTGCCGATATCCGATTCCATTCCCAGAAACCTGCCGCTTACTTTATTATTCGTTTTTCCAACCCCTGTTTCCGCTTCTCTTAGGCTTATGCTCACCCTATAACCTCTGAGGGCTTCCAAAAGACCGAAGATAGCATTTCCTCTGGGGACCTTGATGGCCTTTTTAGCTATCTGGGCCTCCAGATCCTCGGAGGTTTCATATGATACACCGGTAACCTTGCCCCTACCCATGTCGAAAACACAGAGGGATTTCAGAACATCGTTCATCTCCTTGTCCTCAAAGCTCAAAGAGAGGGGGTCTTTGGAGTTGAACACCGCTCTTCTCTCAATATATGCCACTCCATGCTGGTAGAGGGTGATTTTCTTGATAGGGAGTTTTCCTATTATCATCATGGATCCCCTCCGAAGGTCAACCAGGTATCATCTTTTTTCTCCCCGGATACGGATGGAACCATATCCTTTCTTATCTTTTCCACTGCCTGATCGATAATCCTTGACCTCTGTTCCTGAAATCCTTCCTTAATAAGATCGGAGAAAGTACTAGTGGAAACCGAGAACCTGGAAAAGGCGGTATGCTTGAGATGTTCAGGGTCTCTGCTGATATCGATAAGGTTCACATCAGGATTGGTCTCCAAAACGAGGGCAAGGCTCAAACCGGTATAGGCTACCAGATATATCAGTAGGGGAAACAGTTTTGCCTTGGGATTTAGATGTAAAATGTTCATGAACTCCTCCATTTTCTCATGGAGTTTACCCTTATCCTTTTCCATGGCATACTTGATATCGTCAAGAACTGCAGATAGTCTTTGGCTTAGTTCGCTGATGCCTCCTTTCACCGGATAAGTTTCCCTCACAGCATCAAGTTCCATCCTGCATTTATCCTCCAATGTCCATGGATTCAGGTCCAATGCGGAGATATTTTTCATTACCCCTTCCATTTTCTTCTCCAATGTAGTGTATTCCTCGGCATCCATCCCTTCCTTGGCCACGAGCATAAGGGTTCTTGCTAACACTTCTCCGTCATAGGCTGTTCTGATTATTGAAGGGATAGTCCTAGTATCGCCTCTTTTCACCAGTCCCATGAGGCCGGAATGTACTTTCCTTGGTCTATTGGATTTCAGCATTTCCAGTAACGAGAGAGTAAAAGGATGACCGAGATCAGAATGGTATTCCCCTCCGAGTATGGAAAGGTAGTTGGAATAATTGGAATTATTACCATCATAACCCCTGGCCTCGGTGATATACTGAAGGGCCTGAAGCTTTTGACCTAGACGATCACAGCACAAGGCCATCTGGAAAAAATACCTGCCCATGAGCTCGTTGTTCTGGTCCTCGGATTCCCTCACAGAAAGACCCTCTTCGAGCTCTTTCAGGGCTTCGCCGGTTCGGTCAAGAAGGGCCAATGATACTGCTATATTGTAAGTAGGCGCCAATCTTTTTTCCTTGATGTTCCTTGCTCTTTTGAAATTCTCCACGGCTTCCTTGTGGTCTGATAGTCGCGCTTTCAGTCTGCCCAATGACATCAGTGTATCAAAATTTCCGGGATCATTTTTCAAAGAACCGTTATAGAGGGATTGTGCTTTTCTGTATTGCCCCAACTCTTCATGGCACATACCCTTCTGGTACAGGGCACCAGAATGATCGGGTTTGTACCTCAAGGCCTGATCAAGGGATTCAATAGCCTCCTTGTATTTTGCCAGATTCCTCAAAAGATATCCTTGGAAAAGATACGGCCTGTGGTCCGTAGCATTTATTCGAATGGCCCTCTGGTACTGTTTCAGGGCTTCATCCTTGCTGTCCTTCTTCTCAAGGGCTTTGGCTTTCAGAAACACTCCTTCGAAACATTCAGGATCGATGTTCAAAACCTGATCAAAACAGTTAACCGCATTGGTGTGCTGCTCCATTTCCATGCAGAGACGGCCCTTTGATAACCATATATCCATATCGTTACGGTCGAGATGAAGGGCCTTGTCATAGAATATAAGTGCATCCTGGTATTCTTTATTCTTCTGTGCCTCCGCTGCCAATTTCAATAATTTCTTCAGCGGGGTATCAGCTTCTTTTTTCTTGTTCCTAGAGAACATCATAATCTCCTCCTATCTTGGTAGCGGATAGCTGCTAACTTACACTTCACAGCTCCCTTTTATAGTAATGCATGAAAGATTTATGCAAAGAAAATAGTACAAAACCCTCCAATCTGCAGTAGTATCAACAGGTCAAAGTACTTTTTCTGCCTGTTTACATTATTACCTGATTTTGGATTGGCTATTGTTCATATATTACTTATTTTTTTCAGATGATTTTGCTCCATTATTTCTCTCGATGGATTCCAATTTTTGGAGAGCGCCTTCAAATATCCGCAGCCTGAACATATTGTCCCGTGCGAGTGCTGAATAGGTATTGTCTGATAAAAGTTCTTCGTCATGCTGTTCCTTGATATTATCCAAGAATCCAAGCAGTTCCTTAATTTTGGCCGAGAGCTTGATCTTCAGATCTTCTCTCTCTTCTGCAGTCATATTGATGGGGTTAATCTGATTGCTGTTTTCCCTGGACAGACCTTTGGGAAGAGCTTCTACGGGACCTATGCTCCTCCATCTCAGCTTTTGAAGGAATATTCCCAGGGTTATTAGAAGGGCCGCTGCAATACCAGCCGGAATACTGCAGAAAAACAGGGAACTATTGGGTTTGATGATGCTATCAAAATAGAGATAACCAAGCGCACCTGCAGTGATAGAAAGACCGGCAAAAATGAAAATTATTATACTCAATATCCAGGAGGGTTTTCTTATACTCACCCTATAGGGATTCTCACCCTTCCTATCAGGTTTTTGTCCTACCTCTTGGGGCAATCACTTTCACTTCCGATTTATTGATCCCTGTTACCAATAATAACTACAATATCCTCCCCAAGCTCTTTTGAGATATCTATGGAGTTCTGGTAATCTCCATCTCTGATGAAGTTCTTTGTCTTCTCTACCTTTTCCTCAATGTCCCTGGACTCAATTCCAAGGGCCTTTACCTCTGACAATCTTTCCCATGTCATCCTGAGCAACTGGGCCGCTTCCTCGTGAAGGGTCGTATTGTTCTCAACCTCTTTGATTACATCATCTATCAGATCCTGGGCATCCTTGAGTTCACCTATGTCCATAAGCTTTCCCGCCTCTTTGAAATCGTCAAGGACGGAACTGATGTCAGTTCCTTTCCGCTTGGCCTTGGCGATCTTCGCCTGTGCAGTATTGATGGACCTCAGCAGAAGGGAATGTTTCTGTTTAATGAGTTTGGTCTCCCTTACAATCTCCTTGGCAAGTTCAGTTGCTCCCTTGTAATCATTTTCGTCCAACAGAGGTATCAGAGATCGGAACTTCTCCTGATGGTCTTTCATTAATAAACCCTTCTCCTTGAGGGAAAATATATTCTCCTGAGCTTCCTGGATATATTCAGCAGATGTCTTGTAATGTCCAGTGAGGTTCTCAAGCTCCTCCATGATCTCTGCGATGGTATCCAGCGTTCTTCGGGGTCCGAGGGTTTCAAGAATATCATCCAGTCCCTGGTATTTTTCCTCTTTATCCTTGGTATTGATGCCTAATTTACGGGCAAGAGCCATCTTGGACCACAGCACCTGTTTCTTCCCTATGACCAGCTGAAGATCCTTCTTGAGCTCCTTGGCATTATTGATAGCATCCTCTGTTTTCTCAAGCGCTTCATCGTAATCACCATCTCCAAGGATCTCGGCTGCTTCCTCCTGCATGGATATTATCTCAGCGGGATCTCCCCCGTACCCTTCTATCTTTCTGCACAGGTCCTTCAATTCATCCATGTTCATTACAGCGTGGATGTAATTCTTTAATAATCTCTCCGAGAGGCCCACCAATTCCTTTCCGATGCTTACAGCTTCTTCAAGGTGCCGGCCCGAGAATGCTTCAGTGAGCTTTTCAAATCTATCTGATAATTCCTCCTTATGACCGCCGTATTCCTCCATCTTGCTGATGTTGTACTGGGAGGTCTGGATCAGTTCGATGGAAGCGGGATATGCCTCGATCAATCTGTCCACTTCCCCCTTCATAGTCTCTAGAGTGGAGCGGGCATTTTCCACCTGTGCCTGGAAATCTTCGCTCTCATCCTCCCTGCTTCCTCCGTGGAATATCTTCTGCTCGATATCATAGAGCGCATCGTTGTACTCAGATACCTCCATGCCAACATCCCTTAATTGATTAATATCTTTCCAGATGCCGTCAAGCAGAACCTTCAGATCTCCGCTCGAATTGATGCGTCTGATGTTCTCCCTAACCCTGGATATTATTTCATGAACCTCTGTGAAATTGCCATTTTCCATCTCATCTTTTGCAGGCATTAGTTCCTTCTGGGCCGATTCTATATCAAATCCTGCCTGTGCAAGGCCCTGGAGTTGATCCCTGATGTCCCTGATATCTACAATACATTTATCATACTCAATGGTGTAACGAATTTTTTTATTGCTCTCCAGAAGGATCTCCACTGCCTCTGATAACCGGGCTTCCTCCATTAGCCCTTGGCATTGAATGAATCTGGCCTTATGCTCTTCTACATCAAGTTCTCTGCGGTCTGCCTCCTCCATGAGTTCTTGGAGTTCCGTGGCCAATTTCTTTAAATAGATAGGCTGCAGTTTGTTTAGAATATCCTTTGATATGGTTATACTAGCTTCGTATTCTCCGGCTTCGGTCTTGTTATTGGACTTTTCAATGGCTTCTGAGTACTCGGACGTATTCTCCCCGCTTTCTTCTGCCAGTTGCAGGATGTCCTCTGCTTCCTTGAGAAGTTCCATCGCGGGTTTTTTCATTAGTTCCCTGATCTGTATCCGGGTATCTTCTGCTATTGAAGCGGAGGATTCCTGAGCACTGGCATAATCCTGTTTATGGAGTTGGTCCTGAATTTTGGAAAATCTCTCGTATAATTCTCCAATATCCCCGCCTTTGGATTTCAGTTCTGACAGTATCAGTCTTAGATTGAGAAGTTTTACCAGAGAATCATCATAATTCTTCCAGAGATCCACCTGCTGGGATATCTGTTCTGCAAGCTCTGGAACTGCCATATAATTGCCTTGAGTGTAGTTTTCGACCAATCCCTGGTAGATATCCCATGTTTCGCCTATATCCACTCCCCGGTCCTCAAGAACCGAAAGCTCTTTCTGCAATGCAATTATCAGCTCCTTTGCCTTTGCTTGAGCCTGTGACAGTTCTTCCCTTTTAGTATGCAGGTTTTCGAGAAGTCCAGTGTACAGTTCAAATGCTTCCTTGTGTTTCCCTTCCCGGAAAATGCCGATTCCATTGTTGAACAGTTCAGTTTCAGTATCAAGATCGATCTTTCCCTGCAGTTCATCCAAAAGGCCCTGGGTCTTGATAAGAAGTTCCTGAGCTTTTTCCATGAATTCATCTTTGGCATCTTCTTCCCCCTTTACCTCTTCAGCTGCTTTTTCATCGGTTTCCACAATTTCCTTCCCTTCTTCAACATCCTCTTCACCGGTCTCTGAATCGGTATCTTTTAAGGGTTCTTTTTCTTCACGAGCAGGTTCTTTCTTCTTTGCAGGGGGCTTTGGAGGCTTCTTCCTGGCCTTGCGTTTCTTAAGCAGGTCTTTCTTTATTTCAACTAGTATAGCCTTAGTCTTCAGAGCCAGAGATTTTGCCTTTGGAAGCTGGTCCTTCTCAAGGCTTTCACGGGCTTTCAGGATAATATCATCGGCTTTAGCAGTATCACCACCTAGTTCGCCGATCTTGCCGCATTTCTTATCCAGTTCATCAATTATGATCTTGATCTTATTCTTAATATTCTTCTTCTTATCGCTGGAATCCTTGGCCATTTGCGCCCCTCCTAAGTTCTACTTCCTGACAGTCCATTAAAATGGTAAAACGATTATGGATTGCATTAATGTATTTTATAACTTTCCCAAATTCAAGGAACTATAAAAAAATTATATCTTTTGTGAATCTGGTTAGGGGCAATTGACCTATAGCGAATTTCAAATCCCTGAATGAAAATATGCGGTGATTTTCTGTCAACTTCCACCCGTTCAAATCATAAGATGAATGATATTATCATCAAGAAATAGTCGTACCCAGTAATTGCGGTCTCGGCTGGAGTAGAACTTTCACCTTTTATGGAGTAATAGAGACATATCAGCATGATTACTAGAAAAAGCGAAACAATAATAATAATGAGCAGAATAGTTACCCTGTTCCTGTCAATTATATCTTTGGTACCTATGGTGCCTTTCCCAGGTTTGAATTCCTCATGTATCATTGCTTAATAGAGTAATCCTATTCATATAAATTATTTCTAGGACAATCTTTTAGTCAACTCATACAACAATGAAGGATCAGATCAGATTTTGAAAACCATTATGAAGAAGTGATAATCATAATATTTAAACCAAAATAAATATCCAAAAATTTCAATCGGGGCTTTTTGATTTTTATATTATCAGCTCCTTTATTTTCACAATTATATCTTTTTCTCATACACTGTTCCTCAGGGAGCCGGGCTATAATAACCGCTATTAATGTCAAAGGGGCATTTCCATGTCTGATAAGAATAATGAAATCGTATTGAGCATCGAAAATCTGAAAAAATACTACGGTATTTCAAGGGGTGTCGAGAAGGTTGATATTCAGGTAAGAAAGGGGGAAATATTCGGTTTTCTCGGGCCCAATGGGGCAGGGAAATCAACCACCATCAGAACTGTCTTGGATTATATCAGACCCACGTCTGGATCAATTACAGTAAAGGGGATGGACCCTCAGAAATACGGCGCCAAGGTACGACGGTCAGTTGGTTATCTACCCTCGGATTTCGGTACCTACAAAACCTTGTCAGCACGGAAATATCTACTAACCCTTTTGGATATGATGGGCTACCGCCCCGAGAACAGGATAGAAGAACTTGCCAATATATTCCAGCTTGACCTTGACCGCAGGATAAAGGATTTTTCCAGGGGAAATAGGCAGAAGGTAGGCCTCATCTCTGCCTTTATGCATAATCCTGACCTTGTCATCCTTGACGAACCCACTAGCGGACTGGACCCCCTTATGCAGCAGGAATTCTACAAGCTGGTTCTAGGAGATAAAAAGATAGGACGAACGGTCTTCCTTTCATCCCATATACTAACTGAAGTTGAAGCGATCTGCGACAGGGTAGGAATAATTCGGGAAGGGGAGATGGTTGTAACAGAGAGAATGAGCACTTTCAAGAAGAAGACCGGAAAAGTAATGACCGTGAGATTCAAGAATGAAGTTGACGGCGACTTATTTGAGAAGATCAAGGGTGTTTCCGAGATCCATTCCTTGGAGGGTTTGGAAAACACCCTGGAGATGACGGTATCCCGCAACATAGGCGAGGTGATCAGGGTTCTGGCAGGTTTTAATATCGAAGAACTGGATTACAGGGAAGCTTCACTTGAACATATATTCCTTCATTTCTATGGGCTCGAAGAGGTGAGGAAGATCAACGGAATGAATGAAGAAGGGAAGGTGGTTTCATGAGTTTGGGACTTTTCAAAGCCACTCTTACTGATTCATGGAAGAGCATAGTTATCTATGGCGGAGTACTCTTCCTATGGGGAATAATGATAATGTCGGTTTACCCGTCAGTGGAAGAACTTATTAACGATCCAATGGCCGAGGGTGAGGACATCAGCCTTATTGAAACGGGTGTGGATGATAAAGAAAATAAGATCTTCAACTTGACCTGGGATCTCAAGGTGGGAGCTGGAGAACATCTTGCCCTCGGTGCCGAAATGGCAGTTACCCACGGTATCTTTGATGATCTGATAATGAAAGGCAAGGTATCTGTCTTGTCAAGTATGAACTTTACTCCGGAGATATTTGAGAATGCAGTTTCAAATACTTCCCTTCTGGAGGAATATAGGATAAATGTACTCTATCACGGCACTCTGAATCGTGTTCAGTTTACAAGAACCGACAATTCAACCTACTTCTTTGTTGTGTATCTGGCAGGGGGAGGTAATTATACACCCGTGAATATATCTGCAGTAGTATCCAACACTGAACTGGTGGTGTCCACTGCCTTTGACGATTACTTGCAGAACAATGCTTTTATGGAAGGATTTTTAGGGACGGATAATTTGGATTTCACATCACCAGAAGGCTTTGTTTCTATAGAGTTCTTCAGCATGTGGCCTCTCTTTATGGTGATATATCTAGGAATCAAGGCAGGAGGAAGCGTTGCACCGCATGTTGAGGACAGGTCCATTGATATTTTAATGGCCACAGGTTATTCAAGGAATAGATTTCTTACTGAGAAGATTGGCATTCTTTTATTAAACACGGCTGTTGTACTGATATCCGGTTTTCTGGGCCTGTATCTCGGTGCTCTTGCTGTGGATGTTACCCTGCCGATGGAACCGCTTATTATGGCATTTGTTACCTGTATCCCCTTATCGGTAGCCTTTATGGGCATTGCTCTTCTCTTGACAGTGCTAATGAATGAAGGGTCAAAATGCACATGGGGCATAATGGCCATTATCCTCGGGATGTATGTCATTCAGATAATAGTGAACCTGTCGGATTCTGCTTTGGCTGATATGGCCTCTTATATCAGTCTTTTCACTTACTGGCACGGAACCGATGTCATGAGGGAAGTAGCGATCCCTGTCAAGGACTTTTTGATTCCGCTTGTACTGGGAGTACTCTTTACGGGGGCGGCTTACTGGCTCTTCAACAGGAAGGAGATTCCAGCATAAACCTGCTTATTATTTCATCAGAATTCATAATAAATTACTTAAAGAGCCAAATCTAAAATATAGTATTGCTTTGTTGATAAATTGTCTATAGGCAGTAGTATATTGTTGAATATGTAGAAAGAAAATAATGGAAGGTGCTCGGATGGACTGGTCCAAATTAAGGATGGATTATATCAAGATAGGAGCGGTTATAGTCTTGATAGGTCTGGTAGTGCTGGTATGGGGAATAACTGTAAAGTCCGAGGCAAATGAATTATCAAGTGAAGCCCTGACGGGAAATGAGGTAAAGGAAGCCCAGGATAAGGGAATAAACGCTTTCATGATCATGTTAGTAGGGATTGTGATAATCCTACTAGGTCTGGCCTTTATTATTACACCCCATTGGGACATTATATTGGATAGGATTAAAAACTGGTCGGGGAAAGAAGAGGCTAAGGAGGAAAAACTAATTGAGGAAGGGGTAGATGACAGGGTTGGTCTTATATCTAATAATCTAAAAGAAAGGGCTGATAGCCATAACGATGATGATGAGATGTTCACTTTCATTTTAGATGAGAGGAAGGACGAACCCATTGAAAAGGTTGTAAAAGCCCTTGGGATGGAACCCCGATATGCTGTTAATCTCAAGAAAGGGGGTATTGCAGGAATATCCTGTCTCCGGAAAGTTACATTGAAGGAGCTGGTCTCTATTGAAGGTATAAATCCCACCATAGGCCGAAGGCTGCTAGGATATGCAAATAAATGATCCGAATCACCCTTTGTTGGAATTGAAAAAATTCTATTAATTACAAATATATTTACCTCTGAAACAGGAAAGAAGACCTATGAAAATGAGATGCGACCTTCACTGTCATTCAGGCTATGCCGGTGGAGTGGGAAATATTTCCCTGGACGATATAGAATCCGCTATGCCTAAGAAAGGTATTGAGGTCATAGCTACTGGCGATTGTCTCCAGAAACAGTGGATGGAGAATCTCGAAGAAAACCTGACCGAGGAGTATGACGGACTTTTCTCCTACAGGGAAAACAGTTCTGTCAATTACCTGCTGCAGACCGAAATAATTTTCACATCTTCATTGGACAGCAACGTTTGCTCAGGCCGGAAGATGGTCCATCATGTTTTCCTTTTCCCCTCCTTTGACAGTATACGAAAGGTACGGGAGAAGATGACAGGATGGAATGTGAAGCTGAAAATAGGCCGCCCCTTCGTCAAATGCCACGGAAAGGAGGATGTGGCCTCCAAATTATATGATATCATGAACACCGATCCCTTTATCGAATCCTTTCCTGCCCATGTAATGACTCCCAATGGTATCTACGGGTCCAAGAATCCCGTTAACAGCATGGAGGATTTCTACGGGGAAGGAACCGAGCTTATCAATGCTGTTGAGACCGGGCTTTCCGCAGATCCGATAATACTGGGCCAGATACCAGAATTGGACAACTACACGCTTCTATCCAATTCCGATGCTCATTCACCAAGCCTTCACAGAATGGGCAGGGAGTTCACGATAATCAATGTGAAAAAGAAGAGCTTTGAAGGAATTATAGACGCAGTCAGAAAAGGCGGAGTAACACATACTGCGGAATTCAATCCAACAGAGGGAAGATATTTTCTATCGGGACACCGGGCCAATAGGCAGGGACATGGCGATGATATGTGCATCTACTCTCCGGCGCATACCCCCCAGGATGGAATTTGTCCCATCTGCAATAAAGGCCTGACAATTGGGGTCCTGGAGAGGAGCCAGATCTTGAAGACCAATCAGGACGGCGGAGGGAGAGAATGGGGATATATGCCGAAAAGCTTTCCGGAATTTGTTCACATGGTGCCCCTGGTGGAGGTCATTGCCTACACTCTAGGTGTTAAAAATCCTGCTTCGAAGAAAGTAATGAAGTATTATGATGAGACCGTTCGGCACCTGGGAAATGAATGCGACATGTGGTTCAAACGCTCGTCAGATATAATTTCTCTACTGGATGGAAATATTGACGAGGCACTCCTGAACAATATATTGGAGATAAAGAAGGGTAATTTCGCCTTCGATCCCATGGGATATGACGGTACCTACGGGGAACTGAAGGTGGGTGAAACCTCGGATATTTTCGATGTGAAACTGGAAAGGATAGACAATTCTTCCATCAGGCAGATGAGATTGGATATCAGGTAATTGAAATGACACAGAATCTGTTTCTGGTAAATCAAGCGGGAATGATTTTTAGAATGTAATTGAATTAGGAGCAGTTAAGAAACATGGATGAAACCTTATAATATGATGCTGTTTTTAATATTGAAATTGCAATATGTGAATTAGATATTCAAAGTTAAGGTATCAGGATTATATATTTATAAATTTAATATAGCGATTTTTAGAGTAATGCTTCATACTCCAAAGATTGAAAATTTAAACTTGAGGGTGACCATGAAAAAAGCAGGACGGGCTGGAAAGGGCTCTCTCGACCAAGATACCCTGGATAGAATTAGATACTACGCTCTGGAGAATGCGTCCAAATACGGCGGGAAAGCG
Organism: uncultured archaeon; assembly: GCA_964430885.1. Taxonomy (GTDB): domain Archaea; phylum Thermoplasmatota; class Penumbrarchaeia; order JASLWR01; family JASLWR01; genus CAYSHM01. The sequence continues at coordinate 19,302 of CAYSHM010000028.1, read as the reverse complement.
AACATGGGTTCGGTAATGGGTAAAATAATGGCTTCGGATATGAATCTCCGTAAGATGGCTGGAGCAGTAAGTTATGAGGTGAAGAGGATACTAGGGGAGGTCAACTCCTTGACCGAGTCCCAGCAGGAAGAGGGGAAATCCATTCTTGGACCTAAATTTGCCGGAGATAATACCGATAAGAGGCCGGCAGCAGGGAGGTTTGAACTCCCTCCATTGAAGAAGTCGGAGAAGGGAGTGGTTATGAGATTCGCCCCTGGTCCTTCCGGCCCCCTCCATATAGGCCATACACGGGCGGCTGTGATTAACGATGAATATGTTAAGCGATACCGCGGAAAACTGATTATTCGGCTTGAGGATACCAACCCTGAGAAGATAGACCCCGAAGCCTATGACAGCATCCTTGAGGACCTCAAATGGCTGGGAGTGGAGTACACTGATGTGGTGATACAAAGCGACAGGTTCAGCATCTATATGGAAAAGGCCGCGGAGCTTATTGAAATGGGTCACGCCTATGTTTGTTCCTGCGATGTGGAGGAATGGAGAGGACTTAAGGAAAGAAGCCGGGAATGTCCCCACAGGTCACTTGGTCCGGACATCCAGCTGGTAGAATGGAGGAAAATGGTGGATGGAAGCTATGGACCGAACGAAGCTTCAGTTGTTGTCAAGACAGACCTTTTTCACAAGAACCCGGCGGTAAGGGATTTCGTTGCAATGAGAATAAACAGTACACCTCATCCAAGGACAGGCAGTGAATTCCATATATATCCACTTTACAATTTCTCGGTGGTGGTGGACGATCATCTTCTCGGATGTACCCATATACTTCGAGGAAAGGATCATCTGAACAACACTATACGACAGAAATACGTCTACCGTTATTTCGGCTGGCTCCTTCCCGAGTTCCACCATTACGGCTGGGTATCAATGAAGGACACGTTATTGAAGACGTCCCTTATAAGAGAAGGAATTAAATCAGGTGAGTTCAGCGGTTGGGATGATGTCCGATTGGGGACCTTGAGGACAATGGAGAGGAGAGGCATCAAACCAGAGGCTATTAGGGATTACTGGAAAGAGGTGGGTATCAAGCCTGTTGATCTCCAGTTCTCCTGGGCCAATCTCTACGCTTTCAACAAGAAGATCATTGATCCAGAGGCGGAGCGATATTACTTTGTCAGAGACCCATTCACCCTAAAAGTGAAGAACATAGACAAACTCAAGGCAGAAGTTCCACTCCACCCTGCTAAGGATGAATTGGGAAAGAAAAATACTGTTTTTGAACCGGATTCCGAGGGTTTGTTCAGGATACTCATTGATTGGGAAGATGCCCGGAATATCATTGATGAGTTCAAAAAGATCATTGATAAAAAGGATGGGTCCGGTGTTGCCATCCGGCTTAAGGACCTGTGCAATCTCACAGTTGAATCATTTTCTGAAGATGACAATATCTTCTATGCCAAATATCAGGGAAACTCATTGAAATGGATGAAGGAGAAGGGAGCAAGGCCCATCCATTGGGTTCCGGAAAATATAGAACAGAAACTCAGATGCATTGTTCATAGAACAGACGGAGAGCGGGACATGGGTTGGGTAGAATCACACATCAGGAAGCAGAGGACTGAAGTGATCCAGTTCGAGAGATACGGTTTCGTGAAGACCTTTTTGGAGGATGCCGTGGTGAATGCCTATTTCACCCAGACCTGATAAGTTAAAAATGGAGTATTTACATTCTCTCGAGCTCCGAAAAGATAATTCTCTTGTGTTCTTCATGCATTCTGTCTATCAGGTGCCTTCTGGATCTTCTTATTTGGTGAAGCAGTTTCCTTGATTCCTGTATCATACCCACCAGTATAAAGGAGATATGCGGTGATAAGCATAAGAAAATGAAAACCGCAGTCTGTGAAAGTCCTTCTTGGACGAGGAAAAACACTGCCAATAGAATGAAAAAATACTTCAAGCTCACGTTCCATTTCAGATTAACCAGGATCATAAGTGCTACAGCCAGAGCAAAATGCCAGGAGATTAGAAATGAAAAAGCTATTAGGGGCACTGCAAGAATGATCCTGACAATTTTTATCAGCTTCCCCACCCGCTCCTTCCCTATTCTAACTGCTAGAGTCCTGACATCGGCCTTGAGATCGGCCTTGAGATCGAAGAGATTATGTTCGAGCTCCATTACAAGACCGTAGAAGAAAATTGATAATATATACATGAGAAAGATCAGGGATTCAGTCTTCAATTCCCCTATGTTCACCCATGGGTCTTTGGAGAAATGGCTTATCAATAAAATAGCAGGACCCCAGTAGAACAGAGAAGCCGCAAAGGGACCCATGGGAGTTTCCTTCAATCTCAATCCCCAGGAATAAATGATGGAAACCAATAACAGGACTCCAAAGATGATCAATGCGGTCCCGCTCAGATATAGGTATGAAAGGAATATCATTGCTGTCAGAAGAAGAGGCAGAAGTATAAAACCCAGAATCCTTCTGCGCCTGTTCATTCTGAATACATTTTCTTTATATCGATCCTCGCGGACATCGGTAAGATAGTTCAGTGTAAAGGTGAAACCGTACAGGATGAATATTGGAATAAAAACAGAGATCACATTCCAAAGATCATGGCCGGAATCAAAGATGTAGACGACCAGAAGAAAGGGGATTAATAGGGAGAAAAGAGCGTATTCACCCCACCAGAAACGAGGGTTCAATCTTGTCAGCAGCAGTATGTCCTGAAAGATATTATCATCTACCTTCAATTAATACCTCCAGCTCAAGAGGCCCGCTTCTAGAATAACCATATTTATCAAATATAATGTTTGAATTACTCTGCCTTACTATGCAACTGCTGATGATGCTCGGCGGTAAATAAGAGATGTTCAGGTATAGACTATGGTCATTATATAAGATATGTACAGAGAGCCTTTTTTCACGGAAAGCTCAAGTCGGTAATCCCCATTTTTCTGGAAATCAACCCCTGTCAGACCTATACCGTCGACCTCCTGGACTGTAACGGTATATTCCTTGTAAGCTAACTGAACGGAGTCCGGGTCGTATAGTGCAAGAGTGACATTTGCATCCAGCTGCTGTGTTGCGGATCCGCCCAGGAAAGTTATGTTCAATGAAAAGTTTCCGTTGAAGGGTTCTTTGGTGATATGATTGGTAAGATTTGAGGGTATTATTGGATTATCCCTTTCAAGCAGTATCTCCTGGCCCTGTACTGTTTGGGTTCCTGGTATCACCGTGATCATGATAGAAGTAGAGTTCTCGAGATCCATGTCATCATAAATGGTCAAAGTGACATTATAATAACCCTGGTGCGTGTAATTATGATCCTTTGTGGTAGAATTTGTAGCATTTGTAATGCCGTCACCGAAATTCCAGAAATATCTGACAACCTGACCATCGGTGTCATAGGAATCCGCACTAGAGAAGGTAATGTTCTCTCCAGCCACTATACGGGTCTTGCTGGCCTTGATAACTGCCACTGGCGCTATCTCCACAATATCGTCGTCGTCATTATCCTTCTTCTTCTTATCTTTGGAGAAGCAGCCCATGAAGGTCATACTAGCTGTTATCATAAGAATAATCATAATAAGAGGTGCCAACATTTCTTTTTTCAATACAACCACATCCTTATCTGAATACAATTTCAGACCAATATCCTTAGATTATTGATATTTATTGTTTAAATATTTTTTCCTACTCTTTCTCTTTTGGCTTGGATTAAATGAATCCCCATGGATCAGCAGAACATGATATCCAGTCAAAAATGGAGCCGATGGTGATGAAAAAACGGTAAAGGAATTGTTAATCAACTAAGCTTTTGTTTATTTAGGTTTCATAACGTACAGTAATTTTCAAATAAAAGTCAATTTGTTGGGGTATTGATGAGCTACAGTGAAGAAGAGATCAGTGCTATGGTGGAAAAAAAGGGTCTTATGGATAGATTCCAGGAGGAGAGGGCCCGGATCCTAAAGAACAGCAGCGGATTGTTCAATGAGATTGCTATCTCGTATATAGCTGCTTCCTCCTTGGGGATCGACCTTGCAGGTTCGTCTGCCATAGGTAACCTGAAGAACGGGACAAGGGTGACAGTCTTCGGATTGGTGGTATCCAAAGTACAGATCCAGACCTATATCAGGAAGAATGGTAAGGAAGGAACAAAAATGAATTTCTATCTGGATGATCATACTGGAAAGACGGATGTCATAATATGGGACGAGAAGACAATAGAATCCGTTTCCTCCTTGGGTTTGAAGAAGGGTTACAAATTGAAACTCATTAACGTATCAGTAAAGATAGATAGATACGGGAAACAGGTGGTACCCGATAAATGGAGCGCAGTGATGCTCGACCCGGAGGATTTTCCTTCAATTCTTGGCGCTGGGGAATCATCCAAGAACATTTCACCAATAACGGATATTGATCCAGGTGGAATTTATAATATCCGGGGGGAGATCATAGCCCGATTCGATGTAAGGTCCTTCAAGCGAAAAAGCGGCGGGAGCGGACAGGTGCTGAACCTAATCATAATGGATGATTCATCATCAGTGAAGGTCGTGTTATGGGATGATGCGGCCATGGCAGCGTCTGGTCTTTCAGAAGGTGAATGGTGCAGGTTCTATGACCTTTCAGCGAGAAAGAACAGAGATATTATTGAACTGCACTCCTCCTATATCTCTAGGATCGAACCCGAAAGAGAATGATCGTCTAAGAGATGAAAGCGGATTCATTATATTGAATAATATCAATTATATTGGATAATGACTATGATGTGGTAATCGATAAGGGTAGCGGAGTCACAGGAGGAAAATCTAATCTAGTGGTGGATAATAATGAAATCAGTAAGACAGAGACCCGGTGGTTTGTCAGGGTTAGGAGGGATCAATCCGAAACCAGTGATCAGCATAGCTGTTGGGCTATTGATAATTTCAATGAATCTAGTTCTTATAGGAGCCGAGGAGCCGTATTTCATCCCCCTGCCGGAGGATAACTGGCACCTTGTGATCCAAAAGGAGGAATATTTAGAAGGACATGAGGACATCATGGATCTTGAAATAGTCATGGACGCTGTTGGGGATATATTATGTCTATGGCTTAAGGGCGATACCGCTTCATCCGTTGGAATTGCTCTTTTCCAGGGAGAGGACCTAGATCCTGTTTCTTCAGGGGACGTTGAATTACTTTCCGGTAAGGATGTTGAGGATATTTCAGTGGCTGCCAGAGCGGATACCAATGAATATTATATAATCTGGAAGGAGAATAATCCGGAAAATGGTGGTTCGGGCGGCAGTATTCTGAAGTTGGGCCGGTCCCAGGACCGGGGGTTGTCATTTGAGAGCCTGGGGGAGATAGACACGGGTCTTGCTGATGTTGGGTTTTTGGATCTATACGTGGCCGACGGCGGAGAGATATACTGTACATACCGAGGTCAGGTAAACGCCACTTCGGAATACGAATGCTTCATGGCAGTGAGCAGGAATGGGGGCGGTAAGTTTCTGGAACCTTTGATGGTTTCTGATAACAGTGAACCGGACTGCAAAGGTATGAACATTCAAATTGACAGCAGATTTATCTTCTGCACCTGGAATGAGAACAACAGTATCAGGTTCAGGAAGATCGACAGTAGTACATTGGTCAAGGGAGAAATAATCAGAATCGACCACTTGGACGAGGAGATGTGGAAAAAACCCTATCCTATAACTGTAGGAGTTCCGGAAATAACCGCCAATGATATTGGCCAGATTTATATAACCTGGGAAGACAATAGGGAAAAGAACTATTGGGATATGCTTTTCCTCTCTCGTTCAAATAATACTGGGAATCATTTTTTCAGGGAAATTCCACCTGCCCTTAACAATACCCAGACACAGCAGTTGACTGGTGGTATTTTCATAGATGAGGATGAGACCGGAGGAATGGTATACAGCAATGATAAGGATGTTTATGTCAAATGGTCAGACGGTAAAGGTGTCTTCAGCTATACCCGAAAGCTCACAGAAAACGGTCATTCAGACATGTCAGGAAAAATCGTGATGAAAGAAGGATCAATGTTCGTACTGTATCCTGCCCGGGATTCGAAGGGGAATGATGTCATCACCCTTTCCAAATTAGAGCTGATAGAGAGCACTACCGATAAGGACCCGAAAAATGAAGCGGGGCAGGAAAGCTGGTTTTCTGCGAATAGGAACACGGTGATTATCTCCGTTATCATCATAATTATCATTCTGACAATCATTATCATATCCGTCCGTAGGGAAAGAGTAGATAAGAAGGGTAATAATATCAATGTGAAACCCGGCGGGAAGGGCGGGAATAAGAAGAGTAAAGGAGGCAATTCCAAATCAAGGAAAGGAAAGGATGAGAATAAAAGGAAAAGGGACTGGGAAGGTTCAGAGATAATGGAGATTGAATTGAAGAAGATGCAGGAGGAGGCAAATCTTGCCCTTGAACTGCTGAAGGTCGAATTCAAGGAAGGAAATATTGAAGGCGCAGAATACAGGAGATTGAAGGAAGAATACCTAAATAAATTAGATACCTTGAAATGAAATCAATAAACATGGAAAACATCCCATTAATCATAATAATTTCCAATTAGCACTAAGTGGATTCTATATCTCCTTTCCCAATTCGAATCCTAGTTCACATCCAATAATTCCCATTGCCTTTACTGCCTTTCCCCTGATGAAAATGTCCGTTATTGTTCTAGTGAAAAATGAGGGTTCAGGATTTACTTCGATTATTGTTGCACCATTCTGGCTTGCGAGTATGGGTATATAGTTGGCCGGTGCTATCTCCCCGGTGGTCCCGATAACCAGTATCACATCGCTCCGTTCGGATTCCTGAAAGGAGAGGCTGCGGACCTTGTCAGGTATTCCTTCTCCGAAGAAAACAATATCAGGTTTCAGAGTTCCCCTGCAACTTTCACACCTCGGATATCCCTTTAATGGTTTTACTTCAATAGTGGGGTAGGTCCTCCTGCATCCGAGACAAATTGTCCTGAAAAAATTTCCGTGAAAATCCAAAACATTCCCAGACCCTGCCTTCTGATGAAGGTTATCAATGTTTTGAGTGATTATGACCGACAGCATATCATTTTTCTGCATCAGTGCCAGTACTTCATGGGCGGTATTGGGCTGAGCGGTATTGAAGGGATCAAAGAATATCTCCATGAACAGGTCCCATCCTTTGGCGGGATCATTCAAGAAATAATCTATATGGAACAATCCGGGATCGTATTTGGCCCATAAACCGTTCTCTCCTCTGAAGGGAGGGATCTGGCTTTCCACCGATATCCCAGCACCTGTGAAGGCGATCAAGTGTTCAGCTGAACTTATGACATCGGCAGCTTTAGTATAGTTATTATCATTTTTACTAGCATATCTCATTTATGAACACCTGTAGTATTGTAATAATTCTAAAGCAAATATATATTTTAAAGTATTATTACTACCGGATAATCTAGCTTAAATGGATATGGTCGTATAAATATAAATTCACTACTGATTAAGTTTATCAGAATGAGGTCCTTTTGATATAAGTTGATCTCGATTTATTGATTTCTCCGGTATTGTGGAACAGTTATAGGTTAAATGACTGCATGTTCCTAAAATTGAAATGTTTTTTATGTCTATCGAGTTTGCAGATTGAAAAAGATTAAATATAGGGATTATCTTATTCACTCGGTTTTTAATTCTGGGATTAGTGAAAAACATGTCATCAATCAAGGTTGCAATCGTAGGTGTGGGGAACTGTGCATCGTCACTGGTTCAAGGTGTTGAATACTATAAGAATATCGATGAAAGCGACAGTAAGGTTCCTGGTTTAATGCATAATGTTTTCGGGGGATACATGATATCCGATATAGAATTCGTGGCAGCCTTTGATATCAACAGAGAAAAGGTTGGTAAGGACCTTTCAGAAGCCATTTTCGCTCCTCCAAACTGCACCAAAAAATTCTCGGACGTTCCCCACCTGGATGTATCAGTAGAAAAGGGTCCTGTATTTGATGGGATTGGAAAATACTTGGGAAATCTGATCCCCGTGGATGACGGAAGTCTTCCTGTGGATGTTGCGGATATCCTAAGGGATACCGGTGCAGAAATGATGATCAATTATCTCCCGGTAGGCAGCAAAGAAGCAACAAAGTACTATGCCGAAGAATGTCTTAAAGCAGGGTGCGGATTTATTAACGCCATCCCCGAGTTCATTGCTTCAAAACCAAAATGGATAAAGAGGTTTGATGATGCGGGGCTGCCCTGTGCCGGAGATGATATCAAATCCCAGCTGGGTGCTACCATTGTCCATCGAGTATTGGCTGATCTATTTGTCAACAGGGGAGTTGAGATAATGAACAGCTACCAGTTGAACATAGGTGGCAATACGGATTTCCAGAATATGCTCGAAAGAACTAGAATAGAATCTAAAAGAGAGAGCAAGACCGATGCCGTCCAGAGCCTGGTTCCCTATGATGTTCCGCTTCATATTGAACCTTCTGGCCACGTGAAGTTCCTTAGCGATAACAAGATATGCTATCTCAAGATCACAGGTAAGAAGTTCGGAGATGTCCCTCTTGAACTCGATCTAAAGCTAAGTGTTGAGGACAGCCCCAACTCAGCAGGTGTTATGATCGATGTGATAAGGGCAATGAAATTGGCTTTGGATAGAAACATCAAAGGAGCGCTTACAAGCATATCTTCCTTCAGTTTCAAACATCCATTGGAACAATACCCTGATTCTCTCAGCAAGATCATGGTGGAAGATTTTATCAAGGGTGAACGGAACAGGTAAAATATTTGCTTGACTATTGGATTTTTATTTTTAGAGGTTTAATTATCCTCTTCCTTCCTAGCTTTTCTTCCAAGGATGATTATCAGGACTATGAAGGATATGAATATCAGACCCAGAACCATGGAAATTATGTTATTGTTCTCCTCTTTCCCGCCTGCTGAGATATATTTGGGATTCTCCGGTACCATATTGACCCCTTCTATCCTGGTATCCGTACCGGTCAGTGTCCGCCCATCGCTGTTGCGGGTCTTTATCATATATTTTCCCCCTTCATTCTGGAGCTTGCCGCCGATGTTGAAATAATAGTAACCGCTCTTGTAATCCATCATCACTGTAGCGGTCTTTCCTTCTGAAGACCGGTATTGAAGTGACACTGTATGGAGATCATCATCAAAATTATCCGCGAACTTGACCTCTACTATGAGATCCTCCTGTGTACCGTTATCAATTATATATACGGTCTGGGTATCAATACCCATGTGAATATCGTTCAGCTCCAGAAGAAGTTCATTAGAAAATTCCCGTGGCAGTTTTCCATTCAGTTCTGAGGTGAATCTGGTACTGTTCAAAGAGCTGTGCATGATGTCCTCTTTGTCATCATGACATTTCATACCCAGCAGTTTACCAAACTCATGCAGAATCACAGCCTGCTCAATCTCGTCATGATCATCAATGTCCAGGGTAGAGGGCAGTTTGTTCAGATCTATCCTATCTATGTTCTTCTTGAATATCACCAGAGATGTAGATGAATAGGTCATTCCAAGTGTTTTATCACCGGAAGAAGTGATGTTGCCGTCCTCGTCATAACCGCCGTCAACGTAGAGAATATAGACGGATTGAATCTCTTGGGTTGTTTTGATGCTTCTGTGCTTTGTCTCGATCTCCTTGATTTCCTTGAGGGACCTCAGTTTTCCTGCATTGGTGCCCGAATTGGGGACGGATAGTTTGTAGTCCTCCTTGAGTACCTTGACATAACTCCTATCGCTCACTTTGTCAATTAAAGAATAAACCGAATCCAGAGGTTCTTCTGTATTCTCAGTTGAATAGTCCGGTTCAGCTCCGATCATCCAATCCACCTCGATCCAGAGTTTCGGGTGATTCACTGGATTCAGAATATCATATGAATTATGACCTATTCCCGGATCCTTTGAGGTGAGCACGTTAGACTGAAATATACACCCCGATAGAGCTACGGCTAAGAAAAATAAAAGGATTATTGATGTCCGCAAGACCTTCCGGGATCTAACTTTCATTCTGATTCACTCCCAAGCAGCATTCGTCAGCTGAGTTCTGATGTTATGGTATATTCTAGATATAGTATATTATATAAATGATTGACAGGGTCAATAAGATGGGACCAATCTTAAAAAAACATTTCGAAAGGTATATGTCATTTGTTGTTTTTATCCCTCCATTAACTCCTCGTTTTTTATTGGGTTGGGATCTCATGAAGGAAGGAATCGGCTTTTCTCAGGAAAACATCTTTGAACATATAAAGGGAGAGAACGATGAGAAGAATACCATTTCTACTCTACGAGAAGTGGTGGCGGAATTTATTAGGAAAAGGAAATGGGAGCCCTACCACAATCCTAAAGATCTGGCAATTTCCATATCCTTAGAAGCTTCCGAACTGCTTGAGATAATGCAGTGGAAGGATCACCGTTTGGAAAAACTGATGGAATATCCGGAATTTATTCCTCGTGTTCGGGAGGAATTAGCTGATGTTCTGATATACTGTATTGCCCTGGCAAATGTGTTGGACCTGGACATAACCAAAATGGTGGCTGATAAGGTCCGAATGAATCAGAAGAAATACCCAATTGATTCCGATGCCGATTTCAGATGACCAAATCGATAATCTTTATTCGCATGTAACTGTCAATTCCTTTACCCTGATAGAAGGGATCTTGGAACAGGCAGAGGACATTCCGCCTGACATTATTCTATCATCCTCTGCAGAACAATCAATGTTCTTCAACAAATCCAGAATATTACCGCTGAGCATTGCCGATCTGATTGGATATTTTATCTCACCCTTTTCAATATAGAACAACTTGGAGGAGTTGATGGAATAATCACCGGAATTTCTATTTGCAGTATGGGCTCCGAGAACCTCATGGACCATGATCCCTCTCTGGACCTCATCGATCATATCCTCAAGTTCCATGGTACAACGCGATCTGAAAACCACATTGCTGGCATTTACGGCTGGAGGATTTCTGAAGGAACGGCCTCCGGAAAATGCCGATGCACGGAATCCTGATGAGGTGGTTTCTCCTTTGAATTTCTGTGCTGTAAAGGAATCGTATAGTAGATTGGCAACCTCGCCATTACTAACCAATGGGACCATTCTTGAAGGAGTTCCCTCGTCATCTGCTCCAGTTGTATTGAAACCATTTTTAAGAAAGGGATCATTGATAATAGAGATATCTTTTGACATTATCCTTTCACCCTGATACCTCTTTAGATAACTTCTCATCTCATTTACGGCCGGTCCTGAAAAAGCGGGCACTAGAACATTCTCCATGATCTCCCATGCCGCCTCGTTCAGCAGTATGACCTCACTTTTTCCCAGCTCCGGAGCGGGTTTTGCACCTTTCAAATCAAGGGTTTTCCTACCTGCTTCGGCTCCTATGCCAAATGGATCCAGATCATCAAAACTGGATTCTCCGAATTCACTGCCAGAAGCAAAATTATCCACTTTGGACCTGCAGGAAAGGAATATTGATATCCCGGTATCTTTCTTCTCATATGATATGCCGTTGGAATTAACTATCCCCATATGGGATACACCAAATCCTCCCCCACCCTCGGCTACTTTTACATCTTCATCAGTATCCCTGGCTCCATCAATTGCAAGATTTATCCTGTCAATAATTGAACCTTCGGTCATGAAAGCAATATCGTCGCAGTAGGTCGAGCCAACTTCAGGATATGTTCCTGATTGAGGGAATTCCCAATCTTTTACAGGTGCGACACGGGATATCTTCAAGGCCATTTGTATGGCATGTTCACACTTGTCAAGACTGGTGGAATATGAAAAACCCAATCTTCCATCCTTTATTATCCTGATGCCGAAACCTGCGGTGGAGCCTGATGAGATCTTTTTTATCTGACCTTTTTCAATGCTGATGCCTGTTGAACTTCCCGACTGAATGAAGCATTCACTGCTGTCAGCACCCATTTGCTGTGCCTTGTTGACTATATTCTCCGCATCGCCAAGGCCAAATTTCTTACAGTCATTTCCAACCTTACCATCGGGGAATATTCTCTGACAGTTATCCATTTTCACGAAGTTCATCATAGCCTTCTGCTCAGGTGGATTCATGCTCCCAAACCTCAATTTTCTATGCCGATGATATGGATCCATGGGTATCATACTCCTCCTACTACTGCCTTTTTGATCCTGATATGTGGTCCCCCGTCGGATACAGGAACGGTTTGGCCCTTACCGCAGAAACCAGGACCGCCGAACCTGAAATCATTTCCCACCGCATCAATATTGTGAAGGGTGGTAAGTGTGGATCCGGCCAGTGAGACATCCTTCAAAGGTTTCGTTAATTCGCCCTTTTCTATCCTGAATCCTTCCTGAGCATTAAACTGGAATATACCTTTCAATGTATCAACCTGTCCTCCTCGGGAGCCCATTAGATAAACTCCGTCCTTAATATCCTCAATAAGCTCTTGAAATGAATGGTCTCCATTTCCTATCATGGTATTGCTCATCCTCACAAGTGGAGAGGATGATGAAGATTGCGCCCGTGCAGAACCATTTGGCTCCATACTGAGTGAAGATGCAGTTTCCCTGTCGGTGAGGTAATCCATAAGAACTCCTTTCTCGATAAGTGTTTTCCTTCGGGTCCTGACACCCTCATCATCATAGGGAAAACAGCCGAAACCGCCTGTCAGGGTAGGATCATCGAAGATGGTTACCAGCGGACTGCCTATCTGTTCCCCTATCCTGTCCTTGAGGAGGGATTCCCCGGTGATCACCAGGTCTGCTTCGGTGGCATGTCCTACTGCCTCATGTGCAAAAACACCACCCAGATCAGGGTCAGCTATTACGGTATAATTACCTGATTTGATACTCGATGCGTTGAGAAGACGCTTCACACTCTCAGCACCTTCCATAGATACAGAGATAAGCTCTTCCGCCGGAATGAATTCATATCCTCCTGTGCTGCCCTTCCTGAAACGGTACCCTGCCATACCCTTTTCGTTCTTTCCGGTGAGGTTTCCTCCGGCCAAAACTGAGCTTTTATAGTATTTAATGGATGTGCCCTCCGAAGAATAGTATTCCTTTTTTACAACTGAATCGCTGAGGGTTATCTCGATAGAGCTCAGGTGATCCTTTTCCTCAAGCAGGGAATTAAGATCTCTCAAGATCTCTATCTTATCCTCCACATCCCTATCCCTGGGATCCTCTTTGACGCTCATATGTTCATCTGTTTCTATGATGGGAATCTCCGCAAGATGGATTTTCTTTCCTTTCTCACCTTTTAAAAAATTTGCGAGTTTTATGGTTCTTTCAACCGCCAGTTTCAGATCCTCATAGCCTTCGAAGGTGTAGAAACCCCATTTTCCATCCTTAAGCACCCTTATACCTATGGATCCGTCACTGCTCATTACTGCTCTGTCGAGCTCGCCCGATTTCATCGAAACAAGGGTACCTTCTCCCGAGTTTCTCCTGATATCGCAGTAAGTACATCCTTTGGCCAGTGCATGGTTTAAAGCTTTCTCAATAATCATTGTATCACAGTGCCGGGTAACGAAGTTTCTTAGCATTTATTCCAATATTTAGAAGGCTAATCTGTGATAAATCATTTTAAATATTATTAATCAATATGGAATTGGGAATATTTTTCAATCATTTTTGATCATTCTTCGGATTAGATCAGTATCAGGAGGAATTTGTAATGTTGGAATATCAAGAGGTCCATTTGTTGGACAGGAACAGCGAATATTTTGGAACCCCCCAATCGGAACTAATGGAAAATGCGGGAAAAGGTGCTTTTGAAGTTCTGAATAAAAATTTTGATCTACAGGACAAGAACATATGCATCCTTGTTGGTAAAGGAAACAACGGAGGGGACGGATTGGTTCTGGCAAGGTTTCTGATTGCTGAATCCAAAAAGGTAACGGTCTATATGCTGTATGACAGGGACGAATGTTCGGAGCTCAATAAGGCCAATTACGATAGGATCCCAAAATCCGTCAATATCCTGGATAAGACCTCTGTAGATGATCTCGGTTCATTGCTGAAGAATTCCGATATAATAATCGATGCTATGCTTGGTATTGGCATCAGCTCTGAACCCAGGGATCCAATAAAGGGTATAATCAAGGTATTGAACCATCTATTTACTGATTCAGAGATAGAGCTGAAGCCCATTGATAGGGAACTTTCATCTGAAAAAAAAACTGATGAAGGGAAGAGAGACGGTTCGAAAACTTCAGCTATTACTGAAGAAGATGCTTCATCATCCCCTAGGGAAAAACAGATAGTTTCACTGGATGTTCCCAGCGGTTTGGGTACAAGGATTTTTGTTAGACCGAACATGACCATCACCTTTCATGATGTAAAAAAGGGAATGGTCGAGAGCAAATGCGGAAAGATAATCAAGACAGAGATAGGGATACCTCCTGAAGCCCTGGAATACGTGGGTCCCGGAGAATTTGTCTATTTCAGAGAAAATTCGTCCGATTCACACAAAGGGCAGAACGGAGTGGTATTGGTGATAGGAGGAGGACCTTATGTGGGTGCGCCGGTCTTGGCATCCATGGCAGCCCTGAGGAGCGGGGCGGACCTGGTTCACCTGTTCGTTCCTCCTGGAATATTTGTTCCAGCTTCTTCATATTATCCTGATGTCATAACCCATTCAATGGATACGGATTCAGCCAATAATGGGTTCTATCTGGACATGAAAGGTGCAAAACAATGCAGGGAATTCTCCAAGGAGTGCGACGCTGTGGTAATAGGGCCCGGCCTGGGAAGGAATCCTGAAACAATCAAAGCGGTGTTCTATTTCCTCCATTGGATCAAAGTGCCTTTGGTCATCGATGCTGATGCACTTCTTTCCCTCAAGAACCAAACCCATGTTCTGAGATATTTGGATGTGGTCCTGACACCCCACCAGGGAGAGTTCAATTCCATTTTCGGAAGTTCGAGATTAACCAACGATCTGGAACCCATGATGAGCACTGTGAGACGAAAGGCGGGAATGATACGATCCACAATATTGCTGAAAGGCAGCACAGATATCATAAGCGACGGGGCCACGATAAAGCTGAACTCGGCCGGACATCCCTCTATGACCACTGGCGGTACCGGAGATGTATTGGCTGGAATTGTGGGTGCACTAATGGCTAGGGGGCTTTCTCCCCTGAGGGCTGCAAATCTAGCTGCATTCATAAACGGAAAGGCTGGAGAGACTGCGTCGGAAAGCAAAGGTATGGGTCTATGTGGTTCCGATCTTTTAGATGCGATACCAGCGGTTTTCACCAGATACCTTTGAATAATAGAATAGATATTCTATATGATCATATATTGCTCGCTTTGGTTTATGAAAAATCTTACTGATGTGAGCATAACTGCTGAAGAAAAATATTTTAAGTCTTAGTTAGGAAGTATTCATATGAACAAGCAAAAGTATCTATTCAGTTCCGAATCCGTAACGGAAGGACACCCTGATAAAATGGCCGATAGAATATCGGATTCCATTCTGGATGCCATCATATCCAAGGACAAGGACTGCAGGGTCGCTTGTGAAACATTGGTGAACACTGGAATGGTACTACTGGCAGGAGAGATCACCACATCCACATCCATTGATTACCCCGATGTTGTCAGAGGGGTCATTGAGGATATTGGATACAACGATCCCAGTATGAGATTCGATTACGAATCCTGTGCTGTACTTAATTCCTTCAATAAACAGGCTGGAGATATTGCCCGAGGAGTAAATGAGGGTTCCGGAAGACATTGGGAGCAGGGAGCGGGAGATCAGGGTATTATGTTCGGTTATGCGAATACCGAGACCGATTGCCTAATGCCAATGCCCATACATTTTGCACATAAATTATGCAAACGTCTTGCAACAGTACGTAAAAAGAAGATACTGGACTATTTGCGACCTGACGGAAAGAGCCAGGTGTGTGTTGAATACAGGGATAACAAACCCAATCGCGTGGACTCGGTGATAATAGCTTCCCAGCATGCTCCTTTTGATAAAAAATCCGGATATATCGAGGATAAGCTTAGAGAAGATATTAGGGAGCATGTGATAGAAGAAGTAATTCCTTCTGAGCTCAAGGATAAGAAGACCAAGATATTCATTAACGAAACTGGCCGCTTTGTTGAAGGCGGACCCCTTGCTGACTGCGGAATGACCGGAAGAAAGATCATCGTTGATACATACGGTGGTATGGGACGTCACGGAGGAGGCTGTTTTTCCGGTAAGGATCCCTCAAAGGTCGACAGAACTGCCTCCTATATGGCTCGATATATAGCCAAGAACATTGTCGGTGCTGGTTTGGCGGAGATATGCGAAATACAGATGGGTTATGTTATAGGTGTGGCAAAACCGGTCTCATTTTATGTTGATACAATGGGGTCCAACAAGATAGAGGTATCAAAGATAGAGAAGATCGCAAAGGATCTGTTCCCAATGACCCCCAAGCAAATGATCAAAAAATTGAATCTCTTAAGGCCCATATACCAGAAGACCTCTGCATACGGTCATTTCGGCCGGGAAGAAGAAGACGATTTTACCTGGGAAAAACTGGATATGGTGGAAGAGCTTCAGGACCGTGCGGGCATCTAATTTATTTGGAAAAATTCATATCCCATTCTGCATATCACAGAGGTATACCAAGGGAAAACAATATATCTTTGAAATACCAATATTAAATTCGATGAAAGTAAAAAATGAAAGAGAATATCCCTGGGTCTATTTAGGCTTAAAAGCTATTTCAATTATTGGTATTCTGTTGCTGTTTTCACTTCCCTTTTGCAATTTTTTCATCGATCTCAATATCCATGCCACTGTGAAAAATAGTTACATCAATGTTTCTTCAGAGAGATATGGAATACCCCGAACAAAATCATCTATTCTGGATCTACCGTCAATAATAAATTCCACTGATAATGATTATTTCAAGGAGGATATAAGGTTCAACAGTTCAACCCTTTTGACCAATGGATCAGAATTGCTGTTCTCCAGTTGCAACATTACCTTTGCATTGAATGATCAGGATGAATGTTCCGTGGAACTTGGCACGGGTTCCGTTTTGGAGTTCATGGAATGCTTCATTAGATTTGAACCTGAGAAACCCGGAAGCCTGATGATCAGCGGTGATGCGTATTTTGAAGGGTGTGAATTCCACGAACAGTTTGATTTTCTATTCCTCAATGGCTCTTCAAATCTCTATGGTAACAATATATCTGTAAATTCCTCTATCACAAACCTGAACTCTTCATTGTTGGTCCGGGAGAGTTACGGCGAAATTCAAATCAATAATATAGGAAATGGAACAGTAGTCCTTGAGGATCGCTTCTCATTTGAACTATTTTCTGTCCAATTTGGTGCGGTTGAATTCGCAACGGTTGAATTGAAGGACAAATATTCTTTATCGTTATTCACAGAAACAAGCGGGGACCAGGGAGAAACGGATGTAAGGATGGTTCAGCATACCGTAATAAACCGGTCAGGGGTTTTTAATAGAACACCCTTTACTGTGCTTGTAGATCATCCCAAGTACTATCACAAGAGCGTTGAATTGACCGAAATCCCCCATGATATGATATTCATAGAATTGAAACCCATAACCGGACAGCTGTCCGGAAGTGTAAAAAGTCATACTGGATTTCTTCTTGAGGGTGCAGAAATAAACGCCCTAAGCAGTGCCTCGGGAATTATCACAACAATAAGCGACAGGGAAGGAATGTATGAAATTACTATTTTAGCTAGTACATCAACTGCCATAATGGTTAATATTGGAAATCATTCTGAGGATGAGAAGACAGTATATCTGGAACCCAATTCGATCCATTATTTGAATTTCACCCTTCAGGAGGATGAGGTACCTGTTGAAATACAGCCGATATTCACATCCCAATACAAGTTTCCTCATGACGGAAATCTCAGCATTTCCTTTCAAAAGAGGATCAACGTATCAACTCTAAAGAAGAATGTACTATTGATAGACAGAAGCACAAATGAATCCATTCCCAAGAAGTTCGATATACTAGAGAATGGTATACGGATACGAATATCCCCGCTGAATCCTCTTGCAAAATTCAGCTGGTACAGCATAAGCATTCATCGGGGATTGAGATATTGGGATAGTTATTCTGTTGTCTGGAGAAATTTCACCTACTCTTTCAAGACCAGTTACATTCCTTTAAAGAACACCAATCCTCTGAATGGTGCAGTAAATGTGTCCATCAATCCGCAGATCATCATTGAGTTCAGTGTTCCGATTTCAACAGAAACCATACTGGGTAATATCACCCTTGTGGACCAAAACGGAAATGAAAAAGAAATGGAAATAACCCTAGTGGATAAGTTGACAATTTCAATATCGCTACCAGCCTATTTTCAGTACAGTACTACATATCGGATTATTTTTTCCACAGGATTGAAAGACACTGATGGATACGGATTATTCAATGAGATCTTCAACATATCCTTTAAAACAAAACAGGAACCCATGGGGCCAATAGTTAACCTTTTAATATCTCCTGGAAACGGAAGTGGCGATCTTGACCGAGAAATTATATTCCAAGTAGAAATCAAGGGCTTGGATACTGGTTCGACAAGGATCATTGATGTGAATGGGGCAGAGGTGACAAAGATAGATGATTTATCTCAGGGTCTTTATGGGATAAATGTTGCTTCAGAAGGTTTTCAGAGCCTGAATGCCACCTGGGACCTGTACGATGGAAAGATATACGATCTTCGTTACTATCTGAACAGCACTCAGGATAATGAGGAGATTGAAAATACCCGGAGCGAACTTCAGACATTGATCGTGATCATCCTGATTATATTTCTATTTCTGATATCATTCGGGATTATGTATGTTATAAGGAGAAACGGTGAAGGTGATTCACCAAAACATGAGAATGTTGAAAATACATCGGCGCCGGGTATGGATTCCTTTTCTAAAAAATGATTTCCTTTACAGAAATTTTACCATAATTCTATCATCAAAATTTGAAAATTTTTCCCGCTTATGGAATATGATTTGAAAATAGTTCGAAAATTGTCCTAGGATAGTTCGAACATTGTTCTAAAACATTTATATAGGGTTAGAATAATTCTTAACTTAGAATACTACAAAATTGAAGTAGTAAAAAAATAATAAAAACAAAAAGGTGAAAAAATGAAAAAACGAATCGCATTCTTACTGGCTGTCTTCATGGTCCTCGGAGCTTTCTGTGCAGTAGTTAACGCCGGAATCTCCGATGGAGGAGGAGACGGTGAAGGCCAAACAGATAGTGATGGAGACGGTG
>CAYSHM010000027.1:0-46412 GCA_964430885.1 uncultured archaeon | reverse complement strand
GAGTTATATCGATTGAAAAATAATCAAGAACTTGCACAAATTCTTACGAGGAGCCCTATTTTATTTGTTGTGGAATTTCCAGAGCCGCTTTCTGTAAACTCTCCCTCGGATAATCCAAGAACCGTTTCAGTAGAAAATTTATGTTCTCCTTCCCCTACATCATTGTTCCAGTAATACCATCCTACGTTAATGAAACACCATACCAGAAGTGCGCCTACTATTAGACCGAAAATACCGGCTCCAATGGCTTTTCCCTTAATTCTTCCCATTTCATCACATTCCTAATTTGTTGAGTTGTAACCTCAAATTGAATTTCTGAAAACCATACTTGTGATTGAATAAATATAATCCAGTATAATACCGTTGCGTAATAAATCTTTAATTGTTAAATCTGTGTGTATATAACCCAGAATGCTCATATCATAATGATGGAGGAAGATCAATCAAACACTATTTAGATAGTTACCCACAGCCTCAAGGCCTTCTTCAATTAGATCATGGGAATAGCACAGTGGTCCGTAGGATACCCTCACTCCCCTATCCATGGAAGGTCCGAATCCCACACCTGGTATCAGCAGTACCCCGGTATTTGCCAATATGTCCTCGCAGAAGATTACTGGATCCATATCAACTTTGAGGCAAGTATATAAACCGCCCTGGGGCTCCAGATAGGGGAGGGGAACGTACTTTTCCAGGCACTTGACCATAACCCTTGAGGTATCCCAGTACAACTTTCGGACGGATTCGATATAATCTTTCAGACTTCCGTCTTCCAGTGTTTCAATAAGATAGCTATTGGTGGTAATGGAATGCATGGTATCCGGGCTCAAGAGAGACACCTCTGCCACCTTCTCCATTCCATCAATGACCTCCGGCGAAGCTTCCACCCATCCCAAACGTCTGCCTAGACTTGAGATCCATTTTGAATTTGACAGAAGAGAGATCAAATTCGGGTGGTCATCTGGTGATAGCGAGAAGGAACCTGGCATTTCCCCGAAATATTGGGTCTTGTAGGCATAGTCCATGACCAAAAAGGCCCCGCGGTCCTCCAATATCTCCAATGCGCCTTTAAGGAAAGGCTCGGGTATAAGCTGGGACGTAGGGTTGTCGGGATTGGGGATTACTAGTGCTTTCAGATCATGAGCAGACTGCAGTTCTTTCAATCCTTCCAGTGAATTATCGACATCAGGCATATATTCCCAGGTTTCAATGTCCAATGCAGGGACAAAACGAAGGGTGGAACCTGGAAGAGCGCACTTCACAGCATTCACGTAATTGGCATAAGTGGGATCAAGAACCCCTATACCATCCCCTGGATCACAAATAACCTTCATGGTATCGAAGAAAAGCTGGGTGGAGGATTGGCCAACTATGATATTGTCAACAGATAATCCCTTGAGCTGAAATATATCTTCCTCGAACCTGCATAGCTGCTCCCTGATATCCAAGTTGCCTAGGATGGAACTGTATCTGCCGGTCTCATGGAATTTATCCCTGTCCGAGGAGATCTCCTGATATTTTTTTCTCAACTTCTCGGGGGCATAATGGTTGCACCACCCTCCTCCGAAGGAGATCACCTCATCCGGGTCCCGGCCCATATTGATAATATTCCGGGGTTCAGCCATCTTCATTATTCTCTGTATGGGCGACAGGCCGCGGATGCTCTCTTCAATAAGCTTGGATAATGAAGGGATCTTACTGCAAACGCTGCCTTGGTCCTTTTGACTCAAATTCCGTTAACCCCCTAGATCCGGTAACGGAGTATAGCCCCAATACCGCCCAAACCTTCAAGATATGGTGATTCGTCAACGAACTCAACCTCTCCCTCGCTCCTCAGTACAAACTCAATGGCCTCTTCTAGCATCTCAACCTGAGAGGTCCCTCTTCCGCAATAGGGACATTTGGTCTTTCCGCCTTTTTCGACCGCCTGACATTTTTCGCAGATCCAGCCGGGAATACCGGTATCCTTTAGGACCAAGAGTTTTTCCACTATACCGCTCCTGGAAGCATTTATCACTTCGTCGATTCCGTAAATCGCCGGACCATCCTTTAGAATCAGTTTCTCCAGATATCTAACCGAATCCATACTGGCATCCTTCTCATCCTGGTGGATTATCTCAGAGGCCGATGCAATGAGATCCTGAAGACCCGTATGGGAATCCACATCTATGACATGTGACACCATACCTTTGAGGGAAGCAGGGAGATGCTCCTCCAGTTCCTTCTTTGCATTTCCAGGGCCGGCAATAACTATGGAGACCACCGGATTCCTCTCCTTTTCTATAAGTGTGCTCATATCAGAGGAAAGATCGGTATAAAAATGTTTGATAGAACCTTTCCGTATACGGTTGAATCTCATCTGAGACCAGCCTCCCTTCTTGTGCCGGCCCATTATATCCTTTTCCAGTTCTTTCCTGTCCTTTATCTGTCTGGCTCCTAAAAGGTAAATTGAGGCATTGGTTCCGTCTATATAGGTCAAGAGGAACTGCTCCCATTCATCTCTGAGAAGGGCAAGAGGCTTTATGAAAGGAGATGAATCAACAACAAAGGTATTGGAGGGTTCAACCGAAAGAGGATATATCCTGTAGAAATCATAGATCTGGGAACCGAACAGCGCCAGACCCCTTTCATCCGGTAGATGAGGTATCTTCTCCATCTGTTCAATAAGTTTCTCATAGCTGGTTTCCAGATTGGCCCTTACCTCTTTTCTGTCACCTAGGGCCTTGAAGCAGGCATTGTACCGGCTCTCTAGGAAACGCTTCCAATTTCTGTCGGTCAAAGATATGTAAATTGACAGGAAGGTATCCCTGCTCTCCTGATCATATATCTCTGCAAGCTCTCTAATATCTATATCCTGTATAGGTTTCATTTTTGGGGAATTGATGGTATCACCTTCTATTTTTTTTTCCGTGCCGCCCTCAATGGACCACATAATCCAGCAGTATCCACATGAAAGTAATGGTGATGAAAATCGAGAAAAGGTTTACGCCGCTGTTGGAGAGCCAACCTTTTTTCTGAATGGTTGCCCCGAGAACTGAATCTATCTGACAGATCACAAATCCAGCTACCAAAGGTACGATGAAAAAATAAAGAGTAAGGGGAAATGATATATCCACCGATGAATAGGTATAGGAAAGTTCACCAATGAGAAAGAATCCGGGGACCACAATGACCAGTGCACCGATTATGCAGCTCACCTCACCCAAAAGAGATACACCACCATCCACTCCCGGTTCCACCTTCTTGAAATTGGTTATCATATAGACCTTCTTCGACAGCACTCCAAGTTCACTGGCAAATGTGTCCGCTGTGACACCGGCCAATGCTGAGACGTATAACATAGGAACGAGGTTCTTCTCCATGACCGGAGCAAGGATAGCAAGTATTGCGGGTACTGCACCATTGGCCAAAACATTCTCTGCCCCCCTCATGCTGCCGTTCTTGTGATCCAGACCCTGTTTTTTCTTGTAATCTGAACGGATGGATGTTACAAAATAATTCACAGCCAGGAACAGTATCATGAGAACAAGCCAGAATATATCCGTTACCAATCCAACCAATATTCCCAAGAGGGATGCTGCTACTGAACCCTTTCTGTCCAGTATGCGCATCTTGACAGCAAAGGCACCGAGAATCATACAGACAAGTACTATGATGGATAGTGATATTGCTGTCTTTTCAGTAACTGATTCCATCAATCCTCCCGAGGGGAACATGCAACCCCAGGACAGTTCTGATAATTTATTTAATTTACCTCCAAGTTCCCGTGGCAATTAAATTATGGGTATCTGACTTCAGGATTCTACCTTAGTATAATAATCCACATATCTGAATCTGACTCACCGGGCTAAAATAAAATCTGGAGTAGGATTAAATAGTTTCGAGTCCTTATTTTATTGTTATATTCCACCATCCAGAATTACATTGTTTGAGTATATTTCATAATCTCAACTGCCACAGGAGATTTGATCCCATGAAAAAGCTTCTACACTATCATTCCAAGTACAGAGCCAGAAGAAGGAATCCTACATTATCCAAACTCAAAGGTTCTTTTATCCCGCTGATGATGTCCCTGATCCTTCTTACAGCTTCAATAGCCTTAATAGCCTCAATAAATGTTACCCGCTTCAATATTGAAATGAAGCCTGTAAGCGGTATCGTCCATGTTGCATCTAAATTAACTAGAGATTCACCCATGATCACAATAGACGATAGCAATGTGGAGTATGCTATCATCGCACCTCCAACATTTACGGCAGGTATGGAGGATCTTGCTGAATGGCACAGCAAACTAGGTACTAGAACCAAGGTATATTCCCTTGCTCTTGCAGAGGCAATGGCGGGCGACGATCAGCAGGAAAGGCTTCATAATTTCCTTGTGGACCTAAACTCAACAAGCGATCATCTGAAATATGTTCTTCTAGTGGGAGATCATGAGCTGATACCCAGTAGACGCATCTACGTTGGAGCCGACACCTGGCATCTTGATGAATATTACTATGCCGACTCTTATTATGCTGGTCTTGAAAGTGATTGGGATACCAATGGCAACGGTACATACGGTGAATGGGGAGAGGAAGATTGGACCCCGGATATTATGGTAGGACGGCTGCCCATAGACGACCCCGGTGAGATCAGCGGTATGGTCGACAAGATCATAAATTACAGGACAGACCCCCAATCCGGTGACTGGATCAAGGAGATGCTTATCTGGACTAGTGTGATGGTTCCTCCCAATGGGGACGATTATGATGCATACAAGGATAATTCTTATGAGTTATACAACAAGCTTAAGAAGACCGTTCCCTCCTATATCAACAAGATCAACCGGCAGGATTACCCCGAACTCGAAGGGGGTACATACAATCCTGCAAATGATAATCTCTCCCGTTCTGCCGTCAAGAATGACTTCAACAGAGGGGCAGGACTGCTCACTTTCGGAGGGCAGGCATATTATGATGAAAGCGCACCTCCCATGGACAACGCTCTTGCCCACTATTCCGGACTGGGTACTGATATTACCTGGTCTATACTGTATAACTATGAGGACTGCGACACTGTGGGAAACGGGGTGAAAACACCGTTTGCCTTTATTGCCAGCTGCGATACCCTGAATTTCACCGAAGCTGACGACTCAAATCTTGAGAGATGGAACACCCAGCAGGTAGGAGGGGTTATAGGGCAGATAGGAAGTAGCGGACGATCCTGGAGAGGAGAATCATCAGGTGGAGAATCCAGAGGCAATTGGTGGATGACCGAGAGGTTCTGGGACCTGTTCTTCGAGAAAAAGGGAAAGGCAGCAGAAGCCTACTTTCAGATGAGATATGATTATGCTACAGAGATACTTCCTTCATTCGTGGAACCCAATCCAACGCCTATTGCCCACGGAATAAAATGCAATCTAGCAGGCTATAATTTTCTGGGGGATCCCGCACTCGATATTTGGTTCCAGAAACCTAAGAACCTCCTGAATGAGGAATTCCATCTTTGGGACGGGGACCATACTCTGCAGATGGCCATCAAGGACCAGAATCTGAATCCAGTACCAGATACCAGGGTCACCATAATGTTCAATGATCAATTTGCTACCGCAGTATCAGACGAGAACGGGAATATAAGCCTTGATTATCAGCTGTCCCAGGGGGACTCTGTCACAGTGAGTTTTCTGGCCAACAATCACAGGATAAGGGAGAAGACAGTAATAGTGGAGGCATCACCTTCCGACCTGGAGTTCAACGGTCAGATAGAACTGACATCGGATACCCCAGCAGTAGGTGATATTCTGACCATTACTGCAGATATCGAGAACACCGGAGATGCTACAGCAGCCGATGTGAAATGCGGTTTCTACCTAAACGAGGTTCACAATGATAATTTAATTGATGATCTTGTGGACGTGGGAAGTATCGGGGTTGGGTTGTCAGAGGAGGCGGAGGTCCAGTGGGAAGTGGTCAGCGGTGTTGAGAGAATACATGTTGTCATAGATCCCGACAACGAGATCATGGAATCCGACGAATGGAACAACCGGGCATATACATCAGTCGATATAAAGATGGCAGATATTATACTTGATCCCCTATCCCTCCTGTCTTACGGAGGATTCAACATATCAACGGTTACCGGGACAACCATATCCATAACCGTGGAGAACCCTGGTGAAGTGGTGGCTAACAATGTCCAGCTGAATATGTATCACGATTCAATCCACCCTTCAAATGTGATAGGGGAGGAATATATGCTGGTCCTTCTGGGAATTAACGGACAGGCCACAATCGAACTGGACCTTATACCCCTAGCCGGACACCACCAATATTTTCTGGTAGCTGATTCCCAGGATACAACAAGTGAGATGAATGAAACAAACAATGTGATAACCTTTTTCATATTCGGCAACCAACCCCCGGGAATAGATCTGATAGGGGTCTCAACCATCAATCTGGAAGGAAATGAAACCTATTATACCAAGGACATGACCTCAAGGGTATATGATCCTGATTCCCCGGTGGACAGCCTATATTTCACCTTTCAGCACGACGCACCTGAAGGTGTTGTTATCACGGTAGCGGAACTGACCCTTATAATGAATTTGGAGCCTATATTCTCAGGCGATTTCACCATTAACTTAACTCTCAGTGACGGATATAATGATATTTCCAATATCATCAGCGTGCACAAGGACCCAATGGATATGCCTCCCGTCATAGAGACCATTCCTGATAGAACTTACCTAGTGGATGACACGGTGGATATAACTCTAAGCGTGGATGATGAGGATACTTCAGGCTTGACATACAAGGATAATTCCCCCATGTTCGATATCACTGGTTCAGGCCGGGTCAATTTCCTGGCCACAAGCCAATATCTGGGAATCAATAAAGTAACAATTACAGTGACGGATTCTAAAGGCAACATCGCATCTGTCTCCTTCAACATCACCATCAAAGAAAAATATTTCGACCCCATCATTTCAGGGAACCAGATCTTCAACATTACTCTTGGAGAACCTCTGTCTATACAGCTTGAATATAATGTACATGAAGATTGGTCTTCTGACCTTAACTTTTCCCTGGAACCCGGCGATCACGCATCTGTCGACAGTGCCGGATTGATCACATTCGAGGTCACACAAGGAGACATGGATGGAGAGACTGAAAAGGCTTTTACCTTTACCGCGAAGATAGAGGATGGTAAAGGTACAGGTTCGGCAGTGTTCACCATTAATGTAAAGTATACGGGTTCCACCAGCGATGACGACGATAATGGAAATGGGAACGGAGGCAATAAGAACGGAGGAGACCCAAAGGGTATCAAGGACTATCTTTGGATCATTATTGCACTAGCAGTAATACTTCTTATAGTTGGGATAACAATCCCCGTTGTTGGTGCAATCAAAAGAAAGAAAAGAGAGGACCAGAAGCTCCAGGAGATAATTGCTAGAAGGAAACAGAAGACCAGTTTAGACAGACCGGCCAAAGGAAGAGTGAGTAAAGACCAAGATGATAAAGGGAAGGACCTTTCCGAAGAAGAGCTTACGGGTAAGAACGATACAATAGGTTCCCTTGGATTTTACGGCGATGATCTCAATGATGACGGCGCTGCCAAGCTTGATATTGACGATTCCTGGAATGAAGAGGAGCTGCTTTTCAAAAACGACAATAAGGATTACGATAAAGAATATGAAAAACTATATGGAAATAAATAAAAAAACCGGCTTTTTATCATAGCTTTTCAACAATAGCCAGCCGGCTTATTTTTAATTTTGTTTTTTCAATGTTCTGCTTTTTTATTGAATTGTGCTGCACTAATTAGAACAATAATCAATAAGATCAGCGGTCTATTTCTCCAACTCCTCCAAAAGCAGTGGAAGTATCTTGAAGATATCACCTACAACACCCAAATTAGCCACCTCAAATATGGGTGCGTCAGGGTCCTTGTTGATGGCGATGATTATGTCTGAGCTCTTGATGCCCACCTTGTGCTGTATTGCTCCGGAGATACCGCAGGCAACATACAGTGTGGGCGATACGGTCTTACCGCTCTGTCCTACCTGTCGAGGTTTGGGCATCCAGCCAAGTTCCACGATGGGTCTTGAACATCCGATGGTTCCCTTGAGAGCCTTGGCCACCTTTCTCAGGATTTCGAAGTTCTCCTCAGCACCTACACCCCTTCCTCCGGACACAACCACTTCGGCCTCATCCACTGGTTTCTCTCCCTCGACCCTTCCGCTGATCTCCTCAACCAGCTCAGTCCGGATATTCCTGGGATTGATGGTAATGCTCTCCTTGATAAGCTGGAAATCATCTGTATTCACAGGTTCGGCCCTCTGGAACACATTGGGTCTTACTGTGGCCATCTGTGGTCTGGATTCAGGTGTAAGAATATCTGCCATAAGATTTCCGCCGAAAGCAGGTCTTGTCTGCTTTAGAAGTCCCTCCTCATTGATGGAAAGGGAAGTACAGTCAGCTGTCAAACCAAGACCGAGATGAGCCGCAACAGTGGGTGCAATATCCCTTCCCAAATGGGTTGCTCCAAAGAGCATCATATTTGGTTTGTACTTGTTCACAAGCATTGATAAGGCGGCCTTATACGCATCAGGTGAATATGTTCCCAGGGGTTCCTCGTCCACCATGTAGACCACCTCTGCACCGAAACCTGCTAGTTTAGCCCCGAGACCCTCGATTCCGCTTCCAATAACAACTGCGCATAATCTCTGATCCACTTCTTCCGCCAATTCAGCGGCTTTACCGAGAAGTTCAGAAGCTACATTTTTCAGCTTTCCCTTCTCCTGCTCGCAGAACACCCATACATCTTTGTATCCCGATACATCCTTTGTACCTGCCAGCCTCTGCATGCTTATGGCATCAAAGGGACAAGCTGAGATACAGATACCGCAGAAAGTACATTTATCAAGGTTAATATTCGCCTTTTTATCGGTTACCGTAATTGCCTCGAATGAACAGGCCTTCAGGCAGAGGCCACAGCCTGTACATTTCTCCAAACTGACCTGCATCACCCTATCACCCCCTCATCGCTGAGGAACTGAAGTATTTGTTTGACAGCTTCCTCGGGCATCTCATTCACCATGACGCATTCACCTCTATCAGAGGGCGCGTAGGACTTGACAACCTGGGTAAGGGATCCTGTTAAACCGTACCGATCGGCGTCTCCACCGATTTTCTGGCAGTCCCAAACTTCCAGTTTTTTTCTCTTCGCTTTCATGATCTCCATGATACTGGGTATCTTGGGCTGGAAATCAGAGGTGGCCAAACAGGTTATGACTGCAGGCATCTTGCATTTGATTATGTGATATCCCGCATCCACCTCTTTCTTGCAGATAACGGATTTCTTGCTGATCTCCCTGATCTCCTCCACGTATGATACATGGGGCATCTCAAGATGCTGGGCCATCTCAGGACCTACCTGGGCGGTATCCCCGTCTATTGCCTGCTGTCCGCAGAGAACCAGTCCAACATCATCCATAAGGGCTATTGCATCGGCTAGAGCGAGGGATGTCGCCCAGGTGTCCGATCCGGCAAAGGCCCTGTCCGACAGCAGTATAGCTTCATCAGCGCCTATTGCCAGACACTTTTTCAAAGCATCCTCGGCCTGGGGCGGGCCCATGGAAAGGACCACTATGGTTCCCTCGGTCTCTTTTTTAATATCCAATGCGAGATTCAGTGCAAACTCATCAAAGGGATTCAATATACTGGGAACCCCTTCCCTTATTATTGTACCTGTTTTCTTGTCCACTTCCACCTCGGTGGTGTCAGGGACCTGCTTCACACAAACCACTATTTTCATTCTCTCACTCCATAGAATATTATAATTTTTCAATATCTTAAAAATTTCATTTACTTGTAAGGGACGAAATCCTTCCCAAGAAGCTCTCGGCCCACAACTATCTTCTGGATGTTCTCGCCGCCCTCGGCTCCTACACAATAGGACATCACGCCTCTCCAGGCCATCTCCATGGGATATTCGTCAGTGTATCCTGCTGCTCCGAGCCAGTGCATTGTTTTATTTGCAGCCTCCAGGGCAAGATGGGGCGCCTTCCATTTGACCATGGAAATCCACTTGGCAACCTCTGTGGGTTTGTACTTGCCTTCCTTGTATCTCATATCCTGCATCCATGCGGTCTTGTAGGTCATAAGTCTGGTTGCCTCCATCTCCCTGTAGAGCTCGGCCAGTTCAAACTGGATACCCTCGTATTTGGCCAAAGGTTTGCCGAAAACCATTCTCTCTTTGATGTAGTCCATAGCAACCTCAAGAAGCCGCTGGGTGACACCTACTGAACTGGCACCGATAAGGATCCTAGCATTGTCAAAACCCTCCATTGTGGCGTAGAATCCCTTGCCCACTTCGGAGAGTCGGTATTCATCTGGTATCCTCAAGTTCTCCATTCTGAATCCTGATGTTGACAGGGAGTGCCTTCCTGCGTCCCTGTAGGGAACATCCGGATGGAAACCTTCGGAATCCACAGGCACCCAGAAAGCTGTCATGTTCTTGTGAGCGGCATCAGGTATCTTCGGTCCGGTCCTCACGTTTACCCAATAACCTCCACCCCACTCCCGTGCTTCCTCAACACCGGAGATGAAGGTCTTCTCACCGTTCAATATCCAGTGGTCTCCGTCCTTCTTGGCTGTAGATTTGAAATTCGCCACATCAGATCCGCCCCCGGGTTCGGTGACAGCTATACCTGCGAACTTCTCACCTCTGATGGCCGGCCGGATGAACTCCTCCCTAACCTTTTCACTGCAATTCTTGTCTATGGTCCATCCCCATCCAGTCATGACTGCCATAAAGGCTGCTGCAGTGGAAATGGTTACATCAGCATAGCCTATTTCCTCGGCTATAAGTGTCTGAGTAAGCCAATCCAAGCCCTGTCCGCCGTGCTCTATAGGAACCGTACCCATAATGACGCCCAGTTCACCTAGACCTTTTGATATCTCTTTTGGATATGGATAACCCTTTCTTTCCATCTCTGCGACCTTTTCCAAGGACAGATTTCTGCTGCACCAATCCCTTACGGATTCCTTAATAAGAAGCTGTTCTTCAGTAAGCTCGAACTCCATGATAAACACCTCATCAATAGCGCCAAGGTCTAATCATTCTTTACTACTTAATATTTATTACATACTTATGAATTCATAATATCAAAGTTGAGTTTTCCAGGACTTCATTTGAATAATAAACCATTACAATTAAAAATATTAAATTACCAACACAAGATACTATCAGAGGACTGTAAAAAACAAGTAGTTATACCCGTGGATTTATCCCTTGGAGAATAGATTATAGAAAATAATATAAACCTATCTTGTATGAGGTGACAATAACTATTTGGCTTGATTTCTAATGATATACGGTATAATAGATTGTCGTACGAAACCCACCCTATCTTGTTGAAGCTAGGTCCCGGGAGAAGCCAATAGAACCTATGTTCAGATGAACTATAAAATAGGATTTCGAGGAGATACAATGGAACTGAAAAAGATCGGTGTTATAGGCGCGGGCACCATGGGACACGGTATAACCCAGGTCGCTGCAAAAACGGGATACAATGTTATCATGCACGATATTAAACAGGAATTTGTAGAAAGCGGATACAACAAGATCGCCGGGAGCATGGACTATCTTATCAAGAAGGAACGGATCACGCCTGAGGACAAGGAGAACATTCTATCCAAGATAGACATCACCACTGAGCTTACCAGGATGGCCGAATGCGACCTTGTTATAGAGGCAATTATTGAGGATGTAAATATCAAGAAGGACCTTTTTTCCAAACTGGAGGAAATCTGCCCGCCTGAAACAATTCTGGCATCCAACACTTCCACCATACCCATCACCGAAATGGCCTCTGCCACCAAGAGAGCTGACAAGTTTATAGGCATGCACTTCATGAACCCGGTCCCCATTATGAAGCTTATTGAGGTGATCAAGGGCCTGGGCACCTCTGACAAGACCACAGACATAATCGTTGAGCTCTCCAAGGAGATGGGAAAGATCCCTGTGGAGGTCAACGATTTCCCGGGATTCGTATCCAACCGGATACTTCTCCCTATGATCAACGAGGCAGTATATGCTCTCATGGAAGGGGTGGCCGAGAAGGAGGCAATCGACAGTGTCATGAAGCTTGGAATGAACCATCCCATGGGACCGCTTCAGCTTGCGGATCTCATAGGACTTGACACCTGTCTTCATATCATGGAAGTGCTGTATGACGGTTTCTCTGATTCCAAGTACAGGCCATGTCCCCTTCTCAAGAAGATGGTGGCTGCGGGCAGATTGGGAAGAAAGACCAAGATCGGATTCTATGACTACAGAAAATAAATGTCAAAGTTTCCATAAAATTCCATAAAACCGGACTTGCATTTTGCAAAAAGGTAAAAGCAATGCACCGGAGATACAAAAGGGATTCATACAAGAATGGATCAATATTCAGACCTATCACAGTATTTGAACTGATTTGAGATGAATGAAATTCATTTAATTTATCAAGGAGGAGATGAAATGATTGATATCACAAGGGAAGGCAGGGTAGCCATTATAACCCTGAACAATCCACCGATGAACGTATTGAACACCGCAATGCTTGAAGAACTTAACAAGGTTCTGGACGAGATATATGAGGATGATTCCCTGGCGGTAGTCCTCACCGGGAACGGAAGAGCCTTTGTGGCTGGAGCAGACATCAAGGAGATGATGAACATGGATGCTTCAGAAGCTTATGAATTCGCCAGAAAGGGACAGACGGTCTTTGACAGGTTTGAAGCCCTTCCAAAACCAGTGATCGCCGCAGTTAACGGGTTTGCCCTGGGCGGAGGAACAGAACTGGCAATGGCATGCGACATCAGGATAGCTTCACAGGCCGCCAAGTTCGGACAGCCTGAAGTAGGCCTGGGAGTGATCCCCGGTTTCGGAGGCACCCAGCGGCTGCCCCGCTATGTCGGAGCTGGAAAGGCAAAGGAGCTCATCTTCACAGGGGACATCATAGGTGCTGAGGAAGCATTGGCGATTGGTCTTGCCCAGGGACTTGTTGACGGTTTCAAGAAGGATGAAAAGGGAAACCTTTTGAAGAACGAAAAGGGACGGCCCATACAGGATAACGAACCCGTGGTAAAGGCGGCAGTGGATATGGCCAAGAAGATAGCCACCAAGGGTCCTGTAGCTGTTGCGGCATCCAAAAAAGCCATAGATCAGGGTCTCAATATGACACTGGCCGAGGGCCTTGAGCTCGAGGCAAAGGAGTTCGGCGGTCTTTTCAGCGGACATGATCAGGCGGAAGGGATGAAAGCCTTCAATGAGAAGAGAAAACCAGAGTTCAAAGGTGAATAGGTCATGGATTTCCAACTAAACGATGAACAGATAATGATCAGGGACATGATCAGGGATTTCGGAGAAAGGGAGATCATTCCCGTGATCCAAGATATGGAAGAAAAGCACGAATTCCCATGGGATATACTCAAGAAAATGGGCGAACTGGGAATCATGGGGCTTCCAATACCTGATGAGTTCGGAGGAGCTGGAACAAACCACCTGACATACATCACCGTGGTGGAGGAGATCTCTCGAATGTGGGCATCCCTAGGTGTCATACTTGCGGTTCATGTATCTGACTGTGCCTATCCTCTCTATAAACTGGGAAATGAGGAACAGAAGAACAGGATGCTGCCGCCCCTTTGCTCAGGGGAGAAACTCGGTGCATTTTCCCTGACTGAACCAGATGTCGGGTCCGATGCATCCCGCATCAAGACAAAGGCCGAGAAGACTGAAGGAGGGTGGATACTCAACGGTATGAAGACCTTCGTTACCAGCGGCAACAAGGCTGATATCACCATGCTCATGGCAGTCACAGACCCATCAAAGGGAACTGGAGGCATAACCACCTTCCTTGTGGAGAAAGGGTCCGAGGGTTTGAGCTACGGAAAAGAGGAGAGAAAGATGGGACTTCACTCCTCTGTCATCACCGAGGTTAATTTGGATAATTGTTTTGTGCCTGATGAGAATGTCCTCGGAGAAGTGGGTCACGGCCTTTACAATGCTCTTTCAGTTCTGGATACAAGCCGGATCAGTATAGGTGCCCAGGCAGTAGGTATTGCCCAGGCGGCACTTGACGAGGCTGTGAAATATTCCAAGGAAAGAAAACAGTTCGGCTCCGCCATTAACAGGTTCCAGGGTGTTTCCTTCAAACTGGCGGTGATGGCAACAAAAGTGGACGCTGCAAGACTTCTCGTCTACAGAGCTGCCAGCATGGTGGATCAGGGTGCAAAAAAGGTAACAAAGGAAGCCGCCATGGCCAAATATTTTTCCTCGAAGATAGCGGTGGATGTAACAAGGGAGGCGGTCCAGGTCCTGGGCGGATACGGTTATACCACGGATTATCCCGTAGAGAGATTTTACAGGGATGCGAAGGTGACCGAGATCTACGAGGGAACATCTGAGATAATGAAACTCGTCATATCCCGAGCACTGTAGAATAAGGCGTACAAAGCTCTTCCGGGTTCATCACTTCATTATCACTTCAAATACATCAAGTCCTATTAGAAATT
Source organism: uncultured archaeon (assembly GCA_964430885.1). Lineage (GTDB taxonomy): Archaea > Thermoplasmatota > Penumbrarchaeia > JASLWR01 > JASLWR01 > CAYSHM01. Next base: position 31,860 of record CAYSHM010000027.1, on the reverse strand, counting down.
CAGTAAAGCCATCAGTTGCAGATAATTAGGGAACGGCAGCTCCGTAAACTTTAAAAAGCTCAGTATAAACAGGTGAAAAAATGAATTACAATGAGGTTTTCAAGAGGTCTTTAGAGAGACCTGACGATTTCTGGGGCGAGGTGGCCTCGGATATACACTGGTATCGAAAATGGGACAAGGTCCTGGACAATCCTGACGGAAAGTTCTACAAATGGTTCAAGGGTGGAGAACTGAACACATGCTACAATGCTGTGGACATCCACGTTGAGAACGGAAGCGGGGATCTGACTGCTGTCATCTACGACAGTCCGGTTACGGATACCAAGGAGAAGATCACATACAGTCAGCTCAGGGACCGCATAGCTGTACTAGCAGGCGGTTTGAAGGAACAGGGTCTTAGAAAGGGAGACACCGTGATCATTTATATGCCAATGATACCTGAAGCCCTGATTTCCATGCTGGCCTGCGCCAGGATAGGCGCAATTCACTCAGTTGTTTTCGGTGGATTCGCGCCCAAAGAACTGGCTATCAGGATCGATGATGCAGAACCCAAGCTTATAATAACAGCTTCATGCGGAATAGAGAAATACAGGGTGCTTCCCTACAAACCCCTGGTCGATGAAGCCATTCAGATAGCGGATCATAAACCTGAGAAATGTGTTATACTGGAAAGAGAACAGCAAAAGGTTGAACCCATGATAGAGGGAAGAGACCTGTACTGGAGAGATGTTATCAAGGATGCAGCGCCTGCAGAATGCATTCCGCTGGATTCAAATCATCCACTTTACATCCTGTACACCTCCGGGACAACCGGAAAACCTAAGGGCATCGTAAGGGACAATGGAGGCCATGCGGTAGCCTTGAAATGGAGCATGAAGCATATATACGGTATGGAAAAGGGAGATGTATACTGGGCTGCCTCTGATGTTGGCTGGGTAGTGGGACATTCATATATCGTGTACGCACCCCTGCTTCTGGGAGCTGCCACGGTGATGTTCGAGGGGAAACCCATCGGAACCCCCGATCCCGGCGCATTCTGGCGCATAATATCCGAATACAGAGTAAGGGCTCTTTTCACAGCACCCACTGCAATTAGGGCTATCAAAAGAGAGGATCCTAATGGAGAATACATGAAAAAATTCGACATGTCTTCACTGGACACCCTTTTCCTAGCAGGGGAAAGATGCGATCCGGATACCCTTCTATGGTCCCAAGAGCATTTGGGCGTTCCAGTAATTGATCATTGGTGGCAAACCGAAACTGGTTGGGCCATTGTGGGAAACTTCAAAGGTATGGAGATGTTCCCTGTTAAACCTGGTTCGGCAACAAAATCGGTTCCAGGTTATGATGTGAAAATTCTTGACGAGGATGGAAAAGAGGTAAAACGGGGAGAACAGGGTGTTATAGCTGTTAAGACCCCCCTGCCTCCAGGTACTCTAATAACCCTGTGGAATGATGACGAGCGCTATGTGAACTCTTACCTGAGTCCATATCCTGGATATTATTATACCGGTGATGGGGGATACATGGACAATGAAGATTATGTTTACATCATGGGAAGGGTGGATGATATCATAAATGTAGCGGGTCACCGTCTTTCAACCGGAGCTATGGAGGAGATTCTGGCCCAGAACCCTGATGTGGCATCCGCTTCGGTGGTGGGAGCAAATGACAACCTCAGAGGTGAGGTTCCTGTGGGTTTCGTGGTGCTCAAGGCAGGAAGTGAGAGAGAACAGGATGAGCTGGAAGCAGAACTGGTGAAGGCCGTGAGGGCTGAGATTGGTCCCATAGCCTGTTTCAGAAAAGTGCTAATCGTATCTGATCTTCCCCAGACCAGATCAGGTAAGACTCTTAGAAGGACCCTTCGAAGTATTGTAAACGGCGAGGACTACAATATTCCGTCAACTATAGCCAATCCAGATGCGTTAGATAAGATCAAGAAGAACGTCCATATAATCGGTTACGGCAAGAAATAATGGCATGATGGAGCTGATAATCCTGCTCCATCTCATTCCCTTTTTCTGAAAACCGCCACCCATAAAATCAAAAGCACAACAACTACCATATCCACCCCTACAAGCGCACCCCATGGACCAGATGTGACTTCGCTCAGCCGTTCAATGAATGAGGCATTTCCCTGGGACAGCTGCTGTTCGTTATAATTCTCAGGTTCTGGTGTGATTATCGTAACGGAAGTTATGACTATATCATCCACCGGATGGTCCTTCAGAAGAGGTCTTCTGTTTCCGTAGGTCTCAGTACCGGCAATGTTCTTGGCTATCGGCAGTCCGTCGATCACCCGTCCGAATACAGCATAACCGTGGCTTCCAGATTTCTGCATTCTCTCCTTGTCATCCAGACCGTGCTGGGGACCGTCGCATATGTAAAACTGGGATGAAGCAGTATCCGGCTCCTCGCTTCTGGCCATCCCCACAGCACCATCCACATGGGTAGCATTGGGGTGTAGCTCCAGAGGAATGGTCTCCCCGGAACCTCCCATACCGTCATTATAGGGATTGTTATCCTTGGTATTGGGATCTCCTGTCTGAGCCACGAAATCGTCAATGCATCGGTGGAATTTGATGCCTTCGTAAAAACCGCTGTCGGCCAACCTGACAAAGTTACCAGTGGTTATCGGTGTGAGATTGTCGTAAAGCTCGATGGTTATAATGCCCCAATCCTTGACATCCATCACAGCTATTCTGTTGGGACGGCTGGTTGCCACATCAATCTGGTAAACCACTCCGGGCTCGTCCTCGGTCTTTGTTTTAAAAGATTCTTTACGGATTTCCCCATGGGAATCAGCATATACAGAAACTGCTGTTGATAGGATCATCATTATGAAAAGAATTGTGGTAAGGCCTGTGAGGCCGCTGGAATTGATAACTGTTTTGACATTCCTCTTTTTAGATTTTCCCTTTTCCGACACGATATCTACCGCTGCTTATAACAGGAATCCAGGACTTCCTTAAGGCCCTTCTAAAAATCATGAACTATCATGAACTGAATATTTGCAGAGCCCCTGTAAAAAGACCTAAACTACTATTTAAACTGAATCATTCATCAGTGGTTTGATTATATATCTAACTTACGCTTCCATTTTGTGCAAACTCAACCGGATTTGCTGTAAAAAACTGATCAATTATTCTCCGATGCAGTTTAAACATCCAAAAATTTTCATCCGAAAATTATTCAATATTCTATTCTAAAATAATCAATAATGGCAATTATTATGAAACCTGTCAGACCTAGATTTCCTCCATTCTTCAAACCTGTCGGCCTCAGGGACCGGTACCCAATGGCCCCTGGGCAGAGAAGAGGAGCGGATTCATCATCCGAAAGAACCACCGGTATTCGGGATGCAGAACTTTCAGGTACTGTCATATACTCGGCATAACCGCCGTTCACATTACACCCTGTAGCCTTGAAATCCAGACAGAGATTGGTCATACCCTCCCTACAAAAACCGCATTTTCCGCAGCTTAAATGGGACCATCCCACTCCGACCCGGTCACCTTCATTGAACTCTGAACACCTGTTTCCCATATTAACAACATCGCTCACGGCCTGATGGCCTGGAATTATCGGGCTGAGGTACCGCGGTATCAGGCCCTCGACCTGATCCCATTCAGTATGGCATACCCCATAGGATCTGACCTTTATTAGAATTTCATCATCTCAGGGAACTGTAATTTTCACCTCTGTTTTAACCTGGGGCTCCATTCCACTGAAATACGATCGGATGTTCATGAGCATATATGCCTTCATATTGTTCACAAATAGCATATTGCTGTTAATGAAATACAAATTTTTTCCACGAGTTCTGATTTGAATAATTATTTGGGACTAATTCCTAACCCTTCGGTGATCTTTCTGATACCTTCATATCCTTTTCCGAATGAAGGTTCAATTATTTTCATTAATATTATTCTGGTTTGGAAATGCTTTTATATATGCTAATTCCATTTGCTCGTTTGATCGTATGGTTATGACATTCTTTTTCAAAAGGGTCTGGAAGCTATTCGCTATTTTCATGGTCGTTTTCATAATTAGCTCAATTTTATTCTTTTACACGGAATATGAGGAACCAAAGGACAGGGATGACGGTTACTCGGGACCAGATGATTTTGCGGATTCATTCTGGTACGGTATAGTTACCCTTTCCACCGTAGGATACGGCGATAGATTTCCGGTAACAACTGAAGGAAAGGTGGCGGCATTTTTCCTGATAGTGTTCACATTCACATTTTTGGGCGCTCTGATAGGTCAGATCAGCGACGCATTCAATGAAGCAAGAAGAAGAGAGGAGTTAGGTATGGACGGTACAACATTCAAGAACCATGCTGTGCTGGTCGGTTGGATCAGTATGAGCAATGTAACCCTGGTTGAACTGCTTGCAGCCGAGCAGAAAACAGTAGTTGTCTCTGATAACGCTGACGATATTCCGAAAATAAGAGATCTAGGCAGAAAAAAATATCTCTATACGGTTTTCGGGGATTACAAGAGCGAGAAGGTGCTTGACAGGGCCAATATCAAAGGTGCGAAAACCATCATCATAGCCACAAACGATGATACTGAATCTCTCATAGTATCCCTGATGGCTAAACAGCTGAACCCCAATGCAAGAATGATCGTGTCCATTAACCAGGACGAACTCAAGAACACGCTCTATTCCGCTGGTGTTACCTATGTTTCTTCACCAAGCGAAATGACTGGAAGGATGGTTGCAAGCGCAGCCTTCGAACCCGAGGTGGCTCTCTTCGTTGAGGATGTTACATCCGCCACTGCCGGATATGATCTTCAGCAGTACACGATATCACATGACTCCTTTGCCAACGGTATGTCTGTAAAAAAGTTTAGGGAAAAATCTTATTCAATGAAGGGGCCGCTCCTTGTTGCTTTGGGCAAATACGAACCCAAGAAAGGTGCGAGAAAGGAAAGCCCGAGAAACTGGGATCTGATCTCCAATCCCGAGGCTGCACTGAAAATAGCAGAGAAGGATATAGTTGTGGTTCTTGGAGATGATGACGAGAACGAAAGGCTGGCTAAGATTCTGAAGTCAAAACAAGGCCGATAAAATAAATCAATATCTGATATTTCCTACCTTTTTCATTATTTGGGGATCATTCGAATTTAATTGCACCTCGGGTGCTCATGTAATCCCCATATACCGCCCCGTAGGAGTCAACAGTACCCTCTCCATTCTGATCATTTGTATCATCATCCCGATCGTCATCAGCATTTTCGATTTCATCATCCTCATCTGCTTTAGGCTCATCTTTCCGGTGATCCGCATCCCCCTCTGCGGTCAGCTTATCCTTCCTGCTGGATCGGTCCTTTCCATAGGTATCTTTTTCCCCGGCATCTTCATCCTTTTCGGATCCGCCCCGTTTTCTCTCCCTGTATAGACCCCAGAAGAATATCACTCCGACGATTATCATGCCCAGGACCGCTATGGTCAGTACATTGTTGGTGCCGTCCTCTTTGCCGGAAACAGCAGCGGGATAGATCTTGATGTCCCTGCTCAATCGATTATTCTCGTCCGACTCCTCAATAAGGGAGCTGTCTAGAACAATAATCAATTCCACGCTACCTGTGGTCTCAGGCCGGAAGTTCAACGGTACAGTCCGGTTCTCTTTGGCAAATATTAGGATATCCCTCTTTTCAAGAATGAGATTCTCCGTGTCCACCGTGTCCCAGTACAGCGTCAGATTTATTTTTCCGAAGAGGGTGCCCAGATTGGATATCTCCGCTGATATGGTATAATATTTATCAACATAGAAGCGCTGTTCAGGTACAATTATTCGGCCAACTGTGAAATCCGCCCTTTTCACGGGAGCCTTCACAGTGAATCTCTTTGTAAGGTTGTTATTACTAAAATCTGTGTCATTGCCGAAAGTGAGTTCTACCTCAATAGCATAATTACCTCTAAGAGGGGACCAGGATATTCTGATCTGCTGCGACTGTTCCAGTCCATTGGGTATGAAACTGATCTGCGATTCATCCATAATCCGCCTCAAACTATCATCCTCCTTTTCAGCAACCTCAATACCGCACTCAATTGAGGGGCCGCTGTCAGCATCGGAGTAGAAAAAGACATCTATAAAAAGGTCCACTGTTTCCCCCTCCACCACACCGTCATTGTAACCAATAACCTCCTCATCCCCTCTGAAGATCCTGATGTTATCATCCTTCAGGAGAAAATCAACCTTGTATACCTTGAGATAAAGGATTTCGGATGAGCTAATATTTCCTTTACTGGCTGTCAATTCGCCTTGATTCTCACCCGAGGACAGAGGAGCAGATAAAGATACCTGAAATCTGCCGCCCATATCAGAAATTGTTTGTTTGATAATACCGGACAAGGAAAAGGATACATTGGACTCTGCTGCTGTAACTCCTGTATCGAAGCGAAGTGTTCCTTCTATGGTGATAATTGAACCCGGGAAAAAGCCATCTGGTATTGGTTCAAGATCTACGATGATATCCTTTGGGGGATCATTGTTCAGCTTCACATCAACAGATTCATAGGACGAATAACCAAAACCATCAAAGCATCTGACCTTTAAGGTATAATCACCGTTGGGGAGCCCATCAGCATTCTCAAATACCGCTTCCCAGGATTCCAGGGATCCCCCGAACCTTGGGTCCGCATTCCTTTTGACATCCCCGAAATATACCTCTACCTTCTGTATAGTATCACCATCATCGTCAAATGCCCTTCCCCTGACCACAACCGGAGCGCTAACTACGGCGCCCTCTGCCGGATGGTCCAAAACGAGAGTTGGGGGCTCATTGGGGTTGGTTTCCACGGTGATATCAGAAGAATACCATTTGCTCTGGGCACCCTGGTCGTCCATTACTTTCAGCCTTGGAGAATAACTTCCCGGTCGGCTGTATGTGTGATTCACCGATGAAGAATCTATCCAACCAGTGGTATTTCCGTCGCCCAGATCGAAATAGTATGAGGATACACTTCCGTCGGGATCATAGGATCCACTCCCATCAAAGAACAGGTTAACATTTGTCTTCACCACATAGGACGGTATCACAAGCTGGGCAACCGGAGGGGCATTGCTTCTGGTCACGGTAATCCCATCAATGCCTGTAGCATTGTTCATGTCCCTGACGGTTAGGTATACCTGGTATTTAGTGTTATCTCCGTTGAATATATGAACCACCGATTCACCGTACAGAATAATGCCATCTCCCATATCCCAGGTATAATTGGTCACGGTATCCAGGGGCGCATCGGGATCATAGGAACCCGAACCGTTTAAGGATATCGGCTCCCCGGGATCCACCGTTCGGTCCCCGCCCTCGATGACTGCCACTGGAGGTATGTTGTTCACAGATAAGATAAGACTGGCGGAGTCCTCAAGGTCACCGTCATAGACCGTAAGCGCAACAGTTATTAGATCGTTCTTTTCCGAATAGCTGTAGTTCTGATTCACGCCATACCGCACTGTTCCGTCACCCATGTACCAGGTGTAATTCAATGGCAGGGGCCCTTCATCTGAGTCGCTGGATTGATCACCTTTGAAAAAAATGGTCTCATTGACCGAATATAATCCAGCAGGCGAAGGGGAGGATATCACAGCTGAAGGCGGGGTGTTATCTGGATCATTGTCTATTATTACTCTTACTCTATCCTCTATGGAAAAATTCTGATCATCGTAGGATCTTGCATGGATAGTTTGTCGTCCTTCAGTTAGATTGGCGGTGTTCATTTCAAATTCCCAGGAGGCCAAACCTTCAGCTAGGGTCCAGTTCACACCATCAAGTGAAACCTCCACTCCAATGAGCTCATTGGAATCCACAGGGCTGTCGAATGCGGTCCCCCTGACTGTTATGGTACCTGAGAGTATGTCATCTTCAAGAGGAAATGTTATATTGACCGTGGGGTTAATATTTGTCTCGTTCCGCTCATCTCTTGAATCTCTATAAGCTCCTGAAGTATGGGCATTTATTCCATTATAATGCTCTGATCTGCCAGAAAAAGATGTTCCTGGAATATCTTTCAGACCAGCTTTGACAACCATCATTTGGGAACAGGATGATAACATCATCACCAGAAGAAAAATCATTGTGAGGGATTTTCTCATATGAATACATCCGAGGAATTGATATACTAACACTAGGTATCCGAAATTGGAAATCCTGCAGGATGGATAATGGGGGGAAATTACCGAATAATCACCCTCATATCAATTTGATCTTATTCGCCAATGTATTTCTGGCAGTCGTCACACCACCACATCTGATAGTCATTTATGAATCTTAACTGATGTCCGCAGGTCCTGCAGAGTGTACGGGAATCATCTTCAATAAATGCCGATGATTGATAACCTACATCCTCTGGGGAATCCATTCCTGCATATTCGTGGCATCGATCACACCACCATTTCTGGTAATTTTCCACAAATTCAAGAGTAGAGCTGCATTTCTGACATTGATACCCGGATTCCACCCTAGCCGGCTCCATTTCAGCGAGATCATCCTCGACATAGCCTCTGCAGCCGTCACACCACCAACGGTCATACTGATCCACATATACTATGGGATACCCGCATTTGCTGCAGCGGTGGTCAGGAGAGGCCCCACCGGGCATTCCCACCTCACCATGATCCTCAGGTCCTCCGGCATAATCCTGGCAGCTGTCACACCACCATGCATCATACTGGTCAATATAGGACAGAGGTCTTCCGCATCTTTGACATGAATTCTCATCCATATGCTCGGTAGGTTTCAGGACCGGATGATCCTCTTCTTCGATCATATCGTAATCCTGGCAGCTGTCGCACCACCAGCCGTCATATTCCTCAATAAAGCTCAAGGGAGATCCGCATCTGCTGCAGTAACTCTCGTCACCCCACTCCGGTTCCTTAGACGGTTGTGCATCCACTTCCGCTCGTTGTTCTGCTAGATAGGTTTGACAGCTGTCGCACCACCAATCAGAATAAGCTGATATGAATCTCATTTTATTCCCGCAGCTCAGGCAAGAATCACCATGATCATCCCCTCTATCGTCAACAGCGGGCTCTACTTTTCTCACATGATCATCATCGATATGTTTGGAGCAAACACCGCACCACCACAACTGATACTCCTCTCTGAATTGAACCTTTGAATCACAGGCCATACACAGGTAAGCTCCATCAGTACTGTCGAAATCCTTGACGATCCGAGGTCTCCCCATTGTCTGAAATTCTCTTTCAGGCGTACTTCTTTCAGCAACAAAATCGGACTGTGCCTCCCTCCTTTTTTCAAGAATCTCATCACATTTCTTGATGTAAGCCCGGGGCTTCTGATACAGCGGTTTGGTTTCCAGACTCCTCTGGAAGCATTCTTTGGATTTTTCTATCTCATTCATCTGAAAATAGCATTGGCCTTTGCTGAACCAGATATGGGAAGAGTCTGGTCTTTCCTTTAGACCTTTATCAAATATTCCAAGGGCTCTATAGTAATCATTACAGTTGGTCAAAGCCCTTCCCAAATTAAATAAAACGCTGATATTAAGGGGATCTTTCACAGCAACCTGGGATAGACTTGATACTGCTTTGCCGTATTTCTCCTTGGCAAAGCTCTCCCTCGCTTTCAGGATATTTTCGTGTTTTTCAGTATTGTCACCTGTTTCCTTTTCATAGTTCTTTTCGAGATTGACTCCGCAACTGGAGCACTCGGACAATCGGCTCTCCATTTGGCTCCCGCATTCAATGCAATGTTTCATTTTCCCACCCTAAAATATTAGAAATCGTTGTGTTGATAAATGTTATAATTATGAATATAAAAATCAATTGCGCCTGCTTCTCCGGCGTCTTTTTCTCCTTTCAGATCTCGTGGATCTATTATTTGAGGAGCGACCATCAGATGAGGGAGGCTTACCTAGGTCCCACTGCTGTTCAGTTTCGTCCTGCTCTTCCCCGGATGAGTCTTTTTCATCACCTAATTCCCAAACGTCCTCCTTGCCTTCAAATTGGCTTTCTTCACTGTTTTTTCTCGGGGATTTCCTTCTGGACCGTCTTTCACTTCTAGGTTTGGAATCTGATTGTTCACCCCAATCCTCCACCTTTTCAGATTCTTCTTCCTCAATATCTTCCCACACATCTTTCCTTTTACCTTGATCCAACTCAGCATCCTTGGTCTTCTGCTGGTCAGCCCATGTATTGAACTTACCCCATTCTTCTTCAGAGGCTTCCTGTTTGTTCTCTTCTATAATGAAAAAATCGGGTTCATCATCATTTTCTACAGTTTCATCTTTGGGTTTTCCAGTTTCCTCTACACTATCTAAAGACCAATCCGATGTCTCCTGATCATCTTCCTCACCGTCCCATATTTCACCCTGAACTGCCTTCTCTTTATCATCCTCTTCAGGTTTATCCCAATCCCCTTCGAGCTCTTCATCTTCCCCTTCGGATTCATCCCAGTCTCCTTCAAGTTCTTCATCTTCCTCTTCGGATTCATCCCAGTCTCCTTCTAGCTCTTCATCTTCCTCTTCGGATTCATCCCAGTCCCCTTCTGGCTCCTCGTCCACCTCCTCCTCTCCCTGAACCTGGGTTTCCCCTTCCTCATCAATATTCCAAAGCTGTTCCTCCTCTGAGGAATACCCTCTGGGCCAATAATCACTTTCACTGGGCCCGGTCCATTCACCGATGTCGATATCTCTCTCCTCACCCTTTCTTTTGGCTCTATCCCTCCTGCGCTCGGTGGAGGGGCGGGATTTTTTCTTCAATTCGATGTCCTTTTCACTGGTAACGATATCTGTAAAATCTATACCTTTGGCTTCCAAGTCGGATTTGCACTCATTGAGATAACGTTTGGCCTTGATGTTGGTCTTCTGAAGCTCAAGGACTGTGAAAAAGCTCCTGCAAGCATCGAGGATCTCATCAAAACTTCTCTGTGCAACACCCAGGTTGAACCAGTAATCAGGAGAATCGTCTCTTATCTCCACTGCTTTCTTGTAGCACTCGATAGCCTCCTCCATTTTTCCGAAACCGCTTATAAGTGCATTTCCCTTATTGAACCATCCATCGGGATTCTCAGGATCCAAACTGCAAACCTCTTTAAAAGAATCCAGGGACATTTTCCAATCATGGACCTTCATCCCCAATCTACCTTTTTCCAGCCAGGTTTCAACATCCTCGGGATCATATTTCAAGGCCCTTTCAAAGGAACGCAGAGCCTCATCATTTCTACCAATGGCGCTCAGGGAGCTTCCCTTGCCTCTCCAGATGTCCTTCTGGTTCAAGTCCACGACAAGGGCGCGGTCATAACATTTCATGGATTCCTTGGGGTCTCCGGAGAGCCTCAGAGCATCGCCCTTTATCCTAAGGGCTTTTATATTGATACCATCTTCAAGGATTCCATCCAAAATTTCAATGGCCTCCTGGTAATCCCCCAGCTCAAGGGCTTCCTCTGCTTCCTCAAGAATATCTTCTACTTCCAATTCAATTCACCTTTCGAAGTGTTATGACTTCAGCAGATAGGTTTGTTCAATAACAACACATAAAAATGGCTGAATAGTATGTGTATATATATTCATTTTAATAATGTATTCCTCAATTATTCCAACTATTATAATATATATTACTCTTCCTTATCCCTATCAGTATGGAAGATATACCTTGCCACAGAGGTCTTCTCCCTGTCTGACCAGTAACCGCAGTTATCGCATCTCTTCTTTGAGATTACCTTCCATCCGTATATTGTAGAATTTCTCTGGCTGACCATTGATTCCCCGCATACCGGACAATTATCCACCAAACCATGGCCTTCACCCCTTCTCACCATTACTTGAATTTCTGCCAGATTGTTCTTTATTATAATGTTCCTTATCCTTGCGGATGTTGTAAGATGTTTATGGCCTGAATCTCTTAGCTCAGTATTGACAGCATTGGTAAGCTGCCTCAGGCTCCCTATCTCCCTTTCCTCTAGGAGTATGTTCTTTATTATGATAGTCAGTTCATCTTCTGGTACGAAATGGTATTCATTTTCCGAAGTATCCTCCTGGTTTTCTTTCTCACTTAGGTTTTGAGGATCTTCATCTACCTCATCAACCCCAGGTTCTTCAGGAACTTCATTATCCATTTCCTTATCGTCATCAATCATGATCTAACCTTAAATGATTGTTATCATACTGTTTGATACTATGCAAGGTATTTCACAGCCTAATTGACCCTGTAGAACATCTATGCTGTTTGGAATTATAAGGTCCATATCTATTTAATCATTATTCCTGAAATATATATGTTGAGTAATCACAGGAAACCCCAATTATTATTATGCAGAATAATCAGAGGGAAATGGTTTTTATAAATAATTTCTTTTCTGCCAAGCGTATTTTCTTAAGGAGTATGAAAACATGAAAAAGCTCGTGGTTGTAGGTATGGGATATGTCGGCATTCCGGCTGCTGCTCTTTTTGCGGATGTGGGCAAGTATGAAGTAATCGGAATACAGAGGAGATCTGAACGTTCCGGATGGAAGATAGATTTCATAAACGAGGGAAAGAATCCCATAGGTGGAAACGAACCAGGATTGGATGACCTTATCAAACGTGTTGTTCTGGAGAAAAAAACATTTAGAGTTTCTGATGATTATTCCATCATGGGTGACGCGGATTATATCCTAATAGATGTCCAAACACCCACTGATGAGAACCATGTACCCCAGTACCTGTCCCTCAGATCAGTAGCTAAGATCGCAGGGGAACAATTGAGAACAAGCAGCAAGAAACCACTAGTCGTCATCGAATCGACCGTAGCGCCGGGTACAACCACCAATATTGTCCTACCCATACTTGAGAAGGAATCAGGTAAGAAACTCGATGAAGGATTCTATCTGGCCTTTGCCTATGAACGAGTCATGGTTGGAAGACTGCTCCACAATATAACAAACCTCGCTAGAATAGTGGGCGGCACTTCAGAAAAAAGTACAGTAATAGGTATGGATCTCTACAAGGCGATTGTTAAGGCTCCGATTTTCAGCACGGATTCTCTCACCGCCGAGGTCACAAAGGTTGTAGAGAACACCTACCGGGATGTAAACATCGCATTCGCTAATGAAGTAGCGCTAATTTGCGAGAGTCTCGGTATAGATGCTTATGAAGTCCGGAAACTAGTAAACACTCTTCCCAATGATCCAAGCAACCCCGATGCGAATCCTTACCGCAACCTGCATTTTCCCGGTGCAGGGGTGGGGGGACACTGTCTTCCCAAGGACCCTTGGCTGCTCCTATGGGGATTGAAGAACTACGGCGATTTCCCGGTAGAATCAAATGTCATCGTATCATCCAGGAATATCAATACCTATATGCCCGAACACATGGTCACATTGCTGAAAAGAGGGCTTTCCAAGCTCTCGGTGGAATTGAAGGATGCCAAAATCGCTGTACTGGGCTATGCATTCCTGGAGAACAGCGACGATACAAGGAATACCCCTTCAAAGGATGTTATAGAGCTGCTGCTTAAGGAAGGTGCCGACGTCCAGCTCCACGAGCCCTTTGTAAGGGATCTGGAACCCACACCAGTGGAGATCAACAGAGATCTGTATGATACTCTTTATGACGCTGATGCTTTCATACTGGTAACAAAACACAAGGAATATTTCGATCTTGATCTGGAAAAGACCAAAGCGGTAATGAAAAATACTCTGGTTGTAGACGGAAGAAATGTCTTTGATAAAAAGACAATGGAGGAAAGAGGATTCCATTACCTGGGGATCGGTAAAGGCAACAACTAATAACCCAATGAAGAGGTAGGGGGAGAGAAGGGTCCCATTGGATATCGGTCCTCTCCCTTTCCTCGCATTATCTGCTGATCGTTTATTTTACATTACTGGATTGAAATCAGGTTTAAATTCATGTCAATATGCTGTGATCATTTCCACAGCGCAAGGATGTTGGAATGAGAGTAAAGCATTTTTGCATCCCGTCATATATCACCCAATTATTATCCTCATAGCTTATTTCTATCATCCGGCATCACCCGATCAAATATTCTTTGTTAATTATTGTTTTATTATTATTATTAAATTCTAAGCGGTATCCTCAAATTCTGTATCGCATCCGAAGGCTCTATAGATCTGTTTCCAGGAATTTAGTTCATCATCCATTTTTCTACCTCCTTTTTAATTTTCAATAACAAAGAAGGCATCAGGAGTATATAAACCGCAGCAAGGGGGGTGAGTGAAAGTAAAAGTAAAAATTCTTAAGAGCTTACAGCAACTGACTCTAAGGTCTGAAGGAACCGGTCATTCCGCATCTGGGACAGCGTATCCTGATCTCCTGATCATCATGAGTGATATTGAAGCCGAAATCACATCTGGGGCAGTATATCCTCTCCTCCACGGAGAGATAATAGGGAAAACCATCACCTGAATCGGGAGGGGAAAGGTCACCAAAGAAATATCTTTCCCGTCCATTCCTTCCCCCCTTCCCATTTCCGCCTTCATCATACCTTTTCCGGTAATCATCATAATCATCCGAATAATCATGGGACCGTTGACTATCGTACCTGGACGAATCGAAATCTTTTTTTCTATCAACAGGCCAGCTCTGCTCTAGCGACCCTCTTTTACCGTCCTCGTACTGTCTATTTCCCCTCATCATTCTCTGAGCGATGAAGAGGAGTATAAAAAAGCTGAAAACACCAATTATCAAATAGATGAAGAATTTTGAAAATATAATATCCTTTATCTGACCTTTAAGATCACCTTCGGGTGTATCCTCTTTTCCCTGTTCCCCTGGAGTAATATAGGGTGAGAAGGGCTCATCGTCAGGCCCCTGAACATCCAGGGAAAGGAAAGGAATATTATCATGGATCAGATAATCCAGTGGATCAAGGGTTTCAGCGTGCGAATATTGATGGAAGAGGGAAAAGGATACCCTAGAGAACATTCCCAAAAGGAGCAGGACAATTACTGGTCTTAACCATATGGATTCCTTCCTCAAAAAGTGCAGAGGGAACACTGAAAATGCACATTTCAGATTACGTTTTTTCCCCTTACCTCTCTCCATTGGTTCACCCTAAGAATTTATCCTGCTACGATACCTATACGAATATTATTATCATAGTACAGATTTAAAAATATAATTAAGGAACTGCAGAAAATATTTAAAAATAAAGGCATAGCAACTTCACTTCAGTTCTCGGATTCGGAAATGTTGGGATAACATCGGGTTCCTCGCCCGTTCTTCTTTATTTCCACAAGACCCATATCCGCAAGTATCTGGATATGATAGTTCACTGTGGGAGGTTTCTGCTCCAGAGCCTGTGATATTTCCTTTTGGCTCAATCCGGGATTATCCTGTATATACATATACAATCTCTGTCTGAGACCTGTAAGATAGATCTTCCTCTTCTCGCGGGAGCCAGGCGGGAAGAACCTTCGATAGGGCCCGTCCTTTTTGGAAACGATAAGTTCCTTGTTCTCAAGGGTATGAAGATGATGCATTAGAGTCCCATTCTTCAATGAGAGGTTCTTCTTGATGGACCTGTAATGTTCACCTGGATTGTCCCTGACATAATGATAGACCTGCTCGCGTATATCGTGAGATAAAACTTCATCTCTGGAAAGACGTGAATATAAGGGGGTTACAATACCCATGAGGGAATAGCGGGTGGATTCACCTCCAAATCCATAAAGCAGGCCGATAACAGCGCCCAGAGCTGCAAAACCACCGCCTAGAACGTAAACCGGCATAGGAACTGAGCTGTCATTACCGCCACTATAGGAGACATACGCGTCCCCGTCATCATCCACATGCATTTCACTTTCCCAGATATTGTTGGACTCGTTCACTTCATCAATAAGGTTGTCAGGGTCCAATCTGATGCTCAATAATGCGTCGGTTTTCTTAAGAATTATCGGGACCGAGAAATATCTCACATCCCCGGGACCTAAACCATTTATCTCCTTCTCAAGTATTATTTGGGACACACTGCCCAGTGGATTCAATGTCTTGACCGATATCTCAAAAGGCTCTCCGCCAAGGTTTATTTGGTTAGAGATACTGAAATTCACAAATAACCGGTCAACGAGTTCTAGGCCGTCAAGGGACTTGGATAACTCAACATCGAACAGATACAGATCCTCCAATTTCTCATTTCCCCCATCATCATCTCTTTTAATGGAAACACCGATATCATAGCTCAATGACTGTTCGGAGGTTTCGATAAAAATGATTATATTGGAATAATTGAAAGATACTTTTTCCAGAAGGGAAATGTTCAGCATACTAACGGCTGTTTCACCGGGCTGCAGCGATACTTTGCGCGGTTCAAGAGAAATATCTGCGAACCTCTCCAGATCATTCACGTTCAGATAAAGAGACACCATCTCCTCGCCGTTGCCGAGGTTCTCAAGGGTTATATTGATAGTATCCCCGGACACGGTGCTCACTTCCACATTCGTATCTGAAACGACTGCTGTGAGATTGTGATAAGTGCCTACATTCACATAGATCCATGTCTCGTAGAAGGAAAACCTTCCTTCACCATCAGTACCTGTGAAGCCTATTGGTGAAGCATTATCGGCCAGGGTATCATTGTTCACAAGGAGTTCATATTCATACTCAATTGTAGATCCGGGATTTATCATTGCATCCTCGTCAGGTCCGTCCAGCATCTCCAGCCACTGGGGAAGTGTAAAAATCAGAGAAGGGGTATAGACCACAGTGGTCTCTCCTCCGTTGGTCGCCTGGATCTCCACCTCAATGGTTTCTCCGGGAAGGACCGAAAAATACTGCTGAGATACAGATAGGAAGATATTTTCCTGGTTTCTTGTCTTAATAAGGTTGATGGACTGCACTTCACTTATTGTTGGATCTCCGGTAATAGTGGTCACAGTTGAATTGATAATGACCTGAAGGTTGTTCTCCTCAGTGCCGTTCTCACCGCATCTCACTATGAGAGGTATGCTAATCATATTGCCGTCCTCCAAAGATGATGGGAGGTCCGCACTGATATATTTCATTCCAGGACTAAAATAAGCATCCCAGCCTTCGGACAATCCGGATATCCTGATATCATATATGTCTCTGAGGTTTCCCTTATTCTCGATCTCAATAAAGATCAGTTCATTTCTATTCATGAGAACATCTTTCTCGGTCTGAATTTGCCCTTCAAGGTCCGAAATCTGGGAATCAAAATCTATCTCTATCGGGGAAAGGAAAAAGAATAGCTTCAATTCCTCTCTGATAGAATTGTTCTCAAGGGAGCTGATATTTATTATAAATTCCATTTCATTGGAATAATGCCATAGATCGCTAGGGGCAGTGATATTAAGGATTATCTCGTGAAATTCCATATAGGAGAGTGCTGGAGTTATCGAACCAGAGACATCATGATCCCAATAACCTGGGAAAAAAGAGATGAATGATCGATAGGAATCATTGCACAGTCCGGTATTTGTTATGTTGACCTTTATTGATATCTCTTCCAATGGAGACATATAATAGGTGTACTTGGAATCCTCTGGAATAACGCTGAATGAATAGTTTTCAGCACGGGCCGAATCCATCTGTAGCGGGGGAATGTCATAGGGACTGCAGCATTTATATTCTCCTTCATTTAAAGAAGGCCTGAATGCTGCGGTGAATAAAAACAGAGAAATTATCACAAAACATGATATCATAATTAAACGGGAATACCTGAATATTGAAAATCCCAATCTGCTTCTTCTGACTCTTTTTATCGAGGTTTTCCCATTTTCCACACAGATCACCTTCCTTTCAAATGGATCACATTTTCCCTCTGCAGAAACTCTGCAGAATAATTAAATCACACTTCAATTCCCCTTATTTTTTTGTTTTAATACTGTTAGCATATAAAATATATCATCTCCTTGTATATAAAGAATGTTGTACAACATTTAAAATGTCGTCTGTGTTATTCAGCCTATCTTCCTGACCTCCAGATCGTTGATTATTTCCTCATTTATTCCCATTGCATCATTATGGCCGTCTTGGATCCCTTTTAGGAATTGTACTATTTCCAAAGCGTGAAGTGCTCCGAAGAAAAGGGCACAACGTCCATTTTTTATCATTAGATTATATATCAATGAACTGAACATTACCTTGGAGCGGTCTGTGATCCCACGTTCATAAAAGGACATTTCTCTAAAACCATTTGACATCTCCGTATCACCTGACCAATATAGGTCAATAGACCTCCTCATCCCGTCCGCCACCTCATCAAGGTTCTCAAGACCCCTTAAATATTCAATATAGAAATCCACAATATTCCGATCCTTCTCCTTGAGAATCTCCGCATATTCCAGCACCACTCCCGAACCAAGGCAGTGATCATGAACCCATCTATCCGATTCAAAAATGGCGCCCAATATCAAACGGCCCGCTCTCTGGATAATTGAAACTGTTTCATCCACCCTAAGATCATGGATCCTTATCATGGGAAAATAAGGTTCAATCAAACCCTGAATTATTTCTATCCTGCCCTGTTCCAGCACATCTCTGCAAAAGGGCATTCTATCTTCAGCATCATCCTCGAGGACCAGTCTATGCTCAATCACCACCCGGTCAGACCATTCTATAATCTTAAAGAGATCATCCGATATGTCATCCTCTAAGATATGATTGGTTCCGAACAATATCGCTTTTGATCCCAATGCGGGAAAGTGGACTTCCCACATAAATTTATACTCCCTTTCAAGTTTAATAGTGACCACATCCATTTTGACTGGCAGCAGTGTTATTTAGTATATAAATATCTGCTCGTTCTCATCTCCCAACGAAGTGTGCGATTCATTATTGGACCTGATTTTATATTTAATCTCAAGATATTTATAACATCAGGGAGAATATGTTCCTGGTTTCAGAACCCTAATACTTAGGAGGAATTGTATGTTAGATAGACGTATTAATATTGTATTTTTTTCCATAATTATATTGATATTGACAAGCTTCGCCGGAGCGGCAGCTGTAGGTTATTCCGGCCTAGATGACGAAAAGACAGCACCCCACTGCAAGGAGCGGTTTCTTTCCAGATCAGAATGTTTGACTGTGAATCAGAACACACTTTTTACAAAAGAGGGAGATCCTATCCCCAATAACGATGCAAGGGATAGAACACCAGCAGCTTTCAGGGGCAACTCCAGAGGTGCAATCGACTGGAACATCTGGGAAGTATGGGACAACAACAGTATGCTTGACGATCCCATCAGTGATGTGGCTACGGGAGATCTCAACGGAGACGGTTATGCAGACCTTATAGTTGTAGGCAATCATACAGTGGCCACTTTCCACAATGACCAAGCCAACAATTTCACCCAGGTCTTCACCGACACCGACAATAACAAAAACTATACAAGAGTGACAACTGGCGATGTGGACAATGACGGAGATGAGGACATAATGATTCTAACATGGCCGAATCCGGTCCAGGACCCCACAGCTCTGGATCTGTATCTTTATACCAACAATGGCGGAGGGAACTTCAATGCTAACGGCGGTGTTCACAAGGTGGACGTCGGAGGAGCTCAGACGACCTTCGGATTTCTTTTCTCCCTTACCCTCGATTCAGGGGATTTCAATAACGACGGTAATGCTGATTTCGTTGTAGCTGTGAGTCACAGCGACCCGGTTCAGCAGATCAACCCATCAGTGGCAACACTCTATTACCTCCTGAACAACGGCCAGGGGGGATATGGTTCAACCAACAGCGCCATTGCAGCCACGGATGCTCAGTACGGTGTGCTTTGGATCGGAGATGTGCATGCCAAGGAAGCTACAGGCGATAATTTCGACGATGTGGTGGCAACTATCTACGGATGGAACAACTATCAAGTAACATTCTTTTCCGGAGAGGTAAGGGTCTATAAGGGCGGTAATAACGGGATTGTCATGAATGCTGATTGGACATACGCCTATTCAGTTCAGAACCAGCATAACGATGAATGGACCTTCTCCGCGGATGTAGGCGAATTTTCCGGTGATGCTTTTCCGGATATCATGATATCCACAGATGCTGATGTGGGCGGGGGAGGCGACTGGGATGACAGCAAGATCTGGTATGCAGCAGGAAGGGCTGCAGCGGGTTTCGCGAATCCCGTGGATAAGAAAACTGTGAACAACCAGGGACCCGGAAGTAATCTGATCGCGGATAACCTGGATGACCTTTCCTTTGACGACATTACCATTTCCTATGCCTGGGATACCGATATCATACCAGACGGCCTTGTGGATGTTTGGGAGATCCAGTTATACAATACCACAGCTGCTGCAACCTTTGACCTTAAGTGGTCCGATGATACTGACAACGGACTCAACGGTACAGTGGTTCTAATGCTTACGGACGATTTCGACAACACAGGTGCAGGAGATATATTCTACGCTGGACAGGATTTCCGGTTACTCAATATAAGCACTGGTTTCGAGGGGCCTGATATCATACCCCCTGGAGCGGTCACTGACCTGTCAGTTAGCCAACCCTTCGGAAGCGAACCTCATGAAGTAAAGGTAGAATGGACGGCACCAGGAAACGATGGTCTAGAGAGAGGACCTGCAGCCTATTACGAATTGCATTACGGAACCGATGCCATCACCATCAACAATTTCAATCAATCGACAAACTATACCTGGTCACCCAATCCTGACGAGCCAGGTAACACTCAGAGTGTGGAGATCGCAAATCTGAGTTCCGATACAAGCTATTATTTCGCCATAAGGACGGTTGACCACGCTAACAATTGGGCACCCCTTTCAAATGTAGTGAACTTCGACATATCCGATTACATACTGCCCGACGCTATTACTGATCTTTCTGCCCAATACATGACAGGCACCGGTGAGATAGAGCTCACATGGACTGCACCATTTGATGATCTGGGTAACGGAGATGTCACATCATACCAGATGGGTTTCTCGGAGAACGATATTATCGATTTCGCCACTGCCAGCCAAATCTCAGCAGGGCTACCTTCACCAGCAGCAGGAGGGACCGCTGAGACCATGACTGTTGATATCAATGCCACAACGGGATTGGATTTCGACAACACTTATTATTTTGCCGTAATAGCTCTTGATGAGATAGGGAACGAAGGCAACCTTTCCAATGTTCCCTCAGTGGACCTCCCGGATATCATGGCCCCTGAGAAGATAAGCTTGTCCGGTTCTCCGGGTGAGAACGACGGAGAGGTAGACCTCGAATGGGACGCGCCTGGGGATGATGAAGATCAAGGTCAGGCTGACAGCTATGACATACGCTATTCAACTGCAGATATAACTGATGCAGCTGAATTCCTGGCAGCAGATCAAGCTGCTTCACCGCCTTTACCAGCTCCCGCTGGAACTGCTGAAGAGTTCACTGTAACCGGTCTTGAGGGTGGAGTTGAATATTATTTCTCCATAAGAACACTGGACGACAGCGGTAATCCTTCACAAATATCGGACAGTATTACGGTCATACCCACGGATGCAACAGCACCAGACAAACTAACGGGACTTTCCCTGGTAGATACCCCAGGAGATAACGGGGGATCCCTGACGCTCTCCTGGAGCGCCACCGATGCGGATGATTTCAACAGATACAGGGTGTATATATCTACAGCAGAGATTGATGATGTCGATGACGGATTCATGGTGGAAGAGATCACTGAGATCAGCACCACCCTCCTGAACATCACCGAGATTGACGGGGACGACCTTGAGGACGGAACAGAATACTATATAGCTGTTGTAGCGGTTGATAATGCAGGGAACATAGGCGAGATTGCAAGTCCTTCTTCGCCTGTATCTCCAGCTGATGACCTGGAGCCTGCAATACTCTCACATGAACCGGAAAATGCTACCCTGGATATCAAAATAGAAGAGAACTTCAGATTTGAAGTGACCGTTGATTTCTTCGGAGATGACACCGCGGATATCAAATGGTATCTGGATGATGAGGTCATTAGCGGCGCCATCGATGATTTCTATGTCTTCACTGCGCCCGCTGAAACAGGATCTCATGTGCTCAAGGTTGAACTAGATGATGGAAACAACAAGGAATCTTACCAGTGGACCATAACTGTTATCGAGGAAAACACTGGGGATGATGACGATGATGATACTGGGGATGATGACGATACTAGCGACGATGATGACGATACAGGGGACGACGACACCACTGGGGACGACGATACATCTGGAGACGATGACACCACTGGAGACGACGATACATCTGGAGACGATGACACCACTGGAGACGACGATACTACAGGCGATGATGATAGACCTCGTCCGCCCAGAAGGGATACCGAGGACGACGAGAGCGGGGGGTTCATTGACGATTATCTCTGGCTAATCATCATAATTTGTGTACTAATCCTTCTGCTGATAATTTTCCTCTTCATCCTCATCGTAAGACGCAGGAAGAAGGATAAAGATGAGGAGGATGCTTCACCTACCCATGTTGAAGTTGACGAGGCGGAGAGCAGGAAGGAAGAGGAGGCAAAGGAGCTTTACGGTAGCGATCCCGGACCGGGAACAGCAGGAGTACAGACCGTAGGACTGTCCGATCCTCAGTCTTCCCAGGATTATCCGGAAGAAGATGATGACATGCCTTCCTTCTTCCAATCCACACCCCAGGAAGAGGAAGAACCCATTGAAGAACTCAGTCCGGTGCATGAAGAGGAAGTATACAGCGACACTTTCACCATGGGAGTCCCTGAGGCCTCCGAAAGCCAAGCCCAAGGTCCGGCCTTCCATGGAGACGGGGCTCTGCTTGCATTGGGTTCAGGGGAGCCTTCCAAAGAGTCCAAGAAGAAACCTGAACCGCCGCAGAAGAAGCAGGATCCTTTCAAGGATATAGATTCCCTTTTCAGCCCCCTCGTGGCAGCCGATAAAGGCGGAGAGGACAGCAAGGACGATCTTGGCATGAGCTATTCCGACAGTTCGATTGAACCTTCAGGAACGGATACCGGAGCAGACCTTTTCGATGAACTGCTGTCCATTTACAAATCGGATAAAACCAAGACGGACAGTAAGAAACCCACTGCACCTCAATCCAATGCTGATAAGGATATGCTGGAGGAAGAGGAAAACGCGAAAGATACTGTGGAAGAAGGAATGGAAGTGGACTGCTACAACTGCGGAACTGTGATACCCATTCTCACCAACGAGAGGCCTCTTATAATCAAGTGTCCCAAATGCGGTGTGGAAGGGCAGATCGAATAAATATCCGGTAACAGAATAAGAAAATATTCAATCAAATAATATTACATGAGCAAATCAATATAAAAGGCGTGATCAAAATGGACAAGGCTGTGCATGGAGACAGGCCGCATATAGTTATATCCCTGGGGGGATCCATACTGGTCCCTAAAGGGGAGGATGCGGATTATATAAAAGAAGTTTGCGGACTTATTCTGGAATATATTTCAGATTACAGGTTCATCATTGTGGTGGGCGGAGGCCGAACCGCGCGCAGTTATATTTCCTGGGGAAGACAGCTCAACGGTGATGAAGCATTCCTTGACTGGATGGGCATCACATGTACCTGGTTGAACGCCATGCTGATGCTTCCAGGATTGAAAGGACATTCCGCTCCTATTATCCCAAAGGGAATTGAAAAATGTGTTTCTCTTGCAAAGCTCCACGACATTGTCGTCATGGGAGGAACACACCCGGCCCTCACCACCGATGCAGTCGCTGCTCTTATCTACGAGCGGGTCCACGGAATCAGATACATCAATGCTACCACTGTTGACGGTATATACGACAGCGATCCCCAATCCAATCCCCGGGCTGAAATGCTGCCGGAGATAACAACGGAAGAACTGCTAAACATCGTTATGCAGGGAAAAGCCAGCGCCGGACCGAATATGGTTATGGACCCCGTAGCCGTCAGGATAATGAACAGATCAAGAATAAAGGGAGTTGTAATAGACGGCAGGGATCTTCAAAAATTAAGGAAGGCCATTGAAGGTAAGGAAGTAAATGGAACGGTAATACTACCTTGACCCATTTTTCAATAATATATACAAGGGGACATCAATTATGAGATCACCCGGAAGCAGGAATCGGATTATGAAGGACGAATCAGACATCATCAAGGACATGGTTTCCAAGAAAGGCAACAAGAAGAAAGGGTCGTCAAAGAAGCGCCACGGGTCCAGTAACAAGGGGGAACTTGCCCAGCATAAACACTGCGATGTATGTTTCAAGGCCATACCCTTTAATAAAGCAGATAACTTCTGTTCTTCAGACTGCAGAGAGATACGGACCGAAAAGGTTAAAAGGGCCAGACGGCAGCAGTACATCATATTGGCCATCATGGCTGCAGCTTTCATCTTTGTGGTATTTTCCGGTCTAAGATAATTCATTTTCAACTATCTTCAACTGTTGGAACCCATCCCGAGGATTTTAGATGTTGGAAGTAGACCCATTCCCCGACCTAAAAGCAAGGGTTTGCCTCGGCGGTACTTTTGATATTTTTCACAAAGGGCATGAGGCACTGTTATCAAGAGCGGTCTTAGAGGTTCAAGGCCTCGCAGACAGCAAATTAGTCGTTGCTATAACAGCAGACGATTTCGCCTCAAGCTACAGAAAAAGACAGGTAGCTCCATACTCTCAAAGAGCAGAGAGGGTCGCGGATTTCCTTGAAAAGCACGACTGTCCCTATTCCATTGTACCCCTGGAGGACACCATGGGTCCTGCAAGATACAATACCATGCTCCAAAGGATAGTTGTCTCAAGGGAGAGCAAGAATAATGCTCATTCAATCAACGAGCATAGAATTAAAAATGGTCTTGATCCTCTCAAGATCATAGTTATCGATATGGTGCGGAACGTTTCCGGAGAACCAATCTGCGCCACGAGATTAAGGGAGAAAATACCCCTCGAATGATGATTTTTATCAGTTCAATAGCCTTTTTGAGTCATTTCAGAAAACGGGAAAGCTATCGGGTATAATAACCATTTCTTTCCTACAAACAAGAAGTTCCTCGTCTCAACTGCCGTTTTATCTATATTTTTCAAATAAAAGCTAGGAAATCTATTTAACCTTTCAAATGAATATTTAAACGTTATAAAACATCCGCTTGAGCGTTAAATATGCACTATTATAATCAATCATACATCTTCTCAATGCATGAAAGTAAATTGCGATTGTCTGAAGAAAGGTGCGTTTATAAAACTGTGGTATGAAAATGATAAGGTACGCCAACAAGATGTATGGAATGAATGAAATACTGGAGAAACTTGATGAAGATGTGGAGAACTGGTTCCTTTCCAGGTTCAACAACTTCACACCACCTCAAAGATTATCAGTACCCCTGATAGACCAGGGCATCAATCTACTTATATCATCACCAACCGGAACCGGAAAGACCCTCACAGCCTTTCTCAGTATAATCAATTATCTTTATTCACTGGCGAAAAAGGGAAAACTTGAGAACCGCACATACTGTATCTACATATCCCCCCTGAAAGCTTTGGGCAGGGATATTGAAAAGAACCTCATGAGGCCTCTAGAGGAGATATATGCCATTGCTGAGGAGAACAGCGGCGGAGATTACGAGGACTGGGCCCTCAAAGGCGGTGCGAAATCATCCGGAAAGGACAAGGCGGATAATGGAAGCAAAATACCTAAAATCCGCTTAGCGGTCAGGACGGGGGACACATCATCCAAGGAAAAACAGAAGATGACCCGCCAGGCCCCGCATATTCTGATAACGACTCCGGAAACCCTTTCCATTGTTCTATCCACCTCCAAATTCATAAAAAAACTAACCAAAACACGCTATGTAATTATAGATGAGATTCACGATCTGGCCTCCTCCAAGAGAGGAAGTCTGCTCTCCCTTTCAATGGAACGTCTGCAGAACCTGGTAGGGCAAGACCTCGTGAGGATAGGTTTATCTGCTACCCAGTCACCAATAGAGGACATCGGAAGGTACCTGGTGGGAAGGGAGAACGGCAGAAGCAGGGACATAACCATAGTCCAGTATCAGGGGGAGAAGAAATACGATATAAAGGTGCTCCCTGCTTTCGATTCCATCAACCAGCCCTATGATCAGAGGTTTGATGGCGCGATACGCATCATAAAGGGTCTTGTAGAGCACCACGGGAACACCATAATCTTCACCAATACCCGGCGTATGAGCGAGAAGATTACCCTCAAGCTCAAGGAGATAGGGTTCGAAGATGTAGCAACCCATCACGGCTCAATGGGAAAGAAGCTCAGGTTCGAGATTGAGGATAAATTGAAGACTGGGGAGATTAAGGCTGTATCCACATCATCCTCATTGGAGCTCGGTATAGACGTGGGCCATATCGATCTAGTGATCCAGCTGGGCACACCCAAATCGGTTTCCAGGGCCATACAGAGGGTAGGGCGTGCGGGGCACACACTGGGCGAGGTCGCCAGAGGCCGGTTCGTAGCCCTTGAAATGAACGATCTGGTGGAATGCTGCACAATTGCGCTGAACATCAGCCGATCCAAGCTTGACGATATTGTGATACCCCGCAATTGCGAGGATGTGCTTGCCCAAGCCATTGTGGGTATATCATTGGAGGACAAGATCAAAGAACATGAACTCCATGAACTCATACGGCAAACAGACATCTATAAGGATATCAAGATGGATGAACTTCGGAACGTACTCCGGTTCCTATCTGATGAGAACCTGTCCCGTTATCATCTGTATCCCAGGGTGGATTATAACACCGAAACAGGCGATATAGAGGCCAGGGGCTCAACCAGACTAATCTATTTTCTGAACGCCGGCACTATACCACCCCAGATGGAATACCGGGTAAGGAGCTCCGAGGACGACTCCTACGTTGGGAAACTGTCAGGTTCCTTTGTGGAACGGCTCTCCAAAAATGATGTGTTTCTTCTGGGCGGACGGTCCTACAGGTTCGTAAAGGCCATAGGTACCAGTGTATATGTTAAGAACGCCGGCGGAATGGCACCCACAATCCCTTCATGGACAGGAGGGGTGATCACCAGGAATCCGGTGCTGAGCGTTGACGTCGGAAGGTTCTTCTCGACTCTGGAAGCCAGTCTCATGGAGACCGGCATCACCAAGGACGAGGGAGAGATGTACGGTCAGACGGACACTGGCGAGCTGAAGCTCAAGGAACCTTCTAAGCGGTTCGGCAAACAGATCATCGATCTCCTTTCCCGCAGATACAAGATAGATGAGAAGGGGGCCGGACTCCTCCTGGATTATATACTGGAACAGTCACGAAGCGGAACCATTGTCCCGTCGGAAAGAAAGATCCTAGTTGAGGGCTATATAGACAACCTCAGAATGAGGAACATTGTCCTTCATTCGGTCTTCGGATGGGAGATTAACGAGGTAATAGCTAGGGTCCTTTCCAGCATGATCACCTCCAGGTACGGAGGCAAGGTAAAATACACAATTCACGATAACGGCATCGTCCTGACATTGGAGGAGGTTGAAGGGTTCAGACTGGACCATATCTTCAATCTCGTTCATCATCAGAACGTTAAAAGGATACTTCGGGACGAATTAAAGGACAGCGAACTATTCAAACGTAGGTTCCTTCACTGCGCCAATCGATCCCTAGCTATCCTAAAGAACTACAAGGGCCACAAGATTTCCACCAAGAAACAGCAGCATCAGATACTCGACATGCTGAGGGATATTCCCCCGGATATAATGAAATCCTTACCCCCCTACAGGGAGACCTACAATGAGATAATGAACCAGTTCCTCGATATTGAGAAGACCGAGGAGGTTCTGAGAAGGATTGCCAAGGGTCAGATCAAGGTATACGTCAAGGATTATACCACGAGACCTTCCGTTTTTGCGTATTCATTGATAGTTCCCACTCTTTCGGAGGTTTCCGCCCTTTCAAGCCAATCCATGGTGTTCAAACAGCTTGGCGGGAGACTATTCGAGGAGATAATTGGTCATTCCAGGGTGCTGGGGCTTGAAGGTGAGGGCGCCAACTTCACCAAGGAACTGGTGGACGGCCATTTTAAGAGGGACGCAACCTACTACAAGAAATTGAACAGTTTTGCCCTTGAGGAAAAACGTATATTCACCGAGGCAGAGGAAAGGATACGCTTAGGAAAGATCAAGGACCACACCACTCCCATGAGCAGGGTTGATGTGGTGAAGGACGGGATACGCAGATTCCTAAGTGAGTTCGGGCCATTCACACAAAGGGAACTGGAGGCTCATTTCGATTTCTGTCTCAGCAGTATTAACCTGACCAGTGTCCTTGCGGAACTGGAACTGGAAGCGGACCTGGTAAAGGCGCCAATCATGAAGACCGAAGAGCGACAGTACTATATCTTAAGGAAGGACCTTAGATCATTGAGCCTGGACAACCAGGGCAAACATGTTTTCTCAGGCGATGTTCTTCAGGACATGATCTGCGAGAAGTTCTTCTCAAAGAAAAAGGAGTTCTTCGCCGCCCTTGAGGAAGGTTTGGTAATGGGTTCGGCCCTGGATATCTATCAGACGACCCGAAGATTCTCCAAGAACAAATGGCAGAGCGCTGTCAAGGACGGAAAGCTTGTCAGGGTCAGGTTCAAACGGTCCCGACCGCGGTATCTTCCAGTTGAGTCAGCCTCCAGATTTATCTGGGTAGGAAGGACCGCCAGCATCAATGCCGTGGAGCAGTACGTGCTGAAGAGAATTATAGAGAATCCGGGGGTAAAAAGGTACGAACTATATAAGACCCTGGAAATGTCCAAGGGCCAGATCTACGAGGCCCTGTATCATCTGGAAAGGAACCTCTGGCTGGGGAGGTCCAAGGCCCTGTCAGCCAATAAATACACTGCAATAGGTTTCGTTCCCATACCAAACGAGACATTTGACAATATATTCTTCACCGAGGATATCGAGGGTCTTGCCGAGGATGAGCACGAGGCAATCCAGACAATGGAGAACAACGGCGTATCCGGTTCCTACTCGTCAAACATGAAAAAGGAACTAATGACCCCGGAGATCAAGGAAAAGGTGTTAGATTCCCTCAAGGGTCTTATCAATTTCATGATCGACCTATATGGACCCATATCCACCAGCACACTTCAGGAACACATCGATCTTCCCAAGGAGCAGATGGACGCCATAATAGACAGCCTTCTCACCAGTGATGCAGTAAGAAGGGTCTTTATTGAGAATCCCTATCCGACCCAGATGCTTGTATCTTCCGAGGATTTCAATAAGATGGTGGAGCTGGATGACTCCTGCAGAAGGAGAGGCGCCGTGAGTCAAATCATTTCACGGACCCATCCCTATTTCCATCTAATTAGACACAAGGCATTCCTCAAATTCACGGGGGTCTGGACCCATATTGTGATCCATGAGGGAGAACCCATATGCTCTCTCAGGATAGAAGAGGACAAAGATGACGTGAGGGCTTTGAACCTCGAGATCCCGTCCCAGGGTCAGGCAAAAAGGTTCATGGGAATGGGCAAT
The DNA here is from genome assembly GCA_964430885.1 of uncultured archaeon. Lineage (GTDB taxonomy): Archaea > Thermoplasmatota > Penumbrarchaeia > JASLWR01 > JASLWR01 > CAYSHM01. The sequence goes on along the minus strand of CAYSHM010000027.1, from coordinate 2,462 downwards.
AACGAGATGTTCCTCCCTGAGGAGACCGATAATAATAAAAGGATAATTTCAAAGACCGTCGAATGTATGGAGGAACTCCTTAACTTCTACCGCGAATTCGATATCGATATCATCAATATTGAGAAGATCAATGGAGTTCTTGTCGACAAGCTCTTAAAGGATGAACACTGGCTGATCGATAGTCTGACAAACTCAGGAGCAGCCCTTATAGACGACAGGCTTATAGTTGGCAACCTTATAGGACAATCCTACCCAAGCAAAACCATACTGGAATACATGTTCTATAAACAGCATTTACATCCTGACACCATAATCACCGATCCCACTATCTACATGGACCACCTTAAGATGGTGGGAAGTACCAGCGAGCTTCAGCTGAGATGCAAATGCGAGGGAAAGGACATCAGGGCATTCGCCAATATCAACGACCTGGTTAAGGCCAAACTGGTACCACCCCGTCTTATGTATACCACCCGGGACCTAATAAGGGTTTACAAGACGGCAAAGACTGAGAGGATCAGTCCCACAGCCAAATATCTTCTGGAGGTCATGCCAACCGGCTTCCTTCGGAACGCCAAGAAATGGAAGGAGAGGTCCACCTTATCCAACCAGGTGTTCAGAGAGAAGAAGAAGGAGCTGCTCGACTCCCTCCATGTTGTCAAGGATCCCAAGAACACATTTGTACTTGTGGGGGACGATCTGAAGATGTCCAAGAAAAGGGCCCGGAAGGAGTGTATAAAATATCTTTTCTCAACCTTCGGAGTTTTCTCCCTAGGCAACCTGAAAAGATATATCAAGGACACCTATTCAATTGAGGAGCTCAGAACCATAATCAATTCCTTTGTTGCAGAAGGCTATCTTGTAAAGGGGTATCTCCGGGAGAACTCCTCGGAGATCTATTACATGGTAAAGGAAGACGTTCCTCTTTTAGAGGATATGGCGATGTTCCACAAGTTCATCCTACCTCCCAAGGACCCGGTATGGTACTATCTAAAAGAGGACATCAGGGATGAGTTCGGCAGGGGAGATTGGCATATAGTGTTCAAGGGCGGGGACATGGTGGCTGGTTTCAAAGGAATTATCGAGAGCGATAAATTCATCATCGAGGAGTACAAGGGTAAGGACATCTACAAGTTCGTTGTGGAGAAATGGGTATGGAAGCAGGGATTGGACGTTAAAGGGCTTAAGGTCTGATTTAATTCAGATTCTTCTTCAATCTATCCAGTGAGACCTCCAGGTCCACCACTATCTCATTAAGGATATTTCGCGCTTCCTTCTTTATCCTATCGGAATCCCGTGCTATCGTATCTTTTAGGCCTTCCTTCTCCATCTCCTTACGCTTCTTCTTTATAGATAGACCCAACTCCTCGAAGGCGTCCTCCAATATAATAAGGTCCCTTATGACCTCACCCTGATAATCGTAATTCTCGAGCTTTTCCTTCATTTCGCTGATCTTATCTCTGATAGTGTGTTTTTTTTCTTTTTCATGCATGAGTGTCACCTTTCGTAGTCAGATATATTGATAGGGACAGTGCTAAGAATAGATATTAAATTATTCGGAATTAAGGTATTGATTGCTAATTTAATAATCATTTTAAATTAATTTTGAAGGTTGATATTTTAATTGAAATCAATTGTAAATCGCCGGCTGATAACGCTTCTTAATTATATAACGTCCGTCTGAAAGCTCATTGTATAAATCCCAACCTTCATCCAGAAATTTGACCAGGTCTTCCTCCTCAATGAACATATGCTCATATCTCTCCAAATTCGCCTCCCTTAAGCCTCCTTGGGCCATCAGGTGCATCTGAAGAACCTCAATCTCATCATCTTGGGTAAGCGTTACTCCTAATTCCTTCTCTTTTTCCAAACGGATTCTATCTGGGTCCTGCCCCAATATTAAAAAATGCTGCCTGAAAACCGAGAGAAGAAGATCCTTTCTCATACGATCCAATCCAGCAGAACTTAACTGGGATACGGACATATATTTTTCAGCTTTACGGTATGCATCCCTAAGCTGATGCAGAGACGGACGGGAATATACTTTCTCATACTTTCCTGGGCTATTACCCATCATGTAGTTACACCATGATTTCGCCACCCCTCCCTGCTCCATAGCGGTCTGCCAGAACTTCCGGAAACAATGGTGTCTAACAGGATATTTTTTCCGCCCGTTTGAAGTCCGCGGTATAACGCTGCCCATAATTCCTGCTCTCATAGCATTATTTCTAACCAATAGATTCATACTCTTTCTATGTAGTGGTACGAAAACCTTGTTTATAGCATTGCTTTTTCCATTATTATGGTCATCTACAAAAAGGGGCCCGAATTGATCAAACTCATATCCTAAGTTTTTCATATGCTTCACATAAACTCTCAAAGCATTCACAGTATCCTTGCCTATGAAAAAATAATGGCTCCTCACACAAATTTGTGCAGAAATTCGGGCAATTTCAATCCAC
>CAYSHM010000026.1:0-46505 GCA_964430885.1 uncultured archaeon | reverse complement strand
ATAGGCGGGGAGGGATGAGCAGGGGTTTGATATTGGATTACTCAGGCGGGCTCATAAGTAGCTTTAATTAAATTTTGTTGATATTTAATTTATATTTTTCATTTGCTTTGGGGCTTGAATATTTTACCGATTTTTAAAATAGTTACTGAAAATCATTCATGTCCCTATTAATAAAAGCAATATTTTTCTTTCCGATACTTTTTAACTTTTTATCTTGTTGGCTAAATGATAAACAAAAACCAGGTTTACTTCTATTTTAACAAATCCTGAATTCCAAAAGGAACATTTTTATATTATAATCATATATTTTTATTATAAATATAACAGTGGAATAATCTCCAGTTTATTTGGTAATATCTATTATTTCTCTACATCTGCAAATTTAATTAAATGTCTATCGTAATTTCGATGACCGGCTAATAAAAAGTGTCCTAAATCAATGAGGATTATTACGAAATTAAAATTAAGCTTTTTGGGATATGTTCAATGTCCTATTGTGAAGAGGAATGAGTATGAAGATATGTAAAGTTGTTGGAACTCCGACAAGCACAATCCAGGCAAAGGGTCTTGAAGGAAGTAAATACCTACTGGTTCTACCTTTGAATCCCATGAATATGAGACCTGACGGGACATCAATGGTATGTGAGGACCGTATAGGCGCCTCTCTGGGAAATGTGGTTCTAGTGAGTCAATCCGTAGGTAAATCACCCATGATCGATGCAACAATAATTGGCATACTGGATACTTTGGATATCCACGGGGAAATGATTTACGAAAACTGATTAGACCTTCATCGTGAGAAACGGGTTTTTCCCTCCTGTTTCAAACCCGATAAGTATCCAGATCCTTTGATCGGCTGATTGCTCCATCCGATAAGTCCTAGATCCCAATGAAAATGAAATTGTAGACGCAGAGGCGATTGTATTGAATAGTGTTGCGATAATTGAAGCGGATACGGCATCATCCGGATTTTTCATTATGTCTCTGATTTCCAGAAGAGGTGAGGTAAAGATTGAATATAACCGTTATACTGACTCTGCACACTTTATTTCAGTTCTATCTGGAAGCAGAACTGAACTTCCAGTCCTCTTGGATAGTATTGATTTTCAAAGGAAAGGGCTATTTTACAAAGCTTCAATTATACATTCCCCTCATCCACGATTGCTTAAATGGATAACGAAACCAAAAACCCTTCATCCCAGGGCAGACCTGGGGGTAATTGATGTGAAAGGATACACCCCGGCGGTATTGTGTTTGGATGCGGCCTTGAAAAACACCAATGTGAAGGTTGTCGGTTTTTATTTCAATTATGAGAAAATGACTGGTATTATCTTCCTATCCGGCAAGATATACATGATAGAGGACTATTTTGCTAAACTGAGGGATGACCATAATGTTGACATTATTGATTCGACTATCATGGCGAAAAGTGACCAGATCGACCAAATGATATACTATTAAAATGAAGGATTGGAAATTATTGGAATAGAACGGAAGTGTAGTAATGAAAGGCAAAACTGTAGGAATTATTGAAACGCGTGGACTTCTGGATGCCTTTATGGCCGTGGATTCCATTTCCAGATCTGTAAAGATCAAGATATTGGGAAGGTACATTCTAGGCGGAGGATTGGTAACAATAGTATTTACCGGTAAACCATCAGCAGTCAAATCTGCTCTGGTATTGGCCAATAGAACATCAGATTTTTCCGGAGGTTTTTCCATAAGAACCTCAATATTGCCTAGCATGCCAGAATATGTAATTGATATTATGTCCAAAAAATCAGTTCCGGAAAACTTTGTATCGGGAAGTAGGGTCCGCTCTCCGAGAAAAGGTACAAAGAAAAAACCAGTTAAATCCCGGAAGGTCTCAGAGAAGACGGTTATTCGTTCCTCAGTTGCTGCTAAGGTTCCCTCGCTATTCGATCCTGATCTTGAAACCGTTTCAGGAGGTCCAGTAGGTGATGGCGGTCCGGGCAGCCAAGATAAGATAATATCCTATAAGAAGGAATCTCCACGTAAACATACCATACAAACTGTCAGCAGGAGAAGGCGGAGAAAAAAGGATGAAGGGAAGGGCAAGCTGGAGAAACGGAGGGGAAAGATCTCACTCTTTTTCTTTGCCAATAGGGGTAAGAAGCTCAAGATCAACGATATTGAACGAATTTTTCCCGGGGTATCTAGACGCGTTCTTCAGATCGACCTTAGAGAACTGATTGAAATGGGTAAGATATTGAAGCAGGGAAAGACACGATCAACTTATTATACCTACAATAATGAACAATAGATTTTTACCGCATAGATCGGTATGTATATGGTAAGATAGAAAATTGTGCATATTACCCTTTTTTATTGTTAAAATTATCAATGAAGATAATATTCACAATGTTTTGGGGGATTTTGTGAGGCTTACGGGTTTTCCATCCTTGATAAGTATATCATCCTCGATCCTCACCCCTCCCTGCCCTGGTATATATATTCCAGGTTCTACAGTGAATATGTGGTCCTCTTCGATCTTCGTTTTCATTCCGATCCTGATACCATTGGGTGCTTCGTGTACCTCCAGTCCAATGCCGTGACCGGTGGAATGAACGAAATATTTGTGATGATCGGTCTGTTTAAAAAGATCCCTGATATTCTCGTCTATACTGCCGTAGGTTTTTCCTTTTACCGCGCTCTCTATTCCCAATTCTTGCCCTTCCAGTACCAATTCATAGATGTCCGTCATTTCATCAGATGGATTTCCGGCAAAGAATGTTCTTGTACAGTCAGAACAGTATCCGTTGACATAAACACCGAAATCACAGATCACTACATCCCCTTTTTCTATCTTTCTATCTGTAACATCGTGATGTGAGAAGGCAGATTTTGTACCACTAGCAATTATTGTCTCAAAGGCTTCAGTCTGCACCCGCTCATCGTCCCTGAGAATGTGGTTCAGTTCCTTGGCGATCTGTCTCTCAGAAAGCCCGGGGTCAATAAGCTCCGGAAGTTCCTCCGCTCCTCTATCAGTTATCTCAGCAGCGGTTTGAATGAACTTCAATTCAAGCGGGTCCTTTCTCATTCTCATCTTTGTGATCAAACCTGAGGTATCCTTTTTAACCAATCGGGTGTTGACTGGGTTGTCTATCAAGGCGTTCTTCCATCCCTTTTCCTTTATCAATTTCTTCAAAGTTCCAATAGGGGTTTTGCCGTCAGAATGGATGCCAGGATATGTCGTGAAGATCAGAAGTTCATCAACATGGGCTTCTTCTAAAGCTCTGAACTTTTCAAGGGATGATGTAATACCGGTTACTTTTCCGTCCCTTTCTACAACAATGTGATTCAGAAGCGGAAAGGATGGTATGTGAGCACAAGAAAGGTATCTGACATTTCCTGGGTTAGATACGATAAAAGCATCCTTTTCATTTTTTTCAAGTTCTTTGATTATCCTGTCCCATCTCTTCTCATATATCCTAGGGTCTATCTGCTCGTTCATAACATACACGTCCTTTAATTTAGGATTTTTATCATTCACCTTGGATGTTGTGAATGATAATGACCTTGAACAGAGTTGTCCAAAAATCCGCGTATCTATAAAAGAAAAGGTTGTTAAAAAGCTAACCCTTTGGTTAAAAATAATAAGAAATGAAAAGGAAGGTTTGGGATTAAACAATCTGTTTCTCAAACCATGAGATAATTAAGTATTTCAAGATTATTTAATCCAGTTGAATTCCCTTCTCTTGGATGTAACACCGAACCCGCAGGATGCACATTCTCTTTTTCTAGCGTGGTATGCATTGTTCCCGCATCTTCTGCATCGAATGTGGGTCTTCTTGTTACGTTTTCCCATTGAAGGAGTACCCTTTGACATTGTTATCACCTTCTATTTCGTTCTCACCCTGAATAAGTCCATTTTGTATATAGGTTTTGTGAAAAAAATGATGCCTTTGTGCATTTAGAAGTATCTATTTGATGATATAGGGATGTGCAGGTCTATCAGTGAATTACACAGGGATTCATTTGGAATGAAAAATTGATATATTCGAATTCAATAATGTAAGCACTTGCTTACCTATTGGGGCTGTGAATAATGAAAAATATTTCGAACTATGTATCAGAGAGCATAAGGGAAAGGATACTTGAAGCTTCCTTCAGGCTATTCTCCCAAAGGGGATATAAAGGGACGACCACAAGGGCAATTGCAGAAGAAGCCCAGGTCAATGAATTGACCATATTCAGAAATTTCGGGACGAAATCCGGATTGTTCATTAGCATGATAGATGAACAGATTGATATTTCGGTCTCTATGATAAATAAAATGCCTGAACCATCAGGTGATTTGATCGGGGACCTGACAATAATCGGATTGACCTTGCTAAGTGAAATGAGACCCCGATTAACGGTGCTCAAACTAGTTCTTACGGAGAGCGGGAATTTTCCAGATATATGGGCGAATGTCTCCAATGCTCCTACACAGTTCATCTGCAGTCTGAATGACTACTTCCAAAAATGTAAGGATAGGAATTTTGTAGGCTCCGTGGACACGAAAATGGCGGCTCTGACCTTTTTTAGTTTCTTTTTCAGCTCTGCGATTTCACATGCCTTTTTCGGTACGGATAAGTTCATTGAATTAGATGAAGTTGTTATACGGGGATTCGTAGAATTTTATATTACTGGTCTAAGAAGTGAAATGGAGGGAGCCGTTCAATGAAAGATAAAGGTAATATCACCATTGATAAAAAGGCCATATATACCAAGAATCTGAAGAAAAATTATGGAGATGTTAAGGCTGTGGATTCTCTTGACCTGATTGTAAAGAAAGGCGAGGTATACGGCCTTGTGGGCCCCAACGGTTCCGGAAAAACCACCACCATTAAGATACTATGCGGACTTGTCAGACCAGATTCAGGGTACGGGCAGATTTTGGGTAAGATGATGGGCCACAAGTCTATTCCCTACAGCATAGGTTATATGCCTCAGGAGACGGCCCTCTATCCCGATCTGACCATTCGTGAGAATCTGAAGATGTTCTGGGGAGTTTACAATTCTTCAAATAAAGGTTATTTGAAACGGGAGAAAGAGGTATTGGGACTTGTCGACCTTTATGATCGACGGCATTTCATTCTATCCAAGCTCAGCGGTGGGCAGAGACACAGGGTATCCCTTTCTGCGTCAATGATCCATTCTCCCAAATTATTATTTCTGGACGAACCTACGGTAGGTGTTGATCCCCCGCTGAGAGCGGGATTCTGGAGCACATTCAATCGTGAAAAAAAGAAAGGCGTTACGATACTAATAACTACCCATTACATGGATGAGGCCAGGCATTGCGACAGGATCGGATTGATGAGGGATGGAAAACTGATAGCACAGGATACTCCGCAGGGAATAATGGATCTGACCGGAACGAACAATCTTGAAGATGCCTTTCTGTATCTGGCAGAAGGTGATAATGAATTTGATAATATGACAGTCAATAATGAAGGTGATGGTAAATGAATTTCCACAGAGCTTTAATGGTCACAAAGAAGATATTCTGGACCCTGAAACACGATCGGAGGAGCATGGCCCTTATAATATTGGCGCCCATACTTGCAATGCTGCTCTTCGGGGTTGCCTTCAGCGGCGAGGTTAGGGAAGTGGATGTAATTGTTGTTAATTTGGATGGAGGGTATAAGGACCCTGTCACCAACCAAACCCTCTATTTGTCCAAAGCCGTTCTGGAAAAGGTTGACCGGGATGTTGTAAATATTAGATATATGGATGATGTGGAAAAGGCTATAAGAGAGGTTGAGAAGGGCGACGGCTATTCGGTTGTTGTATTTCCCGGGAATTTCACTTATCAGATAATGATCAAATTGAATTTGCTAAAAAACAACAATAACTATGATACCAACGTTACCAATAATACATCTGGCTCAGAAATGACCACCGATCCTGCGCTGAGTATTCATTCAGATCAGACCAATGTCAATGTAGCCAGCGCCATCCAATTGAGCTTTCGGGAAGCCTTAATGGACATATTTGAGGAGAGGAGTTTCAAGTCACCTGCATCAATCGATACTTCAGAACCAGTATATGGAAAGAACGCAGAGTTCATTGATATGTTCGTTCCAGGAATAATCGGTTTTGCGATCTTCATGCTTACCACCATTCTCACACTAATAACATTTGTTGGGGAGAAGACCCAGGGAACACTCCAGCGATTGTTGGCAACGCCTGTTACCGAGGGAGAGATAGTCATTGGCTATGCTGCTGCTTTCAGTGTTACTGGAATGATACAGGTCGGTATTCTCATGGGTTTGGCCATAGTTGTGTTCGATATAATGGTTGTGGGGAATCCGCTTCTAGCTTTCATTATTGCTTCCATGCTGGCAGTTGTGAGCATATCCCTCGGAATATTACTGAGCAGTGCTGCACACCGAGAATCACAGGCCATTCAGTTCCTGCCTCTGATAATTCTACCGGCCTTTCTTCTTTCTGGGATATTCTGGCCTCTAGAGGCTATACCCGTTTGGTTGCGCCCAGCGTCTTATTTCATACCTGTAACCTATGCAATAAAGGCTCTGAGGTCTGTACTTCTCAGGGGATGGGGATTGACCGATATTTGGTTGGACCTATTTGCTTTAGCAGGATTCATTTTGGTCTTCCTTACAGGAGCGGTCTTGACACTGAAGAGAACCCGCAGCAGATAATTATCCTTCAATTCGGCAAGGAAAGCTACAATGTTTGCAAGTTTAAGATATATGTGATCAGTCATATCTCAGGGCTTCAGCGGGGGCGACTCTTGAGGCCATATAGCTTGGAGGTATGGTGAAAATTGCTGTTGAAACAAAAGCGATCACCGATACTGTTAGTATCTTGACCCAGGGGATATAGAACTCATAATCCATCTCCTTGAAACCGTCATACCAAATATTATAACCCACAATTATTCCCAGAACAACTCCCAGAAATATCCCCACTATACAGATAAATGTCGCTTCCTGGATGAAAACCATGGTAACGTTCCTTCTTTTAAACCCTATGGCCCGCAGCATCCCGATCTCCAGTCTTCTTTCGTGGACCGCTCTTAATGTTATTATGCCTAATCCAGCAATACCAACCACGAGTCCCAGGGCCATGAAGCCCGTGAACAGGTTGAAAAACTGTTCCATAATATTGGTGAACTGCTCTACGGTGGATCGAAGGGGTATTGTATTGATGGAGAATTCTCTCTCTAGGTCCTTAGCAATGCTGTCAGCACTATCAGGGTCCTTCAGATCGAAGAGATAGATCGTAGGAATTGGAACTCCCATTTCTTCCTTGACCGCATTATCAGAAACGAATAATCCATTGAATATAAATTGGTCCAGAACACCAACAATGGTCTTGTTCATGACCTCTCCTGTTGGGCTCTTCAACTGAATGGTCTTTCCTATGTCGTAACCCAGTCCCGAATAAGGTGTTGGCGGCCCCATATCCTCTACAGTTATAAAGGTATTATCCAAGATCACAAGAGAGTTGTTGTTATAAACGGCCTCCCAAACCTCTCTCTCCGAACCGTAATCGTCAAGATACTTGGTAAATGTCCATTTGTTTTCCTTAGCAAAATTAGAACCGAATCCGAATACCGAAACAGGTATGAAATCCACGTCACCGCTAGTAGTTCCCTGCGAAGGTTTTAGGTTGGAGGTATCAATATCAACATAACCTGCATAGATGTTGTAAATTGAGTTGAAATCTGTTCTCGTGAGGTTATCATTCATCTCTATACTACCTGACATATCCATTATAGGGTTGTTTGGATTGGTTGTGCCTACGATATCCAGTCCGCCCAGCTGTTCCTGGGTGATCCTATCGATGTTGTAGCTCATAATCCCCACAATCATGTACATTACCACAATAGTGAATATGATCAGAGCAAACATGAATATGGTCATTCCAGTCCTGAACTTGTTCCTCATAGGGTAGGATGTGGCAGCCTTCAGGGTAGCGGTAGGCCTTTTTGTATATGACCAGAGTTTCAGAATTAAATCAAGTATATGCTTGGAATTGTAGATGAATATCAGCACTGCTGAGCTGACCATGAACATACCGGAAAGTATGAACATCTCAATGTCGCCGATATCATCAACCAAAGTTGAGACCTTGGTGAATCTGTCAGGTATAATCCATACTATCAATAATATACTGCAGGCGATGGTAAAAGCCCATCGATCGTCCATGTAGCGCCTCATCAAGAAACCAGAGCCGAAAATTGCCAGAGAGGCTCCCAGGTAGAACGCCGCCAGCTGGTAGGATTGGAGTTTAGCTATGCTGAGTATTATGAATGCCAGGCCAAGGGCGGTCAATATCCCGCCGATGATCAGCATCCTGGTGCTCTTCTTCGGTATCTTGGGTTCAGGAATGTTCCGTATCGCCCTTACAATATTCAATTTGCTTACCCTTTTAGAGGCAAAGGATACGGTTATCAGAGTTATCAGCATGCCGAAGGTAAATGCCTGGATAATGCTTATGGGCTGGTAGTTGAAATTTTCTATAATGCTGAAATTAATACCTCCTCCCACACTCGAGATGATGGAATCTGTGAAGTAAAGTACAATATATGCAACAATTATCCCGGAGACGGCACCGATGAATGCGGATATGAACGCATACACGCTTCCTTCATAAAGGTAGGATCTGCCCAGATGTATCCTTTTCATACCTACGGCCCTGGCCATACCCATCTCAGATTTCCTTTCCTCTGCCAGCATCACGAAAATATTGATTATGAGGATGACACCGGCAATGATCGAAAAGGAACCGAATATAAGGAACATGTCTGTAAAGGAGGATATTCCTTCTCTGCTTTCCTCGACCTCGGTTTTTTTATTTCGGGTAATTTGTAGATTACCGTAATCTCCGGATTCCAATATTTTCTCGATCCCCTCCTGGATCTCGTCGCAGTATTTCTCACCGCCCACCACTCCGCCTTTGTTGGTGACCTTTGCTGTGTTGATGCCGGTTTCATTCAATATCCTCTGAGCGCTGCTAAGGGGCATGAAGAGACCACCGCCCATTACCCAATCGGTCCGGCCGTCATCATCTACTATATCCTTTACAGTGAACATATGCTGACCGGTTGCGGTTGTAATCATAATAGTATTACCCTTTTTGGCCAAGAGGGAGTCAGCAGAGTTCTTGTCCATGTAAAGCTCACTTCCACTGATTTCAAAGGGGAGTGTTTTTCCATCCGATTTGAACTCTCCGAAACTGCCCGATGATATGTTATAGCCTATCAAGGTGAATGTGGGCTCTATCTGCCCCTCATCAATATTTATCACTGAAACTGCTTCCTGTATCTCTCCAGTCACATCTTCTACATTTTCTATTGACAGTATTTTTTCCCGGAGTTCATGATATACGGATTGGTTATAGAAAACCCTTGAACCATCGATATCCCTTGCCTCTACAACTTCATCCACCTCGTGGAATATGTCGTAATTCAGGGATGTCACCATCTCGTCCATGGTGTCTCCTACGATCAGGGAACTAGCGATAATTATCGTACCTATCATCAGGCCGGATATCAGGATCGCGGAATGTCCCTTTCTTCGGTATATGTTCCTGACACCCATCTTGAACATAATGAGGTTATTTATGGCCGATATTCCAAGTGCAGCCACTACTATGAATATAACTATCCAATAGAATGTCATGCCCGGTTTGATGGCCACCGCTGCAATGAAAGTAAAAAATAGGGTGATAGCGAATAGCGGAGTTATCAGGTCAATTTTTTTGGTTACACTCATGGGAATGTCTCCTACTTGCATTCTCTCCCTTCGACAGTTTTATCACTGGCTATTTTTCCGTCTTCCATCTCTATCTGGCGTGTAGCCCGTCTGGCAACAAAGGGGTCGTGGGTTACGATTACGAATGTTTGCTGATTCTGGGTATTCAATCGGCACATCAGATCCATAATTTCATTGGTGGTTTTTTTATCCAGATCTCCCGTGGGTTCATCAGCCCATACAATAGCCGGTTCGTTTACCAATGCCCTTGCGATAGTGACCCTCTGTCTCTGACCTCCGGATAGTTCCGAAGGTACGTGGGTTGCCCAGTTCTTTAGTCCAACCAGATCAAGGACCTTCAGGGCTTTCTCCTTTGCTATTTTCGGTTTTACACCTGATACCAATAATGGGAGTTCTATGTTTTCCAGAGCGGTAAGCACTGGCAGGAGATTGTAGAATTGAAAAACAAAACCCATTTTCTTGGCCCTGAATTCGGTTCTATCGTTATCCGACATTTTATGGATGTTCTTTCCTTCCAGAAGGACCTCTCCTTTGGTAAGGTCATCCAATCCAGAGAGACAGTTAAGAAGAGTTGTCTTTCCGCATCCGGAGGGCCCCATTACCGCGACCATCTCTCCCTTTTTAATCGTTAGATCAATACCGCGGAGTGCGTGGACCTTTACTTTACCAGTATCATACATCTTTTGCACTTTCTTCGTTTCAATAATTGGCATAGTTCTTTCACCCTGTTTACCATAAGAACAATTTGTCAGGCCGAACCGGAGCATTATTTAAAACCTATATACATCAAAAAAATGTTTTTTGAAGAAATTGAACGAAACTAAATAAATTAAAGAAATTCCAAATATTAAAAAAATTTAAAAAAAACCAGGGCCCCGAAGGGCCCCAAATTGGCAGATATTCAGTCCAGAACCAATTAAAAAGAATTCCTTCTCGCCTATTGCTCTATCTGCACCTCGAACAGCTCGTTGTCCTTGGTCTTCAGAGCGAAGTAGTATCCTGCCCTAGCTTCACCTGGATCCGCACTGCCGTCATAGTCCTCGTGGTCCTCGCTCTTGATGATGAACCGGTCGCCAGTAGACAGATATCCGTCATGGTCCCCGTCATGGAAGGAAACAATGGTTTCGTTGTCGATGGATTTGCCGTAGATTGCGGTCACCTTATGCTGACCCATGCTTTTGTCCACTTTGTTCCCGTCCATTAGTGAGAACTCCAGGTCTTCAACAGAGAATTCTTTGTCCTTCACGTTCTCGATGATGAGCTGGTAGTCGTTCTGAAGAGTCGGGCTTTCCCAGGCAGTATCAACATACTCGATATCGTTGCTCTTCTGCGTATCTACAAGTCCCGATACCCAGAGCCAGAGAACACCGGCAAGAACGATGGTTATGGCCACCATAAGGATGATAGCAATGACCGGTGATACACCGTCCTCGTCCTTTCTCTTGCGTCCCTTTTCCTTTCCATGGGAATACAGAGTGGAGATGACGGCTCCACCTAGTAGAGCTAATACCATTATGGCCATTGCAGGTGCAAAGGACGGAGTCTCTGATGCAGGCGGGGCTGCTACTGCATGGAGCTCGATCAGTACCGAATCATCATCAGCATTCCACTGGAAGTCACTCATATCAGCACCACCGGCAATATCGATTATCTCGACCTTGAGGTAGTTCAAGTTATCTCCGTTCTCATTATCGTAGTTCAGGGCATTTGCCATGCTCTCAAAGGGTATGAGAGCCCCGTATTCCTTCACTCCTTCCTGGTCCGAATGCAGATATAGAAGGCGGAAGGTTCCGTTGGGGGCTCCGCTGGTATGGATCACATGCTCTTCACCCTGAGGTTCACCCTGAATGTTGACCTCATGATATACCGAGCATTTGACCAAGAGCTGCAGGTTGTCAGGGAAAGAGGCAGCCGGAGTCTTGTAATGGACTGGCAGCCGGAGTTCGAAGGGCGTGTCCAGAAGGAACTCGGTGGCCCCTATCTCCTCATCCACAAGCCAGACATTCAGCCTGTTGAACACTCTAACGGGTATCTGCAGGGTGACCTCGCCCTCAAGGAACTCATCAGTGTCCTCAGCTGTGATATAGACCATTCCATCCATGTAGGAATACTCACCTTCTTTGATTCCTGGATTATCCAGTAGACTGAAGTAGTCCACTGCCTGGAATTCAGCCTCGTCCATCATACCGATAATTTCATCAGCATCCCAATCTGTGATATCGAACTCCGCAACAGGATTACTCCATTCGTCAAAGGCCAGAACATCGAAGAATTGAGTCCCGCTTACAGGGATCAGAAGATGACCGTCGGCCCCATGCAGAGCATCCATGGTAGATGGATCAGGTATAGGCGTCAGCTCTGCCAACGGCCCGGCCCTGACCTCCAGATCTAGCCTGCCGTTCACGGCATGATTGATGCCTGACTTCATGCTGATCTCCAGGTTCTCCGTGGCCTGATAGAATACGAACTCAGTCAACTGGTCGGCTCCGGTTATCAACCCGTCTATCATCTCAAGGGTGATAGTAGATGCTTCTGCCTGCCAGGGTTCAGGTTCCAGTTCACCCGTTGCAGGAGAATTATGTTCAGCAATTATGGGCGCAGTGTACGTGGTTGACACATGGTCGCCCATGTCAACCGCCTGGACGTCAAGATAAAGGGTCTCGCCTGCATAGATGTAGTTCTCGGGTCTCGGTGCAACACCCATCTCATCCCAGTCCGGTGTGACCAGAAGGTGATGGACCGGCCCTGCATCCACATCCAACGAAATATCGGCGCTTAGTCCTCCAACTGTCTCGAAATGGATTATGGTATCGCCGTCCCCCATGTATGTCCACGGGGTGATGAAGAAAGTATGCAGCGCCATGTCAGCCGGTGTGAACTCATAGTATAGCCAGCCGTCGTAGGGACCACCGTCGTCCTCTACTTCAACCTCAGCCGAGAAATCGACTTCACCAGCGTCAAGACGGATATACATATTTCCTGTCCAGTCTACTGCTGAATTGCCGAAGTTATCCTCAACTGCTACGGTGAGTATGTCTGTCATACTGTACATATATGTATCCAAAGCTGTAACCGTGGCCGCGCTGGCAGGACCTGATGTCAGGGTTATCGGCAGAACAAAGGTATCACCCGTTCCCCTAGCAGCGCCGTGGGTAACGGTGATGGTACCTTCATCACCCGGTTCCCCACCTTCGATATGCAGATATTTCTGATGACTTTCAGGTGTATCTTCAAGCCATACATCATCCACAGTCGGGAAGTCCAGTATCCAGTTATGGAATTCCTGGGGTATCATCTCGCCGGGAGGCTGTAGATCATCGTAGGATGCCAGGGTGATAAGGTTCTCCTGACCCGGTATCTGCCCGTGATTATTGGCTATGAACATGGAATCCTCACTGAAATCAGCATGAGAGAATTCCTGGATCCGAAGGTATGGTGATTCCAATTCCATTTGGACCAGATCGTTATCCCAGGATACGTACTCAAGTGTGAACGTGCCTATCTCTCCTGCAAAACCTTCAGGATTGGATATGGAGAAATTCACTTCGAATTCGTCACCAATAAAAACAGCATCATCTTCAGGGTTGACATCAGCTGAGGACCATGATATTTCTGTGATACCAGGATCGTTATCAATAACTATCCCATTGGCTCTATTGTAGGTAAGACGCACTTCTGTTGCAGCGGGATCTCCACCACCCATATACGTCAATACCGCCTTTCCATGACCTTCCTGAACACCGCTCTCTCCTTCGGTGTTTTCTCCACTATTGAACGAACCTCCACCTCCTCCATTCCCGTCGCCCCAGGAACCACCGCCTCCTGTATAACCTCCGCCGCCACCTGCACCTCCACAGCCTCCTCCTCCTCCACCGCCGAATCCGCCCTCATGCCGTCCGTTTTGTCCGTGATAACAACTGCCCCATCCTCCTCGACCGCCATTCGAAAAACAGTCTCCTCCGGTTGCGCTTCCACAGTTACTATACGCATCTGCACCATCAGAGAGCCATCCCGCTCCCGCTCCGGCACACTGCATATGACCTGAATCAGTGGTACCACCATGACCCGGTGAACCGGCTCTGGCAGCACAGTTCCCACAGTAAGAAAACCCGTCAAAGGCTTGTTCATTATGCGTTGCATCTACATCATTACTAGTAGTATCGATGCCTCCTCCTCCACCAGCAGCTATCAGAAGATCATTGTTGTTGACAACGAAGGTTCCGCCACCTCCACCACCGCCCCATGGCGCATTGCAGCCTCCAATCTGCCCAACCATTATGCTGATCTGGTCACCCTCTTCAAGTTCAAATTCACCTTGTAATCTCGCTCCTTTTCCTCCATTGGGATTTCCATTTTTCTGTCCTCCCTGAGCACCCCAGGTCTCGATCAAATATAAACCGCCGTCAGGGACAGTCCAGGTCTGTATTCCGTTGTTGGAGGTTACCGTCCCTTCAAGGGTGGTTCCGGTGTATGAATTATTCACTTGGGATTGATTAGGACCTTCCCTTCCTGTCTTATTACAGTTCGTGAACTCATAAAAAATGGGATCTGCCCTTGTATCTCCAAAATAAGCACCGCCCAATCCATCTATATTTATTGTCACATTTGCCTCGTCCGGTTCACCCTGTCCTTCGGCATATATTCTGAAAGGATCTTCCGGATCGGTATCCATAGATACATGCAGGGAGGGAACCTCGAAAAGGAACTCTACCTCGGCATTGGATCTTAGAGTGACCTCATCCCATAGCATACCTTCGTCAGGGATAGCTCCGCTTCCATACTGCATAAATTTTAAATAAAGATCCTCTTGGGGATCCACGCTGTTATTGGGCAGTATATCCAATAGATCGAAATTTTCATGCAAGTACCACTCTGCAGAGTTCGGTGGCGACCAAACTTTGTACCAGTTTATACCATTCACACTTACTGCCAAACCGTCAAAATGCGCATCGTCTTCGGAATCGAACATGGGGGGCATTGGATCGCAGTTCCCATATATCTCTGAAGCGAAATCCAGGGTCAGATCTGTGACTTCCCCTTCCTCACCAGCATCAAGCCCTATATGGAGGATCAGTTCGTTCTGGTTGTTGTCCCTGAGCCCATTGGAATTATCCATTCTCCAGCAGTAGGGTCCTCGATCTTCTTCTTCAAAGGCATCGAATCCGGGATCTGGAAGATCTTCGTAAAGGGTGATCGTGACCATTCCGTGGCCGGTGTTCACACCTCCGTCATTGTCCTGGTTGTCACCTTCATTATATGAACCTCCACCTCCTGAAGGAGGGAAAGGATTGTTGTAACCTGCACCGCCTCCGGAATAACCTCCACCGCCACCGGACCCACCCCAGCCACCGTGTCCTCCTCCTCCGAAACCTCCGTTCTGTCCGCCATTGGTATTGTATTCACCACCAACTCCGCCGTTCCGGAATGCCTTTGCACGGGTGTAGCATCCACCCTGGGCATCAGTGAGGAACCCCGCTCCGGGGCCATCGCAGGCATTGGAGTATCCGCCGTTCCCGTTGTCTCCTCCATTACCATAAGCATCATTTCCGGATTCATCTGTAGTTCCATCTATCATGGTCTGCCAATCACCGTTATAATTGTACCCTACACGGTATGATGCACCACCGCCGGCTATGATCAGAGGATCTGCGCTGGCATGGGATTGACCTATAGCCACGAACGTACCTCCGCCACCGCCGTTGAAATTATTCTGAATGGGTTTTTGTCCAACTAATATCTGCAGCGTGTCGCCCTCATTGAGTTCGAAATCACCCTGCATGCGGGCCCCTCGACCATATCTCCCAGTGTAAGAGGAATAATTATGTGTCTGGGGTTCGGATGAAGCACCCCATACCTCTATTGTATAAGTATTATCCGCGGGAACTACCCACTTCTGTATACCCTGAGTGCTGATGGTAACTTCACCACCAAGGCTGGTTCCGCTGTATTCAGAGTTGGCATCTGATTGATTCGGACCGTACCTGCCAGTAGAACCGCAATTGGAAAATGTATACTGTTCAACAATGATCTGCCCCGGATCGGTAATTGCTCTCTCATTGGTTCCAGTCTCAAGCTGGCTGTCCCTTCCCCAGGCAGGACCGAATTCAGTAGCATTCTCACCAAATAGGGGGTCTGAAAAGGTTTCATGATAATATACTCCAATAATGACTGGAGGCGTTGTGATCTTGACCTTACCATGGTCACTGTTCTGTCCTTCAGTACCAGATTGATTGTCACCGTCGTTAAAGGACCCGCCTCCACCTCCACCGTATCCATTACCGCCGTCGCATCCGCATGCACCTCCGGAGTAGCCTCCAGCTCCACCACCACCATTATCGGAATAGGTTCCAGCACCACCGCCGCCGAATCCGCCCGGTCCTCCATTATAACTACCTCCAATAAATCTCGATCCTCCTCCAGGACCACTGCCGTTTCCCTTCCATCCGGCTCCTCCACCTGCAGCGCCGCCCTGTCCTCCGTATCCATTTGTCCCGCCGTTATATCCGCAATTATAGGGATAACCCGATCCATTTTCGGTAATCGCTCCATGAAGACCGTCGGCTGAATTATACCCTCCACCGCCGCCCCCGCCAGCGGCTATTTGAAGACCTCCTCCTCCAATTGAACCGGTGTAAACATATGAACCACCACCTCCTCCTCCGTTGGACCCTGGAGATCCCATCTGTCCTACAACGATCTTCAATACCTGACCCTGGGTGAGATCGAATTCACCTTTGATATAGGCTCCATTGCCTGCACTTCTATTCTGTCCCGCTCCACCTCTAGCTCCCCAGGATTCTATAATGTAAGTGTTGGTTTCAGGAACGGTCCATTCCTGAATTCCTTGGGTATATACGTTTACCAGACCTGCAAGGTTTGAACCGGCATATTCCGAATTAACCTGTCCCTGGTTTGGCCCATATCTTCCCGATTGACTGCAATTGGTGAAAACATAGGATTCTCCACTTCCCTCTTCATATTCATTTCCATAATCTGATGGTCCTCCTGAACCGAGTTCTATAAGAGTAATCTTTGCTTTCCCGTGCCCTGAATTCTGACCGCTCTGCGTACCAGAATTTTCTAGATCACCGTAGTAAGACGAACCGCCACCACCGCCTCCATGGGCGTTGCCGTGTCCTCCTCCGTACCATCCACCGCCACCGCCGCCTACCCAACCCATGCTCCAAGTGTTATTACAGGAACCGCCTTTACCGAATGTTCCATTGTTCTGGCCTCCATTGTTCTGGGTTCCTCCGATTCCCGCCCCATAGTTGCCTCCTGCATTACCACCTGTAAGACCTCCACCTGCACCACCAGTACAGTTACCGTTATTGGTTGCACCGCCGCCACCACCCGCGACAATTATTCTGGAATCCAAACCCAGCTGGCTATCCCAGTTTCCCCCTTCATTTCTTATGTCCGTACCTCCACCTCCGCCTCCGTAGTGTTCACCGCAATTCCATGTTGAACCGTCACCACCGCCGTTCCAACCGCCTCCTCCAGTGGTGTCGCAGCCTGGAATGGTAGTTCCTTTTTCACCTACATAAACAAAAATCGAATCAACATTGATGAACTCGTAATCACCACAGGCGTAACCTCCCTTACCAGCAGCATAGTTCGTGGATCCCCCTTCTGCGCCCCAAACCTCTAGTTTATAGATGCCATTGGCAGGTATTTCCCATTCCTGGGCTGAACCCGTATATGAGAAATCCCATGAATCACCCTCATTGGGAACCGCTCTTGTTGATTCACCATCCAATTCAATTTTTTCATCCGAGGATTCCTTGTCACTGTTCTTGATCCTCTCCAATGAGTACCCAAGAGAGCTTATGGACCCGTCGGAGTATTGGACTGCCGCTCCGTAGCTCATTGTATCGGTTTCTGAATTAACCTCGTTCATATTGGGAAGATATACAACATTTTCCACTGTTATATTTCGGGAATTATCCCATTCAAATACTGTTCCTATCAATACTGCGATCCCAGTAAGGACCAAAGCACTAATAGCGACTATCAGGATTATTTTTTTCAGTCTATTCGTATCTCCTTCTACCATTATTTCATCACTCCTATCTGATATTTTTATTTAAATTCAGAGAAATAATGAGCTAAGCTAACGTATAAAAAAGTTTTCTAGAAAAAAAAAAATAGGGTCCCAAAGGACCCGTTCGGAATTATCTAGCAAGAAATCAAAAATAGAGATTCCAGATGTACATTACTGCTCGATCTGAACCTCGAAGAGCTCGTTGTCCTTGGTCTTCAGGGCAAAGTAGTATCCTGCCCTTGCTTCCCCTGGATCCGCACTGCCGTCATAGTTCTCGTGGTCCTCGCTCTTGATGATGAACCTATCACCCGTGGACAGATATCCGTCATGGTCACCGTCATGGAAAGAAACAATGGTCTCGTTGTCTATAGATTTACCATAGATGGCGGTCACCTTGTGCTGACCCATGCTTTTATCGACCTTGTTCCCGTCCATAAGGGAGAACTCCAGGTCCTCAACCGAGAATTCCTTGTCCTTAACATTCTCGATGATGAGCTGGTAATCGTTCTGAAGCGTCGGACCTTCCCAGGCGGTATCAACATACTCGATATCGTTGCTCTTCTGCGTATCAACAAGTCCCGACACCCACAGCCAGAGAACACCGGCAAGAACGATGGTTATGGCTACCATGAGAATGATAGCGATAACCGGTGAAACACCGTCATCGTCCTTCTTACTCTTCCGTCCCTTATCATCGCTTCGGGAATAGAGGCTGGCAATGACCGCTCCTGCTAGGAGGGCTAGAACCATTATGGCCATTCCCGGTGCAAATGAAGGTGTTTCGGAAGCCGGAGGCGCTGCAACCGCATGAAGCTCAGTCAAGGTCCAGTCATCTCTTTCATTCCACTGGAAATCACCCATGTCAGCTCCACCGGGTACATCCAATATCTCTACCTTCAGATAGTTCATCGTATCAGCGTTTTCTGTATCAAAGTTCAGGGCTGATGCCATGCTCTCGAAAGGTATCATTGCACCATACTCCCTTATTCCTTCCTGGTCAGAATGCAGATATAGCAGTCTGAAAGTACCGTTGGGAGCACCGCTAGTGTGGATCACATGACCTTCACCCTGCTCCTCACCCTGAAGGTTAACTTCATGGTATATAGTACACTTGACAAGAAGCTGCAGATTATCAGGGAATGAGGCAGCAGGAGTCTTGTAATGGACTGGAACTCTAAGTTCGAAAGGTGTATCCAGAAGGAACTCTGTAGCACCTATCTCTTCTTCCACAAGCCATATGTTCAACCTGTTGAACACTCTAACAGGTATCTCAAGAGTGACCTCGCCTTCAAGAAACTCATCTGTATCTTCTGCAGTGATATATACCATTCCGTCCATGTAGGAGTATTCACCTGGTTCAATCCCTGGATCATCTTCTAGACTGAAATAGTCCACAGCCTGAAATTCGTCCTCATCCATAATGCCTATGATCTCATCAGCATCCCGATCTGTAATGTCAAACTCGGTGATGGGATTACCCCATTGATCGAAGGCCTCAACATCGAAATTCTGTGTTCCGCTGACGGGTACCAATATTCTTCCGTCTGCTGCATATTCAATACTCAGAGTGGAAGGATCAGGTATTGGTGTTAGTTCGGCTAATGGACCAGGTTTCACCTCCAGATCAAGTTTTCCATTGACAGCATGATTTATTCCGGATTTTGCACTAATGTCTAGATCTATAGTCGACTGGAAGAATATGAATTCTGTGGTTTGGTCACCTGCAATAATTGATCCATTCTCCATCTGCATGATCACATTTGATGATTCAGTATGCCAGGGTTCAGGTTCAAGATCTCCGGTCGCAGATGAATTATGTTCCATGATGATTGGTGCCTCATAGCTTGTGGACACGTGACCACCAGCATCAGTTGCATATACATCCAGGTACAATGTTTCACCAGCATAAATATAAGCAGGATCTCTAGATGTAACACCCATCTCATCCCAGTCTGGCACTACCACCAGATCAGACACAGGTCCCGCATCTACATTCAGGGAAACATCGGCACTCAAACCTGCAACTGTCTCAAAATGGATAATGGTATCGCCATCACCCATGTATGTCCATGGGGTAACAAAGAAGGTATGGAGTGCTCTGTCAGCCTGGGTAAACTCGTAATAAAGCCACCCGTCATACGGTCCTCCGTCATCTTCGATCTCTACTTCCTCTGAGAAATCCACTTCACCTGCATCCAGCCGTATATACATCTTCCCGGTCCAATCAACAGCTTCATTTCCATAGTCATCCTGAACAGCTACTGTAAGTATGTCGGTCATAGAGTACATGTATGTGTCCAAAGGTGTTACGGTAGCAGTGGTGGCTGGACCTGATGTCAGGGTTATTGAGAAGTCGTAGGTATCTCCAGTTCCTCTGGCAGCACCATGGGTGACTGAAATGGAACCTTCATCTCCGGGTTCACCACCGACAACATGGAGGTATTTCTGATGGCTCTCGGCTGTATCGAAAAGCTGCCAACTGTCCGCGGTGGGGAAATCAACCTGCCAGTTGTGGAATTGCTGAGGTATCATCTCACCGGGGGGTTCCAGATCATCATATGAAAGTAATGTGATGAAATTTCCATCCTCCGGGTTTGGTCCGTGTTTATTTGCTATGAACTCCGAATCCTCACTGAACTCAGCAAAGGCGAACTCCTGAATTCTAAGGTATGGTGATTCTAGTTCCATCTGGATCAATTCATTATCCCAGGATATATACTGAAGGGTGAATGTTCCTATCTCTCCTGCAAATCCCTCTAGATTGGATATGGAGAAATTCACATCGAACTCGTCACCAACAAACACAACATCATCTTCAGGATTTACATCTGCTGAGGACCAGGTGATCTGTGTGATGGACGGATTGTTATCTATGATGATACCATCTGCTCTATCATAGGTCAGCCTGACCTCCTGACCCGCCGGTGTTGTACCTCCGAGGAATGTGATCTCAACAAATCCGTATCCGGAATTACCGCCTTCTTCATTGACCTGATTCTCACCATTGTTGATTGAGCCACCGCCACCGCCTTCTGCAGATCTAGGTGATGCATAACCTCCACCTCCACCACCGCTGTAGCCACCACCGCCACCCCCATATCCGCCTCCGCAGCAATGTCCTCCCTGACCTCCTCCTCCAAATCCTCCGAAAGAACCAGGGGTATAGCCCGCGCTGGTTCTGTGCCCTCCCCTCATATCCGGCCATGTGAATCCGCCTTGCATATTCCCGCAGCAGTCTTGACCTGCACTTAAGAATCCTGCACCTCCAGCTCCTCTGTTCGGGCATCCTCCTGAATTTCCTCCCTGTCCATTAGTGCCGCCTGAACCACCATCACTACCTGCCCCGTTTCCTCCGTTTGTTGTGATCAGACCTGGGCCGCCGTAATAATGTGTTCCGCATCTGCCATCACATGAGGAATCACCGCCTCCACCACCAGATATTACCAGGGCTTGATTGTTTTGATCAACTACGAATGTTCCGCCACCACCGCCGGGATTTGGATCGCCCCTGTCATGATTGCCTATCTGACCAACAGCGATCTTGATGACATCTCCAGTTTCCAATTCAAAATCGCCCTGCATAATCGCACCCTTGCCTCCATGATCATTTGTACCCCCGCCCTGACCTCCAGCTGCGCGTATGGTGTAGCTACCGGATTTAGGTACGGTGAACTCCTGAATACCATAATTTGCAATACTTACAAGGCCTTCGAGAGTGGTTCCCTGGTATTCCGAGTTAGCTTGGCCCTGATTCGGTCCCTGGTAACCTGTGGCGCCACAGTTATTAAAGGTATATATAATAGGGTCTGCCCTTGTATTTTCTGCTAAAGCTCCACCCAATCCATCAATGTTTATAGTAACATTGGCCACATCCGGTTCACCCTGGCCTTCAGCATATATTCTGAAGGGTTCTTCAGGGTCCGTATCAATAGATACATGCAAAGAGGGAACCTCAAATATGTACTCCACCTCAGCATTGGATCGAATGGTGATCTCATCCCATAACATACCTTCATCAGGGATGGCCCCGCTTCCATACTGCATGAATTTAATATACAGGTCCTCTTGCGGGTCAACGCTGTTATTTGGTAGAATATCCAAAAGGTCGAAATCTTCATGCATGTACCACCCTGCGGGGTTTGGAGGCGACCAGACCTTGTACCAACTCATGCCGTTCACACTTACAGCCACACCATCATAGTGTGCATCGTCTTCCGAATCGAACATGGGGGGCATTGGATCGCAGTTCCCATATATCTCTGAAGCGAAATCAAGGGTAAGGTCCGTAACTTCACCTTCCTCACCTGCATCAAGCCCGATATGAAGGATAAGTTCATTCTGATTGTTGTCCCGAAGCCCATTGGAATTATCCATTCTCCAGCAGAAAGGACCTCGTTCTTCCTCCTCAAAAGCATCGAATCCAGGGTCTGGAAGATCTTCATACATGGTTATTACTACCTTTCCATGGTCTAAATTGACACCGCTAGTATTATCCTGGTTATCTCCGTCATTATAGGATTTACCGCCGTAACCCCTATAGGAAGCTGCATCTCCGCCTTGATATCCACCACCGCCTGCACCCCAACTGCCGTGTTGGGCTCCGCCGCCGCCGCCAAAACCGCCGTCCCCGCTCCAATCCGCTCTGTAACTATAGCCACCTTCACCCCCGTTAACGAAGGATTTCCCGCCACGAATATCGCCTCCGTTTCCGATCAATCCTCCGCCACCCCCACCTGAGTTACCCCCCCAGCCTCCATTGGTATTTCCTCCTATACTCGCATCTCCAGGATGTCCGCCCTGAGATTGATTGAAATAGTGTCCGCCGCCTCCTCCGGCAACTATAAGGGGAGTATTATCGTCAAGGGTAACATATGTACCCCCTCCTCCTCCTGACAATCTGACATAATTGTTACCGCCGGGGGTAGGTTCTCCTTTCTGACCTACGAGTATCTTCAATTCATCCCCCTCATTCAGTTCAAAATCCCCCACCATTTTAGCTCCTTTAGCCCCAGGATAATCAGGGTCTCCACCATAGTTCTGTCCTGTATCTCCTCCCTGCGCTCCATAAGCCTCCATAGTATAGGTCCCATCCTGGGGTACAGTCCATTCTTGTATTCCCGGGGTGTTGATAGTAACAAAACCCTCCAAACTAGTACCGCTGTAAGCAGTATTTATCTGGGGCTGGTCAGGTCCGAATCGGCCTGTTGTATCGCAGTTAGTGAAAGTATATTGTCCAACAATGATCTGTCCAGGATCTGTAATTGCCCTTTCATTTGTTCCACTCTCAAGTTGGCTTTGTCTGTTCCAAGCAGTACCGAATTCTGAAGCTTCATTTCCGAATAAAGGATCAGAAAATGTTTCATGGTAATATACTCCAATTACTACCGGAGGAGTGGTGATCTTGACCTTTCCATGGCTACTGTTTTGTCCATCTGAGCCAGATTGGTTATCTCCGCCATTATAGGAGCCCCCTCCGCCGCCGCCGTATCCGTTACCGCCGTCACATCCGCTAGCTCCACCGGAGTAACCTCCTGCACCGCCTCCGCCATTATCCCCATTTGTACCTGCACCGCCCCCCCCGAAACCTCCTTGACCGCCATAATAACTACCGCCGATAAATCTATCTCCTCCACCGGGGTCACCTCCATCCCCTTTCCAACCAGCTCCGCCTCCGGCATAACCGCCCTGCCCACCGTAACCGTTGGTTCCGCCTTGATATCCGCAATTTCCTTGGTATCCTGTTCCGTTCTCAGTGGTCACACCTGGCATTCCATCAGCTGAATTATATCCCGCACCTCCACCTCCACCAGCGGCGATGAGCAAACCTCCTCCGCCAATTGATCCGGTATAGACAAATGAACCTCCTCCACCGCCTCCGTTGTCTCCATGGTCGATACCCATCTGCCCTACCACTATTTTCAGAACCTGGCCCTGGGTAAGATCGAACTCTCCCTGAATGTAGGCGCCGTTTCCGGGACTTCTTCTGTTGCTAGTTCCTCCTTTGGCCCCCCAGGTTTCAATTATGTAAGTATTGGTTTCCGGAACAGTCCACTCCTGTATTCCCTGGGTGTACACGTTCACCTGACCTTCAAGATTTGATCCTGCATATTCCGAATTAACCTGTCCCTGGTTTGGCCCATATCTTCCCGATTGACTGCAATTGTTGAAAACATATGATTCTCCGGATCCTTCCTCATACTCATTTCCGTATTCAGAGGAAGTTCCACCTCCTGTATAGGTAACGGTAACATATCCGTGACCGCTGTTGGCCCCGCTTTCGTTATCCTGATCCTCACCATCGTTATACGAACCTCCGCCTCCTGCACTTCCCCAGTCGCAGGACCCCCCGCCTGAATATCCGCCTCCACCTCCACCGCCTCCGCAACCAGTTCCGCCACCCCCGCCGAATCCACCATGACCTTGACCGCCTTGAGGTCCGCCAACTCCTCCATTCAGGAAGGACATAGCAGTTCCACCGCAGCAGCCCGCTCCAGCGCCATTGGTCAATAAACCACCGCCCCCGCCCCCGCCGCATCCACCGCAGCCTCTGCCTCCACCGTTGCCATTTGTACCCCCAGGTCCGCATTCGCCGTTCCAATAGGCCCATTGGCCATTCTGCTCTGTAGTTCCTTGCTGGTACTGGGAATTAAGACCACCCCAATCTGCCCTATATCCACCACCACCGCCAGCAATTATCAATGGAGTGTTATCTGAATAAGTTACAAATGTACCGCCCCCACCAGCTGCACCGCAGCAGTAACCTGTAAAATCACCGCGTTGACCGACCAGTATTTTCAGTACATCTCCTTCATCGAGTTCGAATGTACCTCTCATGATGGCGCCATTACCGGTGTTCTGATTGTATCCATCCCTTCCCGATTCAGCACCCGCTACTTCAAATACATATTGGCCTGAACCTGGAATCTCCCACTGCTGGATCCCGTTTCCAATCCGGACAACTGATCCCTCAAGTGTTGAACCGGAATAGGTATTATCCACCTGTCCCTGACTTGGGCCATATCTACCTGTGGCACTGCAGTTTGAAAATTCAAAGATCTCTTCACCGCGGGTTGGGACATCTCTTGTTCGATATTCTGTTTCTGGTTCAGTATTAACATCATCAACAAAAGTGTCCAGATTCGATCCCATTGGCCCGATACTGCCGTCAGAAAATTTGGCTGCCATACCATAGCTCATGGTTTGGGTATCCGCAGTTATCTCATTCTGGTAGGGAAGAAAAACCACTTCCTCTACAGTTACGTTCTCAGCATTATTGCTTTCAAATAAAGTTCCTACTAAAAGTGCCAATCCAGTGAGGATCAAGGCACTGATAGCAAGTATCAATATCAATTTTTTCATGTTCATGTTAGTATCTCCTTTCCTTTTTCAGATTGTTTCACTTCAGCTTTCATTTAAAGCAGCCGGAGTAAAATATCTAGAATCACTGGATTATTTATAATTTGTTAGAATAAAAAATTTAAAAAAAAGGGACCCCGAAGGGTCCCAGATGGAAAACCATCCATGTTTTCGAAAAACATTAATTAATTACATTTTTTCTACTGCTCGATCTGCACTTCAAAGAGCTCGTTGTCCTTGGTCTTCAAAGCGAAATAGTATCCAGCCCTGGCCTCACCAGGATCCGCACTTCCGTCATAGTTCACATGGTCCTCACTCTTGATGATGAACCTATCACCCGTGGACAGATATCCGTCATGGTCGCCGTCATGGAAGGACACGATGGTCTCGTTGTCGATAGACTTGCCGTAGATGGCTGTCACCTTGTGCTGGCCCATGCTCTTATCCACCTTGTTCCCATCCATTAGAGAGAACTCCAGGTCCTCAACCGAGAATTCTTTATCCTTCACGTTCTCGATGATGAGCTGGTAATCGTTCTGAAGTGTTAGGCTTTCCCAAGCGGTGTCCACATACTCGATATCATTGCTCTTCTGCGTGTCAACCAATCCGGATACCCACAGCCAGAGAACACCGGCAAGGACGATGGTTATGGCCACCATGAGAATGATAGCAATGACCGGTGAAACACCGTCCTCGTCCTTTCGTCCTTTCTTCTTTCCTTTGGTTGAGTAGAGGTTGGCCACAACAGCTCCACCCAGAAGGGCAAGCACCATTAGGGCCATGGCAGGTGCGAATGAAGGGGTCTCGCTGGCAGGCGGTGTAGCTACAGCGTGAAGTTCGGTCAATGCAGAATCATCTTCCTCGTTCCACTGGAAATCACCCATGTCTGCGCCACCTGGCACATCCAATATCTCTACTTTGAGATAATTCAGCGTGTTTCCATTCTCCATATCGTAGTTCAGAGCACTTGCCATGCCTTCATAGGGAATAAGCACACTGTACTCTTTGATACCATCCTTCTCACCTATGAGGTTCAGCAGTCTAAAGGTACCATTGGGTGCTCCGCTGGTATGGATAACGTGTCCGGTACCCTGTTCAATACCCTGCACATTTACCTCATGGTAGATGGTACACTTGACCAGCAGCTGGAGGTTGTCCGGGAAAGAATTCGCAGGTGTCTTGTAATGAACTGGTACTCTCAGTTCGAACGGTGTATCCAGAAGGAATTCTGTTGCTCCGATCTCTTCCTCGACAATCCAGACATTCAATCGATTGAAGACCCTTATTGGTACGTTCAGGATAACTTCACCTTCAAGATATTCATCATCATCTTCAGCTGTTATATAGACAAATCCATCGAGATAGGAATACTCTCCAGGTTCTATTCCCGGCCCATCCTTGAGACTGAAGTAATCAACAGCCTGGAACTCATCATCATCCATCATTCCAAGAGGTTCGTCTACATCCCATTCGGTAATGGAAAGGTCCATTACCGGATTACCCCATTCGTCGTATCCGAGAACATCAAAGGTTTGGGTTCCGCTGACGGGTATAAGCATTCTTCCGTCTGCAGCATGCAGAGCATCCATAACAGCAGGATCAGGAATCGGGGTCAATTCTGCCAAGGGGCCAGCTCTGACCTCAAGGTCGAGTTTACCCGCAATAGCGTGGTTGATACCAGATTTCACAGTTATATCCAGATCTCCTGTTGCTTTGTAGAAAATGAACTCTGTCAACTGATCCTGGGCAGTTATATCTCCATCGACCATCTCCATGATCACATTGGATTCTTCAGTGAACCATGGTTCAGGTTCCAAAGTACCTGTGCCGTCTGAATTATGTCCTATTATTATCGGTGCATTATAGGAGGTCGATACATGGTTACCCATATCCACTGCCTGGACATCCAGATAAAGGGTTTCACCAGCATAGATATAGGCTGGATTCCTGGGTAGTACACCCATCTCATCCCAATCCGGTGTGACCACAAGATCACTGACAGGTCCTGCATCCACAGTTAGTGATACATCAGCATTGATGCCCGTTACCGTTTCGAAATGAATGATGGTATCGCCGTCACCCATGTAGGTCCACGGGGTTATGAAGAAGGTATGTAGTGCACGATCCGCCGGAGTGAACTCATAGTAGAGCCAGCCGTCATATGCACCGCCGTCGCCCTCAATCTCGACTTCCTCTGAGAATTCGACCTCACCAGCTAGCAGACTGATGTACATCTTCCCAGTCCAGTCCACAGCTTCATTGCCATAGTCATCCTGCACTGCTACCGTCAATATGTCGGTCATACTGTACATATATGGGTCCATAGTAGTGACATCAGCGGTGGTTGCAGGTCCGGAAGTCAGAGTGATGGGTAACTCAAATGTATCACCAGTTCCTCTTCCGGGTCCGTGCGTCACCGTGATCATACCAGTATCTCCTGGCTCTCCGCCAGTAATATGCAGGTATTTCTGGTGACTCGATGGTGTATCGATCAGCTGGAAGCTGTCTACAGTGGGCAGGTCAACCTGCCAGCCGTGGTATTGTTGAGGCGGCATTTCACCAGAGGGTTCCAGATCATCATATGCGACAAGGGTAATAAGGTTCTCACCGCCTGGGACCTGTCCATAGTTATTGGCTATGAACATAGAGTCCTCACTGAACTCGGCATATGAGAATTCCTGGATCCGGAGGTAAGGTGATTCCAACTCAATATCCACAACCTCGTTGTCCCATGTGATATACTGAAGAGAAAATGTTCCTATCTCACCAGCGAATCCTTGAGGATTGGATATTGTAAACTCGATTTCGAACTCATCGCTGATGAAAACAGCATCATCATCTGGGTATTCATCAAGTGAGGACCATGCTATCTCAGTGATAAATGGATCATCATTCACGACGATGCCGTCTGCTCTCTCATAAAGGAACCTTACCTCTGTGGCTGCTGGATCTCCACCACCTATATAGGAGATCTCTACCTTTCCATGATCGGAATTGGCACCCGCTTCATTGTCGGGGTTTTCACCAGCATTGTAGGAACCGCCGCCGCCTCCAGCATAATTGCAGCCATGTCTCGGGGCACCACCGCCGGAATAACCGCCACCTGCTCCACCACCGGTATTATTCCTGTGAGTTCCAGCACCGCCGCCGAATCCTCCGTATCTTCCACCATAGCTGGAACTGCCTCCGGTTCCACCATTTACAAAGGCAAATCCTCTCTGATGACCATAACAGCCGTCGGAACCTCCATCGGTGAGCAAACCGCCGCCACCTCCGGATCCACAGCCATAGCTGTTCGCATCCTCTCCTCCGTTACCATTGGTTCCACCGGGAGCTCCGCTCTCACCCTGCCCACCGCTTTCCTCTATACGGCCATCATATCCGTTTGAAGCTCCGTCATCACCTGAACCGCCACCTGCTATTATTAGTGGCGTATTGTCGTCGTATGTCACATAGGTTCCTCCACCGCCTCCGCATGCATTACTGCATCCACTGCCGCCTCCGATACCCATCTGGCCAATAAGTATTTTCAGAGTATCCCCCTCTTCCAATTCGAATTCACCTCTCATCCTGGCTCCATTACCGCCCTGATGATTAGCATCACCTCCTTTAGCACCCCAGGTCTCTAGAATATAAAGACCGCTGTCGGGGACAGTCCATGTCTGAATACCGTTATTTGATGTTACCGCACCATCCAGTGTTGTTCCAGAGTAAGCGTTATTGACCTGAGCCTGTGAAGGACCGTATCTACCCGTCTGCCCGCAGGTGGTGAACTCGTATAATATCGGATCCGCTCTTGTCATTCCTGGGTTTACCGCACCGCCGATTCCATCTAGGCTGAAAGTTACCGTGGCAACATCGGGATCGCCCTGACCTTCGGCATATATCCTGAAGGGATCTTCGGGATCGGTGGTCAATTGATAGTCCAAAGATGGAACTTCGAATATGAATTCAACTTCAGGATTCGCCCTTAAGGTCATCTCATCCCAAATTATACACTCATCCGGGAAGGTACCGCTTCCGAACTGCAGGAATTTCATAAACAGATCTTCCTGGGGATCAACACTGTTGGGAGGTAATGCCGCCAGGATATCGAGCCCTTCGTGCATCGTCCAATTCTCTTCTGCTATGACAGGTGACCACAGTTTGTACCAATCCTCGCCATCAGTACTCACCAGTATACCATCGTAGTCCATATCATCTCCGTTGGAGAGACTGGGCGGGAGGATCTCGCAATTACCGTAAACAGCTGTCGCAAATTCAAATGTCAGATCCGTGACATCTTCTTCACCTGCATCCAGACCGATGTGCAGGACCATCTCATTGAGATTTGTATCTCTAACAACCGGATCAGGATTGTCCATCACCCAGCAGTATGGTCCGCGTTCTTCTTGATCATATGCATCGAATCCTGGATCATCCAGGTCTTCATAAATAATTATCTCTACCATGCCATGTCCATTATTTGCGCCCTCTTGGTTATCTTGGTTAGCACCGTCATTGTAGGATCCACCGCCTCCGGCCAATCTATAACCGCTCCAATCTGCAGAACCGCCGCTGTATCCTCCGCCTGCACCAGGTTCACAGCATGTATGGGATGCCCCTCCCCCTCCAAATCCACCATCAGTGTTATAGCTATAATCACCGCCAACACCTCCGTTCCTGTATGATTTGGCCACTGTATAGACATAATTACTCCAACCTGCATCACCGAAGAAACCAGCGCCATGTCCGCCGTTGCCTCCTGTGCCCCCGTTTCCGTTTTGTCCTCCGCAGCATGTTCCAGCATAATTGGAACCCCATTCTGTTGTAACACCGGGATTACCATCTCTTCCAGAATAGTCCGAAGCACCGCCACCGGCTCCAGCAACGATCAGGGGATCGGCACTGGAATAATTATTACCAATGGCAACATAGGTTCCGCCACCACCGGAAGCGCAGCCGCAGCCGGACCCCTGTGTATCAATACCTTTCTGTCCTACCAGAATAATTAGCTTATCTCCCTGGATCAATTCAAATTCACCGCTCATCATTGCACCTTTTCCGCCAGTTTTTGAACTGCCGCTTCCTCCTTTAGCACCATATGTTTTAATTGTATAGGTGGCTGTTTCAGGAACTATCCATTCCTGGTATCCCTGTTGGCCGACAGTTACATTGCCATCGAGATTTGTTCCTGAATATTCAGAATTTACATTTGCCTGGCTTGGGCCGTATCTACCAGTAGATCCACAATTAGTGAACGTATAGTTTGCAGCTTCGATCCTCTCGGGTTCTGTAACAATCCTCTGGTTCCTTGCCGATTCCAATTCGCTGTTATCATACCATGAAACACCGAATTCACTGGCATCCTCACCTAAAAAGGGTTCGGTGAATGTTTCCTTGTAATACCGGGCTAAAGGTACAGGTGCTACTGCAATGGTCACTAAACCATGTCCCTGGTTGACTCCCGTCTCGTTGTCCTGGTTGTCACCATCGTTGTAGGAACCTCCTCCTCCTCCATTACCCCATGTATCATTATGGTAACCTCCCGCGCCACCGGAGTAACCTCCTCCTCCTCCGCCACCGCCTGAGTTGCCGTGAGTACCTCCTCCACCTCCGAACCCACCGCGGGATTGGTAGCTTGTGTTACCTCCGTTTCCACCATTGACAAAAGCTATACCTGGGGAACCATAGCTTCCTCCGCCTCCGTTACCGGTCAGACCTCCACCTCCACAGCATCCGCCACCATAATCGCCCTGACCACCGGAACCATTTGTCCCACCATTCACGTGATTTGTGCTCTGACCGCTCTGGTCAACGGTCCCATGCTGGTATGATTGAATAGCTTGTCCCCATTGGCCTCCTCCACCTCCACCAGAAATTATCAAGGGATCATTATTATTCAGTGTGACATAGGAGCCACCTCCACCACCTCCGGAACCATTACCATTCTCACCCTTTTGTCCAACTAAGATCTTCAGTACAGTTCCCTGCTCAAGATAGAAGTCGCCCTTCATTTTGGCTCCGTAACCACCATTGTTCTGCCCGTTCTGGAAACCGCCTTCTGCACCAAGTGTTGTGATTGTATAGGTATTGGTCTCAGGGACGGTCCAGCGCTGGATGCCATTATAGACCCAGGTGACCTGCCCCTGCAGGTTTGTTCCGTTATATTCATTGTTTATCTGACCTTGGCTTGGACCATACTGACCGGCTCGACCGCAATTTGTGAACTCATATGTCTCTCCAGTTCCTTCTTCGTATTCCATTCCGTAATCTGAGTTCTGGCCTCCACCAAGGTACTCCATTTCGATCTTACCGCTCTGCATTGGTGCAGCGCCCCCTCCGGATGTATGCTGAACTTCTTCGCAGAAATCGGGATCGGCCCAGTTGCACCCTCCGCCTCCTCCACCGCCACCGTATCCAGCATAATAGTTATAACACCTACCGCCATCTCCACCGCGGAATCCACCTCCGCCTCCGCCAGCACCGGAATATCGGGTAGGTCCGCCACCGCATCCACCTCCACCTCCGCCTCCTCCGCCTCCATAACCGCCTGCACCTGCACAACCTCCGCAGCTGTAGCAGCCACCGGATGCACCGGCAGCGGTTCCGTATCCGCCACCGCCGCCACCAGCACCTGCACTTGATCCACCGCTTCCTCCCTGTCCACCGCCCTGGGCAGTTCCTGGGTCACCATTGTCCGAATGTCCAAGACCGCCAGCACCACCCTGGGGTGTATCGCCGATACTTCCTCCGTTACCGCCAGATCCTCCAGGACCATCAGTACCTTTTTCACCGGGATAGCCTCCATTACCACCATGGCCACTGCCGCTGTGGGACCCTGCACCGCCACCACCACCGGCCGATATGATATGGTCACCGTTCAGCAGAATTCCTGAGAAACCTCCGGCACCGTTACCTGAACGGTGGGAGTTAGAGGGTGCTCCATGACCACCGACAACTATGGTATAAGTGCCGTCATCCAATTCAACCTCTGCAGTCACAGCACCGCCGTTACCTCCATGGGTTCCGCCATTGCTTGCGCCTCCTGCTCCCCATATCTCCACCAGGTAGGTTCCTGCTTCAGGTACTTCCCAGTTCTGATCATTTCCGGTGTACTGGAAGGAATAGGTATCGCCGACAGCACGTTTCCTCTCGGGAACTTGGACCTCTTCTTCTAGGACGAGATCTACAGCCATGTCAGACGGCTCATCAGGGAGGTTTCCTATGCTCCCGTCACTGTAAACAGCAGCCATCCCGTAGCTCATGGTCTGGGCGTCAACGGTCTTTTCATTCTGGTAGGGAAGGAAAACCACTTCCTCTACCGTTACGGTCTCTGTACTATCTCCTTCAAAAAGAATCCCTACCAGTATAGCGATGCCTGTGAGCACCAGTGCACTGATAGCGATTATCAGCAATATCCTTCGGATATTATTTTTTGTATCTCCATTTTCTTTCATAGATCGTCACTCCATCTTTTTATAACCAAAAGAACGAGTAAAAATATCTAGGAAAGGACAAGTATAAAAATATTATGTAATTTGAGAAGAAAAAATAAAGTCAAAAAATAAAAAAATGCCCCCTGGCGGAGGCCGATATAATTAATTTATCTATTTATATATTTTTTTCAATATATCTGTTCACATTTGAACCTTGATAAATCTTTCCGAGCTATACTGTAAACAAAGGCCGAATTGTTTTGATCACTGTTCGATCTGGACCTCAAAGAGCTCGTTGTCCTTTGTCTTCAGAGCGAAGTAGTATCCTGCCCTGGCCTCACCGGGATCGGGTGTTCCGTCGTAGTTATCGTGGTCCTCGCTCTTGATGATGAACCGGTCACCCGTAGACAGATACCCGTCATGGTCGCCGTCATGGAAGGACACGATGGTCTCGTTGTCTATGGACTTCCCGTAGATGGCGGTCACCTTGTGCTGACCCATGCTTTTATCGACCTTGTTCCCATCCATTAGAGAGAACTCCAGGTCTTCAACCGAGAATTCTTTATCCTTCACATTCTCGATGATGAGCTGGTAGTCGTTCTGAAGCGTCGGGCTTTCCCAGGCAGTATCAACATACTCGATATCGTTGCTCTTTTGCGTATCCACAAGTCCCGATACCCAGAGCCAGAGAACACCGGCAAGGACGATGGTAATTGCCACCATCAGAATTATAGCAATGACCGGTGAAACACCGTCCTCGTCCTTTCGTCCCTTCTTATCTCCACTGCTTGCGTAGAGATTGGCCACAACTGCTCCTCCGAGAAGAGCAAGCACCATAATGGCCATTGCAGGTGCGAATGACGGGGTCTCGCTGGGAGGCGGTGCATATACTGCATAGAGTTCGGTTTTGGACTCATCATCAGCCAGATTCCACTGGAAGTCGCCCATCTCTCCGCCGCCGGGCACATCCTCTATAACAACCTTGAGCCAGTTGGTATTGTCCTTGTTCTCCTGATCATGGTCGATCACACCTGCGATGCTCTCGTAGGGTATCAGGAAAGAATAGGTGGCAATACCTACATTGCCCGGCTCGTTGAGATTGATGAGCCTGAAGGTGGTGTTGGGTGCTCCGCTGGTGAAGATCAGGTGCTCACCGCCGATGGCGTTGAGGTTGTTGTCCACATCAGTTATGATATATGCGGATATCTTGAGCTGGAGGTTGTCCGGGAAGTTCTCGTATGGTGTGTAGTAATGGACAGGGACCTTCAGTTCAAGTGGATGGTCCAGAAGGATTCCGGAGGGTTCGATCTCATCGGGGACGAGCCAGATGTTCAGTGGATTGTATACCCTTATGAGAATATCGTGGCTCACTTCAACGCCCAGAGGTCCGACGCCCGTAACTCTCACAGCACCGTCCTTGAAAATATATTCGCCCTCCTTCACTCCGGTCTTATCATCAAAGGAGAAGTATGCCAGAGCATGGAATTCTCCCTCGCTGATCTCGCCGATATCGTCGATGACATCCCAATCGGTGATCTCGAAACCGTCAATGAGATTGCCGAAAGCATCGTAACCTATAGCATCAAAAACATGGTCCCCTGATACAGGTATCAGCAGTCTGCCGTCGGCCACAATGTTGGGATCCACGATCGCGCTGGGATCAGGTGTCGGTGCCAGGTAGTTCAGTTCACCGGGCATGACATCGATATTGAGGCTGCCGGCTATAGCGTAGTTCAGACCGGATTTGACACCGATTGACCATCCGCCGGACTTGTTGAAGTAGAAGGCGTGTCCGCCGTTATACTGACCGTCCACCATGTCGTATCTCACAGTGCCCACGGTATCCTTCCAGGGGACCGGTTCCAGGTCACCTGTAGCGTCGCAGTTGTGAGAGAAGATCAGTGGTGCGTCGTATGTAAGATTATTATGGTTTGTCTCATCCTTTGCCTGGACGAACAGGTTGAAGGGCATTCCGGCATAAAGCTCGGTCTGGATAGTTTCCATCTCGAACCTGTCAGTGGGTCCGGCATACACTGTCAATATGTCCTCAAGCCAAAGGTCCTGTGGGCCGGGGTTTCCAGTGGTGTTCTGAAGTCTGAAACCGGGATACCAGGGAGGATCTCCCTGCTCTTCATACCAGGTTCCACGGGGCGTGAGGTAGAAGGTCCCCATTCCTCTTTGGCCGCCGTCGAATACGAGGAAATCATCACCGGTGACATCGAATGCTCCGCCGTCCCCTTCCTGCATATCCACGAAATAGATGGTCTCGCCGCTGAAATCCTCGATGACATTGTCGTAGTCATCTTTAATATATACAACCAGAACCCCCTCCAGTCCATACTGAAGTGCGCCTGCCGGAACAAGTTCCAATGTGGTTGCGGGACCAGTTGTGAGTTCAAGATCGAATGAAACCTGGATCTCTGTAGGCTGATGGATGGCGGTGATAGTTATCTCGTCGCCGATCTCCCCTCCGGTGCTCTTCACTATCTTCTTGTGGGGAAAGGGCTGACCGGTTTCGGGATCGATAACGTCCTCAAAGGACCAGTCGTCAAGACCTGTAAGGGTCCAATCGGTGAATGTCTGCTGGGGCATTTCTAGAGCGGGGTCCTGATCATCGAAGGATACCAGTGTAATCTCAGAACCAGGATCGCCTGGGTCAGCACCGTTGTTCTTGATTATTGAACCCTCTATCTCTGCATACTCGAAAGCCATTATTCTGAATATGGGCATATCGAGAACAGTTTCGAAGATGTCACCATCCCATTCCTCGTATTGAAGTGCAATGGGTCCGATGTCACCATGGAATCCCTGGATCGATGTGACATCTGCTGTTACAAGATTGATATCTCCTGGAGCCATGCTTGGAGCTGACCAATCAAGGGTTCCGTCCACTACAATCCCTGGTGCTTGAGTATAATCTAGATCTATTGATGTCCCCGGAGTTCCTTCTTCTTCATCTCCCAGGCCGAAAAGGGTAACGTTCACAGTACCCAAGTCGGGATCACCTTGGTCCATAGCATAATATATAGGAGGATCAGGTGATACTTCCGTGTGCACCCATATTCGGGGAACATCAAGGGTTATTCCTTCAGCGTCCTCATTTGCTTCACAATCCAAGAAATCCCATATAATGCCCGAATCGGGGATTCCCCCGTCGTCATACTGCTGGAACTTGATCCAAAGATCCTCGTTGGTACTCGGAGAGTCGCAGGTTTCCACACCGTTAGCATCCAGTAATGCAATGATATCAAATGGACCTTTTTCCACCCAATCATCTAGATCGTTCTCGTACTGCCACAGCCTGTACCAGGTCTCATTATCGGTTGACACTGCGATACCATCCGATTCGTGATGTCCCTGGAATGAAGCGGGCATAGGATCGGGTGTAAGATCGTTCCCGAAGGCCATGGTTGCGAATTTGAGATTGCATACGTCCACGTCTTGCAGACCTACATGAGCGACAAGTTCATTGAGGTTCTCTCCATCTCTAGTCTCAGCTCCGGTGTCCATTCTCCAGCAGTACATATCGTCGTAAGCCAGGAATCCCACATCTTCTGTCACATATAGTAGGAAATTATCCAAAGCGAACTGGCACCAAAAAGCGTAATACCAATCAGAAGCATCAAATTCAAAGCTGAACCTTACCTCCTGCCCTGCATATGCACTTATATCCACTTCATATACTCCTTCTGAATGAAGCATATTGACGTCCCAATCAGTCTCATAAAGTATGAAGGTTTCAAGCGGGTTTCCTCCACCAGCAGGTTCTATGTCAACCCTTATTTCAAGAGGATCTCCGTAGGGACAGCATGTCCAATCTACATAATAACTGTAATCGAATTCAATAGAATGGGCATTTTCAGGGAGCTGGATGTCTTGACCAATA
Organism: uncultured archaeon; assembly: GCA_964430885.1. GTDB lineage: Archaea > Thermoplasmatota > Penumbrarchaeia > JASLWR01 > JASLWR01 > CAYSHM01. The sequence goes on along the minus strand of CAYSHM010000026.1, from coordinate 10,046 downwards.
CCGTACCATCTAGGTTGTGGATTACAGCAGGTGTCCATTTCAACATAATAATAATAATTACCATCAGGAATGCTGTTGAAATAAGCATTGTAATTGCTGGAGCTAGTGCCACCCCAAACTCGTTGGTTGCTCCAATCATTCCAGCTATTATCAACGACCCATCCATTGGTATTTCCAGTTTCAAAGCTCGGATTAGTGAATGGGTTTTCTTCTGCTAATACTGGAGATAATACTACTCTCTCATTTACCCCCTCATCAGTACTACTATATGTATACCATGCCTTTCCACCGTAGTAATCGGGATCCGAAAGATCCTTCTTGAAGGTCTCGGAAAAACCAATTCTAAGTCCAGTTCCCTGGATGTCAACATTATCGATGCACCACCCATCATTTGGGCCGCAGCATCCATCAAAGGTGTCATATCTCCACCTTATCTGGAATGTTGCATAAGGATCAACATTATAGGGCATGGTTAATCCTCTTCTCCAGGTGTTATCTCCGTAATTGTGGAGTTCACCCATGTTGCCGTGCAGCGGAGTCCAAGTACCTCCTCCGTTTGTGGTTATTTCAACCCATTCAACATCGTAGTAGCAAGGGAATCCGCCCTCATTGTTGGAATAGGAATCGAATATCACCTTCAGTTCGCCGGTGGAACCTGCAGTAAATTCTTCGGTCTTGATCCAACTGTTCTCGGAACCCATGTTGCCGTTATTGGGGTTTCCGTAAACGCTTTCTCCATGCCTGTTAGCGTACCACTGCCATGTTGAAGATCTGCTTCCGCAGCACTCCCAGCACTGAGGTGCAGACCCGGTAATGGGTTCATTGCCTGTTGTCCAGGCACCCACTCCTGCACTGAAGTCATCAGCAAAAATGCTTTGCCAATCATCGGCTCTTGCATCTGTGTTCTTCCCTGAAGACCTATCTCCAGGATTCAATGCTTTGATCTTTATATCTCTATTGTTGAACTTCATACCCAGGACCATTGAGAATCCGGATATGATCAACAGAGATATAATGACAATCAATATGGTATTTCTACCAAATATGTTCATCCTTTTTTCTTTCACTGTTTCTCCTCCTTGTTTCAAATCATGGATTATTTTCCCGCACTTCTAAACAAGACCTAAAAATCTTTGCAGGAATAAATAAGAATTTACTACTATATATAATTAACAATAATTATTGACAACAATAAAATCCAATCATATAGGGGCTTTCTTTCTTTAATAATAAGCCTGGATGGTCAAATGAATTGGAAATGTATTGCCAAAAACCACATATAACAATGTAATAATTAGATGGCCGCATTATCATTAGTTACGGAATGACTGAAAAAAATAAAAAAGGGGCCCCGAAGAGCCCCAGTCGGATATTCTCCAACCAACAATATTAAAACAAATTATTCTCTTTCTCCGCACTTACTGCTCGATCTGCACCTCGAAGAGCTCGTTGTCCTTGGTCTTCAAAGCGAAATAGTATCCAGCTCTAGCCTCACCGGGGTCGGGAGTTCCGTCGTAGTTGACATGGTCCTCGCTCTTGATGATGAACCGGTCGCCCGTAGACAGATATCCGTCATGGTCCCCGTCATGGAAGGAAACTATTGTTTCGTTATCGATGGACTTGCCGTAGATGGCAGTCACCTTGTGCTGACCCATGCTTTTGTCAACCTTGTTACCGTCCATAAGGGAGAACTCCAGGTCTTCAACCGAGAATTCTTTATCCTTCACATTCTCGATGATGAGCTGGTAGTCGTTCTGAAGCGTCGGGCTTTCCCAGGCAGTATCAACATACTCGATATCGTTGCTCTTCTGCGTATCCACAAGTCCCGATACCCAGAGCCAGAGAACACCGGCAAGGACGATGGTAATTGCCACCATCAGAATTATAGCAATGACCGGTGAAACACCGTCCTCGTCCTTTCGTCCCTTCTTATCTCCACTGCTTGCGTAGAGATTGGCCACAACTGCTCCTCCGAGAAGAGCAAGCACCATAATGGCCATTGCAGGTGCGAATGACGGGGTCTCGCTGGGAGGCGGTGCATATACTGCATAGAGTTCGGTTTTGGACTCATCATCAGCCAGATTCCACTGGAAGTCGCCCATCTCTCCGCCGCCGGGCACATCCTCTATAACAACCTTGAGCCAGTTGGTATTGTCCTTGTTCTCCTGATCATGGTCGATCACACCTGCGATGCTCTCGTAGGGTATCAGGAAAGAATAGGTGGCAATACCTACATTGCCCGGCTCGTTGAGATTGATGAGCCTGAAGGTGGTGTTGGGTGCTCCGCTGGTGAAGATCAGGTGCTCACCGCCGATGGCGTTGAGGTTGTTGTCCACATCAGTTATGATATATGCGGATATCTTGAGCTGGAGGTTGTCCGGGAAGTTCTCGTATGGTGTGTAGTAATGGACAGGGACCTTCAGTTCAAGTGGATGGTCCAGAAGGATTCCGGAGGGTTCGATCTCATCGGGGACGAGCCAGATGTTCAGTGGATTGTATACCCTTATGAGAATATCGTGGCTCACTTCAACGCCCAGAGGTCCGACGCCCGTAACTCTCACAGCACCGTCCTTGAAAATATATTCGCCCTCCTTCACTCCGGTCTTATCATCAAAGGAGAAGTATGCCAGAGCATGGAATTCTCCCTCGCTGATCTCGCCGATATCGTCGATGACATCCCAATCGGTGATCTCGAAACCGTCAATGAGATTGCCGAAAGCATCGTAACCTATAGCATCAAAAACATGGTCCCCTGATACAGGTATCAGCAGTCTGCCGTCGGCCACAATGTTGGGATCCACGATCGCGCTGGGATCAGGTGTCGGTGCCAGGTAGTTCAGTTCACCGGGCATGACATCGATATTGAGGCTGCCGGCTATAGCGTAGTTCAGACCGGATTTGACACCGATTGACCATCCGCCGGACTTGTTGAAGTAGAAATCGTGTCCGCCGTCATACTGACCGTCCACCATGTCGTATCTCACAGTGCCCACGGCATCCTTCCAGGGAACTGGTTCCAGATCTTCCGTACCATCACAGTTGTGGGAAAAGATCAGCGGTGCCGTGTAGGTCATATTATTATGGTTTGTCTCATCTCTGGCCTGGACAAAGAGGTTGAAGGGCATTCCGGCATAGAGCTCTGTCTGGGCTGTTTCCATATGGAACCCGACGGTCGGTCCTGCGTGAACAGTCATAATGTCATCCAACCAGATATGCTGGGGTCCTATGTTTCCAGAGGTATTTGCCAGCCTGAATCCGGGATACCAGGGAGGGTCCCCCTGCTCTTCATACCAGTCACCCCGGGGAGTTATATAGAATGTACACACTCCTCTTTGGCCGCCGTCGAATTCCACGAAGTTATCCCCTGTGACCTCAAATGAACCGCCATCGGGTATCTGCAGGTCAAGGAAATAAAGTGAACTACCCGCATAATCCTCCACAGTATTACCCCATTCATCCTTTATGTATGCAACAAGAACGCCTTCAAGTCCGTACTGGTAGGATCCCTGCATCCAAGCATCAATTTCTGTTGGTTCTCCCCAGGTCAATTCAATGGGAAATTCTAATGTTTGATCTTCCGGAACGTGCCTGACAGTGAGGATTCCCTCGTCTCCTGGCTCCCCGCCGGTGATCTTCACGTTCTTTTTATGTGGGAATGGCTGACCTGTTTCCGGATCAATGACATTATCGACCACAACATCTATTCCGTCCAATCCGGTGATGCCCCAGCTGTCGAAATCCTGCGGGGGCATGGGCAGACCGAAATCATCAAGGGCTTCCATGGAAATTATATTGCCTGGATCATCATTGTTGGCGATGAATTCACCCCACATTTCAGCATGGTCGAAGGACATGACCCTAAGGGTAGGGAGTCCTAGATCATTCTGTTCGATACTGACAAAATCTCCGTCCCATTCCTCGTATGAATAGTCAAACATTCCAAGGGGCCCGAGATAGCTGTCGTCGGCTGTGATCTCTGAGTTAATCAATTCAAAATGGTTCTCAGCTTCCAGCAGATCGCCGGGCGGCGGTACATCGGCAGAGGACCATGTGATCTCCTCGATCAAGGGGTTTCCGTCTAAAATAAGTTCCTGAGGTCTGGTGTAAGTGAATCTAACCTCTTCAGCTGCGGTTTCTCCGGCTTCCCCATGTGTGGTCAGGTTGACCTTCATTGTGCAGAAATCCGGTTCTCCTTGGTTCTGGGCAAATATTTCAGGTAATTCCGGAGTTACTGTGGCATCTATCTCGATCCGGGGAACATTGAATATGAACCATCCGTCACCATCGCCTTCCACATGTATAAGGTCCCATACGATCCCTCCGTTATCGGGTATCAATCCATCACCGTACTGCTGGAATTTGATGTAAAGATCTTCTCTATCAGTGGGGGTTTCGCAGATGTCGCCTCCGTTTGCTTCCATTAGCCCATTGATATCAAGAGGCCCGATCTCGGTCCAGTCGTTCAATCCGGCTTGATATTGCCAGATGGTATACCATGTAAATCCGTCAGTGCTGATGGCAACACCGTCTCCATTTGAATGCCCTTCAAAGGAAGCAGGGAGCGGGTCGGGTGTAAGATCGTCGCCGAAGGCCTGTGTCACGAAAGAAAGTTCCACATTTCCAGCATCCACAAGTCCGAGGTGAAGGGTGATCTCATTGAGGTTAGCACCTCCGTTCCTGGTCTCGTCCTTCTCCATCTTCCAGCAGTGATCATCATCATAGGGCTGGAATCCCAGATCCTGAAGTTCATACAGCACGAAATTATCAAGTGAGAATTGACCCCAAACATATAACCACCAGTCGGCGACTATCTTGAAATTAATTCTGACCTCCTGTCCTCCGAAATTACTGACGTCAAAACTGGCAGTATCTTCCTTGTGCAACCCCCAGGAATCCCAATTGTTCTCATACAGGATGAACGAATCTAGAGGATTACCTCCACCGGATGGTTCTATGTCCACTCTTATATAGAATGGGTCACCCCATCCGCAGCATGTTTCGAAAAAATAACCATAATCGAAATGGATCTCTGCAGCGTTCTCAGGCAGCTGTATATCCTGACCAATGGCAAAGTGACGATCCCTTTCGTTACAGCACGTGTCCATTTCCACATGGTAATAGTAATTACCGTCGGGAACAGTATCGAAATAAGAATTCCAATTGCTGTTGCTGGTGGCTCCCCAGACCCTTTGGTTTGTCCAGTCATGCCATGAATTGTCCACGATCCAGCCATTGGTATTTCCGGTCTCGAAACTCGGGTTTGTGAACGGATTCACTTCTGCAAGTATCGGTGAGAAGGTCACCCTTTCATTTTTCCCCTCCTCCTGTGAGGAATATATATCCCAGGCATTTGAGGGGGGATATTCGGGATTGTCAAGTTCAGTTCTGAAGCTTTCTTCATATAATGGAACATCGAAGTATTTCAATATAACATTATCAAAACCATGACATCCGGGGCCAGAGTAACACTCGGGCCAATAAAATTCGAAACTGATCCTTACTGTTTGACCAAAGAACCCACTGAGGTCAACTACATCATGTCTCCATTGACTCCATTGTGAGCCCTGTATCTGTTGAACTACGAATCTTTCAAGCGGCTGTCCACCGCCAACTGGTTCAACATCAACGCGCATTTCTCTTGGCTGGCCCCAGTTATCGATATCATAAGCCCAATCAAATTCTACAGTTGTGACACCCATTGGCAGAGTGACATCCTGGGCTAAAGTATATTCGGCCGGTCCGCAACCGTCAAAAGGTCCAGCATCACAATAGTTGCCATCAGGAACATTTCCGTAATACTGCCACCAACCATAAGGGTCGGTAGTAACTCTAGATCCGCAGCAACATGTGTCTCCGGGTATCCCCATTTCCCATCCCTGCCAGTTTCCAGTCTCAAAGCTTGGGTTCTCAAATACCTAATCAGCTATTTCTTCCTCTGCTCTCGTACCTTTGCTCCGCTCAAATCCCATCAGGGTTTCAGCTTTTTTCCCAAAGGCAGAGGTCTTTGTTTCGTTCGAAACTATCATTGTGAGACCTCCGATAAGCATTATCAAGGCTAAAGCTATTATTGCCAGCCTTCTAAATGCAGGGTTCTTATTTTTCGGTCTTGTCATTTTTTCTCCTCCTTTTTGTATCATATATATTCTACTATTTGCGTTCATTTTTCCAATACTTGATTGGATTTTCACTAGAAAATCTTCTTGTATATATATTCTATTGAATTCTTGAAAAATAAAAAATCGCTATTATTATAAAATTAAATTTCTGCCGTAAATCGAGCATATTTTTTTGGTCTCTGGTAAAATTTAATGAATTTTTCATAAATATTTTCTAAAATAGTTTATTATATTTATTTAACAATCAATTTTTATCATTCGAAATTTTTCAGATACTATAGTATTTATTATTTTTTTATTTATGAAAATTTACTCCTATATTAACTAATACTAATATCACACTGTTAAGTGGCTAATGAATGAATTTAGATAATGAATTAATTAATATTTTTATTGAAATTTTTTCATATTCAAGGTATAAAATCCCCTGAACTCACAATCCACCATTTTTTTTCAAGTTTCGAAGAAAAAGAATATGTATATATAATGATAGAAAAGATATGGATTTGGAAAATTTTACAATTCAAAAAAGCAAGGAGCGTTAAGAAGATGATAATGGAAAATATGAAAAAGATCTTGTGCGTCCTTTTGGTAGGATTGCTGTTGATAGCGATCCCCGTTCAAGGAGTGTGGGACGATGATCAGGAAAACGAAATGGGTTTCAGCAGAGCTAATGGACGTCATCCGGACATTGTAATTAATGATCTGATGATAATACAGGGCGATGATTTTGCAGTTAGTGAGGCTAATGGAGTATATGCCAATGGAAGGTGGATGCTGATAGTCAACTTCACACTTGGGATCGGAATGGAGAACGTCAATGTTACCATCAATGCCACTCTAGGAGGATACCACTTTGAGAACAGCAGTAATCCCGAGGTGCTGACCGGTGGACAGCAGTTCCAGGGATGCCAGATAGATTTCGCCAATGAAGGCGTATACGATATCAATGTTACCGTGGGTGCGTGGAACGGTACAGCGGAAATAACCTCAAATCATGTGTTCAATGCTGAGTTCCGCACGATAATACAGTATGATGTCGATATTGCCATTGACGCTAATGAAAAGGATGGTTATTATCCCAAAGATATCATTCTTATCAATAACATAGTCAACAATACTGGTAATTACGAAGTGGATAATACAAATGTTTCTGTAACCATCGAGGACCATACTACCCATGATCCCGAACAGGTTCAACCCCCATTCTTGGATCTGGATTCATTTTCACCCGATGACATCCCCCTTCAGCTTTTCTTCTCTTGGCAGCCCTCCCACGAAGGCACTTTTGATATTGAGGTTATTGTAAGGGATATCAATACCGGAACAACAAACACATCGAGTATGCAGATACAGATTCAGAATATAACCGAGTTCCATTTGGTGGATTTCATGGAAATGCCCTTCATATCTGTAAATGATAATTTCATTGTCGGAGTTCAATTGAACAATACGGGAAATGCAAAGGGTAAGGCAGATGTAAGGCTGGACGTTTATCCCGATGGAGAACCTGCCAATATAATATACACATCCACAGTAGAATCCGGTCTTGTAGAGCCTACCCAGGGTGGTACTTCCAGCAGAGAACCAATCAATCCATTTGCATTCTTTGAGAATGTGTCCTGCGATGAAGAAGGCACTTTTGTTCTAAAGGCCACATTGATCGGTTCTGGTGATTATATTGATACAACTATCGATGTGGACCCTCAGCCGAATATCGCCCCTGGCCTAGAAAATATATCTGTAATGCCAGGTATTATTGTATCGCAGAATACCAATGTTATATTCCAGGTGGACTACAGGGACCTGAATAACGATCCAGGTACCGTTACCTTGTATATCGATGATCAACCACATCAGATGGTCAATTCGTCAGATGACTGGGGAAATATAGTACAATTCACCTATACTTGGATCGCAGAACACGGCGATCATACCTACTATTTTGTAGCCGAGGACGAGCATGGCGATAATTTCACATTGGACAATGCGACACAAAAGTATCCCTTATTTGTACTGCCACCAACAGACGGATATGTGAGAGGGAGAGCTCTGAATGATCTTGGTGAACCGGTGGCCGATGTCGAACTGGTCATTTATAATCTCGTGGATGGAAATATTGGTACTTATTACTACGCTACCACGGATAGCCAGGGGAATTATTCAGTAATGTTACCATTCCTTTCTGGAGAAAATGATATTTATGTATTAAAAGTCGATTTTGATTGGTTGAAAAACAATGGATTCAAGAATTCAGCTCCATCTATGAAAAATTTTATTTTAAATGTTAACAAAACAGTAGAATGGATCAATTTCACTCTTGAAAGGAAACCTGTTGTAACCCTTCCGAAATTGATGGGTTATGTTATGGATACCAATGGATCGTTGATCGAGGGTGCCAAAATAACTGTGATCATTTATGCAGATGAGGAAAGGACCGAGTCAATAGAGGAGATGGATGGTGGTATCATCAAGAATATCACTGTGAATGTAACAACAAGGACCTGGTACAATATTACCGGGACTACGGATTCAGCTGGACTTTTCAATATCACGGATATTCCTCTAGCAGAGGGTGATATAAAAATCCTTCAATCTACAGGTCTGAAGGAGTACTGGGAGCACATTGATAATATACCCACTCCTTCCGAAGAAAATCGATGGTTCTTGAATATCGAGAAGGATGGTTATACCTTTTTATCGGCTAATGTAACAAGTCAAACAAAATATTTGGAAATTTTTAATCAGAATTGGGTTCAAGTTTGGCTGGATAACTATTTTGTCAGCTGGGCCAATTTCACACTGATGGAATCCGAAGGTGGTGAAATAAATGAGACCATTTGGTATTATCTAAGTGGAAACGTAACACCTGAAGATGCGGTGGTAAAGGTCGACGGAAATACTGTGGAGCACAATGGCAGTCATTTCTCTATCCATTTATTGAAGGGAACCTATACCCTGACGGTTACAGCCCAGAGTTATGATACTTATTCGAACGAGATAGATCTCACAGAGAACAAGGACCTTCAGATCGAACTTACACTGACCATGGTCGATGTGGTGATAGGTCCGTTTGTGGACAGTGACGGAAATAATCTACAGGGTGTAAAGGTATACTTCGGTGACAAGATGAGGATCACTGATACTTCTGGAAAAGCCACTTTCCAGCTGCCAGAAGGTCAGGGACCCAAGGCAGGAGACACAATCACATACGAATATGATGGTAAGGAGTATGAAGCGGATTGGCCTCTGGTAGAGGAAGATATGAAGATAAAGACAGGAAGTAAAACTGAATCATCCGGCAGTAGCAATATGCTTCTCTACATCGCTATCGTGATCATTATTATAGTGATAGTTGTTCTAGTTATTCTTGCAATGAAATCCAAGAAGATCACAGAGGAAGAGTTCGAGGAGCTGGAATGTCCGGATTGCGGAGCATCGGTAACCTCTTTGATGACCGAGTGTCCTGAGTGCGGATTGGCCTTTGATGATGGAAGATGTCCCACCTGCGGCGCGGAAGTTACAGAGGATATGACGGAATGTGCGGAATGCGGTACAGAGTTCGAATTCGAAGAGGAGGAAGAGGACGAAGAGGGTGAGGGAGAGGATGAAGAGGAGGAAGAGGAATTAGAAGAAGAAGAAGAATACGATGAGGACGCACCGCCCTTGGATGAAGATGATTTGCCTCCCCCTGAAGAAGAATGATTATTTCCATAAACCGAAAATAATAATATTTTGGGCGGAACCGCTTGTTCCGCCCTTTTTTTTTGTACCTTTTTTACTTCTTATATGTTACTAGTGAAGTATTGAAATTATATAATTGATTTTTTCCTCCTTCATCTTGTTTTTTATTTCAGTATATGATGGAATAAATATAGGCTCCTCGTAAGAATTTGTGCAAGTTCTTGATTATTTTTCAATCGATATAAC
>CAYSHM010000025.1:0-46951 GCA_964430885.1 uncultured archaeon | reverse complement strand
TTATTGTTATAATGAATATTTTGGTTACTGGAGGTTAATTCTCGGGCGGGCTCCTTAGGTAAAGTAGAAAATAATCCCCGATCTTCGAACGCTTTCTGGGTTCAAGCTTGTCCAATCGTAATTCTTACTATTATATCTTGGTTATTTCTACAGACCCTTAGGGAATTCATCGGAACTGTTTATGCATTCAATCTTATGGAGATGGACATATCTATGCCTTTCCTATGGGTTCTGGCCTTTCTATCACCTGCAGTATATGTCATCTGGTTGTACAGATTCAATTCGCTTAAGATGGTATTTATCGGGCTGCTGCTGAGCCTGATCCTTCGATTCCCGATGTCCTTCGCAATTCATGGAAATTATTACATCCTTTTACTGGCATTGATGATGATGCTTATGGGAAGCCTTTTACCTATTGTTCTTCTTTTTTTCTGGAATGAAACTAGAATGAATCCGAACTCATCTATTCTGGGTCTTAGAGGACTGGTTGGTTCGATATCGTTAGCAATAGCAATTGATCTGGTTTTACGGACTCACGGCAATACTTTCGACATGAGCATTTACGGAATACCAGGATACAAATGGGTCGGATCCATTATTGTGATTGTTCTTATTGGAATACCGCTTCTTCTATCCTATTTAAGCTTGAAAGGCCAGATATTCTCCTTCCCCTCGGAAAAAAAATTGATAAAAAATGAAATCAGAGAATATCTCCCAATTCGCCATAACCTGCTGATCGGGCTCTCAACAGGTATAATGTTCTATCTCTACCTTTCTCTACTGGGATTCCCAAACAGACTGGCTAGATGGACCAACGATATGGATTATCAGGGAACCGCTATGTGCTTTGCCGTATTTGCATTACTGCCTCTACTGATAATATTGGTGAAAAGGATTCCCTGGAGCGTTATAAAAAAACTTAACTTCGTCGGGGCTATCTACATACTTCTTGTATATTTAAATCTGCTCTATTGGAAAACCCCTATGATAACAACGCTGACTGCGGCATCTCTTCTAACTTTCATACCGCTTCTCCTGGGGATAAATTTTATTCGGACACTCAATACGGCTTCGGATAGAAGAGATATAGCCAGAACATTTGTTATTGCACAGGTTGTAGTGCTGATCCATGTATTCTTTGATGTCGGCAGCCTCGTCGCAGGGCAGGTAGATATCTTCGGGTTTCTGGAGGGAAGGTTCAACTCTGTGATAATTACACCTGTAATAATAATGGCCCTCTGTGAAATAGTGCTGTTACAGGTTTACAGGAATAAAACCAAAAACTGTTGGACCAAAAGGCTGAAAACTGAGATCAAGAGATTTTCCAAAGGAACAACCACAACAATTCTTATCATTTTCTGCATACTTCTGCTATTGCTGCTCTCAGGGAGTATTTCATACCCTAAGAAGACCCTGCAGAACGAAGAGGCTAAGGATGAGATAACGGTTGTAACATATAACATTCACCAGGGTTTCGATATGGACTACCGCATATCTCCTGAAGAGATCATTGCACCTCTGAAAAAAGTAAGGCCGGACATACTAGTCCTCCAGGAATCCGATACCAATAGAATAAGCAGTACAAATGTCGATATGATCAGCTACCTCTCTCACAATTTGGACATGTTCCCTTATTTCGGACCTAGTACGGATATGCAGATCTACGGCGTTTCTCTTCTGTCTAGGTATCCCATTAGTAACAGGTCGGTCACAAAACTCACGAGTATCGAGGATCAGAGGGTTCTGATTCATGGCGACATAACAATAGGAAAAAATGTGATATCGGTTTACGGGGTTCACATGGGTTTAATAGACGAGGATCGGACTACCCAGACAAAAGAGGTTATCGAGATTCTGGAAAAGGATGATAAACCCTTGATACTTATGGGCGATCTGAATTCGAAACCACAATCGTCACAGATCAACATATATCTCAAAGAGCTGGGGGACGCATGGACCCTATCAGGAAAGGACAATATGGACCCAAAAGGCTACTCCTATGAAGCAGCGGAACCTGACCGAAGAATCGATTATATCCTGCTTTCTGAGGATAGGGGACTAGAAGTATTGGAAGCCGGAGTTATGGACGAATACTTGGGTTCGGACCATCTCGCTGTTTGGGCGAAAATCAAGCTTGAAAATTCGGTCATATAAAAACTGTATGAAAACCTTCATTTTCTGCGGAATCTTTTGTTAACGTAAGAGATCAGCTCAGATCCTTCCAGTTCCTGGGTGGTGGGGCCTGTGCGGACATAGAACTTCTCTTTGTTGCCGTCCTTTATGAAGACAGGTTTGTTGCTCTGCTTACAAACTACCTTCATCACATGACCTCCATCCATGCTTATTATACTGGACCGAATGAAAGGAAGATAATCGTTGCCTATTCTGCCTGTCACAAGATTGGAGAAATGCTTATAGAAGCCGTCGTTGTTCTTGAATTTATCCTTCTCGACCCCACCAATCTCCCCTTCATCAGATACACCTATCAGAAGATTGCCGCCTGATGAATTGAGAAAAGCTGCAATTGATTTCATTGCAGAGTTCTCGATCCGATTATCCTTTACCTTGGTATATTGGTTCATGCGCAGTGTGGTTTTGAATTCCAAATTCTCGCTCTCACCCTGTTCGATCAGACGTTTAATATCTTCAGGGGAATCATCATAGCTCACTAGATTGGGATTCTGTTTCTGAAAATTTCCAACAACATGCTGTATTAGGTTCTTCTTGCTGAATTTCAGATATCCATAACCCCAGATGGATGAGAAAGCGGCCCCCAAGACAATCATTACAAGGCCCTCCGGGGAATAATTACCGTAAAACCCTTCCAAGTGAACTTTCAGGGTATCAGTCATCAGAAACTGAAATACCTCCCACACCGCTCCGATGGATACTGCAAAACAGAATGAAAAAAGCACGATCATGAAGTCAAAGGAGGTCATCTTCTTGCTTATGTAGATAACATACATTACAATGAATCCCACAATACCCAGCAGAAGACCCAGCATCATGAATACAACCCAGCCTTCAAGAAATTTCTCTACAATTACCATCACCAAAAGGGAAAAATACAGAGCAATCTTGAAGGAGCGAGGGAATGAAATCTTCAGGGCAAGACGAATACCAAAAGGCAGAAATGTAAGAATTATTGCAAACAAATTGATGAAAAAAATATCCCATCTTTGAGCGCTCATCTCGATTATTGATGATGCTCCCAAAAGCAAACGGACAAGCCAGACACAGACCTGAGAAAGTATCTTCCCGGTACGTTCAGATCCAACTTTTAAATTGTTGCCGTACTTCATCTGCTTCACCTCACCAGATATCAAAGCAACATGTTACTTATTTTCTTTAATGCTTCTTTCCATTTTATTGACAATATCTCAAGCTATCAAATAATTGATCCGCCGGTAATCTATCCGATATTATCTTCTACTGGGGAGGTGCAGGCGGCTTGGGTTTTGCTGGCGGGGATTGTTGAGCGCTGCCCTGAGCTCCCGAGTCCGTTTCCGTAATAACTTCACCGGTTCCAACCCCTTCATCAAAGTTTTCCATGCTGCCTTTATCCGAGGACTGCTCAATTGACTGAGTATCGGAATAAGTATCAGCAGCAGAGGTGGATCCAGTGTCGCTATAAAGATCTCCATAGAGGTCCAGGGCTGCCTTTTTCTCCTGTGCCATTCTTTCTTCTTCGGGAATAAGCATCAATTTAGCTTCCTCTATGGAAACCGCATCCCAGGTATCCCCGCAGAATCCGCAATGGCCGTTATCCGTAACAGGAACGGATTCCTCCCCACAGGAACAGGTCCATTTGGGTAGGTCCTCCTTTGCCTTCTCCTTCTTGATCAACCTCTCTTCCCGCTCCTCTTCCTCCTTTTTCCTCTTTTTCATCAGAATTACAAGACCAAACACAGCAGCGGTGATAAGAAGGACAACAAGTATTATTATTATTATAGCCACAGCCGACACCCCGCCTCCATCGCTGCCGGTTGTGGATTTACTCACCTTTATTATATTGTTGGTGGGTGTGTGGACAACCTCTTTATCAGCATTCCCCAGGACATAAGAATCCAGAACAATGAAGAAGTAGGTATGATCCCCAAGAGATAACCTTTTGGAAAGGGTATACTGGGCTCCCGTGGTGTAGTTCCCAGTATCCAAAACCATATCGAACTCCTGATCACCGTCCAGAACAAGCCTAACATATAGAGGTGGAGAGTCAGGGTCTGTAAGATGGACCTTGAAAACAAAATTATTATCCTGAGTCCCCTTTGCAGGGCTGACCGTTCCCATGCTGAGAACCGGTGCTGCATTGTCCCCAAGGGTCGTAGCTTTAACCTCATTGGAAAGAATGCCGTCCACATCATTTTCCTTGGCCATTCTGTCATCCTGACAGAGAACTGCGAAGTAGTAGCTGGTTTCCTTGTCCAATCCGTCAATAAAGAGGCTGTGTGTACCATGCTTCATAAGGTTGGCGTTTGATGTTCCATCCATCATTGTAGCCGATGCGACATCACTGCCGAATGAACTGCTGGAATAGAATATAATGTACTGATGGAAATCTGGAACTTCCCCTATGGATATGGGTGTCCATTCCAAAGTCAGATTAATCTTGTTCACTTGGGCGGCCTTGACTCCGGATACCGCTTCTGGTTCATCTGTATCGGAATCATCAACCGGCTGAACAGGACCGGCTATACTTGTTGCACCAAGAGGCGATTCCAAGCCATTGAAATCAACTGCAACCACTGCAGCATAGTAATCCTGACCATTTTCCAGAGACGTTCCTTCATAGGCGGTTATATTGGTGGATTGGATCTTGATATCATCGAATGTTAGGGTCTTCTTCACAGAAGCATCAGCCAGCGATGCGAAATTAGAACTGGACACATATATCCTATATTCCTTGAAATCCCCCACGTATGATCGGTCCCATTCAAGATTTAGTGATCTTCCATTATCACCATCCGTATCGCTAAGTACCACATTTTCTAAAGGCAGTGGCGGAGTAAGATCATTGTCGTCAGTGAACAATATGCCCGAGGAACAGATCACTGACAGGTCCTCGTTTCCATTATTATCAACCGCGGTGACCGCAGCGTAATAGGTCCTGCCGAATTCCAATGACTGCCCGTTAATTGTGGAAATGGTGGTCTGTTCGATCTCCTTATCGGTGATGTTGCTGGATTCCAGATACACACCGGTTTCATTTATCCATTCAAAATGCGACACGGAAATATAGATATTGTAATGGTTGAAATCCTGAGCATTGTTCTTTGACCAGAGAATCCCAATTGATACATTGTCGTTCTCAATATTATAGGTTCCAACTCCAAGGACTGGCTCGGGAGCATCTAGGTCCGCTGCCTGACCCGGAGTTGTGGAATTTCTTGCGCCTTCGGTGAGATTTGAGATCTGACCTACACTGTCAACTGCCCTCACGGCAAAATAATGCTCCATCTCGTGATTGAGTCCCTCAATGGTAAGTCCCATTTCAACACCGGGAGCCGGAGGAGTAAGGTCATGATCGACCAATATACCACTGGCCCAATCACTTGGACCATAGAAAGGCCTGGTTGTTGTGCGTTTAATAATATATTCACCCACAGGCCCATCGGACATCTCATTCTCTCCAACCGCTGACCAGGTTAGAACTACAGATCCAAGGTCATCCCCAGGCTCTGCAATCAGATCTGATATGGGGCTTGGGAACAGATTATAATTATCCTTCGGTATTACCTCGAACACCTCAGGGACAAGTATCCTGTTGTCAACATCATCCCTAGCACCCACAGCTACAAAATAGGTAGTATAATCCTCCAGAGGTAAACCGTTGTAGCTTGTAATGTCATAGGCGGTGGTAGTGTTATCAAAGAGTATTGCAATGGGCGATTTGAACTGAACATTGGAGAAGGTGGTATTTTCAATAAATATCTCATAGGCTCCAAAATCAGCGGTTGAACTTTCGTCCCAACTCACGGTTATAGATCCCCCGTAATCGCTGGGGGTATCCACAGCAACAACATTTGAAATCAATGCAGGTGGGGTAACATCTACATAAGGATCTGGACCCATTGATTCATTGGTCTGCAGAGGAGTCTCCACATCATCCAAAAGACCGGTCGCAGCCCTGGCTTGGAACCTATAATTGAAATCCTCATCTGAACCCAATACCGTTGAATATCTATACTGTTCTCCATTGATATAATCGCCATCATGCAGACCTGCTGCTGAATCCATGTCCAGCTCCATAGGTGCTGGACTGGATGCATTATGGGTGAACGCATCGAAATTCTTGTATATGGCAACCCTAGGAAAACCAGTAGCCGGGGCATCATTTTCAAGGTCGGAATATATTACCTTGTAGGTGAAAGACGTGGTTGAATTCCCTTTGGCCGGTGAAACCGGTTCTGGTACTGTAAGGGCAGGAATGTGGTTTATCTTAAGGACATAGGCTCGCCCCCAACCTTCAGATGCGTTTCCCGCTCCGCAAAATGCATCCAAATAAACATCACCGTTGACATCACCGCCCTCGCTGACACTGGTACCGAACTTCTCTCCTCTGGCCTTACCTCTGTTTGTTGTATTGGCACTTGTGGTTTCGATATATCTCTCGTCAAATGTTTCATTCCCGAAGAAGGTATAGGCAAATCCCCGGGTCTCATTTTCCATAGGCGCTCCAATTATGCAGTCATCAATTCCGTCTGCATCCATATCCCCAAGACCCGACACTGATTCTCCGAACCTTGCCCATCTTGTAGCTATGAATCCTACAAATCCGGACTGGGCGGTCCCGAGGTCCATATCCCCCAAACCAGCATCGCCGAATATTACATATGCCGCACCCCAATTGCTCACATGACCTGGAGAACCCAGCAGAACATCATCAATATTATCACTATTAAAATCACCGGCCACACTAGCGGAAAAACCTAGTTCAGCACCAGGTGACTGACCTGTAATCACCGCATCAGAACTGGCCGTATTGATCGTTCCAGTCAGGGAACCTCCGAAGAATATACAGGATATGCCGGTGGTTCCGTTAAACGGCGCACCTGCTACGATATCGTTCTCTCCATCATTATCCAAGTCTCCGGCGGAGGAGACCGAAAAGCCGAATTTTTCATCAGAATCGAAAGCCTTGATAATGACATCCGACCCGCTGGAGTCACCCGGTACATCATCCTGGCCGTAGATAATATAGGTCCGTCCTGAACGTATAGTTTGGCCCTGATCCATCCATGCAAATCCTGAAGGTGCACCTATCAAAAGATCCGGATTGTTGTCATTATTAATATCAGCTGCCGGTGCAAGGGAATAACCGAATTCCTCGTCGGCATCACCTGTTATTGTGTGGTCCGCATTCGCATAGGTGAAAGCACCTCCTTGGTCAATATTGTCAAGCTCGAATACATAGACTGCACCGTCATCAGTTTCGTCGCCCGGTGCACCTATTGCTATTTCTCCGTGGATATTATTGCCGTCATTGAACAAGTCCGGCAGATAGGCTCCAGAATAACCGAACTTCTGGCCCATCTCATCGCCTGTAATGGTAATATCAGCGGTGTCGGTGGTAACGTTCTTTCCCTCCAGAGGTGAGAAGAATATGTACACCGCTCCACCGTTGGAATTATTATATGGCTGGCCTACCATCATTTCCGTCAGTCCGTCACCGGTAAAATCGGGTATACTTTCTACAAAATGACCCAGGTCGGATTCGCCCATGGAGTTAAATTCACCGATAAATGTTAGAGAATCCGCAACCCCTGGACCTGCCATTAAGCCCAGGGCCGAGATCAAAATACATGAAATTATTCCTATATTCTTCATCCTTTTATACAATACCTTTTCCGTCATTGAGATTCACCTCTTCATCATAGCAAGATATGGAGCATAAAAACATACAATTGTGGCATTACCGCCAATGAATTATCAATATCCCAGGTTGATACTAATATAATATTTTTTTGATAAAATATAGATATGAATCAAATCGGGTTACCGGATTTCTTTCATTCGACAGAACTTCCAGGATCGGAAACCGATACGCTGTTGAAAAATTATAGAACGAATTGAACATTAAAGTCCTCTACTGACTGCTGCAGTCATCAACAGCTTCATTGTTCACAATAAAGGGCCACCAGATTCAATATAACCTCTACCGCTTTTTCCATGGAACCCACCGGTACGAATTCGCGAACACTATGGAAGTTGATCCCGCCTCCGAAAAGGTTAGGGGTTGGCAGTCCCATAAAGGACAATCGGGACCCGTCAGTACCTCCTCTGATAGGTTTCCTTATGGGTTCAATTCCGGCCATCTTTATGGCCTTTATAGCATTCTCCATTACTATGGGATGCTTGTCCAGCTGCTCCTTCATATTCCTGTAGGATTCCTTGACCTCGAGTTCAACCTCCGCTCCCGAATAGGCATCCCTGATCTTCTCCGCATTCTTCTCCAGTATTTTCTGCAGTTCTGCAGTGTCCTTATCCGAGAAGGACCTGATAAGCATCTTGAGTCTTACTCCGGACACATTTCCTGTCAGACCTATGGGGTGCAGGTAGCCTTCCTTGTGACGGGTTGTTTCAGGGGACTTGTCTTTGGGCAGCATTGATATAAAATCTCCTGCAGCGCGAAGGGCGTTGGTCATCTTTCCGTAGGCATAACCCGGATGGACATTGTATCCTTTAATGTAAAGATTCGCCATATGAGCATTGAAGTTCTCATCCTCAATTTCACCCAGTTCCCCTCCATCCACGGTATAGGCTAGATCGGCACCGAATCCTTCGACGTCAAACAAGTCCACTCCCCGGCCCACCTCCTCATCCGGAGTGAAGCCTACCTTTATTGTTCCGTGTTTGATACTTGGGTCCTTTACCATCATTGAAACTGCAGTCATTATCTCTGCAACCCCGCACTTGTCATCGGCTCCCAATAGAGTGGTCCCGTCGGAGGTGATTATATCCTCGCCGATATATCGTACCAACTGGTTTTCGGGAATTACTTGTTCAGGGTCTCCCGGAAGCACAATGTCTCCACCCTTATAGTTTCGGACAATTTGGGGGTCTACATTTTCACCTGATGCCTCCGGAGAGGTATCCATATGCGCCAAAAGACCTATTACATGAGATACGGGTGTATTCCCGGGCAAGGTAGCTGTTACGTAGCAATGCTCATCCACTGAGGCATCATCGAGTCCCATCTCTTTCAGCTCGTCAACCAGGAGGCGAGCCAAATTAAACTGTTTTTCCGTGCTGGGTATGTTTTTCTGTTCGTCCTTGCTCTGTGTATCGATTTTAACATATCTTAAAAACCTTTCAAGCACTTCCGGATCCATATATGTTCACCTGTGTTATGATCGAATAGTAATGAATGAATAATAATTGAGTAAAACAATTACTTTATCATTAATATTGCTATTTTTCAGATTATGGAATGAAGATTATTAGGGGTGCAGAACCATTCGTTTACTGGCTTAGCTCTTATAGCATTTGTCGCAGCCTTTCCGGTGGATAAGATTTGCGTCGTTTGCTCCGCATTGGGGACAGATCCATTTTCCGGTAACCGGTTCATCATTTCTTTTAGGCCTGGACTTCGGTTGCTCAATAACTATCTTTTTGGAAGATAATCCCTGGAAACTGCGCTTTGGCTGATAAGGTGCGGAATGGTAGGACATTCTATGATAATCATGTTCAGGGGACATCTCCTGCTCGGAATCATATATTCCCTCCAATACCTTCGAAGATATTTTGTTGTATCTTTTCCTTCTGAGGGTGTCAATGACCAATCCGATGATCAAACCTAATAAAAACACCAATAGAACCAATATCAATTCCAGAGCGTTGGTAGCGATAAAATCCCCCATAATCATTTCCAACAAAATCGTTTTATATATAACTTTCTCTGATAGTAGCCAAAGGGCAAAAACTTAACTGTTGGATAGGTTGAAGAATTGATCGGATATGAAATGTCGGCAGATGACATTATCCTAATGACTATACCAACTCCGGAAGATTCATTTCACAGAGTTCAGCACCCCTTCCGGCAACATTAGCTAATAATGTAATGACCCGGGTCAAATGTACACTTTCTCCCATATCCAGTTCCACCAACTCTTTAATTACAGCATTAATTTCCTCTTTGATTTCCTTGGAACCGTCAATGCTTTCCAGTAGACTATCCATTTCTTTTTGCCCGGGTGAGCTCAGAGCTGAAGAAACAATTCCAAAGGCCTTTTTACCGATAACAGTGATCCTGCCAGTTAGATCTTTATTTTCGGACAGGCCTCCATATTGAACAACGTGAGCTATATCATCCACGGATCCAGATATTTCCATTAGCACAGAGGACAGCCTCAAATAAAAGAAACCGGACTTCATTTCATTGATAATATCAGTTCGGTCTGGATCAGTTAAATTCACATTGAACTGCTTTTGAATGAGATGATGAAGCCGAACACATTCGTCCTTTCTTGAAATAACATCTGCTGCAAGTTCGGAATCGCTTTCTGACAGGGATTCGAGAACATCAAAGAACATACCCTTGACAATACTGAAGAATCGGTAAACATTGTCTTTCATGGATATACCGGAGCTGGGCATCAGATCCCTGATGAGTATCCGGTCAACCGATTCCTCCATTATTTCCGGACCTATTACCCTTCTGCAGAAATCCCTGATTGTCCTTTTCTGCTTGGAGGTCATCCTGCCTTCAGCCTTGATCTCCATGATAGTATAACCTGATATATAACAGGCCAATAAGCGTTTCAGAATCCGCGCAGGTACTTCTTTCTCATGGATACGAAGATGGATCTTCGAAGAGTCTTTCAAGACCGCACCTGGCCTCCTAATCCATAGATCCCCGTTGTTCTGGGGAACCAATTCCAGAACGTCACCCTGTTTCAGGTCTGATTCTTTGACCCAGGTTTTGGGGAGAGATACGATATAGGTGTTGCCACCGGTGACCTGTACTTTACGTGTGGACATTAAAAATGCACCTCCCATAATAAAATAAATATAATTTTAAAAATATTTGTTTTTACAACTCCAATATGATTACTGCACCCACCATATATTATAATTTCCAATTAATATATTTTATTGATAAATATATATTTACATTTGTATTAATAACAATAAAAGTAAAATGTAAGCCTTAAAACCCCCAAAGACCATTACTTGAAAAAATGTTTTTTAATGACCCCAACTTTTCAGACCATGGCCCGTGAAGACCGAAACAATCAAATTTTCACTACCCTTGATACAGTCATTGAAGTAGAACATCAGCGCAGCCAAAGTGACTGCGGAAGTGGGTTCGATGAAGAAACCCAGCCCATGAGCGAATCTCAGAGCAGTTCTTATTTCGTTCTCATCAACGGTAACAAAACGGCCACTGGTACCCTTGACAGCATCCAGTATCTGTAGGGCCCTGGCAGGATCTGAGACTGCAATCCCTTCTGCAATTGTACGGTTAGTTGTACATGTCCCGTCCACTGAGGGAGCCAACCCTTCACCGGATGAAACACTAATAGCTTCAAATGCCTTGGCTAGTGGAGCGCATCTCCGGGATTGAACGCCAATGATCCGGGGGATCCTCTTAATAATTCCTGCATCCTTCAGCTCAGAGAAGCCAATGTACGAACCCAATAGAAGTGTCCCGTTGCCCACGGGGAGCACTAAAACATCCGGTTCCGACCAACCCAGCTGTTCTGCCACCTCAAAGGCGAATGTCTTCGTACCATGAAAGAAAAATGGGTTCCAGGAATGGGACGCATAATATGTATTTTCAGCCGCCTTTAAAGCTTCTTTGGCGGTCATATCTCGACCCCCTGGAACCATGGCTATATCAGCCCCATAAGCCACGATCTGACGAATCTTACCTGGAGATGTTTTTTCAGGTACATATATTTTACATGGGATACCAGCACGTGCAGAATAAGCCGAAACCGCACATCCTGCATTACCCGAAGAATCCTCCAATATGGGGGTCACACCCAATTCCCTGATCTTGCTGAGGAGAACTGAGGCACCCCTATCCTTGTATGAACCAGTGGGGAATAGCTGATCCTGCTTGAACAATATCTGATTATCAATAAGATCAATCCCGACCATGGGCGTGAAACCCTCCCCAAGGGAAATGATATTGCAGTCATTCTCGATGGGAATTGCTTCTCTGTATCTCCACATTGTGGCTTTTCTCTTTCCTATCTTATCAAGAGGAAATCTGGGGTTATGATGAATATCTAAAAGGCCATGGCATTCCCCGCCTTTTCCCATTGGATTTGTGCATCGCCATATAGGAACCGAGGAGTCATAGGAATAACCGCACTGGGTACAGACCAATTTGACCATGGTAATAGGTATGATGGATGACTATAAATATTTTACCAAGCATAATTTTGAGCAGGATAATCCCTGGTGAAACAATGGAGAATAAAAATACCGATCATACCCAAGGCCTGAGAGAATATGCCGATAGAGTCCTCAATTCCAAGGCATTCCCCAATGACATACACATTTTTCAGATCTACAGATGCAGCATATGCGGAGAAAATGAATTCAAGACGGCCATTGAGCATCATACGGGTTCAACAAAAGGTAATTTCAGGGGGATTATCACAGGTGAATGTTTCAAATGCCAGACACTAAAAGAACTCCTGCGTTTCACAGGTGAACATAGAAAAGTGGAAAGAGGCTCCATTATTTCCTGCGAATGCGGGAATATTGCAATGACAATCGGATATATGGAGCGGATCGAGGAAAATGATGGAATTCCCGGTTTCTTTGATGAGGGGGCAGCAGTGGGAACTTGTTTGAAATGCGGAAATAGGATAACTATAGCCCTTACCGATTGACACATTTTAGTCCATATCTGGATCCCCTACCACCTTTTCCAGGCCATTTCCGATATATTCCCTTATATCGTTCCAGCTTCCCATCATCTTTTTCTCGGAGGCGAGGTCCCTGAACATCCATTGGATATTGAAGACCTCCTCCATCTGATCTATTGATATCGGAGGATTCTCCCCTTTTATCATTCTTATAACATCATCAACCATGAGAGCGAATGGAGTCTTACCCCTGGGATCGCCTCTCTCCAGCACCTCCACATCTCCATTGGTCTGTCTCTTCACCCTCCATGACCCCCGTTTCTTGGAAGTATATTCGATCAATGCGTTCTCGAACTTTACATCCAGATATGTCCCATTGGCAAATGTCAATCTAAGGGCCTTGTAGTTCAATCCATGGGGGAAACCTTTCCCAACTCTGATGGCTGCAATAGCGTTATCAGCATAATACTTGCCTTCAACCTTGTACCAAACCTCCACACCGGTGGGATCATCGCTGCACATCTTGGAGTTGACCATGTATAGATTAGCATCTAAACACTCCTTGAAACGGGCCTTGGTTCCCACATACAGAACCTCTGTAGGATGAATTAGGTCCATGAATATTCCGCCGTTGGCATTGTTGAAAATCCAGCTCCGCCTCATATCCTCATCGTTGGCCTCCTCGAACATGGTACCAACAGCACTTATTATCTTACCGTGATTCTTGGCCATCCTTTTTACTATCCCTGGAAGAGCAAGAGTGGGCTGCTTGTTCAGATAGTGCAGGTGAACATAGGTCTTGTTCTCAACTTCATGTTCTCTGATGTAATCGATGGTCTTGTGAAAGGTCTCCCTGTCTGAACCATAGGTTTTCTCGGTTATGGTTATCTTACCGTGGTCTAGGGATTGAATGGTCTGTTCGTGATGGAAACGGTTCGGAGATGCGATCTGAACCACATCAATCCCATCGAAGAATTCTTCAGGAATCGGGTCTCCCGGTTTTATTTGGTAATAGTTCTCCCTTTTAAGTCCAAAGTCAGTCAGAGGCGGGTCATATGCTTCATAGGGAAATATTCCCGCTCCCTTTTCTAATGTCAACAAGGTCTTGTCCATTGAGAACAGTAATCTTTTAAACCAATGTCCCAATCCAACGGCTCCAAGTTTATATGGCCCCATATTATCTCTATCCTGATTATTGTTTTTAAATTATAAATTCTTAAAACCACTCTGTGTGAAAATCCCCTTCCCGGTCTATCCTTCGGTAAGTATGAGCTCCGAAATAATCCCTTTGAGCTTGAACCAGGTTCATGGGAAGATGGCGGGAGCGGTATAAATTGAAATAATTGAATGCGCTGGAGAGGGCAGGTACAGCAATATTCCCATTCAATGCAAATTTTATTGCTTCCTTCCAGCTCAAGTATACCCGGTCCATTACTGGTATGAATTCAGGTGAGAGAAGAAGGTTTGCCGGACTGCGTTCCTTGGAATATGCGTTTCTGATATCCTCTAGGAGTGAAGCTCTTATTATGCATCCATTTCTCCATAGACCTGCTATCATGGACATATCAAGATCCCATCCGAACTGCTCTGATGCACTTTTCAATATTGACAGACCCTGTGCATAGGCGCAGATCTTACCGCCTAGAAGTGCATCATGGATTATTTCCTTGAGATCATCAATTTCCGTATGGCCCTTATATATGGGCATATCTGCATTTGCACTGCAGGGATAATTCTTCCAGGCCTGGTATCTTTCATCACTGAAATTGGATATGATCCTCAGGTTCACCGCCTCTATGATGGTCGGTGCAGGCACCAACATCTTCAAAGCTGAAAGAGAGGTCCAAAGACCCGTCCCTTTCTGTTTTGCCTCATCCAATATCATATCCACAAGAGCATTTTCCGTATATGGATCGTCTTTCTCCAATATGTCAGCTGTGATATCCATGAGATAAGAATCCAGATGTCCCCTCTGACCCCATACCCGAAAAATATCTGAACAGGTCTTCGCATCAATTCCTGACCTCCGGAGAATGTCGTAACCCTCGGCAATAAGAGCCATGTCTGCATACTCTATGCCGTTATGGACCATCTTTACAAAGTGACCCGCGCCTTCTGGACCCAGATATCCACAGCAGGGCTCATCATTAAAGGTGGCTGCAATTAACAACAGGATATCCTTAACCTCTGCCCATGCAGCCTCGCTTCCCCCTGGCATTATAGAAGGGCCTTTCAGTGCACCCTCCTCCCCGCCGGAGACCCCTATACCCATGAAATGAAATCCTTTCTTATTCAGAAGGCCAGCCCGTCGGTTTGTGTCCTCGTAATATGAATTCCCACAGTCCATGATAATATCATTTTGCGAAAGGAATGGAAGGAGACCTTCAATTACCATGTCCACTGGGTCCCCCGCCTTTACAAGGATCATTACCTTCCTCGGCTCACTCAATGATTTGCAGAAATCCGAGAGAGAATAAAACCCGTGAATATTCTTTCCTTCTGCCCGATCCTCCATGAAAGCCTCAGTTTTACCGGAGGTTCGGTTATAAACACCTACGGTAAACCCTTTGCCCTCAATATTGAGGACAAGATTCTCTCCCATTACCCCCAAACCTATCAATCCGATGTCCAAGGTTCCCCCTTCCATGATGCATTACCCTAAGTTCTGTTTCTCAAATACAGGCCTAAAGGAATATGGATGGTATGGCATATGAAATTATATGTTAAGCTTTACTTCACAATCCTAATCATCCAGAAAATTATAAAGATACCTTATATTATGTTAATCGGCAAGTACTTTCATACTAAATAAAATTTTACTTACAACATTATATAATAGTTCGAAATTTACCCAACCGAACATTATTTATCAAATTGAACCTGAATTATTTTTTGAAAAATAATCATTCTCTATAATAAGGAAATTTGTATAATAAATGGGGGACCAAAAATGCACAAGATAATCTCAAAAAAGGAACTGGCCGAGAACATATTTGAGATAGAGGTAGAAGCGAGAGCCATAGCGAAGAAAGCCCGGGCTGGACAGTTCGTGGTTGTACTGGCAAAGGATGCAGGTGAAAGAATTCCGCTTACCCTGGCCGATTGGGACAGTCAAAAGGGGACCGTAACCCTGGTTTACATGGTTGTGGGCACTTCCACGGCAAAACTGAGTGAGCTTTGTGTAGGTGATAATCTTCTGGGCATTTCAGGACCTTTGGGATGTCATTCGGAAATCGAGGAGGCCGACGTAGTGGTAATGGTGGCTGGAGGGGTTGGAACTGCACCCATATTCCCCATCGCCAGAGAATACAAGAATGCAGGTACCACTGTCATCACTATTCAGGGTGCCAGATCTAAGAGCCTCCTTTTCTGGGAAGAAAAGATGGCAGAAGTAAGCGACCAGCACATAATAACAACCGACGACGGATCTGCAGGTCGGAAAGGGCTGGTGACTGAACCCCTCAAGGAGATACTTGAGATGAAGAGCGACAGGATCGGAAAGGTTTACGCTATTGGACCTTCCATTATGATGAAATTCTGTTCACTTACAACAAAGCCATTCAAGGTGGATACGGTGGTCAGCCTCAATTCCATCATGATCGATGCTACTGGCATGTGCGGAGTCTGCAGAGTTGAGGTTGGCGGAAAAACAAAACTGACATGTACTGACGGACCTGAATTCGACGGTCATCTTGTCAACTGGGATCTTCTTATGGACAGGTTGAGGGGCTATCTGGAGGAGGAAAAGATATCTTATGATAAATATCAGCTGGAGGTGGAAATGAATGTCTGATTACAGATTCAGAGGTAAAAGACCCACCCCTACAGAGATGAGGGAGAAGCTCAAGACCAAAAGGAACAGTATGCCGGAGCAGGAGCCAAAGGTCCGGTGTAATAATTTTGAGGAAGTGAATCTAGGATACGATGCTGAAACAGCAATAAGGGAAGCAAAGCGATGCCTTCTATGCCTAGCCCCCCAGTGTGTAAAGGGTTGTCCAGTAAAGATAAAGATACCTGAATTTATCGATCTTATTGCCAAAGGAGAGTTCATGGAAGCATTGAATGTGATGAAAAGAGATAATGCTCTGCCTGCTGTGACCGGCAGGGTATGTCCACAAGAGACCCAATGCGAAGGTGTATGTGCAATGGGCAAGGGAAAGAACTCGCCGGTGGGTATAGGATATCTCGAGAGGTTCATTGCGGATTTCGAAAGGAAGTCCGACATCAAATGCTGTATGGAAAAGGAAAAGCCTACCGGGAAGAAGGCCGCAATAATCGGTTCAGGTCCCGGAGGTCTTACTGCTGCGGCTGATCTTGCTAGAATGGGGCATGAAGTTCATATTTTTGAAGCTCTTCACAAGGGTGGCGGCGTACTTGTGTATGGAATTCCCGAGTTCAGGCTTCCCAAGGAGATAGTGGAATACGAGATAGATGCCCTTCAGGAAGCAGGTGTCAAGCTGCATACCAATGCTGTTATAGGGAAATTATTTACCATAGAGGAATTAAAGAAAGAAGAAGGCTTTGACACTATATTCATTGGTGTCGGTGCAGGTGCTCCTAGATTCCTTGGTCTTGATGGTGAAAATCTAAATGGAGTTTTCAGTGCCAATGAGTTTTTGACCAGATCCAATCTGATGAAAGGATACCAGTTCCCGGAGTTCGACACCCCTATCAAGAGAGGGCGGAACGTCACGGTGGTCGGAGGTGGCAATGTGGCCATGGATGCTGCAAGGACCGCTCTCAGGCTTGGTGCAAATGTTACCATAGTTTACAGAAGGGCCAGAGAACAGATGCCTGCTAGAGACGAGGAGATTATGCACGGTGAGGAGGAAGGGATCGATTTTAAACTGCTCACAAATCCCATAGGTCTTGAGGCCGATGAGAACGGATGGGTCAAGAACATGGAATGCATACAGATGGAGCTAGGAGAACCGGACGACAGCGGAAGAAGGAGACCGGTCCCGGTGGAGGGTTCCAATTTCAAGATCGAGACTGATTTAGTCATTATAGCAATTGGTTCCAACGCAAACCCGCTTCTTACTGCTACGGTCCCAGACCTGAAACTCAACAGATGGGGAAATATCGAAACAGACAAGAAGGGAAGGACTTCCGTCGAGGGAGTATGGGCCGGAGGCGATATTGTGACTGGAGCGGCCACCGTTATTGAGGCCATGGGCGCAGGCAGGACTGCAGCCGAGGATATGAACACCTACCTCAAGGAAGGTTTCAAGTGGGTAATGCTGGACTGAAAAAAGATTGAAATAATTTATTAAAATTTTCAGGCTACTATACAAACTCCAAGTAAATATTAAAGCCATTTTAGATTGGTGTTGTATTTGGATTGAATCATGCCAATTATTATGTCCAAATTATTTTTATATACCTTGAAATCCTACATCCATATCACAGTGTAAATCAGGTTTTCATTCGGAAATGCCAAAACAGTTAATTATTCTGAATTGCATTGGACTTCTTTATCATGCATAAATGCAGAAATTGATGCGATTCATATGCAATATATAATATCATACAACGGCTCACAATGCGGAGGGTGTAAGATATGTCATTGAAAAAAAACGCTACTACTCTTCTAGTTGCAATAGCCCTATTGAGCTTCTGTCTGTCCCCATGGGTAATGGCTCCTGATTCCAATAATGTCGTGATAAACCGTTTCAGGACTGCAGGCACTAGTGAAATATACCTTGGTTCCGAATCCAGCAAAATGGATGTACATGATGATTCTGAAAAATGGTGGGACTTGAACGGCAACAGGGTCTCTGACATATTGGAAAGTGAAATATCGGTAGATCAAGGGAAACACGGTCTTTGCCTATTGGAATCAGGATGGAATCAGGATAAGCTCGTCGCCCTGAAGGAAACTGGAGTTAGAATAATAGGCCATTATCAGGATCTTGGCATAGTTGAAATATCTCATCCCGGTTTTTCGGCCCTTTGGGATATCACTGGTATATCAGAAGAAATTAGAATATGGCATACTGGCCAGTTAACATGGTTCGGGGATGTTCAGACAAGGAATATCAAAGCAAGGGAAAGTGATGAGTACTCCCCGAATACAGCATGGGAACTCGGCTACACCGGCGAAGGAGTTTCTCTATGCGTCATGGACACCGGAGTGGATGACGCACATCCATCGCTATCGGGAAAATGGCTTGGAGGCGCTGACATATCTAAACCCAAAACCTTCCTGACGCCCAGGGACGGCAGCTTCAATGCCGACGACATTCAGGGACATGGTACATCCTGTACTGGAATGGCCATGGGAACTGGGGCACCCACCGGAGAGTTCATGGGCTCAGCGCCGGGAGCCCGATTGGTGGACCTGAGGATAGGTACTGCTATTGGATATGCTCCTGGAGAACTGTTCCAGGATGCTTATGATGCTTCCCTGCAGGGATCCCAGTGGGCCTTTGATCACCGTAATGATAATTGGCCTGCAGGAGGCGGGGAATACCAGGGAATAGATGTATTGTCACTTTCATGGGGAATCGATATCGGGGGGCCGTCGGATGGAAAGGACCCATATTCTATGGCCCTTGACAAACTCGTTGAAGCGGGAGTGCATGTTGTGGTGGCCGCCGGCAACGACGGGCCCAGCAACAATGGATTTACCGGGATGGGTGCATCAGACCTATCAATAACTGTCGGCGCAACGGATGACGGGAATACAGTGAACAGGACTGATGATATCGTTGCCTACTACTCATCCAGAGGCCCTAGGACCGATGACGGGGACAGCAATCCGGTGGACGAACTCAAACCTGACATCTCAGCCTCAGGGACCAACATTCAGCAGTGCCAGTATTCCTCCAATCCCCTGGACGATGCATCAGGGAACGGCTATGGCAACAGAGGATCAGGTACCTCATATGCCACTCCATCGGTTGCTGGAGTTGTAGCATTAATGCTTGAAGCAAATCCCGATCTGGAACCTCTTCTCACAAGAGAAATACTTAGAGCCACCGCAATGAGAATGGAAAAACCTTCCACGGTTGATGTCGACCCCTTTTGGAACAGGGATTTTGGATGGGGTATAGTAGATGGATATAAAGCGGTGAAGATGGCCCAGGACCTTGCTGGTATCGGCGGTATAGATATAGATATTCAATGTTTCATAACCAACTATACCTTTGAGAACGGGAAGAACATTGTAAGCGGATTGGCCTGGAGCCGATCCGGACAGACCATAGACAAGGTTGTCCTTTCAGGGGGGGGTGAATCCGTCACCCTGGACATATCAAATGAATCTCCAGGGCAGTTTGTGAACTGGTCTGCCGAGGTCAGCAGTTCTCATAACATGAAGACCAATCTCACTGCTGTTGCATATAGGGGAGTGTCCCGTTCTTTGCCTTCTGAAGTTGAGGTGGACCTCCAGAAGACAATTCAAGGGGGAGCAGGTTTTATGAGCAGTTCTTCTGGTATCATAATAGCGGTTGTTGTTATCAGTATTGTCCTAACCGCAGTTGCAGTGATATTTGTAAAAAGGCGCAATGATGTAAAAAGGAATGATCACCAGGATGAAAAAGAATAATTAAATGGGCCCAATTTTTGATAGGACGGATCAGTTTTTGTCAAACAATACAGTATCGGAGTACATTCCTGAAAAGGACCCAAAAGTAATTAATAATGGTAGAACCTTTATGGGCGAAATATTAAAATATTCCCTTTAACAGGAGTGTATATTATCGGAATAATTATATCCTGTTTAAGTGTTTATTTGATAATATTATTACGTTAAAGGAAAAATGATATTGACAGCGCGATATTCAGTATCATCTAGAGGTGTGAGAATGATCAGTAAAAATAATATGAGAAGAATAATGTTGGTACCAATATTTTTATGCCTGGTCCTTGCAGGATTGGGTATTGGAGTGCTACAGGATACCAATAGAGTTGAACGAATCGATTCAACCCATGACAGCTTTGTAAAAATGAAAGTATTGAAAAACCGTGCCCCAACTTATTTAGATCTTACCTTAATGGGTGATGATACCTACTATTCTGGGGACCAGGATAATGAATTTCACTTCTTTGTAAGTGAAAGTTACGATGGAAGTGAATACGAAGGGGATGATCTCGGAGATGAATCTTGGCTGAACGACGATCTCTTTGATTCTAATATGTACTTCCAGGATTTCATGGATGAGGATGCTGTGGAAGCACTATCCGAAACTCAGAATCCATTTGAAGGTTTTACCTCTGGTTTTGGCACTCCCTACAACGGGGAGGGTAACGATGGGTACACCTTGAGTGGAGCGAGGAACTGGTATGCCACAGATGAGAATGATGATTTCAGATTGAATGTCAAGGATTCAACCATTTCCGGTATCTATACCATCCATGTTCAGCTCAGGTATAAGATAAGGGTGGACTATAACAATTCAACCGGTTACCAGCATGTTAGCCGAATGGAGGATTTCTATGTGGAACTGGAGATCCAGAGCGGAATTGATGTCGAGAAGAAGGAAGGGGCTACAATATATTCCCCCAATGACACTCCCGGTGCAACCCTTTACGCTGGTGCTGCCAGGCAGAAGATCGGACTGACAGGTCTTGCTACACATGTTGACGATATTGGAGACATTCAGGGCACTCTGTCATACTCCGGCACTGAGATCGAAATTCCCACATCCTACAAGAATGCATACAAAAAGGAATTGGCCATAGGTAACGGCGGAACACTCTACTGGAGGATCAATGTAGATGAGAATGCAGACCCTGGATATTACGAACTGTCCCTTACCATCACATATACACGCTTTTATGACGACGGAGACGCAAACAACGATGTGACCATCACTGAAAGGGGAATAAAACTTCAGGTCACCGTGGAATTTACACCGATTCTGGCCCCCCAAGACAGTGCGGTCCTGACAGTACCCGTAAAGGAACTCGATCAGGAATTGGAGGATAAAAAAGTAACTTTGACCGCTAGTTTTACCAACGATGGAAATGTCGATCTCACGGATATCGAGGTGGCTTTGGACCTATCCAATGCCAGATATTTCTATACCACAGGATTCTATTACGATGAGGACAACCAGGCACAGATAAAGGATTTCGGTGCGGAAAAGACCATCAACGAACTGAAAGTAGGAGACTCGACTACGGTCAGCTTTGAGGTAATAGTAAGAAATGATATACCGTCCGGCAAATATGTCATACCTGTGATGTATGATGCAAAATTCTTTGATACAGGCGTTCTGGGAGGTTCATCCATAGACAAGGATACCGACGAGGATGAATACAATGTGATCATGCAGGCCAGGGGAAAGGAGGAACCCGATGATGATGCCTATATTTACGTTTTAGTGGAGGATTCCCTTTTAGACCTCGAGGCTACGACTAATCAGGTATTTCAGCCGGGAACTATAGAAGCTAACCTTTTCATTACGCTGCAGAACACTGATGGTTATGATCTTCATCAACTGAATATCTCCATCGCCCCGTCAAGCAAACTGCCCATTGTCCCATCTGGAGGACGGAACTATTTCAATTTCATAACCGTAGATAATCTCAACAGCGGCGGTTTTACTACACTGCAGTTCAATGTGAATGTGAAGGAAGGTGCGACCCTTGGAACCCATGATATACCCATAAAGGTTCAGGCCACAAATCATCTGGAAGAAAGCATTACTAGAACAGTTATGATGCCCTTGGAGATAATTCCAATCCCGCCTCAGCTTGTGGTTACAAAAGTTGAAACCCCCTGGATACATGAGGGAGACAAGTTCGATCTAAAGGTCACGGTCAGCAATATCGGAGGAAGTAAAGCTACCAACATTACCCTCCAGCTGCTTGACAACAACAATCAGTTTGAGATGCAGAAGGAGACCGATTCA
Source organism: uncultured archaeon (assembly GCA_964430885.1). Lineage (GTDB taxonomy): Archaea > Thermoplasmatota > Penumbrarchaeia > JASLWR01 > JASLWR01 > CAYSHM01. The sequence continues at coordinate 24,267 of CAYSHM010000025.1, read as the reverse complement.
CTTATCTCCGCACCATTCGACCTCAATGTGTCCCAGTCCAGAACACTGATATTCAAGCTCAAGGCGCACAAAGTGGATGCCGGGACAATCTACAATCTCACTGGAAGGGTCCAGTACAAGAACAGCAAAGGACAACTTATCAGGTATTCCCAGTCCGCTCCACTGACCATACTGGTGAAGATAGACAAGGCACCCATGGACCATAATAAACTTGAACTGGAGCATTACGGAACAGGATGGTTCTACATTATCTTCGCAGTTATAGGGATAATAATGATAATTTTCCTTCCCTTCATATTCTTCTATACAAGAAAAAAGTTCATCAAGAAGAAGAAGGAGAAAAAACACAAGAAGCACAAGGAGCACAGGCACCATGAGGAACCTATGCCCCCCATGGAGGAACTGACTCCAGAACCCGAAACCAGGCCTAGACCCCCCAAGCATGTGTACAATGAAGAACCAGACGCCAGAATCGGTTCAGGCAAGATGCCCCAGGGAGAAACAATGGACGACGGGGCACCTCGGCCGCCCATGGCCGGAGGAGAGCCCAGAGCACCTATGGGCTATCATACGCCTAATAATCATGCCATGGGCGGGCATCCTAGTGGACCGGGATCAAGAATGCTTCCCGAAAACACACAGAGGAATTACTAAATAAAAAAATCATCCTTTGAATATTATAGGATGACTTCACAGCCAGGGTTCACCCTTGTTAAATAAACGGTGAATTACCTGGCTGTTATTTTTTTCAAAAACATCTTTACCTTCCAGTAAATAGTATTTTCCCTGTTTCACCATCTCTGATATATTCTTCCCCCAACCTATACTGCGGATATTATTTCTGAGAATCTCACCAGCCTTGCGGTATTCTCTTTTCTTATGTATATACCATCTTCCATCCCTTATGAAAGGTTTGGATACTGCCTCGGGCGAGTTCAGCCATTTTTCCAGAAAGAAAACCGAATTGGAATTGACAACAGGAGGCCCAATGTGTTCTAATAGTGAGGGTAGTTCAGAGGTAGATAGTTCAAGGAGGAATACTGCCTCATCGTGAACGGCATACTTGTCAGATGGTTCATCCTCAATTCCAAGATCGCTTCCGGATCCCAGTTTTTCAAATTGTTTTACTCTTTTCAACTCGAATTCCCTGCCGAAAACATCAAATCCGTTGTCCAGAAATAACTGATAAAGGGATTCAGATGCCTTTCTGATCTGGGGAAACAGGATATCGTCCACAAGGGGAGGGACCTCAATATTTATTGACAGTAAATGGGTCCCGCGGCCAAAATAGGTCTGATAAAGCTGATCCATATCCAAAGGACCTTGTTCTTCATTTATAAAGAAGGATATAGAAGGACTTTTCAGGAAATCTGCCGAAGCGGATATGAATCTATAATAATTCTGCAGAGACAAGGCCGCTGCCACATTACGGCCCTCATCCACAGGGTCAATGAAAACTAAAGGATCGGTTCTGAAGGATTCTTTCATCTTGACCCTGCTGTCAGTTTCCTCACCATGCTCATTCAGGGCAAGACGGGTGCGGGAGGACCAGCTGGATACCGCTTTCAGCATCTTCATAAAGGAACCATATCTTATTATTAGAAGCTCTGCGAGATAACCACTCACCCCTTCGATTCTTAGGCTGGCAGAATAAGCGCCTATCCCTTTAAGGAACTGTTTCAGTAATCTTACGTCCCGTCGCTGTTCAATGGATAAATGCTGTGAAATGTAGCTTGTATGAAAGGGAGTCCGGTCAACAGCAGATATAATGCCCCCGCCATCCCCAATCCAATAAGCCCATACGATATCAGCACCAATATTGTTGAATTTTCCTGACACATAGGGGTGGGAAGCATATTTGATATCATAGCTATCCAAAACCTTTTTACCCATATCCATACACATTGCTGAAGCCTTCTCCTCATCAGTATCCGCTGGAAACAGCAGAAAAAGGTCAATATCGGCTCCTTTAAGATAGGTTCCTTTGGCAGAAGAACCCACAATGATCGGTTTTACATTTGGTATCTCTCGGGTTTCAGCCATGATGTCCAGGGTTTTCAGGACCTTTGAAACAAGCTTAGTCATGGTCCTTTCCACTTCAAGGATCTCATCGGGACTTGGAAAACATTCATCCTCAACTTCCTTGAAGATACCATCAATATCCTGAATTCCTATCATCTTCAAACCTTCTGTTAAACAATTTGGTCAGTACCTATTTCTATGGTTCTGCGAACTTCATATATTGGACCCTGGGGTGTTAAAGTACTCTTCATGAGATGTACCATTACCATCTTATTTTCCTGAAATTCGGCAGCGGAATATTTTTTAATTATATCCTGAACCAGGGATTTACATCTGGCGTTCCTCATTCTCGCCAGGGTCAAATGACCTTGGAATGGTTTCCCTCTCTTGAATCCCAATGATTCCATTGAACTATTTATGGACCCGGATATATTTTCAAGTATACCTTCTGAATCAACCCCTATCCATATAACATTTATCCGTTTTTCAGACGGAAAGGCACCCATTCCCTTCAGTTTAACCTCTAAAGTGGATTTGTTTAAAAGAGAGATTCGAATTATTTCTTCAATATCATCATCAGCATTAGGATCCACTTCACCCAGGAACTTTAGAGTGATGTGGAGGTTTTCCAAAGAGACCATTTTCAGTGATGCCCCTGTCTTTATCAGCTCCCCCCGGGCCTTTTTAAGTTCAGGTCCCGGACCCACATGAACACTGATGAATCCACGGTATGTCATATAAATCTCCTTTTTGGAAATGATCAACATTTATTTTAAAACTTTCCCATGGCCGAGTAGAGACCGAATAATGATCTGGAGCCGAATTCACCTCCATGAGTCGATAGGATACCGTCATTATTGAATGAGAATAAATGGCACGTAAAATTTATTGATTTTGCACTCTTAGGTCAAATTATGCCTATCCTTCAAGAACCCGATTATATTCCACCGTTCCTGTTCCGCAACAAACACGTCAACACCATCTATGGAAACAAGATGCGGAAGGAGGCTAAGATCACCTACTCACGAAGGAGGATAGATACCCCGGATGGGGATTTCATAGATCTTGATTTCAGCGGTGAGAAGGGAGATGCCACCTTTATACTATGCCATGGTCTGGAAGGGCATTCACAGAGAAAATATATGAAGGGTATGGCCAAGATACTTAATGACAAAAAATGGGATGCTGTGGCCTTCAACTATAGAAGCTGTTCCGGCGAGATGAACAGGAAAAGGAAATACTATCATGCCGGTTCCACCTATGACCTTGATACCGTGGTGAATTATCTTGAAAAGGATCTATCATATAAGCAGATAGGGATCATAGGATTCAGTCTGGGGGGAAACCTCGTACTGAAATATTTGGGAGAGAAGAGTGATAAAATTTCCCCCGCTGTCAAGGTCAGCGTCGCAGTATCCTCCGTTGTAGATATGGAGTCTACGGCTCAAGAAGGGGCCAGGTTAAGAAATTTCATATATACCCAGCGTTTGCTCAAAATGCTGGAACAAAAGATAGTGGATAAGGAAAAACTGATGCCCGGGTTCATTTCGCTGAAGAATTTAAAGCGTATAAAAAGCGGCATAGATTATGATGAATACTACACCGCTCCACTTCACGGCTTCAAGAACGCAAAGGATTACTGGGACAATGCTTCCGCACTGCCATATTTGAAAAATATCATGATCCCTACGCTTATTATCAACGCTCTTGACGACCCTATGCTTGGTAAACCTTCATATCCCTTTAAGGAGGCGGAACAGAACTCTCACCTTTATCTACTAGCACCTGAATTCGGCGGCCACCTGGGTTTTGTTATCGAACCGGGGATTGAGAGATACTGGCATGAGGAGAGAACAGTTGATTTTTTAAGAAGATTTATTTAATTATGACCGACAATTGTTATTATTATTATCATCTTATTACTCATATTTGTTCTGCCCTGAGATCGGTCATTTTCTTCCCTTCTGCCTGACCTTTACAAAGTCCTCCAAATGTTTCAAACCCTCTCTAACCGATACCTTCGGCTTGTAACCAAGATCCCTTTTAGCGGCGCTTATATCGTACCAATGAGAGCAGGAGAGTTCAGCCACAGCATATCTAGTTAGAGGCGGTTCGGTGTTTTTATACAAGGCCCTGTAGACGATTTCCAGCAAGCAAGCTATCATTTTAGCCCTAAATCGAGATATTTTCTTTTTCACGGGAGGAAGGCCGTGAATTTGAAGTATTCGGTTAATCAGCCACCACAGGCGTATCCTTTCACCATCGCTCAAAAAAAAGATCTTACCTGAAATCCCGCCATCCATCTCGTTCACACCTCCTTCTCCGTATTCATCAAGACGTTTTGCTGCAGCTAGATGTCCTTCAACAGCATTATCGATGTAGTTGAGGTCCACCTGATTATTCCCATCAGCAATGCATTTCAACCTGCCCCTTTCAGCGCTTTTCAGCAACCTTGGAAGGATATGATTGTCACCGGGCCCCCATATACCGTGAGGGCGGAGTGCAACGGTTCTGAACCGCCCGGAATTCGCTGAAAGAACCTTTCTCTCGGCAATAGCCTTGGTAGCACAGTAATTGGAAAGATATTTTTTCGGGTACGGGACTGATTCATCCGCACCAGTAACGTCATTTCCATCAAAGACCACGCTAGGGGAGCTGGTATAAATAAGAGATTTCACCCCGCATTCGGAACAGCATTTTATCACATTCTCGGTTCCCTTCACATTCACATCGTAAAAATCCCCATAATTTCCCCAGTGACCCACCTTGGAGGCAGTATGAAAAACTATCTGGCGGTTTTGACACGCCGAAAGAACTGCCTTTCTGTCGCGTATATCCCCCTGGAGCACCTCCACACCCCAGGTCCTCAACTCCGGATAGTCGCTACGGGATATGACCCTGACCTCTGCCTCCTGGAAAACCAGCTCTCTGACCAGCGCTCGCCCCAGAAATCCACCACCTCCAGTAACGAGTATTCTTTTACCCTTCATGATATTCTCTCCGCATCTAAAGTTCGATTACCAGACTTTAATGCTTATATTAGATATTCAATTGTATGAATTGGAAAATTTTAGCCCATATTTGCCCTATTTGAAACGTTTCAGCCTTGAGGCCAGTTTTTCCCGGTTGATTTTGGAATTATGCCTAACATCCATGGGAAATCTCTTAATGAATTCAAATTTATTAATATTCTTGGTATGTTCGTGTACATCTCCCAATTCCATCAGCTCGGCTATAATCTTTTTTTTATCCGTACGACCCTTGGTCTCAACGTACAATACGGGTATTGTTCTTTCGCCCCTATTCGCGCCCACGAGTGCGGTCCTTGCGACCATTGGGTGTCTGTTGAAGATCCCTTCGCAGGCCACAGTGAACAGGGTGGTTTCATTTGTGATCACCCTCTGGGATTTCCTTCCGCAGATCCACAGGAATCCATAATTGTCAATCCACCCCATATCACCAGTTCTGTGCCATCTTGAGCCATTATGGCAGGGTATTTTTGATAAGGAATTGATCTTCGGCATCTTGAAATAGCTCTCTGACACCAGCCTGCCTTTTACAATAATTTCACCAGTCTCACCCATAGGAAGCTCCAAGTCATCATTCCATTGGTCAATGGCTGTGTCGGTGATTCGTATGATCTTCATGTCCACTCCCGGTAGTGGTCGTCCTACACAGATTCCGCCACCTTTTGAGGTCACTTCCTCTTGATCCTGAGGGATGTCAGAGGCTATAACATCGGTCATGGGGAGGGCTTCCGTAGCTCCGTAAGTAACATGAATACGGGCTTCTGTCGGGAGTATATTACCAACGTTTCTTAGCAGAGGGATGTCAACCGGGGCCCCCCCTGTGATGACAATTCTAAGAGTCTTTAATCGGTCTCCGATTTTACCAGCATAACCAGTGAGTATCCTGAGTATGGCAGGTGAAGCGAACATGTGGGTGGTGCCGTAGCGTGATACTGCATCGATAATCTTTTTGGGATCTGCACTCCCCGGGTGTGAGAAATCCATGCTCGGAAGCACTGATGTAACCCCTAAAGCTGCATCGAAAAGAGAGAAAAGGGGAAAAGTAGTGAGGTCCTTCGCTCCTTTTCCAAATTGGTAATGGGAGCTCATGAGGTCTATTTGGGCAAGGAACATTCTGTGGGTGTACTCCACACCCTTGGGTACGCCTGTGCTTCCGCTTGTAAAGAAGATTGCCGCAGTTTCATTATAGACGAAGGGACGATCATCGTTATTCGTCTGAAGCCTCCCTTTTACTTTTCCGACATCACGCAGCTTTTCTCCCCCCCAGAACCATCTCCTCCCGTGTGTTATTTTTATTTTTACTTCCTTGAAACAGGAGGGATAGAACAACCGAAGAAGGTGGGCCCGTGAAATGCCTATGAATGCCTCCGCCTTCACACAATTCAAAGCCACAGCCATCTTTCGGGTTCCCATAGCCGGGTCTATCATTACAGGAACGGCACCTATTCTCAGAAGAGCGAAGACTACGGCTAAGAATTCAGGCCCTGGCCTGAGCATTATAATTGTCTTCATACCCTTCTTGATACCCAAGTCTATCAATCCGCTGCTGTAGCGGTTAATCAATGACTGGAGCTGGGCAAATGTAACTGATTTGTTGCTTTCAGGAATTATAATCGCCATTCTGGGGCCGTAAAGGTCCACCGTTCGAGAAAGTAGTTCAGCTATATGCCTGTACCCGGTAATATGCGAGGGTGCTCCCAATGATTCACCTCATTGTTTTTGGTTGACCCCGTTCCTGTAATAAGCAAGTGCGATGGTGATTCCAGAGCCTACTGACAGAAATATAACATTTTTCGCCTTCTGAAATCTACCCTCCTTAAATGCAATATCCAATGCCCCCCCGATTCCGGCTGTATGAGGATTACCTAGAAGTTTGGAAGCAGCCAATATTTTTCCTTTCATACCCTTCATAACCGTAATTTCGGATAACAGAGCGGGGTAATTTTCCGGATATTGAGAGGGAATTATCAAATCGATATCCTCCAGTTTCAGGGAGAGCTGTTTGAGGAATTTAATAAGAGCCAAAGCCGAGCACTCTGAGCACAATCGAGCATATTTACTGCTCATTGTTATTCTCAATCTATTGCCGCTGCGCCATCTAGTTGGTCTTTTTCCACTTTCTAATCCTCCCCCTTCCCATTTCAATTCCCCCTTGAACAAGTTTATTTGTTCTGGAAATGTTTCGCTGTGAAAACTTAAAAATCCACGTTTTTTGCTTCCCTTTGATAAGATGATGGCTGCAGCGGAAGGGGACAGGTCGAACCCGATTGATGTCTTACCGTCCGAATTTACGTCTCCAGCAGCTACCATACCGCATTCTATGGTCCCTGATTCAATGAATCCGTTTACCAAACGTATCCCGGTAAGGAATCCACACCCACCATTATTCAAGTCGAATGAAAAGGTACGACTTACGCCTTTATAGAGATTGTTTGCGCCCATTCTGCGCTGTAAAAAACTCGCGATAGATGGTTCACCGATGTGTTTGTCTCGGTATACACCCGCATTGATTATCACTTCAAGATCATTAGCTGAAAGTTTTGCTCTGCGCAGACATTTTTTACCCGCTTTCATCTCAAGGTCAACAGATCCTTTTCTGAAGGGATTAAGACCTGGCTTGGCAAAAGCCACAGAATCAATTATTGCTCCCATATTGTTCAACCATTCCGTCCATTGTAAAAATTACTACTCCTATGACAAGTCCCGAGGCGAAACATATCAGCATGATCCTGTCACCTTCTTTGAAGCGCCCTTCCTCGAGATATCGGTACATGGCGAGAAAGTGGGTCGTGGATGCGGTGTTGCCATAGTCTTTGAGATTGATAACTATGTTTTTAGGCATCCCCCCGAAATACGCTGATAGGTGTTTTGCGCCTGAATGAATTGCCCGTTCGGAGGTTTGATGGGGGATTACATAATCAATATCCTCGTAACCTATTCCGCTGTCTCTCAGAGCCTCTTTCAATATAGGCGGTGAATCCGATATGGCCACCTTGTGAATCTTGCGGGCTCTTGTCCTCATTACCGCACCAGGCCGTTTACCGCAGGGTTTTCCTATACAAAGTCTGCTGTATTTAGCTAGGGTTGTGAAATGGGATACTGTTAAACCTCCATCTTTCGTACCACAGCCCTCAATAATTGCAGCGGCACCCGCATCGCCCACGGTAAGTGAGGCCAACTGTCTGCTGGCAATGGTTCTTACATCGTGAGCTGCGTTCTCAGACAGATGAGTTATATACTCTCCGCTGACCACCATTCCTCTCTTTACCACTCCTCTTGTAATGAAGTTGTTGAGAATGTACACACCTGTCATCATTCCAGCGCAGGCATTGGAGATATCGAAGTTCATGGCTCCGTGGGCTCCGAGCTCCTCCTTTAGATACAGCGACAGGGGCGGTTCGTAAACGTGATTGAATTCACCCTTGTATCGAGTTATGGAACAGACTATTATGATCTCCAGGTCCTTAGACTTGTATCTTGAATGCTCAAGACAATCCATAGCAGCACTCAAAGCAAGCATATAGCTGTCCTCGTTCTTACCGCATACTCTACGCGCTTCAATTCCAGTCAGTCTTTCTAGATCGATATTGGTCTTATGCTTCATTTTCTTCATCAGATTGTCAGTGGAAAGTGATTTTTCTGGAAGACTTATACCTATGCTTTCGAACCTCGAACATAAATGTGAAGGCTGTAGATCGGACTTGCCTTTTGTAGGTTTACTGGAAGAGCAGTTTATGTTTCCTTTCAACTGAATACCTCTCTGTTAACCCATAAGGAAAGTTGGATTTAATGATTTCTTAACGATTACGGCAAAAAATTTTCATTATTCTGAACATATAATGCCATTTCACGTTTTTCCCGAATAGAAGAATGTCCACGAGGCCATTCGTTTAGCAGGAGAAAAAATATTGGTTTAAAACGTATAGACCTTAGTCTCAAGATCCGTTTTATCGATGAATACGTTATCTCCCTCAACAAGAATAGAAATAAAACTAGACCAATAACTGCCGCCTTGGTTCTCAGTTCATATGATGTTGATTGGACATTCATCTAAAAAGGCGTATTTTAAATATTTATTCCTAAACCTATTCCAAATTCTCTATTTCACCATCTTCCTCTAAGGCATCCTCTACGACATCCTCGTCAGCGTCAACCTTATCTACAGAATAATTTTCGCTGGTAATTTCACTATCGGTTCCCTCAATCATTACTTCGAAAGGGACAATGCATTCGTCTTGACCGTCAGTACCGTTCTCCCCATTCTCAGCTTCTCCATTCTGAAGATCCTCGGGGGATAATACGGCAACTGAAGTTACCTGATCATCTTCATCTAACCGCATGACGGTAACGCCTTTGGTATTTCGTCCAATTACGGATATTCCGCAAACCGGGATCCGGATTATCATTCCACTAACACTGGATAAAAGAAGCTCCTGGTCAGGGTATACCACTTTCAGCGATACCACATCCCCATTCCGTTCATCGGCTTTTATGGTGATCACTCCCTTCCCACCTCTTCGGGTCTTCCTATAGTAGGCAGGATAACTACGTTTTCCATAACCGTTACAGGTTATCGTCAGCAATGTAGGAAGATCTCCCTCGGTCTGAGGTATGAATTCTCCAAATTCATCATACACAGAAGAATCAGGTACTTCCCCGGCATAATCATCTTCAACTTCATCCCGGTTATCGTCATCAAAGTAATCCTCATCTTCCAATCCCTCAGGAGCGATTATTTCTTTTGAAGGAATAAGTGCCATTGCCACAACCTCGTCGTCTTCATGGAGCCTGATGCCCCTGACTCCGTGAGCAGCCCTCCCCATGGACCTAACCTGGGATTCATGGAACCTGATTGCCTGGCCCTTCCGGGTGCCTATGAATACTTCCATATCGCCATGAGAGTACTTCACCTCAATCAGCTCGTCACCCTCCCATAATCCCACCGCTTTGATTCCGGCCCTGGATATGTGCATATAATCCGAAAGCTCGGTCTTCTTTATCAAGCCTTTTTTTGTTACGAACACGAGATAATGCTCCTCATCAAAATCCGATACTGGGATGGTTGTTACTACCTTTTCACCGTCCTCCAATCTGGGTAGGAGATTAATAATGGCCTTGCCCTTTGAGTATCTGCCTGCGGGCGGGATCTGATAGCCCTTTAATTTAAAAACCCTTCCGTAGCTGGTGAAGAACAGCACATAATCATGTGAACAAGTGATGAATGTATCCATGACACAATCTTCATCCTTCGTACGCATCCCTATCAATCCCTTCCCACCCCTTCTCTGCTGCTTGTAGGTATCGATATGCATTCGTTTGATATATCCGCCCTGTGTTATTGTTATAACATTGGTCTCTACAGGTATCAGATCCTCCTCGTCAAGGTCAAGGACGTTCTCGTTTATCTCGGTCTTTCTATCATCCCCGTAGACATCAGACAGTTCCCGGGTTTCAGTCCTGATTATATCCTTGATCTCCTCCTCGGATCCGAGTATCTCGATGAAACGCCTTATCATTGCTTGGAGTTCGGCAAATTCCTTATAAATATCCTCGCGCTCCATTGACGTCAGTCGGTGAAGCCTCATTTTCAGGATTGCATCGGCCTGTTCTTCGGTCAGCCAAATATTGCCTTCTTCCAGTGAATACCTCGCCTTATCGGGATTTCCGAACTCAAGAAGAACATCATCCAGGTCCCTATCAGATTCCTCTCTGGCTGCTTCCAGGCTTGATTCTACATCCTGGAGCAATTTCTTAAGATTTTCGCCCATTCCAAATTCCTGGGTCATGAGATTTTTCAAGGCTTCATCCTTGTTCTTGGATGCTCTGATTATCTGCAGTACTAGATCGATCTCATCAAGAGCGACAAGGTAACCCTCCAATAGATGCGCCCTTTGCTGAGCCTTTCTAAGATCAAATATTGTCCGCCTCTCGATTACTTCAATCCTATGATGGATAAATATTTCAAGAAGCCTTTTAAGGGTGAGTTCGCGAGGTCTTCCGTTCACCAGAGCAAGGTTGATGATTCCGAAGGTGCTTTGAAGTGCGGAATGTTTGAAGAGATTGTTCATTACAACCTCCTCCATAGCACCTCTCTTTAGTAGGATCACAACCCTCATACCATCCTTATCCGACTCATCCCGAAGATCTCTCACACCCTCTACCTTCTTATCCCTAATCAGCTTGGCAATCTTTTCAAGAAGAGGCCCCTTCTTGACCTGATAGGGTATCTCAGTTATGACAATACTATTTCGTTTGTTTTCTCCTTCCTCTATATGGTACTTTGCCCTTACCTTAACTTTACCTCTTCCTTCCTGATACGCTTTCAGTATTCCACTTCTGCCATATATTATACCGCCTGTGGGGAAATCGGGTCCCTTAATGTGGTCCATTAGATCCAGTGAGGTAAGCAAGGGGTCATCCAGAAGGGCAATTATGCCAGAACAGACCTCCCTTAAATTGTGAGGTGCCATATTTGTGGACATGCCCACTGCGATACCTGAAGAACCATTGACCAATAGGTTGGGCAGTTTTGAAGGTAAAATACCGGGTTCTTCGAGGGTTCCGTCATAGTTGGGGGAAAAATCCACTGTTTCCTTATTTATATCCTCCAGCATGGTGGTTGATATCCGGTCCAATCGGCATTCGGTGTATCGCATGGCCGCAGGAGGATCCCCGTCTATGGATCCGAAGTTCCCTTGACCGTCGATAAGGGTATATCTCAAGGAGTAGGGTTGGGCCATTCTTACTATGGTATCATAGATAGCAGAATCTCCGTGAGGATGATATTTACCCATAACATCACCCACTACTCTTGCGGATTTTCTATAGGATTTGTTATGATATAAGCCTGATTTGTGCATGGCATACAGAACTCGTCTGTGTACCGGCTTCAATCCGTCCCTTGCATCGGGTAAGGCCCTGCCCACAATAACGCTCATTGAATAATCCAGATAGCTGCTCTTCATCTCCTTGATTATATCCAGAGGGTGAATGGCTGGCCTCTCCTTTATCAGTTCATTAATATCTGTCATATTACTTTCTCCTTAATGGGGTAATATTCATAATCTTCATACGTCGATGTATTCTGCTTCCAGGGCATGGTCTGTGATAAATTTCTTCCGGGGTTCCACCAACTCTCCCATGAGCATAGAAAATAATTTATCGCTCTCAATAGCATCGGGATCGTCTATCCTTATAAGAATACGGTTATCCTTGTCCATTGTGGTATCCCAAAGCTGGCCAGGATTCATCTCACCAAGACCCTTGTATCTCTGTAATTTCAGCCCTCTTTCACCCATTTCCTGAACAATGTTATCTTTCTCCTTCTCAGTATAGGCATAATGGATCTCCTTCCCCTTTTTAATACTGTATAAGGGTGGATTGGCAATATATACGTGACCTTTATCGACCAGCGGTTTCAGGTATCTGTAGAAGAAGGTCAACAGAAGGGTGCGGATATGGGCTCCGTCAACATCTGCATCGGTCATTATTATTATCTTATGATATCTCAATTTCTCGATGTCGAACTCCTCACCTATCCCACATCCCAGAGCGGTGAGCATTGCAAGTATCTCTTCATTCCTGAGTATCCGATCCAACCGCGCCTTTTCCACATTAAGTATCTTGCCCCTAAGTGGAAGTATCGCCTGGAAATATCTATCTCTTCCCTGTTTGGCAGACCCTCCAGCACTGTCACCCTCTACTATGAAAACCTCGCATTCCTTTGGATCCTTACTCTGACAATCAGCAAGCTTTCCAGGAAGTGATGATGATTCCAATAACGACTTTCTCCTGGTAAGATCACGGGCTTTCTTGGCCGCAATTCTCGCACTAGCCGCCATTATTGCTTTTTTCAGAATCAAATCTCCGGTCTGGGGATTCTCCTCAAGGAATTCTGATAGATTCTGCTGAGTGACCTTCTGTACAATTCCCTGAAGGTCCCTATTACCCAGCTTGGTCTTGGTCTGGCCTTCGAACTGCGGATCTGATAATCTGACTGATATAATGGCGGTCAGGCCCTCCAGAATATCGTTCCCCTGGAAATTTGGGTCGCTGTCCTTGAGAATATTTTTTTCCCTGGCATATGCATTTATTGTACGTGTGAGGCCTGCCTTGAAACCTGACAGATGATAACCGCCTTCCCTGGTATGAATGTTATTAGCAAAGGAATAAACATTTGAAATGTAAGAATCACTATACTGAAGGGCCACCTCCACCTGGTTATCCTCCTCGGTATCTTCAATATACACAACATTGTCATGAAGGGCCACCTTATTGTTATTAAGATATTCCACATAGGCTTTGATACCGCCTTCATAATGGAATTTCTCGCCCTCACCGGTACTCTCCTGGCTTATGGATATACTCAAACCTTTATTTAGAAATGCAAGTTCTTTTACCCTTTTCACCAAGGTAGTGTAATCGAACACTATTTCATCAAAAATCTCCGGGTCAGGATAGAATCTAACATAGGTTCCATTCTTAGTAGATTTACCGATAATATCCAATCCTGTAGCCTTATCTCCCCTTTCGAATTTCTGGTAATATATGTTCCCATTACGGTAGACCTTTACTTCCAGACATAGAGATAGGGCATTCACTACAGAAACGCCCACTCCGTGCAGTCCGCCTGATACCTTATATGTGGAATCGTCGAATTTTCCACCGGCATGGAGTTTTGTCATAACTATCTCCACACCAGAAAGACCGTGTTTGGCATGGATATCAGTAGGTATACCCCTACCATTATCCTGTACTGAGACGGATCCATCGTCGTGCATGATAATTGTTATCTCATTGCAGAACCCTGCCATTGCCTCGTCAATGGAATTGTCAACAACTTCATAGACAAGATGATGAAGACCGTTGGGTCCGGTACTGCCAATATACATGCTTGGCCTTTTTCTAACAGCCTTGAGACCTTCTAGAATCGTTAATTTTTCAGCGTCATAATCTGAATTTTTAATTTCTTTTTGACCTTCCTCTGTCATGTGGAACATCACCTTGTAAAAATATTTCTAATTATATGGGCCGGGATGATGAATCCGCTACCCCCTCTTGTATAGGCGGAGATCGTCATCCTTAAGGGCTCCACGATATCTATATGGATAATACTACTCAATTTACCTCTGATAGCTTATTCATAGTTACTCTGACATAAACACCCCAATTTTACCCCCGCCAGAGCATCTACTTTTTTCTGTAATGTAGTATTGTTATTTATATATGTCCATCTAGTTACAGTTAAGCATGATTTTATGCGAAATCTTTAAATACTAAAACAAGGGCAGAATATAGTAAAATCGTGTAGGAAGACGCATCTCATATTTTTCATTATCCAGATTAATAAAAAATATCAAATCCATATGTATTTTTTTCTAAAAATAAGATATTTTACAATAAGCAATATTCCGTCATTAACTTTTTATATCTCACTTTCCAATTATTAGGTGATGGAAACTCTCCTTTTGGTCAGCCTTGTCGGGAACTGTCTTATGTTCCTGATACTTCTAATCATGTTCATAGTTTGGTTGAAGAACAGGAGTGACGATTCCATAGTTACACATGTAGAACTGGCCAAAACCCCAACATCCTCCAATAAAACCGTAGGAACTGCAGCACGTCCTAATACGAACTACCGTCCGAACACCCCAACTCAATCACAACATTCAGCACAGAACCTTACAAACTATACACAGAGATCACAATCAAGTTATTCCGGGTCTACAGCGGTTTCTCAATCGACACCGACCAGCTCAGTGTTCAATTCTTCCCAGCCTTCACCTTATACCGGAGCTGCGGAAACACCCTATGAAAGCGGAGAGGCGCAGGATTTCTATACGGTTCAGAATTACGATTACAACACCGATTATTCCCATCAAGGTGAAATTTCACCTCAGGAGAACCAGGGAGAAGTTGCTGAAGATTTCTTTGCAGATCCAGAAGAGATATCCGAAGAACCAGCGGTTGAGGACGACAACAGCAGAGATCTGAAGATTGTATCCCGAAAGAAACCCAAAAAGACCATACTATCGGAAACTGCCAGATGCAATATCTGTTTGGGTTTCATCAAAGCAGGTCTTCCTGTGATAACCTGTTCATGCACCAAGAAATACCATGTTTCATGTTCCACTAGAGTGGAAGAGTGCCCGATCTGTCATGCCAATATCAAGGATTATGAAGATGATCTGGCAAAAAAAGCGGTCAAAGAATCCAAGAAGAATACCCCAGAAAAGAAGGAGATAAAGGGAAAGCTGCCGCCAAAGCAGAAGGCTGTCTTCAAGGAAAATGAAATGGCCCTGCCTCCGCCACAGGAACCTGAGGCGGTAATAGATAGGCCTAATGAGACGGATACACCCAAACCTGAAGAGGCCAAATTACCCGAACCCCCTGTGGAAAAGAAGAAAAGAACATCTGCCAAAGCCCCGGAAAGTATGCTTCAGGACATTTTCGGTAAATACTCTGAAGACGAGTTGATGGAGGAAGAAGAGGCCGACCTGGATCTATTTGATGAAAATCGCATGGAAAAACTCAAGCACCTGTTGAAAAAATATGAACTGGATAACAAATGATTTTTTATCTATCAACAATTTATTTCTTTATACGGCCTTTATTAATCCTTTTTTCTTTTATTCAATTACCCAATAAGAGGCAAAGAACAAATATTTTAAAAACACTATTACTTTCATGAATTCCAAGGAGGAAGAAGCTCCATTTCATCAAATATTCTTAATACTTGTTGTTATCGCATTTTTATTATTCTTGACCTGCATACCCTACCTTTCTTCTTCAACGGAATTCGAAAAGGAGATAGAAAAAAAATCCGCATCATTATATCACTCTGCCGAATTTGATACCAGTTATTGTACTGCCAAAAATAGAAACATTATTCAATATGACTATTTCAGCTATAGCACAATGACTGCAGAACTCAATCTAATGAACAGCACCTGGCCTAACCTGGTTGACCTCACAACTGCCCAGGACAGGTTCGGTTTGTCGGACTGTGCTGACGGCTACAAAGTATATATATTACGAATAACAAATGAAAGCAGGGTCAGGGATACTACACCCGAAGTGCTGTTCCTGGGAGGAATACACGGTAATGAGGCTATCGCGGTACCCGCGGCAATGTACCTAGCAAGAACACTTCTGGACAATTACCGGAACGACAGTTATATCCGCCATTTGGTGGATACTAGAGAAATTTACATCATACCATGCTTGAACCCATATGGATTGGAGGAGAACGTCAGAGTGGATGGTGATGGTGAAGATCTGAACAGGGATTTCTCCTATGATCCAGAGAACATTCCTTTCACAACCATAGGAGCTCATGCAGTCCACCTTCTTATGTCCGAGCACCTGTTCATTTCCGGGGTGAACTGGCATTCAGGGATTGAGGCAATAGGTTATGCATGGGGGGTGCCTGCCCACGATACCGATTCTGACGAATGTCCAGATGATGCGGCTTTCCACAGTCAAGGTTTCGGTATGAGAAACTATGCTGGTAGTTACAGCGGATACTATCCCACAGGCAGAAACAACCAGGTAATATACTGGGCCAGAGGAGCATTTTCAGATTATGCATATGCCGCCTCATGGGACGCTGCCAATAACGAGCCAGGTTGGAATACTGACGGATGCAGATCCCTGGGTTATACTGTGGAAATATCATCCACCAAAGAACCTAGCATTACCACATTCGGCACCAGTGAAGATATATATACACCAGGGGGAAACGGTGACGGATACATTTCCAAAAATATCAGGCTTGGATTGTATGTCATCGACACAATATCCCCTTATGTGACCATTCATGATAACGGTATACCTGAAGGACCTCTCCTTCCCGGAGAGAGCTTTGAATTGGAATGGATCGTTGGAGGCTGTGAAGAAGTTGATAAAACTACAATCGCATTCGGAAGTGATCCCGATCCATTTAACAATTCCCAAGAAACTCTCAATGGACCTATGGGGGAAAGCAGTTGGGAAGGAAAGGACGACGGAGGGAACCCTTACACACTCAAGAAGTTCAGAAGGACATTAAACGCCCCCGATGAACCAGGCACCTACTATTATATAATATCATCCCAGGTGGACGGGTTTGTAACTGATCAGAATACACCTGATCCGGAAGTAGAACCCCAGAGCTACTATGCAAATCTAAGGTCTAGGGACAATTACGAATTCACCAATGGAGAAAACAGATTGATATGTAAGAAGAACTTCACAAGTAAGATTTTCAGCATACAGGTTCAGGATAGGATTGAGATTATTGATTACCCTCTTCATATGAATGCAGGAAGCATAGCGGTGGTGAATTGGACTGTGAACATAAGGGGGGAAATCCAAAAAACCAATATTGCCTGGGGTGATGAAGATCCGCTCATCACAAGCGGTAGTGAATTAAACGGAACTCTCATTGCCGATTCCACCTATAGCGCGGCCATTGATCTTCCGGATTCATGGGGCTCTACATATGTCAGATGTTTTGCGGAGAATTCAACAGGACATTCTGCTTTTTCGGATATGGTAATTATTAATACAAGTCCACATGTGAGTATCATTTCATTAAACGAAACTTCATTGAAGGGTAATGACACCATGGTGGTATGGTCTGTTCAGGGGGCGGATCATGTTGACGAAACCCGCCTTATCTGTTCTTATAATAGTGACAGCTGGGATTCTCCGGTTATCAGCATTGGGCCCTATTCAGGCAATCCAGGACCTTTCGAATCCAAATTCACCCTCCCAAACTCTTCTGGACTGCTTTACTTGAGAGCCGAGGCAAAGGTCAATGGGAATGATACTCTATTCACATCTCAGATCTCATCAATAATTCTTTATGATCTTATTACCATATCTCAGGTCAATATTGATTATTCGGGGGGAGATGAGCAGAAACTCGATATAAATAAAATGACCCTTGTTTATTCGGAAAAACCCACTGAAACCGCAGGCCTCGGACCCATAGAGAACTCCACCTATACGATTGAAGATATACTTGGATCTGAAACCATCAGCGGAAATATGAGCTTCGATGAGAATAATGGATCATGGTACAGTTTAGGAATAGATGTATCTTCACTTCAGGAGGGAACTCATACAGTAATTTTTAATTTTACTTACCTTGGCAAATACATTCAGACCAAAACATCATATGGGTCATCATTCATCATAGACCATATTGTTAATATTACTAATCATTCTTCAGATTTGGACAGCGATCTCAACTATCAAATCAAAGATATAACCTTAAACACATCAAAATCGGATCAACCACACATAACTAACATAGAAATGGTTTCTTCCAGGATCTTTTTTGAAGGATATGAGGATGGAAAAAAAATAGCGGAATTGGATTACGGGGATATGCTCACTTTCAATGATATCTCCAAAACATGGCAGACTGGGAAAATCAATTTATCAGGTGTTATCCCCGGAATATATCGGGCAATCCTCGAGATGAATACCGTATTTGACAGCAATATTATGCTACAATGTACCGTAACCATTCCTTCCATACCATCAATATCTTTCACCATAGCAGAAACCAACTACACAGGCCTCATGAGCCAGACACTCTCGTTGAAAGATATTGAATACAATATTCCAGAAATATTACTGAAAAGTGCATACAATGGATTGATAATCCAAAACCAGCTTGTTTTCGAAATGGGGCTGCTGGGAGGTGAGAACAATCTGACCCGAATCTTCGATCTACAATTGGAGAACAACATGGCGGCTGATTTGAATTTCAACATGTCTTTCCTGCCTTCAGGGGTATACATGATTGAGATGAATTGGTTCCTGACACTGTCCTTCCCCATGTTTTCAAGTGGCAATGGAGAACTTACCTTAACAGGTACCAGTCTCAACGGGTCACATCAGGTGCAGGTACTGCATGTTTATCGATTCACTGACGAACCGGTTATCAGAGTGGTCCAGAACCTTGACATCAATGGAACCTATCGAGGGCTGGATATATTCGAACTGAATATATCAGGGAGCCGAAATGGAAATTATCAGGATTCATTAACAGTAACTGCAGAGATTTATGACATAACCTATAAAGGAGTGGTATTGAAGAAAACACATCTCAGATTTTCCAGTACTTCCGGCAACTGGTCAGTTTCTAATTGGGACATATCCGACCTTGATCAGGGGGATTATTTCATTATCTTTAAGGGTAAATTGAATGGTATCGAGTTTCATAGCGATGATGAGGATTTTGGGTTGAAATATTTCTCTGTAAAGAGTACTGAACCTGATGAGATGGAACCCAAGAAAAGTAGGAATATCCCGACAGTTTGGATATTCATTTTGATCCTCATTCCCATTCTAATGGCCATTGGGTTCTTCATTTTTCTGAGAATCAGGCGGAAATATGAACACGATGTATCTCGAGAAGAGGTGGAATGAAGCTTTCCCATATGAAATCCGATATGTATAGGTCCACCTTCGGGTCGGGAGGGAACATTGGCATTGTAAATAGAAATGTATATATAGCGCATTTTATATTACCCCTTGCTTGCGAGTTTGCCTAGATAGACGGTCAATAATCTGATTTTAAAAGATTGGGGACAATACGTTTGGTAAACTGACCAATATAAAGCCATCGGGTGTGAATGGATGAAAGCGTTGGAAATGGCAAAGTTGTTCTCGGACAAGGATACGCTTAGAATACTGGCAGATTCTTTTAAATTCCCAAAGACTGCCCAAGAACTAAGTGAAGAACTGGATATACCCATTGCGGTATGTTATAAGAAGATTAAAAAACTGGCCAACCTTGATCTAATCAAATGTGTAGATACAAAGTTATCCAGTAAGGGAAAGAGTGTGAGATGTTTCAGGTCACAAGTGAAATCCACCTATATTTTTTTCGATCAGGGTAAACTCAGGGTGAGAATGGAACTTACACGATTGGAAGACCGCATATCAGATCAAATGTGGGATATCGTCAAGGAAATAAAGGAAGGGTCAAGGAACAGAGAACGCAAACCTAGAGAAGAAGAGGAAGAGGTAGACGAGGATGAGATGCTGAGAGACGATGACGATGAACTCGGTGAATGATCCCATTCAAATCCGATCGCAGATTCATAATTAATTTCAGATTATACAAAATTATCTCATTTGCGTAAGGGCAGCCCTGCCCGGTCAACAAGGCAAGAACCAAGTTATTGCCAAGCTCGCAACCTCCGGTTACTCACCGGATACCGTTGACCAAATCGGGAAAAGGAATAAAAAGCGAGGGTAGCCCAGCCCGGTCAACGGCGCTAGATTCAGGGTCTAGTCCTTAGTGGTTCGCGAGTTCGAATCTCGTCCCTCGCACTTTTATTAATCGAGTTAGTGGGTCAACTCAGATATTATTAAACTTAAAATATGGTGGTTACCCTGCTTCATAAAAAACAATTGAAAGTTCCCAGTCGCCTTCTATGATGACCGAACTGTTTAGTGAAGCTTCAAAAGGTCTCGGTTAGGAAAATAAAATACCTTCAAATAATATAAACAATATCTACCATTGAATACTGAATATAGCTTAATTAATACCACCATTAAGAACATTTCAATGGAGAATGATCCATGGATATCTTTGTTGCCCTACCCAATCATCTAAGACCCACATTATCCAAGAAAGGACTGAAGAAAGGGCGGAAAGAATCACCTAGAAATTATAGAGACCGAATAATGATCACTGATATAGGAGAGATATTGATCGAAATAGCTTTTCAAAAGCCTCAAAGCCGATCAATTAAACTTGTAAAAGCCTATGATTATTACCCTTGGAGAATGCAGTTGGTTTATGGCAAATTTGCTCTTGAGGCCAGTTCCTTGATATTCGGAGATTCAAACTGGCAGTCCCTAGTGGAAATATGCCCTATTAATACAAAAGACCAAGGGAAGAATAAAAATTTTATTGAACTGATGAAAACAATAGAGAAAGGGCTGGGAAGAAAACCTTGGGAATCAAACTACTGGAAGCAGGAAAATTGGAATAATCTCAACAAGACTAAGGGACTTGACCAGGTAATGATAAAAGAACAGTGGAGAAAGTTATGAAAATTTAAGTTCACAAAGATAAATGAACAGAATAATATGATCTGATATGAAATAATGATTGAGGTGTACCAATTATGGAAAAAAGAATAATTGACCCGGGAATTTCACGATTTGTGATATTCAGCGGCGGTGGAGGTATTATTACAAGGGAAATGAAGATTGATCTTGAAAAGGGTGATAACAAATTATTGGTGAAGGGAGTGCCTTCCAGTTTCGATCCCGAAACCTTTAATGTAGACCTTGGTGAGAAAAAGGTTGAACTCCGCGAGATTGTGATTAAAAAACCAAACCGGCAGTATGTAGAAGATACCCTCCAGAGAGAAACTCAAGCCGCTTCCAGATTGATACAGGAATCCAAGGACATCGGAGACCGCAGAAGGGAGATTCTCGAGATATGCGAGGATATCTCTCTCAGCACCTATCTGGATGAGGAGGTCTATTTACTTCTGTGGCTTGTTTCCAAAAACAAGAAGAAAACGAATATCAAACTATCCTACTTCATCGATGATGGCCGTTTTTCTTGGAAACCCACAATCACCGTAGACCAATACTCGAAGGACAACAAGGTGAGGATACAGGGATTGATAGCCATAAAGAACGAAAGTGCCATCCGGTTTGACAATGTGGAGGTCCAGTTTGCCGACTTCGCTAAGGATTTCAAAGATGGGAGTGCCAATTATCGAGTAAAGCCCAGTGAGCTCAGACAGCAGATGAAGAAGCAGACTATGAACGTTATGCTGATGAAATAGGGAGGTGAAAAAATGAACATAACTCTGGAATCAAGGAAGACCACTTGGGTCTCATTTATCGATACCTATGCTAAAATGAAAGCACAATGGAACTGCACGGCCTTCTATAATATATACAATATCAAGGACAATACGCCGAGATCAGTCAATATGAAGTATACCCTTTTCGACCTCAAGAACAAGGATTTCATTCCCTCATCCCAGCTCATTATAAAGAAAGAAGGAATACCTCAAACAATTACTCATACCGTTGTTTCTTCCAAAAGGGATTCTTTCAGTTCTGAACATATTGACGATCCTTTTGTTGAAGTACAGGATAACCTGGCAAATGTAATCAAGAAGGATCTAAAAGAAAAACGGCTTTCAAAAACAATGCTGGAACGGACATGGACCGAATACATAACAAGGTCTATAAAGATAGCAAATAAAAACGAACACGACATACACCTCATTTTGAAGATCCAGGATGACCCCGCTCAGGAACTGACCTTCAAATCCTCAGATCCACAACCGAAAGGAAAGGAGCCTCCGGAATATATCTACGAATTTAATATCAAAGCAGAGAAGGAAATTCTTCTGAAGATAGAGTTCATAGTTAAACAGAAGGAAACAATAAAAACACCCCACAGCAGAAGAAGCCACGCAGCAAACGAGGAATTCTCAGATATGGAATTCGAGGAAGCGGCATTCTCCAATATGGAAATGGAGATACAGCAGGCCCAGCAGTTCGAAGAGTAATCATACCCAGCTGAAGAACTTGTAAGGAATCTTATGTGCATCCAGCCATTCCATGAACTGGGTGGATGTGTTAAAGCGGTCTTTAATAAGATGGAGAAGAACATCCTCCTTAAAATGCTCTTTCACAGTAACGGAGTACTCATAATCGCTGTCACCCCAAAACTCTTTAGGCGCATCACCAATATCATATCCGTCCATTATCAAATTCCCCTCGCCGTCGATTTGGATGGCCAAACTTATCTTTGTACCATCAATAACCTCGTCCCTGATGGTAACACTCTTTTCTTTTTTCATTTGTTCACTCTCGTGTCCTTCAAAAAAATCATTGGTAAGGATAAATAACGAAGCATACCGTTCAACCCAATTTTCTGAGCTCATCAAACAGGATCCCATCAGCTTCTTTCAGCTGTTGAGCCTCCATTTTCAGAAAGGTTCCGGGTGCAATATCAAGCTTATCCTCACCAAGGAACATAGCTTCGCTGATCGTACCTCCAACAATGGCGGGAGGCAGCAAGGCCGCAGCCAAAGTATCGCCGGGTTTAAGTCCAACAATATTTGTAACAATGGTCATATCCATAGGGCCTGCAAAGCACTTTGTATCTGTGAAGTTCCCATTGGCAGAAGTATTCCTTATCTTCACTGCAAAAATATCAACACCATGACAGGGTATCTCCCCTGGATTCCTGAAACGCCGGGGGAGCCCGGATAAAATCCGAAATGCCCACATTGCATTTGCCTTATGAATCCCGGACATCCCTCGACCAATTTTATCTGAATGATGCTGGTAAAGCTCTTTTGCTGTTTCGAAAATACCCTTTACTATGGAGTGATCGGGCAGCTGATGGGATGGCAGATAGCTGTATTTAAGCTTCATCAGGTCTGACCGGATATTGTTCATAATCTCTTTGGTCTTCTCCCTGCTAACATATACCTTAACGCTGGATTTCTGATATATGTTCTTGTTAAGCCTATCGAAAGCCAATTCAGCAACAAGTATTCGAGGATCTTTATCTGTTGTTAGGGCCATGGTTGATCATTGTTGGTGAAATATATAAAGATTACTGGAAGGGATAGAATACATGTCGGTTTGAGTAGCCACTTAGAAATAAGCTATTGTAATTGGCAAATGAATACTGACAATTAAATTCTCTGGATGGTCTTCACATAAGGTTCCAGCAGTTTCTGGTGCGTTCTTTCCTGGGCTATTAAAAATTTTATATTTTGAAAGAATTCTTCAGAATTATCTCCAAGCCAAATATCTCTAATAAGTTTCCTGCTGGTATGCTTATAAAGATTCGTATAGAAGTCCTCCATGAGAACTTCCAGATCGTAAAGTTTGGATACTATCTCCTCATCCTCCAAATCCTGAAAGTTATACTGGGGCACGTTGATTTTCTCTTTCAAATCTCCAATTACCATACCCTCCAGATTATCGGCCAAACCCTGTATATTTTCCTTGTGGCCTGCTGAATCATGGGCCAACTTGAAAACCACATCGCGGAACTTTTCACCCATGAAAAGAAATGCATCCCAATCCAAATCATTCTCCAGCATTTCCTCATAAAAGTAAGCCCGCTCTAGAAGAGAAAAAAGTTCCTTTTCACTCTTGATCTTGATATTGAGGGTCACGATTCTCACCCTGACCTTGTCCCCTACTTTCAGCTCTT
>CAYSHM010000024.1:10134-50738 GCA_964430885.1 uncultured archaeon | reverse complement strand
AATAGGCGGGGAGGGATGAGCAGGGGTTTGATATTGGATTACTCAGGCGGGCTCAAAAGTATTCATCATTCAGCCTGCAAGTATAAATTTAGGTCCGGAAGAACGAACCTTATATCATTATCGTAATGAATTGCTATTAGGTATTAATGTGGAACCAAGATAGGATCAGGCACCGGGTATATTTCCCTTCTTGAACTGCTTCATCATCCGTTTCCTCATTTTTCTGTCGGATGTCAGTCCCTTCATTGCCTTTTTGGACATCTTGTAATACTTCAATAATCCTCTGACATCCTGCAGACTTACACCTGCACCTCTCGCTATCCTGTTCAATCGGGAGTATTTGATAATTCCGGGATTCATCATCTCCTCTTCGGTCATGGAATCCATGATTATCTTGAACCTGTTCATATTGTCCTTGGCACCCATTAATGCCGTGTCCGACATGTCACCCATATTGGGCATACCCATTCCGCCTGGAAGCATGCTCATCAGCTTCTTCAGGGGACCCATCTTGTTAAGCATTGATATCTGTTCGTACATATCCTTGAGTGTGAATTTCCCGCTAATAAGCTTCTTGGCGTTCTTCTCTGCGGTTTCTTCATCCATAACCTCCTGGGCCTTTTCCAGAAGTGTTTGGATATCGCCCATCCCCAGAAGCCGGGATATAAACCTAGGGGGATCGAATGATTCTAGATCATCCATATGTTCTCCGGTACCGATAAAGACTATTGGAGCTTTGGTCACGGAAACAGCTGATATGGCACCACCGCCCTTGGCGGTTCCATCCAGCTTAGTCATTATCACTCCAGTGACTTGCACCTTGTCATGAAATGCCTGGGCCTGGGGGCCCGCCTGCTGGCCAACAGCCGCATCCATTACAAGGAAACGCTCATCGGCCTTTGTGACCTTATATATCTGACCCATCTCCTCTATGAGATCATCTTCAAGGGAATGACGGCCGGATGTATCAATTATGACCACATCCTTTTTCTCGAACTTCTTAACCCCTCTCTTGGCAATACCCACAGCATCTTTGTTTCCGGGCTCTCCGTATATTGGAACCTTTGCCTGTTCGGCAAGCTGGGATAACTGATCGTAGGCTGCTGGCCTGTGAACATCAGCTGCAACAACCCCAACGCTCAATCCCTTCTTGGAAAGATAGCGTGACATCTTTCCTATTGTCGTGGTCTTACCCTGACCGTAAAGACCTATCATCATGATCTTGTGTTTCTTGAGTGATAGATCCCTTGCACCGCCCAATATATTTATAAGTTCTTCATATATAATACGAATAACATGTTCTCTTTCGCTGGTACCTTTTGGAGGTTTTTCCTCAATAGCTCTCCTTTCCAGTTCCCTTGTCAATTTTAGTACTATATCCACCCTGACATCGGCACTCAAGAGAGCTCTCTGAACCTCCTTGACAATCTCCTTCAGGAGTTTTTTATCAAGTATTGTAGCTCCGGCTATCTTCTTCAAAGTGTCCCTCAGGGACTTCCCCAACTTTTCCATTACCATCGAGCGGCACCATCCTTTTGAGAGATATTTTTCTCATCCATAAGTGATTCTTCTCATATAATAAGACAACGCATTATTGTAAAAAGTTCATGAATGAACAATGTCAATGGGTATCCTCAGAGTTACGGTCGTATTCATTGTTGATAAGGGTGATGCACTGATCTGCCTGGAGGCTGACGGGAGAAACAGAGATGCTCCCTTTTGCCCGATGAAGAACTATAGCCTCATCATAAGTTTCCAAACCCTGGTGATCACCCAGAACATAGAGTGCATCCTTGTGCAATTCTCCGAAAGTTCTGATATCGGCTCCATCCTCCCTGAGAAGGTAAACGGGATTTTCAATTCCTCCAAGAAATCCCTCTAGGTTCACACGGCTAACTTTTACTCCAGGGGTGCTTTCTTCCCAGTATCCTCGGAACCCTTTATCAAGTTCTATTCCAAGGGCTTTTCGGATGATCCCCCCTATATTTCTTTCATCGGGTCCCATATATCTCACCTGTCCACCGCTAATCCAGATCATTTTCGAGGGATCAGGTTCCCCCTTGAGGTAAAGATATACGTCCACATCCGTGCGGATGCCGTGGGATATGAAAAGAGACTGACCCACACAACGGCATAATATATCCATTCTCCCAGCATTGGGAAGCCCGTTCAGATGGAAGGGTGCAGTATGCGCCAGATTACCGATTATCAGATAGGAGACCATGTAGTTTCTTTAAGGTTATGATATGATAAAATACTTTGGGTCCGGTTGGCCCTAGCCAAATCGAGGTAAATTCGAAGCACGAGTTTTTCTCTCATTGAGCATCAATTCATATCACACCTGATCTCACCAAACAAAACCTCTAATAAAATTCCATCGAACAGTAACGCCCAACATATTTTCGACAATCGTAGTAATTGAATTCGACAATATTAAATATCAATTTATTTTTTCACCATCATGATGGAGGAAGTTGTGAAAAAGCTCAGGGAAAAGATAGCTGGCGAGATCGTTACCTCGCCTTCACCCCACAGGACACTGAAGAAGTGGAGAAAAATATTCGACATATCTTCCACTGAACTAGCTAATTTCACAGGCAAGAGTCCCTCATATGTGTCGGATTACGAGAGCGGGCGCAGGGCTTCACCGGGTATTTCCACACTCAACATGTTCATCAATGCTTTTCTCGAGATCGACAAACAGAGGGGTTACCCGACCGCAAAGTGTTTTATTGCGGACAACCAGGACGATGCCATCCTGGCAATAAATGAGTTCACACGCTCCATTTCCATCGAGGAGTTCTTCAGGATAATAAATGGAAAAATACTGGTCAAGCCCAGGAACACCAGAAATATCATGGGCTACACTATAGTGGATTCCCTGAAAGCGATATTGAACTTTTCATCCTCGGATTACCACCAGGTATACGGGTGGTCCACTGAAAGATGCCTAATCTTCACAGATGTTTCTCTAGGCAGGTCTCCCATGGTAGCCATAAGGGCTCATCCCCTGACACCTTCAGCAGTGGTTTATCTAGAGACCAGTAAAGTGGATGCACTCGCAAGAAAGATCGCAATGGTTGAGGATGTGGTCCTGGGTACATCGGATATGAAAACAGATGAAATGATCAGAGTATTCAATGAACTGATACGTACGTAAACTGACAAATAAATCAAAGGAGCGAAGGAAAATGAAAGCTGGTATAGTTAGCTACGGAGCATACGTGCCCATGTACAGAATTACTCCGGAAACCATTGGTCATCAATGGGGAAAGGACGGGGAAAGCATAGGCAGGGCACTGGGGGTCAAAATGAAATCGGTCCCCGGCCCCGATGAGGACACTGCTACAATGGCGGTTGAAGCTGCCAGAAGTGCTCTTAAAAGAGCGGATATCGATCCAAAGGATCTTGGAGCTATCTATGTGGGTTCAGAATCACACCCTTATGCGGTAAAACCCACTGGAACCATTGTGGGGGAAGCTATTGAGGCCACCCCGGATCTCATGTGTGCCGATCTAGAATTTGCCTGTAAGGCCGGAACAGCCGGAATGCAGATGTCAATGGCTCTGGTACTCTCAGAAATGGTGAAATATTCGATAGCCATTGGCGCAGATACAGCCCAGGCGGCCCCGGGAAACATGCTTGAATACACTGCTGCTGCAGGAGCAGCAGCATTTATCATCGGAACCCAGGGAAAGATCGCAGATATTGAACATACTTTGTCATTTACTACTGACACACCCGATTTCTGGAGGAGAGCCGAGATGAAATATCCAAGCCATGGCGGCCGATTCACGGGAAAACCTGCATACTTCAAACATGTGGTATCCTGTGGAAAAAAACTGCTGGCTGAGACGGGGACTGCTCCGAAAGATTATGATTTTGCAGTTTTTCATCAGCCAAACAGCAAATTTCCCATAAGGGCCGGAAAGATGCTTGGTTTCAGCATGGAGCAGATGGAAGAAGGATTGATGGTACCGGAGATCGGCAACACTTATTCAGGATCAACAATGGTAGGATTGGCATCCATCCTTGATGCTGCCCAACCCGGTCAGAGGATCTTTGCGGTATCCTACGGTTCAGGTGCGGGAAGCGACGGTTTCGTACTGACTGTCACCGACGAAATCAAGGACTTCAACAGAGGGAAGGAGTTCAAGGTCAGAGAGATTATCAACAGGAAGAGTACCATTACCTACGGGATCTATTCCAAATTCTATAAAAAACTTAAGATGGAGGGAGAGTGAATGAGAGAAGTAGCTATTATCGGAACTGGGATAACGAAATTTCAGGAATTCTGGGACAAATCATTCAGAAGATTGGGCATCGAGGCTGGATTATCCGCCATCAAGGATTCCAATATCACCGGCAGCGACATTGATGCACTCTATATAGGCAATACATCAGCAGGCCAATTTATAAACCAGGAACATATCGGGCCCCTGGTTGCAGAGGAGGTTGGATTGTCATCTGGACATATCCCCGCCACTCGTGTCGAGGGGGGATCTGCCGCAGGAGGTCTTGCACTTGCGCAGGCCTGGTCATCCATTGCTTCAGGTATGCATGATATTGTTGTAGTTGGCGGAGCAGAGAAGATGAGCGACCTCTCACAGCCGGAGATAATCAAGGCCGAGGCATCCGGAGCCGACCAGGAATGGGAGAGTTTTTTCGGAGCCACCATGAGCTCATTGTGGGCCCTGATGGCAAGAAGGCATATGTACGAATACGGCACCACCCGGGAACAGATGGCATCAGTTCCTGTAAAGAACCATTCAAATGCCGTTAACAACCCCAATGCACAGTTCAGATTTCCAATAAAAATAGAATCGGTGCTTAATTCACCCATTGAATCCGACCCACTTACAGTTCTTGAAGCTTCTCCGGTTTCAGATGGAGCTGCAGCACTTGTTCTGGCATCAGTGGATAAGGCAAGTGAGTACACATCAGACCCTGTGATAATCAAAGGGATAGGTCAAGGAACTGATTCCCTGGCATTGCATGACCGGCTCAGCTACACCACCTGCAGGGCAACCAGTAAGGCGGTAGACGGAGCATTGAAGATGTCAGGATACTCCATAGAAAATATTGATATTGCCGAGGTTCATGATGCCTATTCCATATCAGAGATAATGGCCATCGAGGACCTTGGATTCGTAGAAAAAGGGGAAGGCGGAAAGGCTGTGGAAGAGGGCTGGACAGACATCGGGGACAGGATACCTGTAAATACATCCGGAGGTTTGAAGGCCAGAGGAAATCCCCTTGGTGCAACAGGTATTGCCCAGATCGTGGAGATATGTCATCAGCTGCAGAGTAAGGCGGATAAAAGGCAGGTGGAAGGTGCAAGAATCGGACTGGCCCACAATATGGGCGGGACGGGCGGCACTGCCGTAGTTCACGTACTGGAGGTGAAATAGATATGATCCCTAGATTCTGGAGAGAGATACCTTCAAGATACAACCTAATAGGAACAAAGTGCCCCAAATGCTCAACTATTTTCTTCCCTCCCAAGGAGATATGCAAAAGATGCAGAAGATCATCCATAGATCAGATGGAGAAGGAAAAACTATCAGGTAAGGGAACGATCCAGTCATTCACAAGAGTACATGAGGCAGCAAATGGTTTTGATGAGATCACACCTTATTATTTAGCCCTTATCGAATTGGATGAAGGGCCGACGGTCATGGCCCAGATCGTGGATTGCATGGAGGAGGAACTCGCCATAGGGGTGAGGGTTAAGATGGCTTTCCGAAAGGTTTCTCAGGAGGGGAGTTCAGGCACAATTCACTACGGCTACAAGTTCCTTATAGATAAGTGAAATCTCGATGAAAATAAATGTCATACACGACAATGAAGTTGATTTACTGAAAAACGGTGGTGCACCGAAAAATGGATAACAGCAGCAGGCCGGACTGCCATCAGGAACTTCTCTTTAGAAACGATCACCTCTATACTTTGAACGCCACTCCTGGAATCACAGTATACGGGGAAAAAACCATAAAATACAGGGGAAAGGAATACCGCAGTTTCACACCAAAACGGTCAAAGCTGGCCGCCTGTCTTAAATTGGGCTATGACGTCAATAAAATACTCGGATTCAGTAAAGTGCTTTATCTGGGTGCTGCTAACGGGACCACTGTAAGCCATCTAAGCGATCTTCTTCCTGATGGGACCATTTATTCCCTGGAGATATCCCCCAGGTGTTTCAGGGACCTTCTGGTCCTGGCTAAGGATAGAAAGAACATCGTTCCCTTGCTGAATGATGCATCGAAACCAGGGGATTACAGGTATATGGTTCCCAAGGTCGATATGATCTATCAGGACATTTCTCAACGAGATCAGGTGGATATATTCCTAAGGAACTGCGATATGTCCCTGCGCAGGGGCGGGGGTGCCTTCCTAATGCTGAAGGCAAATTGTGTGGATTCCACTATCCCGGCATCCATGATTTACAGCGAATCACGGCAAGCTTTGGAAAATGGTGGCCTGAAGGTTCTAGAGAGCATAGACATATCTAGGTATCAAAAAGGACACATGGGCTTCATTGCTGTCAAATAAACACAGATTATCCATCAATGTTCCGCTCATATTCGGCAAACAGCATATTATTATTGAACTTGGAAAACAAATCATACCGTTCTTTGTGTATATTCATTTTTTTTTGAAAGCCTCCAGTATAATTCAAAAACATGAGAAAAAGCTTATAATATAGATAATGTAATAATTCCTAGAGCTGTTTCAAAATCTTAAAAATGGGAGGCATTAGATGAATGACATATCAGCTTTTGTTCTGATGAACACCAAAACCGGCCAGATCGATAATGTAATTGAAAAACTTGAAGAATTAATCGGGGGTTATCCTGGACTTGAAGTGATATATGCCGACTCGACCACTGGTAAGTTCGACATTATTACATTGATCAAAGGAGAGGACATGAGATCCCTCTACAATTTTATCGTGGGCATCCTGAGAGCCATTCCCGGAATAACCTCAACTATCACAGAGGTAGTGGCCTACGATGTGAAGCTTGAAAAAGAGGAAACTGAAATAACCGACGGACTAAAATGCTACGTACTGATGAAAGTAGATGTGGGTTCGGTCGATAATGTTCTGAATATATTGGCAAATATGGATGGCAAGAACTCCTCAATACTCAAGGTGTCCTGCACCACAGGTGAATATGATATTATCGCAAGGGTCCAATCAATGGACATACCCTCCCTTCACAATTTCATTTCAAAGAAGGTGCATGCCATAGATGGCATTACCGATACAATGACCCACATTGTAGCCAAGGAAATAACTTGATTCAAATGAGGACATACTCATTCAAGGAATTCTTGAGAAATCAAGCATGAAACTTCCCATAAGAGACTACAATATGTTAGGAATGCCGTCAAAGTGATGATATCCCAGGGAGGTGGAGATGATATATCTAAGAAATGACAAGAGGGGTGTAGCAGGGTTTTTTGAAGATATTCCTTCACTTATTGTGGTATCCTTAGCTCTGACTATTTTTATTGCAAGTATTATTGGCAGTTTTATCTATTACGCAAGTGTTCAGTACAACAGAGATGATGAAGATGGCCAGATACTGCTGGATTCCATTCTCTCATATCCTTATCTAAAAACCGAGAACCGGAAGGACGGAAATTTCGATCTCAACAAGCTCAAAACAATGACACCAGAAAGACTTGAAAAGGACATTCATACCGACCTTCAGTACAAACTAGATATAATCGATGTGAGCGATTATCCAGATAAACAAAGTTTCAATTTTACTGTAGGAAATGAGAACCTAAGCATCGAAAAAACAGTGATTAGTATACCAGTTACAATCTATGCAGTGGTGTTTGAAGGTGACACTGAGACCCGAAACCATGGAGCAGTCATGCGTTTAACCTACTGGAGGGTGGAAGTATGAAAGCTCGGGATGCGGTTCGGGTAACAAATAAAATACCCCGCTTCAAGGACGATGAATATGGACAGATGGGAATCATGGATGCACTCCTATTCCTCATAATACTTACCGTTGCTTCTACCGTTCTCATAGTAGGCATTGTGAACACTACATCCGACCATGAGGAGAAAAGCGAGGATTTCCTTATCCAGTACACCAATGAAGCCCTGGGATCAATTATCACAACAACATTCTACAGGGTAGAATACAAGGATTGGAGGTTCAAGGATGAAAGCGGGCCTGTAACCGGTCAGAATGTTGAGCTCTACAATGTCACTATGGATAACCGCTCGGTTGCAGATCTGATGATATTTGATATAAAAGCCCGACATAGGATAGACGAAGCCTATAAGGTAATGGGAAGCAGCATAGATGCGGGTGCAAAATCAAAAATGGATATCTGTATACTGACTATCAATACGGGGTTGGAACAGCATATCAACAGTCAGATAGAACGAATGATTGACAATAACTACCACTATGTCATGACCTTCACCTATGGAAATATCAGAGTCGAGCTCAGGGAAGAAGGTTTACCCCAGGATTACTATCCCGAAGAGATCACAACCGCTGATGCTGATCTTGGTGCACACACGTACCTGGTGGGTGCCATAGATGTACAATTGATAATATGGCCTGATTCATTCTAAAGGAAATTTATAGCGAAATCTTGCCTGGTCCAAGGGTCATTGTGCCAAGAGCCCATTCATTTAACGTCTTCAAGGCTGCCCGCATAGGCGTTGTCATCTTGTTTTTCTTTTTACTCTTCATCCTAGGCATCAACATCAGGTTCTTCTACTTCTACATCAGACCCCTCTTCATATTCTCCCTCATCCTTGCCCGGTGTATCTAAAATATCCTCTTCACCTTCGGACCTTTTACTCACCAAAAGCATGAAAATTCCAGCTCCTAGGAAGATAAGCGCAGCAACAATCGGCATATAAATAGGCCAGTTCCAAACAAAATATTTCTCAGTTAGCATCGCCAGGGTTGGGGCTACACTCAGAAGTTTGACCAGATTCTCCACCCCAATCCAGAAAAATAACAGCGCAATTCCTGAAAGTATACCGTTGGAAAACATGGTCTTTATGGGTAATCGCCCCCGGATTATTGAAATTGAGGCAAAAACGGAAAAACCAAATACAATTATATACATGGGAAATGACAGCACCAACAATCCAGTCTTTAGAGTGTTCGGTGTATCAACGCCATAAACGTTATGCGGATTTGGATATCCGTCGGATTTAAATGGCTGTCTGGGATCATCATCCACCATGCCGTTCACATCGGTCATCTCCAGTTCAACCCTTACAACTATGCCTGCCCGCTCCTTTGCAGACACATATTCAATGCTGTGTTTATAGATGATTTCAGGTTCGTTCTCCGTCAGGGTATCCGACACATCTTTTTCCCAAATTACCTTGTTCTTTGTATATTTGTTTTCATCCTCTATGAACGAATCCCAGCTTTCGATCCAGATCTTCTTGATATCCACCTTCTGGACTCCCTGGGTTTCATTGAGGTATATGGTAATGGTGATATCCTCTTTGATTCCTTCTACCCAAAAGGGTATTCGGTCTATATGGGTATTAACTGAAATCTTTGCAGTGTTCACATCATCCTGGGCTGGATCATATGTCTCAGCAGTAATCTTGTAGGTCATGTCCTTGTAGGAATTCATTAGGATCCCAAGCCGTTCCTGCAGACCTGGGCCTGGGCCCTGGACATAAAACCTTTCATTCCTGATCTCCTGTCCACCTATAAAACCACCCTGAACACCCGCTTCTATATCAAATCCATAGAGATAAAGGTCTCCCTTGAGGACTCCCTTAGATTGAAGTACCGACACCTCTGCATCAACGTCGCTTACGGGAAATAAGTGAGCAATAATCAGAAATACAAGGGCTATAACTATTGCAGAGATGGAAACTGCTTTAAACAGTATTGAAGATACTTTCAGTTGAGGATCATTTTTCATTCATATCACCGTATAGTAATAGGATATCTGTAAAAACTGCAGCTTTAATAGTAACATAGCTAATAGAATTGATAAGAACTATCTAGGAGAAGAGACCCATCATCTGATTTCCAGATATCTCCATGACATAAACAAGGCGGCCTGTTTCAATATCGATACCTGTCATCTTGCCTTCACCAACAAGCCAAACCGAACCTAGCTGGAAATGCCATACGAACTTGGCATGGGGCATTGTAAGCCCCGTCATTATCTCTACTATCTCCGCTCCTGGCATTTCCGCAGCGGTGGCACCTTCTCCCATTACCAGTTCGAGTTCATCGGTCTTGAGGTTATCCGGAGAGTCGAAGAACCACCCTGCTGCAACATCATCATCCTGGAGAATATCCAAAGCTCCTGAGAGGGTCAATCCCTCGCTGTCCATATCGTTCCTTTTCTTAGTGGTCAATCCCTGCTTGAAATTATCCTCCTTCTCAAGCTCCGTAGTAGCGGAATACGGATCGGGGTCCAAGGGATTGAGGGACTTGGTGATGTTCTTCATTATAGATGAGTAGCAGCTTTTCCTGGGCCATTCATCATTCTCCTCGGCATAATCATAGGCATCCGCCCTGTCCATGTAATCCTCTAAAGTAAGGTTCCACCTCTGGCTTCCTGCATTCTTCTGGAGGTCCGTTGGCTCCACTGTAGCATTGAAATGGGCACTTGTGATATAGGCTCCAGGATAGGTTTCAAGAAACTCGTTCAGCTTGTCGGAATTCTCAAGTGCGAAATCAAACGCCTGTTCCGGGGACATATGGATATTGATCTGGTCGTTGATAGTCTGCTCCTCATTCATGCTGTCGAATTTATAACCTCCCCTGGGGACCTTGTCCCATTTCTTGTATTCTCCCAATGGATGTAGATCCGGATATTCAGGATCCTCATCAAGAGCCCAGGGTATATCTGTCGCTCCTCTCCTGTAGTTCCTTAGTGTTCTTTCCTGTTCGATTATCGTATAGAACAATCCTTCCTCATCCTCCCAGGTTTGGTTTGTTCTCATGAAAACCTTGATGGGATAGGGATGCTCGGATGACAGCCAAAATGTCTTTTGGAAATCCATGATACCCCAGAGACTGCTTGTTACATTCACTCTCATTGTATCAATATTCGTTCCGCTGGATCCTGCCAATTTTACCTTCTCGACATAATCAGCCGACCAATTGTAAAACCCGGAAGAGTCCTCCGAGCTTCCCTCGAACCACGCGGAACCTGAATCGCCCTCTGTCAGGTTCTTGTCCACCCAGATCAATTCATCCAGGGTTTCCTTCTGGTCCTCATAGGGATCGGGATAATATCTCACATCACCCTGGTAGCTTATTGGTATGGGCACTGTGGCCTTTGGCATCTGATCAATAGTAAGTTCTCCGTGGTTTACCGATTTGATGTCCTTCTTATCCTTTAGTTCAGTGTACACCTTGTTCTCTGCGCTGTAACTGCCGTCAACGCTTACCTTTCCGGTATCAGAGGAGTCAAGAATTATTGTACATTTACCGTCCAGGACCTGCCGTTTAACCACAGCATCATGAAGATCCCCGAATCCGGTTTCGACCTGTTGAACGGGATAAATGGCGTTGTCCCACTGGCCTTCGCCTGTAACAGTATATTTGGAATAATTACCGCTGGTCTTGTTTATCCAATAAACCTCGGCAAAAATCGAGAAATCATATTCATAATCGTCACCCACCCTGTTGGTAGGAGCCTGAACCCAACCCATAATAGCAATGTTCACCAATGTGAACTCTATATCAACACTAGATGATTTCTCATCGATATCTTTGACCTGAATCCTCAGATCATAGAAACCATCATCGTTTGTATCCACGTTTGTTGGCTTATTCAGTTCCACTGTGACTTCGATTGGGTCGGATTCAATGCGCAGTGTGATCTCTGGTGCATCCATATCAATCACCGTTACATGGTGGGTAACACTGCCCAGTTTTACTTCCTTTTTCTCATCGAGTATAAAATCAAACCCTTCAGTTATTCCCTCGTCATCCGGGTCTATGTTGTTATTATTATTGTTATTGTTGTTATTGCTGTCTTGTTCTTCATCCAGAAGATAACCGTCCCAGGCGAAAAAGGAATTCACTAAAAGTGCTGCAATGCATAATATGACCAAAAGGATCTTCTTTATAATATCACACTCCAATATATCATGGATCATTGATTATTTATTGAAACATTATTCTAATCATCATCAATTGCCTGAACTTCAAAGACAATTGCCTTTTCCTTGCTTGGACTCTTTTTAGATTTGGGTGAGACAACCTGCATTTTAACAGCCCCATCGTCCTTCTTACCGGCCTTCTTCTTTGATGAAGCCTTGTCCGCTTTCTTTTTCGAGCTTTTTCCTTTGGGTTCTCCGCCGGATGCTATCTTCTTGGACCTGCTCACTGCCCAGGCATTGGAAATGATAAGACCAAAACCTATCAGGGAGAACATTGCGGTACTAGCCAGAGAATAGGTTTCTTTGAAATCTCCAAATCCGATGAAATAAATGCCTGCAAAAACCAGGGCAGTAAAGATCATTATAACTGAGAAGATATAAACAACCTTTACCATTCCGGAAGAATAGTAGCTCAAGATCCTTTTCCGGTTCTTGACGGATGGTATAATAAATACAAGTATGAGCGCGATCAATATCGGTGCGGATAATATCATGGGAAAGGTTTCCATATTAAATTTCCTCCAAATAAGCTGTTCATTTCATGATATGGATATTTGAATAGACCAGCCCGGTACTGTTTCAATATTTGCTGATGAAACAGATCAATTTCAGGGCAGTCATTTCTTATGTACACTGCCATCATTTCTTAAAGATATTTCCATTATTTCTTGAACATATGATAATTTAATATCAAACAGATAAGGCAATCTGAAGGTAATATTCCAAATAGGCCATACCGAGATGTATAAACGCCCACATCATATATATTTATAAAGTATGAAAAGTATGATTTTGCGGAAAAATGTTTATATTCCCTGATACTTATCTATTAATTAAATCAGTACAGGAGGGAAATCGCCAATGGAAGATGAGGAAAATATATTGAGATTCTACGGAAGTTCAACAGTTGGAGAAAGGGGGCAGCTGGTGCTCCCCAAGCAGATGAGGGAGGAATTTCACATTGGGTCAGGAGATAAACTGCTCATTCTCGGAGGAAAACAGATGGGTGTCTGGGGGATTATCATGGTGAAATCACAGGTTCTCAGCAAGCTTATTGGTCAAATAGGAGGCAATCTATTAAAGATCCTGGCTGAGAGCGAGGATTGAACTTATATATAAAATCCAAGTTTAGCAACAGAAAATGTATCAAGGAAATATAAATGAAAATGGAGTGGTGAATATGTTCCATGTCAAGGAAAGTATCAGTTTTTCTATCCTATCAATATTATTAATGGCTCTTCTGGTTCCCTTCATGGGATATCAGGGAGCAGATGCACAGACAATCAATTTTGAAAAGCATTATTATGATCCCATTGACGATACACAGATCGCGGCCCAAGAAGGTCAGTATGTGCATGGTTCGCAATGGAAGGATCTTGATATTGTCGAAATGGACCTCCGTTCTGAAACAGGAGGATTGGTCGGGCAGACCACAACCATCCATATGGCCATCACCGTTGACGGTATAATCAATGATGGAAACGAGTACATCTACGGGGCATATCTCTCAGTGGGAAATACGGATTATTTCCTGGGTTACAAGGAAAAAGCTGCGGTGGGATTCAACATGAAAACCGGCAATGCAGTGGTTCCAACCTATGACGGAATTGGGACCGATACCATCACCTTCTCCATAGGAGCTAACCAGATTGGGAATCCCACGTCCGCATTTAAATGGCACGCCCTCACAGTCAAACGGACAGATACCAAGAACTACGGCGACATAGCCCCTAACAAACTGGTGAAGATAACCGACCCTTGGGACCGGCAGACGGTGTTCGGAGCGGTTACAATAAGGGGTGAGACCAGGGAAACCACCCTTACAATGGAGAAGGTGGAGATCCAGATAGACTCCAAATCATCAGGAGGATGGGAGGAAGTCGATACCAGAAGGTCTGCTGATTCCTGGAGCTATGATGTTGATACAACTGCATTGGGAGACGGAGATCATACTATCAATGTCAAGGCAACGGATACAACCGGGCTTGAGTTCGATGACAGCATCGATATCAACGTTGATACCAATTCAGCTTTGGAACCGGCAACCACAGATACCAAACCGGATTTCTCCATAGGCGACAGCTACAACTTTGAGATCAGCCAGAGCGGAAATGATGAGCCCGAGATAATCAGTATTGACATCTCTACACAATCCACCATGGAGATAAAATTGACCAAAAAGGACCAGCAGGTTGAAGGAAAGGACTGCTGGGAACTCAGCAGTGAACAGATAGGGAGCCTTTATGTAGGCAATATCGAGTTCGATTTCGAAACCTCAGGCAAGCAGTATTTGGATCAATCCAATTCAGATGTGGTAAAAGAATTTACTGAGGTTACCCTATCCAGCGATCTTACCCAGGAGGAAACACAGCAAAAGACAACCATTTATGATCCTCCCAAGGTTAAATACCAGTTCCCCCTGGAGGTCACCGGTGAATGGTCGGACACAACAACTGCTGATATCGATATTGACGGTGCATCGAGTACCGAGAGCCTCAACATCAAGAACAGATGCATTTTCTCAGAGGACACCAGTGTCCCGGGCGGAAGTTTCGAGACCTTTGCCGTACGAACACAGTACCAGGAAGCTACATTTTACAAGGTTGAATATTACTCCCCGGAGCTCGGATATCCGGTCCGTATAGAGACATTCGATATCGATGACAATCTCATAGGTGTTCTGGTTCTGTCGGATTATTCCATCAAGGATACATTTCTGACAATAAAGGACACTCTTACTATGACCAATCCAGACGGTGATGAGCTTTCCACCGGAGACACCAAAACCTACCTTAAACAGGAGGCTACCATAACCTTAGAGGTTGAAAATACAGGAACTGGTACGGCCAATGATGCCTATGTTGTGGGTTATGTCAAATTGGCCGATGAGAGCGAGGACAGTTTCGCAGAGTTCGATACGAACACTCTGAGGATCAAGGGCGGGGAAACAGAAACAGTAGAGCTTATATGGGCCCCCGAAACAAAGGGTACATATGAATTCATGTTCAAAGCATACTCTGATGAGGCATCCACTGAGATCTATGACAGTGAGTTATCCTTTACAAATGACGGTCTATATCTGAATGTATATGAAAAACAGGTTTCCAGTTCGGGTGAGAGCATACTTGGACTGAGTACAACCACTTTCATAATTATCGTGAGTGCTGTGATCGTACTTGTAATTGTCATAATCGTAATGAAAAAAAGGAGCTCCAACGAGGAGGTTTTGGAAACCACTGAAGAGGAGGAGGCGGAGGTTGTTGAAGTGGTGGTTGCAGATGGAGAAGAAGAGGATGTCGAAACTGCGGAATCTGAAGAGGGAGAGGAAGAGAGCGTGTTCAAAGCGGTGGATTGATCCAACTGTAAGATCCTCATCTGAAAAATAAATGAACTCAATATATACGGCCCAATATAACATAACTCAACATCTTAATTTTATTTCCAATACCATATACTGAAGAATATTTACCAGGAGTTGACAACCACATGAAGGACGACCTCTTTGACAAGCTCTGGAGATTGATCGAAAAAAGGGCCAAGATCATCCTAGTTATCATGGCACTTCTATCAGTTTTCTTTCTCTCCTTCGTTCCCAGTCTAAGTTTCAAGACCGACATCAGAGGATTTGTTCCAAACAACGAGATGAGCAAGGCCAATCAGCGTGTGATCGATAATTTTGGTGAAACCCCGCGCATCCATTTCATTCTAGTAAAGGCTACCAATCCCTCCGAGAACGTCCTCACCCCTTCTTCACTCAAAGAACAGTACCGGGTCATACAGGAAATTAGCAAAATCGAGGGAGTGGATCAAACTCTCAGCGCAGCTGATGTTGTAAATATCCTATGTAAGTACGAAGTGGACCTCGTTGGGGGAGGGGCTGAATACGACGAAACACAGGGTCTTGATACTGCGGACTACGATCAGATACAGGCGCGTCTGGACCTCCTTTTCGATGTGCTGAACGGGAAGTATACCGAGCTCCTGAACTCCATGGACCTGGGCATCACCATGTTCACCAACAACAGCATTGACAAGGTAAAGGGTCTTATCGGATTGATATTCTCCGAGGACTTCTCCCTTGAAGATCCACATGCTCACTCCACTCTCATCATCATAAATATGAATGGAAGCCTTGAAAACGAGGAACTTAAGGACCTGACCAGAGAGATATATTCCACAGCAGAGGATATGGAATCTGATCTCGTGAATATAAAAATGTCGCATACTGGAGAGTACCAGATATCCACTGAGGTAGATGTGGCAACAAGGGAATCTATGGGGGTAATTGTGGCGGCCATTCTCCTAGTGATAGGTACCATGCTGTTCATCAGTTTCAGAAGGATCAGCTATGTTATCCTACCCCTGGTAATACTGCTGCTTGCTACGGTTTGGACCTACAGCACCGCCTATATATTGGGACTGAAGTTCAGCGCCATGATGGCTGGTGTGATACCGCTGATTTTTGGTCTGGGTGTTGATTATCCCGTGCATGTTTCCGAAAGGTACCAGGAGGAATTAGCCAAGGGGAAGGACGTAAGCAACTCTCTCCGGATATCTCTTAAACATGTGGGTGGAGCAATAACCATATGCGCCATCAGTACTGCAATAGGATTCTTCACAAATGTGGTTTCAGATGTAGGAGCTGTCAAAGTGTTCGGAATATCCTGTGCTATCGGAACTGCATATGCCTTCATACTTACGCTATTCATATATTTCCCCACGCGGCTGCTCATAGACCGAAAGAACAATCAGCCCCTTCTTCCCAATAAGCTGAAGAAGATTGAAAAGGAAAAATCTTCTGCGAAAACAAGAAAAGGGAAAAAAAGCTACCCTTTCATTTCCAAGATCCCCTACAGATTTCCCATTCTCGTGGTCATCGCTGCGATCATCATCACCTCGGCTTCGGCAGTTGGAGCCATCAACCTTGAGAGCAAATTTGACATAAAGGACTTTCTACCTCCTGAATGGGAGAGCATTCAAACAGAAGGGGACATATTCAGGGATTTTGAGGCTGGCAGCTATACCCTTTCGTTCATTTTAATAGAGGGGGACGATCTTGCCACCAGGGAATCCTATGAGAATATTTACCTTACACTTGAGAATATGAAGGACGATAAAAATGTTGTCAAGACAACCATACCCAACTCCTCGTCTGAAGGTGGACAGACTGGTGATTCCGAACTTCTTTTAACGGAAAGCGTTCCCCAGTTGGCAGCCCTGGTTTATGGGATCGACCCCCAGGTTCTCAAGGATGCAAATATCAACACAGATGGGAGCCTCAAACCAAACTGTACCGATCAGGATATCAAAGAGTATTATGACTTTCTATTCACCAATGAGACCCTCACCGACCCCATAACCGATACATCCCTCTCGGAGCACGCTGCTACGATCCTGCACCGCAATGAGAACGGGGAGTACGATGCAACCATTATAAAGATCTTCGTGAACGCCAGGAGCTCCAAGGAATGTATATCGCTCTATGAGGAGCTGAAGGACGATATCCCCATAGGAGCTGACGACGATTATTCTGTAACTGGTGGAATGATCCTTAACGTGGCCACACTGCTCTCCCTGCAGGAGGGACAGGTCAAGGGTACGCTTATCTGCATAGCTGTGATCGCACTTATCCTTATCTTTGTATACAGACGAATAGGATTGGGAATCATCACCCTGATACCAGTAATTATGTCCCTAATATGGATATTGGGTGCAATGTTCGCGCTGGGAATGGATATCAATGTCCTGACGGTGACCGTTACATCTTTGGGCATTGGGATGGGTATTGACTATGCGGTCCATGTCAGTGAGAGATTCAAACGTGAGCTGAAGAGCTACGGAATGAAGAAGGGAATTCAGGAAACCATAGGCAATCTATGGAGACCACTATCCGTTTCATCAATGACAACCGTAGCAGGTTTCTGCGTTCTTGTATTAATTCCCATTCCAATAATGGCCCAGTACGGTATCCTCTGCGCTCTTTCCTTGGTATTCAGCTATACCGCGGCCATGTTCATTCTTCCTGTAGCACTTGTTTATTGGGCAAAATGGGAGAATAGAGGAAAGCCTGAAAAGGGGACCCGATCGGGGAGCAAGAAGGACAGGATCAAAAAGAGCGAAATCGGCACTGTGATCCATAGAAGAAGGAATCCCGATGTCAAGGATATACCCGACACCACGGTAACAGGGCACAAGGTTCGAAAGAAATGATTACCAAAATAGAAGCTGAATAAGACAAACGGCTCATATGATTGTCCTTAGGCAGATCCAAGAACTGTTAGAAGTTGGAACAGAAAACCTCATCCCATGGACATGCTCAATCCAAGGATATATTAAAAACATCCCCTGAATCCTCTTTTGCTGATTTTTCAGCAGGCGGAGATTGTGATTGTTTTTTCTCAGGAGGGGGAGATGATTTTTCCCGGTCTGCGATTTCTATCTTGGCCTCTGCATTAGGGGGTTTATCCTCTCCAATATCTATTTTCAATCCATCATCAGGGTCCATTTCATTAGGGTCCCACGAGGAGTAATCAAATTCACAGCTCGGACATTCCCCTACCCTTTCAGCACAGGTGAAATGATATCTTTTCCCGCATTTGCATTTAACAATGGGTAAGCCGGATTTGACAACTCCGAAACATATTTTGCAGGTGAAAGAGGAAGCAGCCGCCATCTTCACCGGAAGATTGTCCTTGGAAGGGGAGTCTCCTTCACCACCCATACCCGAATTCCCCTCCAATCCGGTCATAGGCGGTTCTGGCAGGCTCATTGTACCCTTTTCATCAGCGGGTATCACCGGAAGCTGAACATTCCCCGCTGTTTTGGGACCGACGGGCAATTTCTGTTTCTCAGGGGGCATTTTCTCACCGCAGCCCGGGCATTCGCCTACCCTTTTAAGACATTCAAGATGCAGCATCTTCCCGCATGGACAGCTCGCCTGGGTCAATCCTTCCTTTATCTTACCGAAACATACACTGCATGACCCTTCTTCTTCTGCTACCGATATTGTAATTGCTGACTCCACCGACTCTTTGGGACCAGCTAGGTCTCCTTCATCCCGGGGTAGGAAAAGACCCGAGGGAGGTTCAGGCGGGAGAGGTGCATCCTCTTCATATCCCATCTGATAGGCGTAATCATCCGCATAGAAGCTCTCAACCTCTTGTTCTCCTTGGCTCACATCGTATTCCTCATAGGACGCTGGCGGGGCAGGGGGCATATCTTCTACAACTACATCCCCTTCAATATCTACACTATCCTCCAGAGTGTCAGGTCCCTCACCTCCTACCGGATCCTCTTCGGAATCCTGTTCACCTTTCTTTCTTTTTACCACTAGCAGAAATATCAGGATCCCCACCACTATAATGACAAGTATCAGAACGATGATGATCACCGCCCAGTTAGGACCAGCAGCATCCGATGAGTCCTTATCTTTCGTATCATCATCAGAAGGCTGCACAGCCCGGGCTCTCACAGTGATCCGGATACTCTCGTTGGACAGCAATCGGCCGTCCTTTTCCAGTATAATATTGAAATACGGTTTATAGGTCCCGTCAGCGAGGCCCTGATCCACCATGATATCAAAATTCCTGTAGGTGCCGTTCTTGGATCCAAATATAAATGAGAGGGTATTTCCGTCGGAAGCTTTATGAAGTCCCGCAGAGTGATATATGAGTTTTACAGCAACTTCGGTAAGTCCCTTATTGGCAAGGGTAAGATTGATCGTGTTTTTATCACCGGGAGCCAGTGTGAGTTTGCTCTTATTGAGGTCCAAGCTGAAGGAATATGAGAAAACAAGGATATTCCAGTAGGTATGGGATTTCAGGGTGCCGTCG
The DNA here is from genome assembly GCA_964430885.1 of uncultured archaeon. GTDB lineage: Archaea > Thermoplasmatota > Penumbrarchaeia > JASLWR01 > JASLWR01 > CAYSHM01. The sequence goes on along the minus strand of CAYSHM010000024.1, from coordinate 30,770 downwards.
AAAATCTCCAATGAAAGATTATAGTTCCCGACACCTGTCAGCTGAGAGGTATCAAGGGTGAAATTATTCCTGTTCTTTCCCACCTGGTCATCGTTCAGTTTCCATCCGAATATTAAATTGTCGCCGTCGGGATCAATGGTATTGACCCCGAAGAGCATCTCATCCCCCAACTCTATCTGCTGATCAATAAGGGGAGTTCTGCTCTTTATAAAAGGGGCGCGATTCCCCATTTCCACATCAACGGACCATGTATAGTTCAGCTCGGTATGTCCGTCGAATATGGTCACCACGACCGTATGGTTCCCAAGAAGCGATTCCCCGGGAGTGAAATTGAAATAGGGATGACTAGAGACAACTTCACCGTCCATTGTCCAGGTGTATTGAAGCACTGGATCATCCGCATCCGTTACATTCACACTGAAATCTATGGTCTCGTTCACACCGACATCGACATCGTTCCCAGGGGGAAATGTATCCATAAGGACCGGGAACCTATCCAGGGTAATATTCACTTCATCTATTCTTATCTTACCGGCGGTCTCGGAGGCGATATCCATTCTGTATATAAGGTCACCTACACCCTGAAAACTATTGACCGCTTCCCTTAACACTGAAGTAAAGTAAACCGCTGTTTGATCAAGTGGATCTGGTCTTCCGTTCCATTCCGTGACACCGTCCAGACCGAAATCTATGGAAACATTTGAGGGAAGCCGTAATGCGGATTGATGGAGCGTAACATTCTCAATGATCGGTGAATAGCTGGTTGTTCCCTCCAGTTCGAACATATAGCTCATGTTAACAGGGTCCAGGTTCATTGTTTGACCCTTCCCTATCTCCATCCAGCCCTGAACATCCTCATCCCAAAGATATGCTGTGACTCCGGGTGAGCCATGTTCCTTCAAGGTCCAATCAAGGATATAATCGGACCTCCCTGGCAGACCCTGCTTTATGGATGAAATATATTGCCCCTGGGGCAGATAAGCGCTGTAGTGAACTCTGAACTCCCCCAGATAAGGTGAAGTATAACTGGAAGAGGTTGTGAGCACGGCTTTCCATCTGACATATCTCTGGGGAGTGAAATTATTAGGTGATTGTCCGTTCTCGGTGAGCTGCCATGGCGACCAATTGCTGTTATCCTCAGATGAAGATAGATAATATTCGATATTCGTCTCCGCAGGTACCTGTGCTGAGGCGTCGATGGGCCCTATGCTGATCGGCAGAACTGGCAGATGGAACACCCCTGAAACATCACCTTCATCCTCATAGGAGGTTCCCTTTCCGGAAAGATAGACCCTGTTGGGAACAAAACTCTCATCATTCCAGGCTATGAAAGGCATTCCGGACCTGGAAAGAGTAATTGAGGGATCGATCTGATTCCCGATCGTCCGGTTATTTATCCTGATGGGATTGGTGAAAGACACATGGTCCGTGGAATTGCAGTAGTAGATATCCTTGTTGCCAGCGCTGTCAATTACCCATGCAACATGAAGAGCATCGGTTACGGATAAGGCTGCATCAGGGGTGGATTGGCCGCCTGGAATTGCCCCGGTAATTGAAACATCATTTTGATAATTGGACCCGTGGTCATCCGACCGGGTGTAGTAGATCATGTTCTGACCGGTCCTGCTGTCAGAGTAGACAACATGGATGCGGTCATTTTCACCAACAAGTAATTTAGGATCACGCACCAAAGAAGAAACATTATCAAATATCTGTTTGTTGGCTGACCATAATTCGCCGTTCATTGAATAAGCCGTATACAGCAGGGGGTGCTCGAAACCGTAATCCCTCTCATCACTCCAGACCACATGTATGCGGCCGTCACTTTCCAGTGCGATATCATAATCGAACATACCGGGTTTGGCGTCAGCTGAATCATTAATATTATAATGACCGTTCCAGATGTTCCCGCCATCTGTAGAATTGAAATAGCGCAGAAAAACGTCGAAAGGTGGGAAGGGAAATGAAATTCTTCCGATACCGTGAATGACCCCCTGAGAATCCCAGACTATCTTCACCGCCCTGACGGTAACTTCAGAATCCGGCAGGGTTCCGGGATTCCAGGTTGTGCCGTTGTCCCTGGAAACCAGATGAATGAGTGTGGATCCTCCGGCCATCTGTTCCTCAGAGAAGAAGTGCAGTTCATCATCAGGTGAGGTATATATTTTTGCATGACTCAGGGTCATCATGGGCTGAACCAAGGTGTGAGGGAGGCTCCACTGCAGTCCGTCGTCAAAGGAACGCCTGTAGACCGCAGCTCCATTTGAACTGATATACACCAGATGAATGGTCCCGTTGCTGCTCTTAACGATATCAACCTCATTATCGCTATTGGATGCTGCTCCGCTGAAATCCGCTCTTCTTTCCTCGAAAAATTCCATCTCCTCGCTCATGGACAGAACCACATTTTCATCAAAGACCTGGGTATTGTTGAAATCTTCCGTTGACCAGTTCGTGGAATTCGTCATTGATTGAATCTGCTGGGAAATGCTGAGATTCTCGCTGATAGTGACATTTACCGCCTGGCCAAACTGAAAATTAGTTTCGGTTTCATCCAACCATGTCATTTCCTCGGTCATGGGGAGGCTTCTGATCTCTATACTCGCATTCTCGATATAGGCCTTGGAAGGGACCTGGATGGATACATTGGTATGACTGCCGCCTCCGTAAGGATACTCAAGGGTAACATTTTTGAGAAAAGCGGACCTTGTCGGATCACGCTCAGAAGAGCGACCCATTGGTAACTGACATATTTCCTTATCAGCAAATGCTTCCTTATTTTCGGCACCCAGTTCAAATATCATATTGAAAGAAACTGATATAATGAATACCGCCAAAATCATTGCTAGAATACCACTTATCACCTTATGCATTTTTATCACCCTGATTACGATCCGATCCAGAATAAAATCGGAGGAATATCTCCCTAGACACTATCCATAAAATTTTCAGATAATGAAGAGTTACGCTTAAGGGCCTAGCCCTTATTGATAGAGTAATAAATCAAACCCTAGATTAATAATTTTTTCCTGATTATGGGAAGTTCCATAAAGACCCGTGTGCTATTTGGGGAAAGCGCTGAAATCAGATATCATCCATTATTCCATCCAATAGATCGTCGAGATCGTCCTCGTCCAGATTCACTTCATCATCATCCTCGGTGTTAGGGTGTTCTGCATCTTCAGTTTCAATGTTCCGGAATTCATCTGAATCTGTTTCATCCGATCCCTCTTCCAATTCTTGATCCTCCGCATTCCCATCCTCCTCCTCCACAGAATCTTCATTAGTCCTCTCTGCATCGAACACACTATCTTCAGCAGTACCGGGCTGTATCTCATCATTCACGCCAACAGCATCCTTTGAATCAAGGGCATCTTCGGACATGTTCTTTGTAGGGGGCGCCGGCGGTTTGGCTTTTCCCGGAGGTGGTGGCGGGGATTTTCTTGCCGGCTTCGAAAGCGCTTCAGCTTCAGACTTTTGCTGGACCTGACCGGCCGCGACCTCACTTAGTTCACCTTCCTGGATCGGACCAAGACCCTGCATCTGTTCGGGGTAAGGTTCCGAATGATCGGCAGGATAGGCATCCAGATACAGGGTCTCCCGCTCCATATCCGGTTGAACCGCCTCCTGCGGATATTGGTAGTACTGCCCCTCTTCCTTTGGACCTTTCTGAACGGTTTCGGTAGGGATACCAGGACCAATGAAGCTTTCCTGAATGCTCGCCTGATCGGATGGGTACATCCCCTCTTCTGCAGAGGCAGGTTCTCCGGTTTCCACACTCTGGTCAGTCGACACAGGGAGGTTCCCGATTCCATCTCCATCTTGGACTTCATCCGCTTCCTTGTCGTTCCCGCCCTTCTTACGGATCACAATAAGCAGTATGATACCTATGACCATCAGCACTGCTATAAGTATGATCAACCACAGCCAACTGTTCCCATCATCCCCTTTACTGCCCTTGTCTCCATCATCATCATCTCCGGCAGTATCATCGTCACCTGTGGTATCATCGTCCGAATCATCATCATCATCATCTCCCGGCTCACCTTCTAACTTAACTTTAATGATGACACTATCAGTATCAGTATTTCCCACTGGGTCCTCCACCTCCAGTTGGATCTCGAATTCCCCTGTGACAAGGAAGGTATAGTTTACCTTTGCTCCGTGAAGAATTACCTCGGTTCCATTGATCTCAAAGCTCCAGGTAAAACTGATAATATCCAGATCATCAAAGGACCCGCTGCCGTCCAATGTGAAGGTATCCCCAATGGTGATCACCGCGTCTTCGCCGGCACGGGCTGTCGGATCGTCCTCATCTTCCCAGTATACCCTTACCACCAGTTTATCCGTAGCAGTATTGCTGCTGGAATCAGTGACTGTCAGGGTCACATTGTATACACCAATGATATCAAAGGTAAAATTTGCCTCCATTCCGTAGAGTTCTATAAGCTGACCTGAATAATTGAAAGACCACCGGTAATCCGCGATCTCAATATTGTCAGTGGAAGCCGAGGCATTGAAGACAGCTGTTTCCCCCGGGAGCAGCAGCAGATCAAATCCGGCTTTTGCAACAGGTGGAGTGGAATCCTTCACAAAGACCCATACCTTGGCCGCAGCCCAATTACCTGAACTGTCAGTAACATTCAATGTCACTTCATAGGAACCGGCTTCCTCGAATGTAAATGAAGGAGCGAAACCTGTCAGTTCACGATGTACCCCCATATAGGTAAAGGTCCAGAAGAGTTCATCAACATCGATATTATCAAAACTTTTGCTTCCATTGAAGATAGCGGTATCTCCCTGCTCAAGAGTTATGTTCTCTCCGGCATCAGCATTGGGTGATATGACATCAGAGATCGTCATGAACTCAACAAAGGTCTCGTTTGAATTGCCCGCCGAATCAAGAATCCAAATAATATATTCCATATAGCTTGCTGGATGGTCCATTGTTATGGACTTCTGGAACCCAACCGTAGGTCCGTCAATGTGATAGGGATCAAGGGAAATATTGTGGAAATTGACACCGTCGAAGGTGTAGTTCACCCTTACTTCCGAGATCTCTATATTGTCCTGGAATATCCCGGTAAAGGTGAAAGGTTCACCTGTAGAGCCCTCTGTATCGGATAGATCCATTACCAGCAAGGGTTCGTCATTGTCCACTATGGGTATTATTTTCAGATAGGTCCAATTAATGTTCCCCTCCATATCCTGCATCTCGAAGTAATAATAAAGACGGGTTCCATTTGAGGGGACCTGTATTATCGCTCTGTATGTCCCGTTCATCATCTTAACGAGGTTTGCGTTCTGATATGTGATATTGTCAAATGAATATTCTACTTCAGCACGGTCCATATCCCAGTTGTCCTCTATCAAAGCCCTGAAAACAAAGGTATCTCCGGTGGTTGCTTTTATATTGGTAAGGTCCTCCACCAGTGAGGGGAGTATCACATCATTGAAATCGATGGGCTCCGGATCGGTGGTATTCACGTTGCCCACTGTATCCGAGAAAGTGAAATAATAATCCAGACCCTGATACTCCGATTCGGCACTGATGTCCTTGGTCCATAGATCGCCCCCCGCATATATCATAGAGTGAGTAAAGGTGTTCTGGCCGTCAAATGAATAGCTGACATTGACCGTATCCACCAGGATATTATCAGTGAAATTGGCTGCGAAAGTGAAGCTGTTTCCAGTGGGGACCTCTGCTGGACTGTCGTCGTTCAGCAGCTCAGGTTTATCATTGTCGATTATCATCACGTTACGAAGGGGAGTTGTAATGGAATTACCGTTCACGTCCACCACCTCCAGCTCATACTGCAGCTGTTCGGCATCGGTTTCCAGGGTAATATTGCTGAACCAGAATTCGTTGGCATCAGTTCTGTTCATCTGAAGGGTGAAGAACTGGACATTGTTGTAGGTATAAGTCAGATTGATATGGAGTATCCAGATATTGTCCTCGAAGAAGCCCGTGAAGTTAAAGGGATCTCCTGTTGTGCCCTCCGAAGGAGTATAATCCGTGTGCATCACCAGGGGAGTATGATCATAGTACGGTCTGTTGAGGGGATACTGATCGTATACAGCCTGCGGCCAATCTATTTTATAAGGTGTGTCCCAGATAAATCCCTGCTTGGCCGCCTGGGGATATCGGTTAGGATGGTCGGTCCAGAAATTCCCAATATTGGTATCGCTATCATACCAGATATTGTCCGCCCCGGCGTCAAATGCCTGGATACCGCTTCCGTTATTGCCCGCAAAAGCATTGCGGTGGATGGTGTTGTTATGGCCTCCGCCTTCTAGTATCTCAAAACCATGACCAGTATTGTTCCTGAGAATATTGAATGAGAACTCGTTATGACTTGAGCCCAGCCAAAGCTCGATACCCTTCTCGGTGTTAGAGTTGCATGTGTTATTGGTGATCTGATTGCTGTGGGCGTCATAGAGCAGTATTCCGCTAGAGGGATTTGAATGAAGATAATTTCCTTCAATAATGTTATTACTGCACTGAATGTATAGGATTATTCCGAAATGGACTGCCGAATAAGCATGATTTGAAACCACTGTGTTCTCCTCGGCCCTCCAGAGATAGATGTTCTGGAAGTTGTTAACAGCGGTATTGTTTATGAGGATATTGTGCTTGGGGCCGTTGAGGAGCAGTATTCCTACACCTTGAGTGTTGTCCTGAACGAGGTTCTTCTCCACCCTGTTCCTGTAGCTGTTCCCCTCCACATCTATTCCAAAGTGGTCATTGGCCGTGACATTGTTGTCAATAATGAGGTTATCGGAAGAATGCATACACATGAAACCGCAGGAAACCGGGTTGAGCCATCCTATTCGCCCGTTGTTGGATAGGGAACAGTTCTCAACAGTATTATTATTGGATACAAAGAAACCCACACCGTCATCAGAGGGATTGTTATTCGCTGTGCAGTTGGAAATTATGTTCCGATCCGAATAGGTCAGGTTTATACCTCCATTGGTATTGCCATTACATGTGCTGTTCATGATATGGTTCCTGTCTGAGAGGAACAACCGAATCCCCTTGAATGAGTTCTGATTGCATGAATTGTTGTAAAGTATGTTTTCATCGCTATTAAGCAGATATATCCCGTTATAATTTGATTCACAGGTATTATTGGCCACCAGATTTGAATCGGAATGAACTACTTCAATGCCGTGATTGTTGTTCTCGCAGGTATTGTTATCAACGACATTCTGATCTGAGAAACCCAACAATATACCCGGCCCCGAATCCTCGAGAAAATGGTTAACAACCTGGACGCCCTGACAATTTGCAAGTATTATCTGACCCGGGTTTTGGGGAACATTGCCGCCGACGGTATCCTTTAGGTATCTAACCGGTTTACCGTTCCCTATTGTATTGGTATCTGTTATTGTATGGGAGTTCCAGAATTCAACGGCGTCACCCAAAAGGCTCACACCGCCTTCGGTAACATTGTTTAGTTCCAGTGAAATGGAGGTGGAATATGATAATCCAATACCCTTCAATCCATTTCCTGAACAGTTGTTCTGGTAGGCCGTATTATCCTCAGAATCGATCAAGCTGATGCCGGTTTCCTTGTTGGATGTACAGTTGTTCCTATAGAGCATGATGTCCTGGGATGAATAGATTGTTATTCCCGCTGTATTGTCCGAATTGCAGATATTGTACTGGGCAGTGGTATTATCAGAATGGGAGAGATTGACACCCGAAAGGGAATTATGGGTCAAAGTGTTGTTATTGACATCGGTCCCAGTACTGAAACCCACCTGGATGGCTGTATTGGCATTACTGATATTCAGATCCTGAACCAGATTGTTCTGGCAGTTGGCCATGATGACCTGACCCCTTGTACCGTCCACAGTTGTCCCAAAATCATCTTTGAGATAGAAAAGGGAGTTTCCGTTGACCGTATTAGAGTCAGCAATGACATGTGTATTCCAATGCTCCAGCATACCGCCTTCAAGGATCACTCCGCATTGGGTCATATTATTATAATGGAGGTATGCATCGGTTGTGGAACTGATGATCATACCGCCTAGATCATGTCTGGTGAAAGTACTGTTTGAAACTAGTATGGATCCACATGAATCCATAAGTAGCGCACTGCCATGATTGGACCCAAAAGTGGAGTTTCTGATCATACAGTTCTCTGAATCTTCAAGATACAATCCAGAATTGCCGTTATTGTCATAGCTGTTCATGTATAGGTCCATATGATCGGAATCCAATAGATAAAGACCAGTGAACCCGTTCCCCTGAATTGAGATATTTCCCATCGTGCAGTTGTCTGAACTCTCGGCTGTGATACCAATACCATTATTACTAGCAGTAACATTTTCAATCAAAGCCGCCTGGGAATTCTCCATAAATATCCCGTTCTCCAAGTTATTGGAAAAACTGCAGTTCTCCACCTGATTACCGCTGGAACCCGATATAGTTAAGCCTGCGGTACCGGTAGTGAAAGTGATCCCGCGGATGAAATTATTACTGCTTGAAATGATCAAACAGGGATCGGTTCCGTCTCCTTGAATGATAGTATCCTGGGTACCGTTGCCTATGATCTTCAGATTCTTGCCGGATATCTCAAGCTCTTCCTGATACAATCCCGTGTGAATGTATATAACATCATTGGAGGAAGCATTATCTATGGCCCATTGGATCCGGGTGTAATCCTCATCACCCTGGGGATCGACCTTTATCAAGGCACCTTCAGTCATCTGAAAAAACGTCCATTCTCCCAAAGGTATAAATTCCCCCAAGGGGAAAACGGATACTGTCAAAGCCATCACTACTAGAACCGCTACCATTCTATTCATTCTGATATCATCACTTCCCTAAACTGCTCACGATCGAAAAAAGACAATTAATTTAACAGATAATCACTTCTAAAGCACTTCTAATAAACTTATCGGATATAGTTTTTTCCCCTTTACCAGATTGCTATTTTTCACAAGCTATGCTCTCACTCAAGTGTAAATCCTTTAGAAAAATTTATATCCTGTTCCAACCATGATTGTCCTGGTGTGGCTAGAGTTTATTTGGCAGAGTTTCAATATTGTTATTAACACGAATAATGATATGCGGCCTGCTTTTACCCTGCTGCGGACCTATGGATGAATAGATTTTAAGTCGGTGCGCATTATGAAACGATGGTTTTGTATTATAGTGATACTGGTACTCATATCTGTTAATATCGCCATGACGCACCAACCCAAAAAAGCAGGGAAAGCTGACATTGCTAATTACTGGAACAATTATTATATACCGAAAAGAAGTGAAAACGGATGGGTTGATGATTTTAGTGATCTAGGAGAACTATCAGTAATGGAGAACATAACAATAGTCAACCACACAGCCCATCTTTCAAACAACACCATCCTCCCATCTTCTTCGATCGTAGGTATTTGGCAGTGCGACGAGCCAGGAGGAAGCGTATTGGTCGACGGATCAGGCTACAATAATAACGGAAGCCTGTCAGGCATTGATCGCATTGACGGCGTATACGGAAAGGGACTTCATTTCGAGGACGGCGGATATGTGAACTGCGGCAACGATGAATCCCTGGGAGATCTTACAAATATTACAATTGAAACATGGATCGAACCTAGTAATCAGGGTTGGGCCTTTCAGAGACCCATAACTCTTGACCAGACCCGAGACGGCGGACCAAAAGCAGGTGAAAATAATGCCGTAAGGATCATCCTGAACACATCTACCTTCAATTACTCCAGGGCAAGGATTGGAGGGCAGGACATCAGGTTCTATGACAAGGATAGAGATCCTGTAGAATTCTTCAGGGAAAGCTGGGACCCTTACGGAACCTCGGTCATCTGGCTGAACATTACAGACATTAACGGTGGCCCATTGTTCATGTATTATGGAAATCCCACTGCGCCGGACCTATCCTTACAGTGGTCAGGCCGTATGATAATAATGAGCCAAGACGACCCCGGAAACCTCCCCGATGGCTGGGATGCATGCGCCGACCTTACTAACAGGTTCCCAAGGGGAAATCATACATATGGAGGATGGGGCGGAGGAACGGAGCATCATCATTCATTGGCCATTGAGACCCAGCCAGCTTCCGGAGCCGATAATAATCAGATGATAGGTGGCCCTCTGGAGGACATCCAGATTAATTGGCCTGCCTCGGATCATGTCCACCTTTATACTGGAGATGCGGATCCCGTATCTATTCTTCCTTCATACAAGAATATCACCTTCATGGAAACCAATTCAATTCCTTCCCTATTGGCTGACGGTTCAGTGGTAATATTCAATACCAGTCAAATGCCGGATGGATGGAGCAGATATTCTGAACTGGATGAGAGATTCCCAAGGGCCAATGTCCTGAACCAGGAAACAGGAGGTACAGACCAGCACACCCATTACTTCAATCTGATATCGTCTCTCTGCCTGAACCTTTCAACCAACTTTGTATATGAAAGCGGAGAGAATCCATTATCCTGGCCTGCTCCCGAGCACACACATATGGCCTCAGGGGATACCGAACCCGCCAGCAATCTTCCTCCCTATATGAACGTGATCTACTCCACAGCTGACGGATCTTCCCAGGTCCCTGATTCCATGATAGCCATATTCGATGAACTGCCTCCCTTGGGCTGGAGACATTACAATGAGTTGGACGGTCTTTTCCCCCGGGGGAACATTTCCTACGGGTATACTAGCGGAACTGAGGACCATTATCACCAAATAGACATCAATACAGGTGGACCTTCCAACAATAATAACACCCCGGTAATACAAGGAGGTGAAGGAACTGCCTGGCATTCAGAGAGCACACATCATCACTCTCTGATAGGAAATTGCTTGCCAGCTTTAAATATACCCCCCTATTTCAATGTCACCTTCGCCCAGAGATCTGCTCCGGCCACAGCGGCGATTCTGGGCCTGGAAACTCCCACTGCCGTGGCTAAACCGGGTTCTTACGGCATTGGAGCAGTAAGGGGGAAAGCCTATGCTAATCTTGGAGAAGCTGAACTTCACGCACCTGTTGACAACGGATGGAATCACCTGGCAATGAGCTATAATTCAGGGATGTTCTGTCTGTATGTGAACGGAGAACTATCCGCGTCAGCTGCCCTAGAGGACATGCATTTCTCCAATGATCTGGACCTCAAGTTCGGAGGGAAATTCCGGGGCGATCTGGATCAAATAGCCATATTTGATACTGCCCTTCCAGACCATCAAATAGATCGGGATTCCATGGTGTTCCGCCCAAACGGCAATATGGCATCCCTACCTAAAGAAATCCCCCAGGGAAAATATTGGACATCCTTATTTGCACGGGCGGACTTACCGCCGGGTTCAGATATCACCCTCTCTTTGGATTCGGAGACCAGAGGAATGAACCTATGGAAAGGCCAGCTGACCCAGGGGGAGAACATTCTATGTCTGAAGCAATTCAATACATTGGACCATCCTGCCCTTACGCTCACTGCGGTAATGAATTCATCCCATACCCTGAGCCCCTCCATCCTGGAATGGGGACTGAACTGGTCGAAAATGGAACCCCCGAGAAGGATCAGGAACATTTCCAATCAGACCATCAATGAGGAGGAAACGAGACAGTCCTTTCTGAACTTTGGGAGCTATTTCAACAACACGCATTATCTTATCGGAGAACTCGAATTCCAGCTTTGGGATATGTTCGATACCGAGAATGTTACATTAGAGATCAACGGATCATACCTGGATGTGATCCATTTGGAGGATAACTGGACTGGCAATGTATCCGTAAAGGTAAATTGTACAGACGTTTACGGTCAGACCTCAACCAGCAATGAATTCATCATAGATGTTATCAACATCAATGACGTCCCTACCTCTCAACTACTTTTCCCTGGGAACAATGACACGATTAACTCGGACAGCGTCACACTTTTATGGCTGCTGGGCGATATTGATACGCCTCTATCGGATATCAGGGCTGACGTCTATCTGGGAAAGAATTCTACACCAAAGATACATGATAACGGTCTGAAATTACAGCAGCTGACAGTGGAAGAGCTAGAGGACGATTCAGTATATTATTGGACCGTGATACCCCGAGACGGTGATGTCGGCAAATGCCTGAACGGTACGTGGAAGTTCAAGGTCAACCTTAGCGAGCCCGGCCTGGAGGTTAATCTGACCTCACCCCCGGACAACCGGACCATCAATACCACAAGTGTGAATCTCACCTGGTCCCTGATAAAGGGTAATTCCGATAATATCACCTATACGGTCTGGTTCGGTAAAGAGGGGGATGAACTGCTAAATATCGAGCGGACCGAAAACCTTTATCATGTTATCCATGACCTTGAACCGAACAACACCTACCTATGGAAGGTCATACCCTATGCCAACGGAACCCTGGGAATATGCAAAAGCGGCATCTGGTCATTCAGTGTTGATGCCTCCTACAAGGATATGTTCAACATTACAGCCTGGGTCCCGGACCTCAAGTATGATGTTGATCAGGGCTCAAATCTGACCATAAATATCAGTTTTCACAACAGGGGCAATGTCCCCACTAATCTGGTCCTTGAACTTATTACCAATATTACATCCCACGTCACCATGAAAGGAGAGCTGGACCTTCCCACAGGCAGCAACCTGACTTTTGAGGTAAATGTTAATGATACGGCATCCCTAGAACCGGGTCTATACAATATATCCATCGCCTTTAGCTATCCTGGAAACTCCAGCCGATTGGACCTGGTCCTAGAGGTAAAATACAAGGATGACGGGATAGGCAGCAACGGAGAAACTGATGAAAGCGGAAGCTGGACACTGATATTCATTACAGTTATTGTGTTTATTCTAATCCTTCTTTTCATAATTGTACTATTAAAACAGAGACGGGATAGAACCAGGTCGGACAATGATGAGACCGAAAAGGACCCGGAACAATCTGGTCCAAGAGAATTCACACTTGAAGGCGGGGAAGATGTAGATATGGATGATATCGAGGTCATGATCACCGAGGACGGATCCCTCAACGGCGGGCCCCAGGTAGTGGCAGACAAAAATGTATTCATGATAACGGACATCTTTCTAATATATATTGATGGAAGATTGGTTAAGCATATAGAGGGAGCATCCCAGCTGAAGAAAGGTATGGACAAGGACATTATGGGAGGTATGCTGACAGCTATCACGGATTTTATTAAGGATTCCTTCACTCATACATCCGGCTGTCTGAAAAGTCTCCAGTACGGTAAGATGAACATCTATATCGAACGAGGGGTCTCCATGTACCTAGCTGTTGTATTCCAGGGTGAGGAGAGCGGCCTTAGGGAAAAAATGCGCTGGAGGCTCATCAGGACCTGGGACAAGTATAAGGACCTGCTGAAACACTGGGACGGCAGTGAAAGTGGATTGGCAGGTTTGGATGAGATACTGAGTGTACTTCTGGAGATGAACAAGTATACCATAGAGAGCAAGAAAGAGGTCGAGGAGAAGGTATTGGGAGAAATAGAGGCGGGATATGAAAAACCTGATCTCGGAGCAGGTACTATCCGAGAGGCCGAGGCCCTGCAACTGCTGAACCGCTACAAATGCAAGATATGTCTTCAACACATTACTCCCGGGACCATGCCTATATTCTGCAACTGCGGGAGTATTTTTCATGAGGAATGCGGGTCCAAGGTGGGACATTGCCCAAACTGTGACACATCTCTGAGATCTCTTATTCTGGGAAAAGAATTTGAAACCAGTAGGTTCAATGTTATAGAAGAAGAGGATAGAAGATCAATGGTAGAAAAGGGGCGCGATCCTGGCAAGCCCGATACGGATCAACGGGATGATGAAGAATTGTTCAAAATAGATTTCTAATCATAATTATTTAGAATTCATAAAATTAAAATGGGACATACCCCATATCTAAAATGCTTGAAAGCATCTTCAAAGCAGGGTATGCCTCAATACTTTTCTATATTGATTCAAATTCATGTTCATTTGAATTCTTACTCAGCAGCCTCTTGTTCTTTGGAACTCTCCACCGCTTTTCTCTCAGGGGTCTTGAGCATCAGACCGATCCCCGCCGCAATCAGGAGTGCAACTCCGGCCACAATAAAGGCAATAAGCCAAGCCTCATTATCACCCATTATACCACCCAGGATCGGTCCGGCAATACCGCCAATACCATAAGATAGTAATACCCATCCGTAGTTCTGCCCCACAGATTTGTTACCAAAGAAATCCGCTGTAGCTGCGGGGAATAGAGCAAAGTTACCGCCGAAGTTGAAACCTGCAAGGGTCGCACCAAGATAAAGCAGGTATTCATTCCTGCCCAGGAAATAGAAGGACAAAAATGTAATTCCCTGTATCGTGAACATTATTACAAATGAGTGTTTTCTACCTATTTTATCAGAGATGATGCCCCAGGCAATTCTTCCAATACCATTTGCCAGTGAGAAGAACAATGCCATTGCGGTGCCTGCGATCACAGAAGCTTCTGTAGCAGTATAACCGCTATCCTTCAATGCATCAATACCGAATAATTTGATGATCCCAATAACCATAAGACCAGCCATAGCACCGAACAGGAACATGGAGAACAGCATATAATACTGCGGTGTTTTCTTCATTTCCTCGGGGGTGAACTCAACATCTCCCCGGCTTCCCTTGTCCTTTTCCTCAATCTTGATTTCCTCCCAACCATCGGGTTTCCAGCCTTCAGGTGGATGTTTCATGACCAATCCGCCAATTATAACAAGCGCTGCAAAGGCAATACCATAGACCATGAAGACCTGAGAAACACTGAATACCCCATAGAGACCCGCCCAATCACCTGAAAGGGAAACCGGTCCGAAGACAAATCCCGTGCAGAGCTTGACCCATATCAGAGCCCCGAACCCGAATCCCGCCACTGCTAGACCAGTGATAAGACCCTTCTTGTCCGGGAACCATCTGACACCTACAGCCACAGGAACCACATATGCAAGACCTATACCTATACCTCCAAGGACGCCGATGGTGGCTACAAGGCCGGCAAATGATGTTCCAACCAGACTACCGCCTATATAACCGATACCGAGTACGATACCACCGGCCATGGCAAGATTCATTGGAGAGAATTTCTTGGACAGACGTCCTGCTACTACTGTAAAAACAGCAAAGAAGAAAAGACCAACTGAAAAGATTATCTGGGTCTGTGTCTTGGTGAATCCAAAATCGCCGGTACCAACCTCTTGAAGAACATCATAATCCAGATCGACCGTAGCATTTCCGGTCACCTGTACTTTCCCCTCTATGAGAAAATGCCAGTTACCTGCTAGGGCCATATCGTCCTTGGGTATTGTAAAGGTATATTCCCCATTCGAGCCCGTAGCATTATAGGGGCCCTTTATTACTTCATCACCGTCGTCATCCTTCCTGAGTCCGTTCTTATGGTCCCTCAGTTCCATTGTCACCGAGATGTTGGTTGCATCCGCTTTGGCATCTCCTGTTGTGATGGTGAACGAGATCTCGTTCTTCTCATCCAGCTCAAGATCATCCATTATGGCGATCTCGAAGCCATCAATAAGAGCCGTATCCGTGAAATCCTCATCAGGTAGCGGGGCCACCAGAGGAGGTGTGAACACCGACCATGCGTAGATTGCTCCTAAACACAGCTGGATAAGAAGTGCGCCCACTACTACCAGCCATCGATTCATTACCTTTTTATCTGTCATTTTATCACCTGATATTTGATCAATTTCAATTGACTGGTTCACTATTTCCTATTTAGCAACATATAATCAAAATAAAGGATTGGCCCGGAATCGATTTGATTTGTATTTATCCTTTTTCCCGATTTTTATATTGGCAGAGTTATCCAGAGAAAAACCTATGTATCCCGATTTCCCATAGGAAATTATATGAATCCATCAATTCCAGGCAGTAAATGTGTTCCTACTTTGGAGTGAGTATAGTTACATTTATATACCGTGACATTAGATATGCTTTTGTTCGTCTTTACGGGGGTTTAGACGTTATTTATTGGGCATGTCCAATTAGTATTAACCTATAATGAAATCCTCCTGAGGATTTTTTAAAAGGGTGGGTGTATGAGAATCAGGAAAATAGCCGTTTGGTACGTCGTGATGCTTTTAGCGATTCCCGGTATTGTTTTGGCAAGTTACGGGAGCAGACCGAATAGAGAAGGGGAGATATATCATAATGGAGATATTGAATTCGACGAGGTATGGGGTTCTGAAAATCCACATGTCATAGAAGGCAGGATTACTGTTACACCCGGTAATACCCTGACCATCGGATCCGGCTGTTTGGTTATGATCAATTCCAGTATAGAAGGGGGAGAACTCATTGTTCAGAACGGCGGTCGACTAGTCATCGCTGGAGAACGACCAGACCCGGTTATAGTGACAAGCAATGAATCAATGCCTTCCCCGGGAGACTATCGGGGTATAGTGATCGAGAATGGAGGGCTCGCCCATATCAATCACACCAACATCCGTTTCTCAACTGTTGGTATTGACATATCAGGCGGAAACAGCAGAATCATGGGCTGTACTATCAACCATTCAATGGATTGGGGCATCAAGTTTGATGGGCTGGGAGCGCCCCATTTCTCGGACTGTCAGATCAATGATACCGGGGACGGAGGGACTTACAGCGGCGGCGTCCATCTTACCTCGGACGCTGTACTTTCCAACTCAAGCATATTCAGCTGCGATGGGACCGGCGTTTACATCAGTGTGGGTCAGCCAGACATCATTAATTCCACCATAACAAACACTACCCTGCACGGATTGAGGATAAAGGGACCTGCAATTCCTTCAATAACCGGCTGCAATATTTCCGATACCTGGGAGGAAAATATTCATATCACAAGCAACATCAACCAAAAGACCCTGGTGCTTGAGGACTGTATGATACTGAACACAACAGGAGGACCGGGAAATTCAACAATTCTCATAGAAGGGTCCAATGAGGATCATATCGTAGAAGTTATCTTACTTAACTCCAGCTACAAGAATGACTCATTTACTGTTGACCGCCATTCTAACGTTACTGTTAAATGGCCCTGCAAAGTAGAGGTCCTGACAGCATGGCAGGAACCCATAGAGGGAGCATATGTAACACTTCTCAACAGTTCGGATTACGAGATTGAAATGAAACTCACCGGACCAATGGGAATTGCCCAGGATTTGGAAGGTGTGGAGTTCAGATACGGCTATCACGGGTATCATCCGGACCGTGACCATATTCTGGAGATTAACTATCCAGGCTGCAGCGAGTTAAGGGTGCCTATTGTTCTTGACAGTTACAGGTCTGAAACTGTTTTCCTTACTGATATTCTGGAGCCAACGGCGGATCCGGGAGACGATATTGTAATAGATCAGGGCGGTTGGGCCCTGATGGATGGGGGAAATTCCACGGACAACTTAGGCATCCATAATTACACCTGGACCTTTGAACATGGTGGAGAAATGGTCGAGCTCTTTGGAATTTCACCAACCTACCGATTTGATAATGCAGGACACTACGTCGTCCTTCTCAACGTAACAGACAGAACAGGGAACTGGGACACCGGTGAAATGAACATTACTGCAGTGGATAAGGAAGCGCCTTGGGCCCAGGCAGGAGATGACCAATTTGTCAAAAAGGGTGACTCTGTCTTCTTCAATGCCATTATGAGCAGCGACAATATAGGTATCGTCAATTTCACATGGACATTCCTATACAACGGAAGTATTGTGGAACTGTTCGGAATGTCTGCAAATCATACCTTCAATATCACCGGAAATTTCAATATCACACTTAATGTCAGCGATGCACTGGGTAATTGGAACACGGACGAGCTGGTAGTAAACGTAACATTGCTGGGAGGCGGCAATGATACCGAGGCGCCTACTGCGGTAACACAGGGCGATATCAGCACCCCGCAGGATGAGGAAGTGCTGTTCAACGCATCGGAGAGCTATGACAACATAAAGATCGCAAATTATTCCTGGTCCTTTGAATACAGCGGCACTATCTGGACATTGTACGGCGTGACCGCCAACTTCACTTTCCTCATTCCTGGAAATTATCTGGTCACCCTGAATGTTACCGACCTCAAGGGAAACTGGGATAAGTCATTCTTCAATGTAACAGTAATGGACAACCAGAAACCCATCGCCGTCCCGGGTCCCTACAGAACTGTTTTCATCGGTGAGGCCGTTGAGTTCAATGCCACGGGATCGGCAGACAATGTGGCAATAACAAACTACACCTGGAGTCTCAACGACAGCATGTTGATCCATTTCTATACCGAGACCTTCACCTATATATTTTCGGAAAAGGGTGAATATACCGTTACCCTTAATGTGAGCGATGAACAGGGAAACTGGGCTGGAGATTCCATAATCATATCAGTGGTAAGGGATAATATCACACCTATAGCCGATGCAGGTCTCAACAGGGTGGTAATGGCAGGACGGGATGTGAAGTTCACAGCTAATGCAAGCACCGACAACATTGGCATTACAAGTTACCAGTGGACCATCCAATACATCGGGGAAGATACAATACTCTATGGAAAAGCTGTCTATTTCAACTTTGATATTCCCGGAGAATACAGGGTATTTCTGAACGTGTCCGATGCAGGAGGGAATTGGGATAATGATTCCTTAACGGTTACTGTCCTTGGAGACGGCCCTTCGGATGATGATGATGACAACAGCACCTCGAAGAAGCAAAAGGAAGAGGGACGGGGAATCCTATACTGGTCCATAATTGTGATAATATCGGCTCTTCTGGGATTCGGAGCTTTCTTCCTAATTCTTCGCTTTGTTAGAATGAGAGAAGGCAGAATGATCGATCAGAGCGAGCTGGACAAGATCACAGCCAGCAAGATGGATTTCATAATTATCAGAAAACCCGATTCGAACAAGTTCAGGAAATATGAACTCAGAAGGATCCAGGGTTCCCAAACAGACATTGCAGGGGTATTCTGGATTACTGCCAGGGACACTGCGTGGGTCGTGGACCGCGTGGTGACCGGAAGCAGGGACAACGTTGCAAAGAAGATCGAGTGGGATATTAAAAGACATCTGAAAAAGGGTTATTCCATAGATTATTTTGGCTCGGGAACAATAATGAGACTTCTTGGGGAAGAGATATTCTGATGTCCTGATAGCATGTAATTTCATTTATTGGTTTTTATTTTTTGGCATCGGGGCTAACTTGGTAGCGGCCAAATCGATTATCGCACCATAGGCTATACCTGCAAAAAAACCTGGAATGTCTATGAAATCCGTGGCCAACAACAGGGATCCGCTGATTATCAGACCCAATATCAGTCCCCTGACAGCTGCTGTAGGCAGGTTCTCTTTGATCTTTATGAAGGGAGCCAGTCCTATTACCAGACCCATTACAACCCTGTTGAACCATATTGCTGATAATAATATGCCGTTTCCCGAATAACCCAACCGGGTTCCAACACCTATAATGCATAATACTCCAAGAACCGCTCCGCCCACTACAGCTATCAGAACCCTTTTCCATTGATACATGATGATACCTACCGGTAATTATATTTTGAAAAGATCAAACTGCTGCCTAGAGGATGATATTTTGAAGACAACGGGTGAACGACTATTTTAGAATTTTTCATTTGATCCGAAGTTCAATCTAGATGGTCAAAATGATACCGCTGATAATAGTCATCAATATGACAAGAAATAGAAGCAGGGTCAGATGTACGTGTGGGCCCAGGCGTCGGTCCGTAATCGTGCCTTTCAATCCCTTATCCTTCAAGGATGACAGTATATTAATGATTGAAAATGAGGGGCCTTCTTGGCCCACTTCTGGATCGTGAAAATGATATTCGTCTTCAGCCATGTTATCCGAGTTCCTCTCAATACTGATTCATAGTATTATCATTTTTATAATCGATATTACCCCATGGAATTCTCTATCGCCAATTTAGCATCAATATTGTAATCCATAAATCCTCGCTTAATGGAAGAATCTAGAGGACCTAGACGTATTGATGTATTGATGTATTGGAATGCCGGAAATGTTTAGAGATTTTGGCTTACCGTCTCATGCTCTGACTGATTTCCTTACCCATCTTGTTTATCTCATCCATGACTGCCTGAAGCTGTACTGGGGATTTGGCTTTCTTGATGTCGGCTTCCAAATACTCCACCTCTTCCTCGATCTCGGGGAAGTACAGTTTTCTTTTGGCTGCCTTGTCCATAAGCTTCTCAAGCTTGAAAAGGAGCTGGAACGCTTCATCCTGCATTTCCTTCTTACCCATCTTGGGTTTCTCTTTCCTTGAAGGTTCATCACGTCCTTTCCGCCCGCCTCTTCTCCTGGCAGGTTTTTTCTCTGTGGGACGGCCGGATTTATACTGCGGTTCCTCACCGTAATCCTTTGGTGTCTCATACTTGAAATCACCATGATAATCTTCGGAAACCTTCTTACCCATGGACTTGAGAACTCCTTTGGCTCCGCAATTATCACATTTTATTCGGGTAGGTCTCTTGGCGGTCCATATGTCTATTGTGGAACCACATCTGCACGGGACCTGGTAATGCTCCTCGGCTGCCCGCTTGCGGTCTCCAGGGTCGTAATAGTCATCTTCTTCATAGTCATCTTCGTATTCATCCTCGTAATCATCCTCGTAATCATCCTC
>CAYSHM010000024.1:0-10034 GCA_964430885.1 uncultured archaeon | reverse complement strand
TCATCCTCGTAATCATCCTCGTAATCATCCTCATAATCGTCTTCATATTCTTCCAGCTGGGTAGGTTCGTCGGAATAGTCCTCTCCGGATTCCCAACCGCATCCCGAACACTTGTTAAAAGGTACTTCAAGGTCAGCATAGCACATGGGACAGAAGGCATCCTCGTCAACCTCCTCTTCGTCCTCCTCCTCTTCGTCCTCCTCCTCGGATTCGGGCGGATTTGCCTTCAGCTCATCAACCCGTTCCTCTCTCTCCTCTTTCTTTTCCTCCAACTGGGCCTCGAGTTCCTCAGTCTCGGATTTCTTTTTGTCTATGTCCGCCTTGAGTTCATCTATTTTCTTCTGAGTATCGTTCAGGTCCTTCTCGGCATCGGCTATGTCTATCTCCACATCCTCAAGGTCATGGTAGACATCCTTGTTAGGATTGGCCAGCCGGCCCTTGGACCCACATTTTTTACAGGATAGATGGAGGGTATCATCTTTGGAATCAGGTAAAATAACCTCTTTCTTGCACTTGGGGCAGTTAAGACTTGTTCTGAGATCTTTCATTATGTCCTCTTTTTCAGCCAGGAAATCATCTACAACCCCTTTCTTCTCTTCAGCTTCATCCTGGAGGTTCTCAAGAGGAATCTCCTCGGCATCGGCTTCCTCCTTGAGCTCCTTTATCTTTTCCTCAATTTTCTTGATCTCCTTGTCCAGGGCCTTGACGTCAGGGTCGTCTGAAGGGTCGAATTCAGGTTCTTCCTTTGGAACTTCTTTCTTCTCAGGTCTTCTTCTGCCCTTCTTCCTATCCTTCTTGCCCTTCCGGCCTCTTCTAGGTCTTTCCTCTTTCTCCTCTTCCTCTTCTTCTTCCTCGACGGGCTTTTTCCGTTTTCTTCTATCCTTGGATGGTCTTCTCCTACCCTTGCCTCTGGAAGGTCTCCTCTTCTTTTCCCTAGGTTCCACCTCTTCCTCTTCTACTTTCTCTTCCTCCTCCGGCTCTTCTTCCTCCATAGGCTTTTTCCTACCTCTCTTCCGATCATGGGAGCGCTTCCTATCCGGCCTCTTTCTCGAGGAACGGTCTTCTTTCTTACCTGACCTTTTCTTTGCATCCGCTCCCTTGGGTTTACCGCCTTTCCGGCCTTTCTTTCCGGGAGAATAACCGCATTCGTTACATTCAGTAGCTCCAGCTTCCACTTCTGTTCTGCATTTGGGGCATCTCTTGACCATTTTTTCACCTATATTTCATTTGAACCTGAAAACCTATTGAAGGTTAAGACATTTTCATCATTCCGATTGTTTCTTACAGACGATCTTCTGCCGTTTAGGGACCCATAGGATCCCGATTCATATAGTGGAATGTATCACTTAATTTATGAACCAAAAAGGCATTTACAATAGCCTAATCTTTATATAATTATAATATTTATTGTTTTCCCCCTTTTATCCAGCTATATAAAACGGTATCTCATGGAAAATATAAAGGAGAACAAACTTTGAATAAATTTGATAGGAAAGAAAAAGCCATCATTCAAGAATCGTCAACCAAAGGGTTATGATCGGAGCGGGAGTGATGATGTGTTTTCTGCTGTCGCTCTCTATCATGAACTGGTCATTATAGGCCGATACTCCTGTAGGTACAAATGATGAAGCCATATCAACCAGCAGGCTGTCCATCCTGTAAGTTCTTCCAAAGGCCCTGATGGTCCCTGAAATCTGCATCTGAATGAATCCCAGCTTAACGCCTTTCATACTGAATATGGGATAAACCCCGAAAAGCATCTCCATTTCGAAACTAACATCTCTCAGGTCGACGCAGGTTATCTTTATCTCATCCAGAGAGAAGCTCCTCATCAGTTTTAGATCAACTGCCTGAATTCTTAGATATTCAGTTCCCGAGGAATTGATCCTGAACTCTCCGCTGTCCGGATCTGACCTGGCTGTTATATCCTTGGTGTTTCGGATATCCACTAATATATCGCCGGTCTGACCAAGAGACCTCCCCTGAAGAGAGAGATGCAGGTCTAGAATACCCTCTGTACTGGGATCCTTCGACCAAGAGTACAATCTTACGTATGGCATGGATTGTATCAAAACCGAAGATGAGATATCCATGTTTCTGGGCGGTTCCATCTCCATTTCCATATACTCAACCACATCGTGTAGGATACCCTGGGTGGAATACCATATCCCTTCAATCAGTCTCGAGTTTGTGAAATATATGAACTTGATAGGGTCCGTTGCCGAATATCTGAACCAGAATTGATTGAATAAGGTCATTTGTATGGAAACGCTCCGTGGAACGGAAGACAGAAGCATTTCAGTTGCCGAGGTGGTAGACCCGTATTTTACAAAACGTATGTAGAATTGTCCTGGATTTGACGTTGTCCTGATTGATACGTTTCCTTGGATCCTTCCTCCTATAGACATATTGGTATGAAAATCCACATCCATATGAAAGTCGATATTGCTCTTAAGGCCGTTAACGTAGACAACCACATCTCTGTCCTGGATACCCGATAGTTCCAGCAGAACCCATGGATTTTCAGGACGCCAGCCCTGGAAAGAAAGTGATGCATCCACATCATCCCCTATCATATTGGTGGAAATCGACCCCTTTGGCGGCATTCCCTGGAGATAAACCCGGCCTTCCAGAACTGTCTCGCCTTCCACCTCTCCCTGAGACATTGATACTCCGTGGACCCAGTGTGTGGGACCCAGTCCGGAGATATCCCCTTTTTTCATATATCCTATGATATCCAATGTCCGGTCTCCTGCCATGGTATAAGAAAAATTAAACCTGTTGGATATACTGCCTATGTTATCCAGAAAAGTGGAGGTCACATTGAAGGAAAGGTCAACTATATCATAAAGAAGGTCCGTCACATCATCTATGACCGAAGAAAGATTAAGGTCACCGGTAACACTCACCAGATCGGGTAATTGATAGGATGATTCATCCAGGGATCCCGGTAGATCAAAGGTGAAATTGGTGGGAAGCGGATCGATGATAAGCTTAGCCTGGCTCCCGTTATCCAAATAGCTGTACAGGTCCACACCAAAACTGGTCTCGTTCTCATAGTTCAGATGAAAATAACCCTTTGATCCGGGTTTGTAGGTCAGGTTCTTCAGGGATCTCAGGCGTCCAGACAGGGTAAAGGCGTCCTCCTCCTGATGCATGTAAATAGAATTCCCGTTCAATTCCTTTATACCCTTGTCCCTATTATCAGTAACATGGAACTCCAGCATATCCAAGGGTATGGGGGCATAAGCGCTGAGCTCGCCGTCCCTCTCACGGTAGCTCACCCCGCCTTTCACGCCCTCCAGTTTCATCTGGAAATAGCGCTTCTCAAACTGATAGATCATTTCCAGCTCCCTGATCTGCTGGGGTTTTCCCATATCGTCCCTCGATAGAATATCTATACCGTTCTCCACGACATAGAAACCGAATGAATCCGGAAGATTGGAAAATCTTACCTGAAGGCCCTTTTCTCCACCCACGAGCAGTATTCTGAATGGCAGAGTGGGGCTTCTTTCCACAAAGTCCACTTCAAATATGGTATATTTAGAGAAATTGAGGTTGATGCGGCCCACATTGGATAATTTTACCGATAGGGCGGTTGTCTCCCTGAGACCGGAGGTATTGGAACCAAGATCAGGATCCTTTAGGTCATAGAAACAAAGATGATCTGAATTCACTCCTGAACGAGGCCTCAGATATGTACTAGAGGTCCTCTTGAAATCCCATTGACCAAAATAGGGTTCTTTACCTCCTGCTTTTACCCATATCCAACCGCCGCTCTGGGGCAGTTGGGTTAGTGAATCACTGAGGGTCTCCAATGTTGCCCCTATACGAGAGAAACGGCTGGCGATATTACTGATAAAGTTATCCAGAAGTCTCACGGTAATGGGCAATGAATTGTTCACATTGAGCATGTCCGGAAGGTTACGGTTCACATCGCTTGTGATCTCCATATCGAAAGAAGTCGGCAGATGATCTATAAACACCTCCATTGTCCGAATGTCCTTAAGTGAGGGATAGGAATAATATTGAGTGTTCCTGTAGAGCATGGATCTCATGTTATGGCTGGACCTGTATGACAGGGGAGTGACATTGATATCCCCTACCGTCTTCTGATAATCAACCTCTATATTGACCCATCCCGGCATATCCTCCACAAGGACCTCAGCATAGGTCAGGACCTTCCCACTATCGAAATATCTTATCTCCAGGTCGCATACAGTCCTGTAACCACGATGATCCAGGCCTTCCCAGTACAGTTCATTAACTGGCTGGATTATATTGGGCGTATCCAAACGTATATGGCCGGTAAAAGGGATAT
Organism: uncultured archaeon; assembly: GCA_964430885.1. Classification (GTDB taxonomy): domain Archaea; phylum Thermoplasmatota; class Penumbrarchaeia; order JASLWR01; family JASLWR01; genus CAYSHM01. The sequence continues at coordinate 5,713 of CAYSHM010000024.1, read as the reverse complement.
TCAGTTTTGCAGTTCCCCTTTTAACAACAATATTTGCCCAGGATATCTTGGTGATCTCATCGTTCCTCAGTTCATTGATGCCCAAATAGAGAGAAAGACGGTCATAGATATCGCCCTGGAGATAGGGCATCTCATATGATATGTGATAGGGGCCCCTGAGAGCGCCTATGAGACTTGAATTGTCAATGGTGACGGTTCCGTTTATAATGTAGTTGTTTACGAAACGCAGGACATCCCTTGCGGGGGCCAGCTCAATTACAACATTCTCTGAATGAAGCATCATTGTGATCTCACTAGGCACAGTATAAAGGTCCGCGCCAAGATTGAACAGATAATTACGTTCATTGTAGGACACATACTTAATCACATGTACGGTCAAGGGGTGCTTGAGCTCTCTCAATCGGGTAATATCCAACCGCAATCTGAATACCAGCTCCAATGACCTGTTGAGAGGGAGAAGGGTGGGGAGTTTAGATATCTCTATCTCCGGCCTAAGACTGATAAAAACATCATTGCCTGCCGAATCCCCAGTTGTGGTATCGTTATCCAAATCAATCCCAGAACCAGTGCCTAGATCCGGAGGTATCAATATGGGCCTCAGATAGTCTTTGGTGAACTGATAGTTCTGATCATACCGAGTATAAATATAATAGTTTGAGGTACCCCTGTCCATAAGCCATTCAAGAAGGGTTCCTTTTCCGTAGAGGGCCTCAAAATCCCTAATATCAGAATAAAGCGAAGGCATATTTTCCTCGGGATCAGAAACAACTACATCCGCGGTCTCAAAATCCAACCATGCTATCTCTGGTGCATCGTAATCTACAACAGCGAGATCCTGAACCAATCGTTTCTGTGTCTTGTTGGTTATCTCCCCCCTGGGGTCCGATCTCCGATCCTCTATCTCGTTCTGGATTGCCACAAGCTCATCGTAAGCCTCGTAATTCTCCGGCTGAGGGCAGACCATATTGTTCTCACCTGAAACCCCTAAAGGATATTGAAGGTGTACAAACAGCAAGATGGAAATGATAAAAAGAATCCTCGGAAAACCGGGTTTCGGCAATATTTTTACTGCAACCCAATCTAAAGCTTTTTTCCTTATGAGCTTCTTCAATATCATCGGATTCACTCAATCCTTCTAACTAATTGATAAGACTATATGGATTTGGTATTCTTAAAGATATACCTATTCAGTAATCTGCCTTTTCCATATAATAATATCAACCTTATGAGATAATATATTATTGATATAATTTCAGCATTCTTTCATCCATATGGCAGAAATATCTTCATCCATGGATGTTGGATTCAGACACTTAATCCACATTAGGAAGCCTCTGTTAGGATTAAAATCACCAACTACGTGGTAAAGTGCTTATATATTAGCTCGCCGTTTACTGAAAAGTTCCATACGTCAATTCGAAAAAGGAATATTGCTAGTTCATGTAATGTTTAACTGAACCCGCAGCAGGGAGATGACCAAGATGAAATTCAAGGCCAAGGAGAAAAAAAGGTCCAGACTGCCTGTCAAGCTCAAGGCTTATTTGGATTTACTCAGACCCTTTACTCTCCTTGCACCATTCATAGGCGGCATCTGCGGAGGATTAATGGCCCTGGGAGATATGGGCATGCTCCAGTACCCACAGTTCACAGGTTCTTATCCTTTTGTTTCTTGGGGCTTCAATCATCTGAAATTAATATACGGGGCTTCTACTCTGGCAATATTAAACGGGGCTAGCAACGTCATTAATCAGGTCTATGATAAGGATATCGATGCTGTGAACAAGCCATTTAGACCCATTCCTTCGGGAAAGGTATCTATCCAAGAAGCAAAGACAATCGCCTGGATACTCTACATTCTTACGGCTTTCAGAGCTATGATGATCAACTTCACCTTTGCTTTTCTTATCATTGTCCTGATATTTGTTACATATGCATATTCAGCCCCGCCCTTAAGGTTGAAGAAGAGGTTCTGGGTTTCCAATATCACTATTGGAATTGCCAGAGGTCTGCTGGGTATAGTATGCGCATGGACATTGTTCGGAAGCATTTGGGATCCTGTCCCCTGGTTCGTGGGCATGATAATATGCATATTTCTCATTGGCGCAGCGACCACCAAAGATTACACTGACATCAAGGGGGATAAAAAACACGGTATGCAGACATTGCCCATAGTTTACGGGATAAAGAAATCTATCGCCGTTATATCTCCATTCTTTGTCATACCCTTCCTCCTTGTTCCATTAGCAACCCTTGGGCTTAACGGATCTTCGATACTTCCAGCCCCCACCATTGGCATTTCCCTGTTCATAATATGGGGAATTTATATAATCCATCTGATGAGAAAAGAGGGTCTAAAAGAAGACCAGTATTTCGAGAATTCTCCTGTATGGGTACATATGTACCTGATGCTGATCGCTTTTCAGATATCGTTTGCTGTTGCGCTGATCTTACCTTCTTAATTATTCAGGTGATATTTTGGTCCCTAATAAGACTGAGAAAAACGGACAGACGCTGCTCCTAGACCTTCAGATGGGTGTGGCAGGTGATATGCTTCTGTCCAGTCTCATTGACCTAGCTATAAACGCAGGACTGTTGACAGCCGACGAAATCGAAAATCTTCTTATGAAAAGCCTTTCTTTATATGATGGCGTATCAGCAGAGATCAAGAAAAAACAGGTTTCAGGAATATTCGCCCGGGGTGTATGGGTGCGAAATGAAGATCATCATTATGGTGATCACAAGCACATGAAGGGCCTTAAAATGAGAGAAAATATCATAGAAGCCGCCAGAACAGCAGACTTGAGCCAAGGTGCACTCGGTTACGCCGTGAGAGCCATAGATGAGATATTGAACGCTGAGGCATATCTTCATTCAAACACCGTTGAAGAACTTCATCTTCATGAGACCGGAGCACCTGATACGGTAGTCGAAATAATCGGCAGCGCTTTTATCCTGGAACGGTTGGGTTTTTTCAATGAAAACCAAAGAATAATTGCCACACCTATTTCCGTAGGTATGGGCAGCATATCAATAAGCCACGGAACTGTCCCGATCCCGGCACCCGCCACCCTTCATATAATGAAGAATATGAAGTTCAAGTTCGGACCGGTTCCCGGAGAGCTTGCTACACCTACAGGTACGGCCTTGGTAAAAAGTCTTGAACCGGAATATGTGGAGAATTTCAGCGACATATCATTTGAACCAATAGCTGCTGGATACGGCCTGGGAAAGAGGAAATACCAGGACCGGTATCTGAACGTTGTAAGGGCGGTTCTATGTAAATGAGATTTAAAGGAGATATATCATGTTCAATCTAATACTTGCTGAAGCATCACTGGAACTAGTCCCACGTAAATTGAGAAAACATCCTTCGGTCAAAGGTCATGCAAAGCGTTTCAATAAGACAACAGGAGAAATCCTGCTTGACAGGTCCTATCATCATACAGCAATGTCCCGCAACTCTAATATGAATAGAAGAGGACGGCCGGATATAGCTCATTTCAATCTTTTATTAGCCCAGGACAGCAAACTTAACAGGGCCGGATTGCTTAGAACTCACATACATCTTATGAACGGAGGATGGATCAAGGTATCCCCGTCAACACGGATCCCAAAAGCCCAGGACAGATTCAATGGAATAATTGCTCAGCTCTTATCCCTCGGTCAGCAGCCTGGAAAAGCGGATTTCTTCACGCTGGTTAAAGATCTGACCCTGGGTGATATCATAAATGAGTTCGATGATGAACTGGTAATTATGTGCGAAGAGAAGGGTTCCTCCAACTCCCTTTTTGAAGTCCTTTCTGAAAAACAAATACCTAGATCGAACATTGGCAACAATGACGAAAATAGGAACGTGACCATAATCGTCGGAGCCTTTCCTAGAGGCGAATTCATATCGGAACTGAACAATGATGAGTTCATTCATCTAAGTATATCGAAAGAACCCCTTGAATCCTGGACTGTAATATCAAACATAATCAATGAAATAGAGCGGTATACTGGAATTTAGAGCTGTTCTATTTACTATCCGGGCTCATATATTCTTCCAGCCGGTTCCTGGCTTCCTTGCGTTTTTCCGCCATGTCCTCAAGGAAAGTCCCAATCAGACCTGCACATCTCTTCTTGCAGTCCCCGCACATAAGAGTGCCGGATAGACAGTCATCCCTGATCTTCATGAGATCATCATCATTATCCATGAGATGATAGAGATACAGCTCGAAGATGCAGCAGTTATCGGGCTCACCGCCCTTCTCCTTCTGTTCAGCCAGGCTCTGACGGCCTCCGGTCTTGGCCCTCAATACCTTCTTACGGCCTTCTTCAGGTGTATCCAGCAAAAATATGGAGCTCTCCGGGACCGAAGCTGACATTTTTCCGCCTGACAATCCCGTCATGAACCTGTGATAACTGGAAGCGGGAGGGTAGAAGGCATATCCGCCTAGGTCGCTCTCAACAGGTATGACAGTTTCCTCTATTTTAGCTAGGTCCCAGGTAGATGCATCATTGATATAGAGTGCCTTGTATCTGACCATCTTCTTGAACATTTTATAACCTTTTTCCTCAAGGGCCTTCTGGCATCTATCAAGTATAAGATCTACCTTGTCGTCGGATTTAACAAATACACCTATCTTGCCGTCCTTTGTCTCCTTGACGTTGACCAGTCTCTGAGCCTGGGCAAGCTTTCGAGATAACCTGATATGAGGATCCTGGTCCACCCCAACTGGCACAAGGGTAGGCATGGGACCCAAATACTGTTTCATCTGCGGGTGGAGAATATCGCCTACCTGGATCAGGGGTGCGAATACATGACACATATTGGTATCGCCCTGGAACCCGTAGATTGCCTTCACCTCGGAGAGATTGGTATTGATACCCAGAATATAGGCAAGGTCCTTCACTTCTTCACGTTTAGACTGGAAATATATCTCGCAATTTTCGCTGGAGAGACCTAATGCGATATAGTTCAGAATATAGTCCTCTATAGCCTTGTGACGGGCCTCCTGGAATGTCATATTCCTGACAGCATAACCCTCTATATCTGCAACTGCCAGAATAACATGGGCACCCAGGGACTGATAGTAAATGACCTGATCTAAAACCATTTTATGGCCGATATGCATCTTGCCGGAAGGGACAAGGCCTGTAAGTATGACAAATGGATCATTGTTCACAATTGCCTGCCTTATAAGATCAAAACCTCTCTCACCGAAAACCACTCCTCTTCTGAACAGCATTGGCGCATCTGGCAGTTTGCCAGCCTGGAATGTGTTTATACCGAACTCGTCAATGAGTTCCTGATAATCGTCATAAGTCCTGCTTGACCAGGGATTGATATCCAATTTCAAACCTCCTCTAAACAGTGGGAAAGGTAAGGAGATGTTATATAAATTTTCAAGGGATATACTCTCATCGGGATATTTTACAGGAAAGCTGTTTTGTACAGTGAATACTGTAACCCTGAATACCATAGAACAGAAAGTTAAAAATATAATAATAGCGCTAAACGGCCAGGAAGGAAATGAGGTGGATTTGGTAGCACAAATGGGCCTGTAGCGCAACATCTAAGATGTCGCTAACACGCCCATTGTTCGTCCACATACATTCACTCACAATGGGCCTGTAGATCAGTCTGGAAGATCGTTGCCTTCGCAAGGCAAAGGCCGCGGGTTCAAATCCCGCCAGGTCCATACCCTTTTGGGTTTAGAACATCATATTT
>CAYSHM010000023.1:0-51789 GCA_964430885.1 uncultured archaeon | reverse complement strand
GGATGTGATAGACCCTGATGATGATAATGACGGTTTCGGTGATTGGGAGGATCCAGATCCTATGGATCCAGGAATACATCCTCCTATCAATGTGACCCTTATCATTGAGGAAGGTCTCGACTGGCTGACCAGCCGGCAGAACCACGACGGTTCATGGATATGGGACGTAGGGGTTACGGCTTTGTGTGTACTTTCCTATCTGAACAATAATATTACCGAAGAGAATGACACTGTGGCAAACGCTATCGATTATCTGGTGGACCAGATAGATATGAGCGCCAAGTATGTGAATGGAACCGGAAACATATCCTTCCATTATCCCCCCATAGGCGATGAAGGGAGGGGCACATACTATGCTTCAATGGCGATTTTGGCATTGAAGGCCACCCTGAACCCAGAATACCTGGACGAGATCAACACCCTTGGTGAATGGCTGGCATGGTCACAGTGGGATGAGGATTGTCCCTGGGAGAACATCAATAATACCAACTGGAAATATGGGGGATTCGGATATGGAGGGCATTCCCGATCGGACCTTTCCAACACTCAATGGGCCCTCATGGGTTTGGATGCCTGGGGCAACCTTTCAAAGGATCATGAGATGTGGGAGAAAGCAATCTATTTCATAGAAAGATGCCAATATCTCGAAGAATACAACACAGAACCATGGGCCCATAATGAGTCGTATATGTCACACAACAGCGGAGGATTCGTCTATCTTCCAAATAACGAGGAAGAAGGGCCTCATGGTTTACAGCAGATGGAAGCCTACGGAAGCATGACTGCCGCTGGTATCTGGTCATATATGCTGTGCGGCATAGATGCAGCAGATGAGCGAATACAGGCAGGTTTGGATTGGTTCACAAGGAATTACACATGGGAGGCGAATCCCGGATGGGGCGAGGATTCAGCTCTATATTACTATTATTTGACACTGGCAAAGGCTTTTACAATGACCGATACCGAAACCATCGAGGTAGCGGACGGATACTTCACAGAGGACGGAAACTATGTTTGGGTGGACGACATGGTGGAGAACCTTACCGGTCTTCGTGTCTGGAATGAAAGTTACTGGCTTGGAACATCATTCTATGAGGAAAATGGCGAAATGGCGACAGCCTATGCATTGCTCAGCCTGGAAACCCAGACCCTTGCCGAAGGGGCAAATCTATCCGCTGTTTTCACTCTGCACTCCAATGCTACACTACACCTTTATGACGAGCACGGAAATCATGTGGGTCTTCTTGGAGACTCCGGCAAGCTGGAAGTGGGGATACCTGGTGCTGAGTTCACCTACAATGGTTACACCTACCACTATTCAGAAGAAGCTCAGAATATTGCCGACGGGGGTATTATCGAGGAAATGATCTTACTTCCCATCTACGATGTAGGAACTTACACCCTAGAGCTCATAGGAATCTCCACTGGAGATTATGAACTAGACATTCAGGGATTCATTGACCACCGGGAAGCAAGTCGGGAGTCCTATGAGGGTTTCATTAATCCAGGCGAGGTGCATGTAACAACAATAGAAGTTACTGCAATGGTGGGTCCTCTGACATTGTATTCACAGGAACCCGAGGAGGCTACTGCCCTGACGATCAGTCCCGGCGGAATATTCGGGGAATTGGAAGATGGATACAATGAAACTTGGACACTTAATTTCAGTGAGAATTCCGGTTTAGGCGCGATAAACAATATTCAGCTTTCTGTTACTGACCTTGAATCCGGAAGTGGTACAATTCCGGGCAGCACTATAGATATCACCCCAGGATCATTTGATCTGAACGGGGGCACTCATAGGATGGTGGAAATAACCATAGATATACCTGAAGCCACTTCAGAAGGTGTGTTCATAGGAAAATTGAATGTAATCAGTTCCCAGGGATCACGGTTCATTCCCATAAACATCGAGGTGCTGAACCTGGAATACAATTTCAGTATAAAGCTTGATAACGGGATGATCGTTGAACCTGGTGAAACGGCAGTATACAATCTCACCCTGAAAAACAAGGGAGAAGGCATGGATACGGTGGACCTTGAGATAATCTACAACACAAGCGGATGGAAGGCGGTTCTATCATCCCAATCAGCGGAATTAGGCATCGGCGAAACGGTGATAATCACCCTGGAAGTGACTGCTTCGGCTGATGCCCTGGGGGGTGAGATCGGGAACGTCACAGTAAAGGGCATATCCCGAAAGGTTCCTATGCTAAATAGAACCGCTGCAGTCAGCACACAGGCGTCGGTTCCTGAAATACCTGATTTGGTACTGAATATGGGGCCTTTTACCGACAGTGATGGTAACGGCATAGAGGGCGCCACTATAACAATCCAGGTGGAAGATGGTAACTATACCTACTGGACATCTACTGATGTCAATGGAAATGTTTCATTCACCATACCTCTGGAATGGAAAGGATGGAACATCAGTGTCGTTTTCACCCATCCTGATTACCGCTCTGCATCTGGTAAGCTTGTGAACATCCAGGGTGATACATCAATTTCACCTGAGGCCCTTCAGGGATGGTCAGCGCCAGTAAAGAAACCCATTGTTATAACACTCGGACCCTTTGTAGACGGGGATGGGGAGAAGATCGCCAATGCAACCATCAGAATAGTTATAGGTGGAGGTATTTACAACGATAGTGCAGTTACTGGAGAAAATGGGAAGGTCACATTCTCAATACCGGCAAAATGGGCCGGTTATGAGTTGAATGTTACTTTCAGCCACAAGGATTATACTAGCTCTTCCGGAATCCTGAACAATTTAATTGCAGGTAGCTTTGTCCCGGGAACCCATCTAACTGGCTGGACCTCACCAGAATCCACAATCAGCCCTGACAAAAAGGGTGATGGGGATAACGGGGATGATAAGGATGGCTCCAAGATGTGGATATTGTTCCTTGTAATAGCTGTTATCATTCTTGTTATCATAATTTTCTTGGCCCTACGTCAGAAGAATAAGAGAACTGAGGATACGGACACCCTGGAAGATGAGATCATTGATGACCTGGAAGACGATGATGATGATGATTGGGGAGAAGACGACGAGGACGCCTTGGATGATGAGGGGGGAGAATGGGACGATGAAGAGGAAATTGATGTGGATAGCGAAGACGATGGTTGGGATGATAAAGAAGAAGGGGGCGACGAGGAAGATTCCTGGGAAGATGATGATGATGATTACAGGGATGAGGACGAGGATGACAATTGGGATGAAGATTTTGATTTCTGAATTCCAATGGTTTTTCGTGTACTCGATGTGACCTTGCAGAAGGGAGGATGAAATATCCTCCCCATTTTTATTTTTTAAAATTGAAATCATCATTCATTTAAATGTAACTGGTATCTGTTTTGTATTTGTGTTTAATAAGCATAAAAAGGTTGAACCAGATCATTGCTGGAGATATTCTCCCCCATAAAAAGGGTAAAAATATTTTATAGAAAGACCATATAATGCAAGAACTTCCAATTTTAGGGTTTGGAGATTGATGCTGATGTTCGAAAAGGATTTGGAATTGGATTATTTCAAGGAAAACAACTACGTTAGGAAGGTTTGTCCCAGCTGCGGTGCCGGTTTTTGGGCTGTCGACCCTGAAAAGAAGCTTTGCGGGGATTCACAGTGCTGCGGATACACCTTTATCGGTAATCCTCTTATCAAGGAAGATTTCAACCTGGATTCCATGAGACGGAAATATCTGGATTTCTTTGTGCAGAACGATCATACCGAGCTCGAACCCTATCCTGTCGTGGCAAGGTGGAGGGACGACATCTATCTGACTATCGCATCCATAGCGGATTTTCAGCCCCACGTTACATCCGGAAGGGTAAAACCCCCTGCAAACCCATTGACCATTTCCCAACCCTGTATAAGGCTCAATGATCTCGATAATATAGGCCGGAGCGGGAGACACTTGACAGAGTTCGAGATGATGGCCCATCACGTTTTTAACAATCCCGAGGAAGAAATATACTGGAAGGAGGACACTGTAAGACTATGCAACGAACTGTTGGTTGATGACCTGGGAATCCCTGAGAAGGAGATAACATACAGGGAAGAACCGTGGTTCGGCGGCGGTAATGCAGGCCCTGCACTTGAGGCAGAGGTCGGCGGTTTGGAATTGGCAACCCTCGTGTTCATGAATATGGAAAGAGATCCCAAGGGCAAATATGAGATCGCAAATGAACGCTACAGCAAGATGGACATGTACATTGTAGACACTGGATACGGCCTAGAGCGTTTCCTTTGGATGGCTGAGGGCACCCCAACACTCTATGAGTCTATTTATCCGGAACTCTTGGAAAAGATGTATGATGCTTACGGCGTCTATCATGACCTGGACGATGCCAAGTTCAGGGATATGGTAGTTGAACATGTTAAGCTATGTGGGCAGATGGAGATATCAACCCAGAAGGGAAAAAGAGACCTCAGAGAAACACTTTCCAATAAATTAAATAAAATGGGTCATGACATAAGCCCCGGAGAGATAGAAAAAGGACTGAAACCCCTTGAAAGTGTCTTCATTATTGCGGATCATACCAAGGCCCTTACCTTTATGCTGGCAGACGGCATTGTTCCATCCAATATTAAGGGCGGATATCTTGCCAGATTGCTGCTAAGAAGAGCTTTGAGAAATATCGAGGATCTGGGAGGAGAGGTAGACATCGATTGGATCGTCCAGGAGCATATAGGTTCTCTAAGTAATTTCCCTTCCGTGACACAGAATAAGGATATGGTTATGGAAATGGTGGAGAGGGAGACCGATAAATACAGGGACACTTTGAGAAAGGGAAAGCGGATAATTAACAGACTGACAGGTATGGGAGACTGCACGGAAACCGAAAAGGTAAGGAAGAAGAAAAGCAAAGGAGCCCATATTTCAGATAAAGACATGGATACGGGTGGAAAAGATGATGTTTCAATAACCCTTGATAAAATGATCGAGCTCTATGATTCTCACGGCATTCACCCCTCGGTTGTAAAAAATGTAATTGAAAGAGAGGGGCGGAGTTTCACAGTTCCCGACGGATTCTCACAGATGCTGGCCGAGAAACATGCCCAGGGCCAGGAAGAAGTTGAAAAGGAGGAAATAGATATGGATCTGCCAAAGACTGAACTGCTTTTCTATGATGACGAGTACAGGACCAAGGCAAAAGGTATTATTATAGCCTATACCGAGCATGGATTGGTCCTAGACCGGACAGTATTTTATCCCGAAGGGGGCGGACAGCTGGGGGATACTGGCTGCATAAGGATAGATGGCAAGGTGTTTCCAGTAGTGGACACTATCAAATCAAAGGAAACGGTGTTCCATGTGCTGGACAAGAAGACTGCGAAAAATGAGTCTATCCAGAAAGTGCTCCAGAGAGGAAAAGAGGTAGAAATGGAAATTGACTGGGAAAGAAGATATTCACTAATGCGCCATCACACATCCACCCACATCATTCTTGGAGCATCCCGAAAGGTTCTTGGGGATCATGTTTGGCAACAGGGGGCCCAGAAGTTCCCTGACAGGGCAAGATTCGACATTTCACATTTTAAAAGACTAACACCTGAAGAGGCTGCCCAGATAGAGATGGAAGCAAACAAGGCCGTTCTTGAGGGAAAAGTGGTGATAAAGAAGTGGTATACCCTGGATCAGGCCATGGATACCTTCGGTTCGGAACTATTTCAGGGGGGCCCCCCAAAAAGTGAGAACGTCCGTATTGTGGAAGTGGAAGAATGGGATAGAGAAGCCTGTGCGGGAACCCACATAGACAACACCTTCGAGATAGGCATGATCAAAATAATTCATACTGAGAGGCTTCAGGATGGAGTGGAAAGACTGGAATATTCAGCAGGGTCTGCAGCGGTGAAATATATTCAGGAAAGGGAGAAGATCATTGAGGATACCAGAAAACCCCTTGGAGTTCCAGCAGAAAAACTTCAAGATACCGTTGATCGGTTCTTCAAGGAGTGGAAAGAACAGAAGAAAGAGATCTCCAGACTGAAAAGGGAGGTTGCCGAGTGTAAACAGAGAAGCCTGGTAACCGATGCAGTGAAGATTGCGGATATAAGGTTCGTGTTCTATGAAGGCGACATGGATATGAACGAACTTCAGGCACTAGGCAGAGAACTGAGCAATGAGGAAAAGGTGGTTGCCATGCTCGTTTCAAGAACTGGTGGCGTAAAGATGCTGCTGACAAGGAGCAAGGATGTTGATATAGATATGAACCAGCTCCTGAGAGCAAGCATCAAAGAGGTTCGCGGAAGCGGAGGCGGCAGACCTAACTTTGCCCAGGGCGGCGGGAGTTATCCCGAAGGAATCCCCAAGGCCAAAGAGGTCGTTATTTCTCTTCTAAAAGAAAAAATGGTATGAGGAGCGAAGACACTATTAAAGACTAATGATTCATGATGCCATTGCACCTTAACCCAATGAAATGCGTTCTTCTAACAGTGTGAAATCCCCATCATTTTTATCAATCCCCAGCTCCACTATCACAATTAAATCAAGTTCAACATATCTAGGATCCTCCAACCCTAAAGGCACTATTATATTCGAGAAGGTTACGGATTGATCAACCGCAAGGGAGCACTCGTTGGCCAAGGCAGCCGTGTCAGGGCCTGCAATATCCCTGTTGGTGTAAGTCATTATCCCGAACTTATACACCTCCACAACTATCTCCAAGCTCCGTTCAATAAGTGTCTCGGCACCTACATTGGTAAGCCTAATAGTTATATTGGCATTGAACAACTGATCGTCCTTCTGCACCGGTACTTCAAGCCTTGTGGCATCCACACCATAATTTATTTCCAGATATTCTGCATCCGTAGGAATTATTATCCCTTTCTCCAATGTCAATAACTGAACGGGGACCAGCCCACTGATGATTATCAGAGTGATTAGAAGGAACACACCGCGTTTTTTTGGGGACATCAGGGTCAAACGGTCAGTGAAATATTCGCCTATAAGAGCGAATGCAATGGAAAAAATGAAGAGTGTTGGGATGAAACGGGCCACGCTTTTCACCGGATTACCAACATCCTCTTGTTGAGATTTCTCAAGAACATCGGTATTGGTTTCCATTAGTTCATATCTGAAGGTGTAGGGAACATTTTCAATGAAAAGATCGTTGTATCCATAGAACAGAAGAAACCCGGTATGTGTTGAAAAATCCATATACCAAGTATCCTCAAGACTGTAGCTGTGGACACTGGTGCGGTAACCGCTGAATATCTTTGTGGTCTCGCCGAAATAATGCAGATCACCCCTGAAATTTATTATTTCAGGGATTTCATTAATATCTAGGTGTAAGAAGGTAGAATTACCCCTTTCCTCAGGAATAAGCGGGATTTTGAAACCTAAAAACCTATTTAAAGAGCCTTCATCCACAGAAAAGGCGAGCCCTACAACAGGATCGGTGGATGAAAGGATTGACCAATCCAGAGATCGTTCTACCAGGGGTTTGGATCGGTCTATTATCACATTATAATCATTGATGAAATGATAGTTCCCCTTGCCGGCAGCTACTCGAGAGGCGTCGCTTATATTTCCTCTAAACAGATCAAATTCCAGACTTGAATAATCAGAATAATACCCTACATTAACATTCCATTCATCGGTTTGTCCAAAGAAGAACACTTCACCTCTGCTTTCATAGTGGATATTTATTTGGAAATCACTTACGGAGAGTATCTTCAGAAGAACATCCCCTCTTACATAATCTCCCCTCCCGTTGGTTTCAGTTCTATGGGTGAAGTTATATCTGAAAAAATCTCCTTCCTTCACATCCAAAGTATCTTTGGAATTTTCGGTATTTCCTTCTGCACTGAAACTCGGAAAACTCTGAAACAGCAATAGAGATAGGCCTAATAAAACCGTAAAGAACCTGAAGTTTTTCCTGTAACAGCCGTTTATTAGAATTGGTCTAAACTGGGTTTCAACATTTGTAAATTCAAATCTCATCTATTCAGCCCTGAAATTATCTCTTGCGTGCCAATACGACTACCAAGGCTATGACCAAGAAGGCAGCTATCAACCCAAAACCTGGAGAGTCCTCATCAGCTTCCCTTGGTTCAACCTCGAAATTGAATATATAATTGTCCCCTGGATTGCCTGTGCTTCCGATCAGCGGTTTACCATCAGCAGATACCACATTAATAATCTTCACCTCAATTGTAGCTCCCTTATGGATGCCGCCCTGGTCCTCTCTACCACTGTAATTCTGGGAACCTTCCCTGTGATGATACATGTTGGAAATGGTAACCTCGTAGGTTGTATTATCATAACTTACCTCACCCTCGAAAATATCGCCGTCACCGGTGTTCATTATTATGAAATTGGAAATGCTGAGCGCAGTATCGTTGACCGGAGCAGAAAATTTTATCACTATGCTGCTGTCAGCAGGTACATTCGTGGCTCCATTCACCGGCCTAGTGGTAACTATCGTGAAATCAGCTTCGTTGCGGGTTCCTTCCCCCCCGGCGATCAAAGCTGCGACTCCCAAAATCATAATTGCTGAAATCAATATTGCTGTATAAGTTCCAGTTCTCATCTATCACGCCTCATTATCTCTTTCTATCAATACGTACAGCCGACATCAATCATATTATTCAGTAAATATTGATGGCCATAGATTGTTTTGTCAGCATAGGACTTGTTTAATTTGTTGGATCATGATCAAAGAGGAAAATTGGTTTCTGGGAACGCTCATGATCAGATATCGTCCATTATTCCATCCAGCATATCATCAAGATCGTCTTCGTTTATATCCTGGCTCTCTTCCTGGCCTTCCCCTTCGGTTACGGTACCATCTTCACTATTTTCTTCAGGGTTCTCAGTGGTTGACGTATCTTCTGTTGCACCGGCCTCTTCGTCCGAAGCCTCGGCTGCATCATCTATAGCAGATTGATCCTGATGGGTCCTCTGTTCTTCATCCCCACTATCATCCTGAAGTTCGGATTGGAGCTCAATTTCCACTTCACTATCCTCTCCTTGTGGAGAAACGGATGATTCAGCCGAATCCGCCGGGATTTCTTTAGTAGCTTCCGTACTTTCCCCGTCTACAGCACTCTCATCTGCCAAAGATTCCGATTCCTCCACGGATAATATACCGACGTCCTTGGTAAGTTCCTCCTTGCAATCCTTGCACCAGTATGAATCCGTATCCTTTCTGAAATCTGCTTCCATACCGCAGGAGGGACAGACTGGAGCTGAAGGTAAGGCCGGAAGGTCTCTTTGCGCTCCATCATCAAGAGCCAATTTTTCATCTGCAATAGGAGCAGAACCCAATTGCGGGGCTTGATATTCCTGAGCACCTGTTTCAGCTCCGGTTCCATCGCCAATTACTTCTTCTGTTCCCGCCCCTGCTGACGGCTCAGCATCCCCTCCCTCACCCTCTGTGAGATCGGACTCCGGTTCCGCTTCATCAGCAGATTCATTATCATCTATGGATTCTTCCTTACCGTCTACCGCAGGTCTCCTGGCAACAATTATTACCAGCAGGACGACAATTATCAGCACAATAATGAACAATATCCAGCCGATCAACGAAAGCGCGGAACTGCTATCGCCATCGTCTGAAACAGCTTCGGCTTTTAGATTGATCTGTACTTCCGTGACATTTCCTGAACTCAGTTCAATACCGGTCCTCCTGGCCTCCTTGTATCCATCGGCTTTGAAGACAATAATATAAGTACCAGGGATGAGGATACCGTCAAGCTCTAAGAATCCCATAGCATCCGTGGTCCCGGTTTCTACCACCGTGGGACCATTCTGTATGGAAACTTCAGCCCTTTCAAGCAGATTGCCGTCCTCATCCTTTACAATTATTCGGAGAAGGGTATCGTCCGACATCACCACATCCAATATTTCTGTTTGGTTAATTGGATCAAAATCTATGGTCAGATCGCGGAATCCGTCTCTTCTGAACACTACCTGGTATGAACCGTATATAGTATCAAATCTGAATCCGCCACTGGCATTGGATTTGGCTTCCCAATATAATGAGCCTCCTGCCTCACCCAAATAAATATTCACACCGCCTAAGGCCCTTCCGTCCTCATTTGTGACCGTTCCTCTAACCTCCACCATATCATAGACCATGAATTTCTCAAGAATGAAGCTCCTGTCAGCTACCCTTCCAAGTTCAACCTTTAGATCATCATAGGTCCGGTCAAGATATCCTGAACGATTGGCTGTGAGTATATAGGTTCCAGCTTGGATATAGAACGAAAAATAACCCCAGTCATCGGTAACAGCTACCATATCTCCATCGACCAGCAGACTGGCTCCTGAAAGCGGATTGAGATTCTTATCCCTGACATAACCATGAACCTTTTCCTTCAATACTGCAGGTTCCTTGGTCCTGAAGGAAAATGTGATCTCTTCAAGGGCATTCCCCACCAGATCGAAGACCCGGTCAATTTTTACAGAATACTTCTCATTTGGATCCAGGGGATGGGAGTCCATGACAATATAGAGTGTTCTCTCCGTGTCATTATAGCGAAGACTGTAATCCTTGGTCTCCACAACATCCACCTTCACTGTCATATCGCTCTTCTTCAGAAGGTTGAACTGAATGGGTTCACTGAACACAATGTAAATGTCCGTATAGATACTTGCATTCTTTTCCTTGTCCACCGGTACGGTTTCCAATACTGCTGGAGGTGTGACATCCTCCGGAGCCATCATGGATATATCTATATCCATTTGCCAGGTTCGATTATCATTTAGGACTGAAAGGGTATTATTCTCGAAATCTCTCTCAATGACCTCTAATTCAGACCACCCTGCCAGGCTGCGTGTCTGCGGCCGGTGGTAATATACAAATATTCCCAGATCAGTCTCATAAGCATTATGGTGAAGGATATCGTCGGTATAGGTCATTGTAATGATCATCCCCTCAATGAAAAAATCACCTTGGATCTTCAGGTTGAAATGGAAATCCTCATGAATATCCACGTATCCAGCTGGTAAATGTGGCATTACTTCCTGATTCTCAATAATTATAGCACCAGGTCCTGCACAGAGGAGCTCAACAGTTAGAACTCCTATATTGTAGGATTTCCAGCTTGTATTCATCGATATGACCGTAGTGCTCGTGCTGGCAAAACCGCCCATCTCATCAGATACAGTTAAAGTAATGTTATGGCTGCCGCTGACAAGAGATGTGACAAAACTGTCATTCTCACCCTGGAAAAGAAGACCCGAAATATCGGACTCCAATCTGTAGGTGAGCATCTGACCAGGATCATCATTATCCAAGGTAGAGGAGAAATCAAATTCTAGTTCCATATTATCTATGAAATAATGTGTCATGGATTCACCGCCATTTATCATCAACCGGGCTATAGGCAGCAGGTTGCTGGATTCCATTTCCATATCCATTCTGTAGACTGTTCTAGGCATGAGTGACAGCAGATAGGTGCTTCGATAGTACCAATCCTTCTGGTAATAGACCCAGTATTCCCTTCCAGGCACCTGGTCCCATAGATCGAAGTAATAATAACCCAACTCATCGGTCTGGGTGGTGTTCATAAGGTCTCCGGTATTCCTGCTCACAAGGAGCACATCAACACCGCTCAGAGCTTGGCTGTAGTAAGGTGAATCTGAGGAGTTGTCAACAATGAAACCGAACAGCCCATTGGCGGATCTCTTGTGCAGGCCGTAGAAAATGTGAGAATAAACATTGTCGGTAGCATTTTCATCCAGCGGATGGGTTACCGTCAATGTGATCATATATCTCGCACCCAACCTATCCGGGATGGTCCAATCAAACTCCATCAAGGCATCTTCCTTGAGAGGGATATCATCCAGGGTATCGGTCAATACCACAGGTGCCCAGCTGGCATTATCAATATCTACTATCTCTATCTCCACATCCACATCCTGTTCCGGATGGGTGCCCCAGTTCCTTACAAGAGCGCCTATCCCAATAGTGTCTCCCAAAGCATAGGCCTGGTTCTCAATAGGCAGCAGTATGTCCTTTGCAGCTAAAGCATGGAAATCCTCCACCTCAACAATAATGCCAATCTCAGAATTCTCAGGTTTAAGATCATTGGGTATGTCCAGAGTTATATTCATCCAGTAGAGACCCTCAACTGCCGGCGGGGTCCATGGGGTTGTAAATACATCGCTTTCCAATGCAAGTGGATCAATACCTGAAATGGTGATGGTATCCTGATAAGAATAGCCTGGATCGGTAATACCCCTGACATTAAGATGAGCTGAAGCCTGAATTGAAGGGATATTGCCCAGATTTGTGAAATCGAAATTCACAGTACAATCCTCACCTGAGTTCATCCTGTACCAGGCATTTGTATACGGATCAATGACCGAGAGATTGGTCATAAACCACCCTGGATCATTTGGGACATTATCACTGCAGAAATGGAACCTTATCTCCACCACATAACCGACATATTCGGATATATTGAAAATCGGCTGCCTCCATTCGGGGAAAAAGGGATCGAAGCCGCTCTTTCCACTGTAAGCAGGTATACGAGTACCATCCCATGGCACCTTTGTAAAGGACGGATAACCGCCAAGGGGAGTCAAATTTAGGTAATCATCATTTGTCCCATTCTTTATCTCCAGCCAAAGACCGTCATTACCTTCTTCTGTAAGATACCAGTGATCAAAGGTAAGCTGCGCCCCGGTGTAGTTCTTAAGATCCAGCATGTAAGTAAGAGTAATGTCCTGGTGCTCCCTATAATCAGAATCCAGATTTACCGCCCAGCAGTTATCATTGAATCCTGTGCTCAACGGACCGGTGGGGTTTGTAGGCAGTCCCCATTCAAATGACCATCTTCCTCCAGGTATCAATCCGCCATCGTTCTCA
This sequence comes from uncultured archaeon, assembly GCA_964430885.1. GTDB lineage: Archaea > Thermoplasmatota > Penumbrarchaeia > JASLWR01 > JASLWR01 > CAYSHM01. The sequence continues at coordinate 38,964 of CAYSHM010000023.1, read as the reverse complement.
CTGAGGTCCAGTTTCTCGAAGGTCGTCCTAGCACCCTGGACCTCAATGGAGGTGGGTGAGAGGTCATAGAAATCCATGAACATTGAAGTATTGTAGCCGTCATTATTGGCCACGTTCTCATCTCCTTGAAGGACAGTTGTCGGAAGAATAAAATAGGTATTATTCTGCTGAAAATCATAAACGTCTGTCACGGTGGCATTCTGTCCTGGTGCCAGTTCAGGTGCTTGCACAAAATGGCTGTCAATAACAATGGGGTTGGGACCCGTTATGTTTATATCGTCGATATACCATCCATCATCCACGGTTGGAACTCCTGCATTATCCTGTGTAAGAGCAACAAAACCCAACAGGAACTCCTGACCTGCAAAGGGGGTCAGATCATATGTGGCTTGAGTCCATCCGCCGCTGTTACCTCCCTGCCAGTTTGCATACCACTGCCACATACCGTTCGGCGGATCATCCAGAGACGTCAAACTGTAAGCAATTCCAAGAATATCATCCTGTGCGATCTTGAAATCATGCCAGAAGTTCAATGTGGCCTCTGTCTCCCCCCTCAGATCCATCCTGGTGCATATGAGTTCAGCATCATTATTATCGGCATAATCCCCGGTAGCTTCCTGACCCAGCCACCATGAGTGATCGGGGGAATGAAAATCACTGTGAGGTGAATTAGGCTCCACCACGTGGAACTGGGATTGGCCACCTGCAAAGTTCACCTTTGTCCAGGTATCATTGGCCACACTTCCCTCAACATCATCGAAGAAAAGATATCGGGGCGGACCCTCTATGGCATAATCGAATCTCACTGTGGGGGTTTGGTTGACATTTCCGAAATTGGCAATGTTCGTCCGGATCTCTCGGGGACCAAGGGGGAAGTAATCATACTGCTTCTCACCAACTATCTGAACATCCAGGGGATCAGGGAAACCCACGTCGTGATGGTCATCGATGGGAAAATCATCCATAAAGAGATTGTTGGACTGATTCTCATCGTTAGGCCAAGTTATGATTATTATTACAGTAATATCGCCTTCTTCGGAAGGCAGCTGTATGTTGTCAAAGGCCACTCTTGTGATATTGCCGTTTGGCAAACCTACACTCACCGAAGCATTCGTGGCATTATATATCTCGGACCCTGTTTGATTGAGAACTACACAGGTTACCGCAAAGTTCAGGGCATCTATATTCCCATTATTGACTATTGGAACAGTGATATTTACCACATCCGAGGAATTGAGCGGAAGGGAGACGTTGAACAGAACCTCTTCAACCATAGCATCATAGTATTCCTCACCCTTGACCCATGTGCGATATATGTCATTTCCACTGTCCTTATCGACAAAATCATGGGAAAGATTCACCAGATAATCGTCCTCACCGTTTGGAACCTGCCAGACCGGAAATTCGATAATTGTACTGTTTCCCCAAGAAAGGTTCAGATAATTGCCGGAAACGTTCTGCCAGTAAATAACGGTTGAATTGGTGTCGGTGATCTTCAAAGAAGCTGTAAATGCGCTGATATTAGCATTACCGAGGTTAAGGAACTTGCCCTTAGGAGTAAGATTGATACCCGGTAGGAAGGGATCGCTAACATTGAACATCACATCCTGACTGGCGAGGTCCGTGAATATTCCCACATATATCCAGAATGATGTGACATTGTTGGCATCTGTGCCATTCTCCTCATTGGCCAGTGACATGAATTCCATTATGTAAGTAGCGTTGACATCGGTACTTGTATTCCATTTCTGCGGGAAACCCACATCCATTGTCTCCCGAGGTGTAAGATTTACCAGAACGCTCTGATTATAGACCTCAGTTCCGTTGTTCTGATTATAAACTCGGGCTCTCAGATCAAAAGCTGCAGGTACATTCCCTTCATTCTTTACTGTCACATTGGGTTCTATTTCAACCTCATTACTGACAAAATATCCGTCATCGTGATCGAACATCCCGTTGTCGGAAATGAGACCTATATCATCAATATACCATCCCGGTGCTGTGATGATGAAATCAGTAATTATCCTGAACCGGATCTGAACGTTCCCAGAGAACTGATTCGGAATGGATATCGTTTCCTTCACCCATCCGTTGCTCTGACCCGTGAAGGATGAAATCATCTGCCAATTTCCTCCTGGCTGGCTCTGAACCTCTATCTGGCCGAAATCCCATCCCCTCTCAATATTATACCAATGCCAGAATTCCAGCTTTGAGTTGGGGAAAAGATCCACTCTAGGCATATATAGGGCGCAGTCAGTAAAATCAAGATAATTTGCTGAAAGATCTGTGGCCCAAACATTGGTCCCGGAATGGGCAGAGTTGGGACCTGAAGTGGGGAGTCCTCTTTCCCAGCAATCAATGTTCCCCTGGACTATTCCATGGGTCCATCCTTCGTCGGACTCAGTCTCGAAATCTGTGAACGAAGCTGTGGGCAGGTTTTCCTTGCCAACTGAAATGTCGACCTTTTTTTCATAGGCAAAGAAATGCATCAGGCGTCTCATCAACTCATCCTTGGTGGTGAAGTTACCCCAATCGACCAGACCTCCGAACTGAAAGGTGAAAAGAACAGTTCGGTAGCTCTTGTTATTTGCAATACCAAATCCTGTGCCACTGTTGTTGAGTATTTCAAAACCCCCGTTTGCCGAACCTATTTCATCCATTGATGCGTTATCGCCGGTATAGGCAAATGACAGATTCTGGGTGATCACCGGAGCACAGCCAACAACATATTCCTGATTGGTTCCGTTGCTCTGATACTGGGCTCCCAAATAAGGCCAAAGGTTTGCGTATTCTCCGCTTCCCGAGGCATCTTCGGCTTGGAAACCTATGTCTCCACCCTCTACATATAACCTGCCGCCATTGTCCAGAAAAGCAGTTAATTCGGCCATTTCGGGCGCTGAAATATTACCTGTTCCCGGGCCCATACCCAATACTATGAAAACCACTGTATAGTTGGTCAAATTAAAAGCAGTTAGGTTTTCACCCTGTGCAGATATGGTAATGTTCTGATACCCATTGGATGCAAGGGAGTCATTTATGAAACTTTCACAGCCGTTCAGACCGTCAGGCTGGTCTCCCCCGTCATTATCCCATATGAGCAGGGGTTCATCAGAGCCGAAAGAACTTAGACCTGATATCATTGTAGCTTCTTCGAGATTAGCATCTGGAGGATTTACTGCATTGGTGCTAAAACTGAACAAGTTCATCCAACCCATTGGGGCCAACAACAATAGGACGAAAAATAGGCTCATCCATTTTGATTTAGTCAATCTAGTCGACAATATTGAATACATATTTTCACCTTTTAACTCAAAAATTCTTTGTTCAAATCGTTTTATTAAATACGATTCACTATATTTAACAGTATTCGTCAATGAAATCTTATAATTAATTGTTGGAAATACATAGAAAACCCTTCATAATTGTTATTTGATATTTCTCAATTGAAGATGACCTTCTTCAATAATTATCATTGGCATTTTACATCGATTCTTTCAATTGGTCCTTAAATGTAGAATAATATTGGCCAGACTACTTCATAAAAAGAAGGAGGACCTTAAAAATATGGTTAATTTTTTATAGACTTATTAGGTTTAGATAAATAATATCATCAACATTCCCATTCAATTTTGATCCACCATATATATAATAAGAGTGATGTCAATGACCAGATTGAGAGTACCAGGAATAATCTATGTCCACTTTATAGGGATTATGCTAATCATCTTATCGTTTTTAGCCGTCAAAGATGTCCATTTCTCCGACCTATCCACACCTCCGACCATCAGTAATACCCAAGGATGGATAATGATCGCATGCTTTGCTTTTGCATGTCTGTTGATTATTGTCATGTTCATAAACGGGCTGCTGATCAAGAACCAGAAATTGGGCGGATTGGGAACACTTGCATTATTTATCCTCTATACATCGCTGGCAGCATTGATATTCATCGGAATTTATCCTAAATTATTCGACCAGACTGACACCCAATATTCTTACAGAATGATCGCAATTCCCATCGCCTGTATATTCATTTTCCTAGGAACACTGATTTTCTCAGGGGTCAAATTTGCAGATGACAGGGAGAAGAGATGGTTCATACTTGCTGTCAGACAGGAACTGAAAAACCCATCAAAGATCGCTTGCCCTGAGTGCGCCAAGGTACAGGGTTCTGACAACAAGACATGTATCAACTGTGATGCCAAATTGAAATAATTGTGAAATAATAATCATTATCCGATTATTAAACACAGGGATAAGGGATTGCACCGTATCCTTTCCATTATCAATAATAATAATTGGATCAATTATCGCACCTTGTAGTAAGTAATATCAATAACATGAAATGCCATCGTACAGGAAACATGTTTTGATAATCATACCTGGAACCAGAGGACGTGAAATGAGTTGGGAACCCGATAATAGGATAATATTCTCCTTCCTAATTTTAATTCCTTTAATCAGTTCTGGTTTATTTAACACAGTTTCGGCCTTCAGTGACCGGGCTCAAAATGATTGGACCTTCGACGAGAATAGGGTAGTGGAACTAGAGAACATGGAAAACCGCATTGTTGAAAGCGACATAATCATTCGTGAACAGGCAACTCTGATACTAAAGAATTCAACCCTCAATTTAGCTCAGGATGATCATGAACAATTTTTTATTAAATTGGAAGGGCGGAGCAAATTGATCATGGACCGGAGCAGTATTGTCAGCAGCAAAAATTTCAGGATTTTTCTGTATGATCAATCGGCATTATATTTAGCAAATCGATCAACCATTGATTATTCCAAACTTATTGTCAATGGAGATGGCTGCAGCATCCACATTTCCAGAAGCTTACTCAATATAACTGCCATGGATATCAGGAAATTGAAAACACTGACTGTAGAAGACGTATCAGGCATGAATGAAATTGAAGGGCTCAGAATTGTCAACTGCTTAGGTAGTATTGATGCAAGCAATGTAACATTCAGGAACATGAACATTGATAAATGCGGATCCTTAAGTCTGTCATACTGTTCAATATCCGGAGAATCTGTCTTGGGTCAGGTTTCAGAAAATGTAGGCATGAGAAATTCAAACATCAGGAATATCACGATCTGCTCCTACAGAAATATTACCATATGGGACTCCCTGATAGAGCATATGATCGCATGTCCAGAACCCAACACCATGGATTTACTGGAACTCCATAACTGCACTACAAGGGACCTTATTGTTGACGTTCCTACAAAAATTACCATCAAAGGGGGACATGTGACCCCGTCATCCCCGGTTTTCATGGACAATCTATGCACCGCTAAAGAGTTCTCTGCATCCCACGGGTGCGTTTTCTCCTACCCGCTGCGCTTCTCTCAGGAGACAGAGGCGGTTCTGACCAACATAACTGTTCCCCTGGTAAATGCAACTGAGAATTCCAATGTTATTTTGACCAATTGGGATAGGATAACTGACATATCTATGAATGAAGAGCAGGTCCCGGAATTCTTCATCCCCGGTTTGAAAGCATCAGGAGCCGGACGTATCCAGTTGTTTCGAACACTGAAAATCACGGTCAAGGATCGGAATGATGAACCTGTTAAAAGCGCATTAATAGTGATTACAGAAGACATATCGGATAATGTTCTGAAACAGGGGGAAACCGATAACAGCGGAACAATCGAGTTTATTGTACATACCGCGACAGTATCCAATGCTGGAACCGATTTCTTCGGCTACATTAAATACAATACCACTTATAAAAAGGAGAGTGGAAATAAAGATTCTGCATCATCTAAGGGATTCTTGACAATGGACGATCAAATATCAATGGATATCAGTCTGGATATGGAACTTCAAAAGGATGATGTAGAAAAAAACAAAAATACCTTATGGATCGTCCTTTCAATTTTCATGATAATTTGTGCAGTTGTACTGGTGATCCTTTTGATATCCAAGAGAAGGTCTTGAACTGGTTTTTTATAACCTGATTCTTTATTAAAAAACCAAAAAGATATTTCTATTTGATTTATCTTTACATACTAATTCTATCTGATTATTGCATTGATCGGGACACTTTCTCCAAAAATCAGCAAATTAAATTTAGCATTGAATTGAAGTGACCAAAACAAGTAGAGGTTGACAATCATGTTCAATAGAAGCCATCTAAAGGGATTGATCGTGGGATTGATATTACTATTAATTCTATCCTCTGGAGCTGAACATACAATTAGTTCGGTCCGCGGATTCGAGGAAAGAACTGACACAAGAGCTCAGACATTTATAGTAAACCGAACCGGGGGCGGAGATTATACAACCATTCAAGCTGCGGTGGATGCCGCTGATTCTGGCGATTCTATTATAATTGAAACCGGAACATACTACGAGCATGTTGTAGTGAGTGAAAAGAGCTTGACAATTACAGGTGAGGACGCTCAAGAGGTAAAGATAGACGGAGAGGAAGTAGGAACCGGTCTGGAACTCCAGAGCGATGGGAATCATATAGAAAGCATTTGGATAGAGGACACTCAAAATGGATTAGTGCTGTCATCCAGTTCTGAAAATGTTATAATCGATTGTTATTTTGTTAACAACGATTTTGCAGGTATCAAGTCCAACGGAGATTGTTTCAGCAATAATATCGACGACTGCACAGCCAATGGCAATAACTATGCAATGAGGCTTGATGACGGATTTGAGAATAATGAAATATCCAACTGCGTCATAAGAAGAAATTATTACGGCATATATCTGTCAGGGGCTGACAACAATGAATTCCAGCTGAACACCTGTGAGGAGAATGAACAAAGGAGGGGTGACGGGAGAGGTAGAGACTTCTTCACCTCTACTGGGATCTACTTAGATGAGAATTCCAACGGGAACACTTTCGATGACAATATCTGCTCAAATAACGGTGACCATGGAATATATATGTTCAAATCCTCAGCCAATGAGTTCACCGATAACGTATGTGAGAACAACGGCGGTGCGGGGATTTACCTTTTATCAGCCAATAACAATGACATAATTGATAATTCCGCTCATGACAATGACGGATCTGGAATCCACCTCCACAATTCAGCCAGTATCAATATAGACAAGAACGATTGCTTCGGGAACCTGGAACACAGCATTGTGCTGGATTCATGCCAACACATACGGATGAAGAACAATACACTTGAGGAGAGCGGAATTTTCATCGCAGGTTATGATCTGGAGAACTGGAACACTCACATAATAGAGGAGAGCAATTCAGTTCAGGGCAAGACAATCGGTTATTTCAAGAATAAAGAGACTGGAGTCCTGGTCGGAAATAATTACGGTGAAGTGATATTGGCCAACTGCACCAATATCACTGTCAAGGGAGTTGCAGCCTCCAACGGAAGTATCGGCATCATGCTTGCATTTTCCTCATTCAACACTATCCAGGATAACGAATGTATCAATAATCGTCTTTATGGGATAATGCTTCAGAGCAACAGCAACTACAACAGGATACTCAATAATAGATGCAACAACAACAAGCACGGAATATATATCGATGAATTCTGCATATACAATGAAATGGATTCAAACTCCTGTAATTACAATGATAATGCAGGGATCTATATCTCACCCCATTCCAACCAGAATTCGGTGAGCAATCATTCATCTCATCATAACGATAACGGTATAGAACTCCTTTCCTCCAACAATCAGGTAGCGGATTCCCAGCTAATATCCAACTCTGAATATGGGATCATTATTAGGAGCGGAAGTGCCAGCAACACAATACAAAGAAGCACGTGTAATGACAACCAGTACGGAATATATGTCGACCACTCCACATCTAATAGGGTTCTTCAGAACACATGCACAATGAACAACGGTTCAGGCATCCATTTCAATTTCGTATCATTATCCGATATAATAGGGAATGATTGCGGCCCTGACAATGGGGACGGGATCAATGTCAGAGATTCTGAAGATATTATAATTGAGCAAAATAATGCAGATAACAATTCCTATGGGATGGTGGTTTCAAGCTCACAGGACAGTATAATTTCCCATAACAAGATCCATATGAATTCACTGGATGGAATATTGGTTTCGGACTCCAGCAACGGAGAGGTCTTTGAGAACACCATCAGCTCCAATGACCGATACGGCATCAGATCCTGGGGGAGCAGTTCCTTGAACTCTATTCAGAAGAATGATATAAAGAACAATGGCAATTTCGGTTTTTACCTGGAATCCGGCAGTAATAACGAAGTCCATTCCAACAATTTCATTGACAATGGCGGAGACTCATCCCAGGGATTGGACAATGGAAGCCAGAACAATTGGGATGACGGAGTGGGAAAGGGTAATTACTGGTCGGATTACGGTGACCGTTATCCATCAGCCCAGTTCTCAGGTAATAAATGGCTTACACCATACAGCATTTATGGTAGTGGAAATTCAGATGATGATTTCCCCTATGTGGGATTGGTGGATATTGTTCCGCCTGAAGCTGATGCAGGAAACGATCTGACAATAGATCAAAATTCCCTGCACCATTTTAATGGCAAGGGTTCAACTGACAATATCGGCATAATGAACTACACCTGGGAATTCATTTATGATCAGGTTATGAACAGGGTTTACGGCGCATCAGCATCCTTCATGTTCACCATTGTCGGTGAATACAAGGTCACTCTTGTGGTGGAGGATGGAATGGGTAATACTCATTCAGATATTATTATTATCACTGTTAGAGATACGGAACCGCCGAGGGTTGTGATAGGTGATGACACAACCCTGCTCAACCCTGGGCCCGTGAACATCGATCCAAAAATATGCAGAGATAACGTCGGCATTGTGAACTATACCTGGAATCTGAGCTATGACGATACCTTTCACCTTAAATACGATAAGACCTTTTCATTCATATTCAACATACCTGGAAGATACACTGCTGTTCTTACTGTGACTGATTCGGAAGGCAATACCGCCTCTGATCGGGTAAATGTCACGCTTAAGGATAGTGTTCAACCCCTTGCCAAGGCCGGAAGTGATCAAACAATAATGAAGGGCGAGACACTATCACTAAATGCTACAGGAAGTTATGACAATGTGGGCATAGTTAATTACACATGGTCTTTCACATATAATTCCACACTGTATGTCCTATACGGTGAGGTCACCGAATTCAACTTCTTTGAATCCGGCACATTTAAAATAACTTTGATGGTCAAGGATAAATTCGGGAACAATGATACCGATGAAGTGATCATCACAGTAAATAATCCTGACCTGACTGATGATGACAATGATGATGACATCAATCCGGCAGATGACGATGATATAGGCCCTAATGGAAACGATGATAAGGAGGAAAGCAAGAGCGGCCTGGGTAAGGGATTGACAATTGGATTGATAATCGGATTGGTCCTGTTTCTGGGTTTCATCATAATCCTGCTGATCCTCATAAAGAAAAGAAGCAGTAATAAGGAGAAGTCAAGGGAATATGATGAGGAATATCAGAAGTTATACGGTAGTATAGACCGCAAGAAGGATGATTCACCGCCTGGGAGAGTCCGAGTATATGATACCAGGCCCGGGGATAGGGCGGATACTCAATTGACAACTGAAAAAATGAGTAAAGAAAGGAAAAAAGGGCAGAAGTCTGATTTGGTTGAGGGGAATAAACGGAAAAAACCGAAGTCTAAACATGCTAGATTCGAAGGGAAGAAAAAACCACCTAAACCTCCTAAACCGTCCAAAAGAAGCAGTAAAACCAAAGCTAAAATCATAGACGCAGAGATCGTAGAGTCTGACATGGATGACGATGATTGGGGCTCAGAAGATGATGATTATTATGAAGAAGATACCTATCTTGTAATAGCTGCAAATGAGGAACTCAATAGGGATTGGGACGATATTGAAGACGACGCGGATGATGAATGGAGCGATGATGACTGGTAGAGATTGATCAAGGTCCGACATCATAAAGAAAACTTGATGGCCCTAAGTTTCAATTAGGTTTGAAATAATTCAGCTTTCATGTTAATTAATTAATAAAATGACTATTTACATAAATTCATATGTACTGATAAATTCCTACCCATTTTTTTATATAATCTAGGGGTTTATGGTATAACACTGTGTTATTTTAATCATCACCTTCAAATAAGCTGATTCGCTATGGATACGGGCCGTAAGAGTCATAAACCTAAAATCCTTCTAAGATATTTTCGTCCCAATGTGAGTTCAATAAACTTGAGAAACTTGAAAAATCCTATCATTCAACTACCTGGTGAAAAAATGAAATCGAAACAGAAATTCTACTCCATTTTTCTAATCCTGATAATGCTATCTTCCATTTCCGCCATATCTGCATTCGGGACTCGGCAAAACAATTCTAATTACATGAAAATTTGGGCTCAATTAAATGACCTAACTATCCCATCCGGTGAACAGTTTATGAATAATGACCTTTCGATAAATATGGAATTGGAAGGGGGCCATTTTGAAGAAATGACATTAGAATTTCCATTACCAGATATAATCGAAGAAGGAGAATTCTCAAGAATATCCTTCGATGGATGTTTATACACTCTCAGAGAAGGAGAACCCAAAATACCAATCTTCACTAGAACCTTAAAGATCCCTGTGGATGAACGGATCAAGATTGAAAATGTGGAACATCTATCATATGAAATTATGAAGCTGGAGAAAAATATAATCCCCACTGCAACTACCCTCCCTGCAATTCATGATAACAACAATATGCAGAATAAAGAAGATGGCAGTACACCGAAGGAAGGATATTTTGAAGAGAGCTCAATATACAATTCGAAGAAACCCTATCCATCTATGGATTTCAACATAAGGGAAGGATTTGGCAGGGATTATGATTCAGAAGAATTCGTCAGATATGTGAACATAGACCTTTATCCAGTTGTATATTATCCTGCGCTAAAGAACATTCGTGCCTCAACTAAAATGCACATTCAAATAGAGAGATACAAGGACCCAGCATTATCAAATCATCCAGTTTTAAAGAAGAATCAGGAAAATAAGGCAGTGAGAGACGATAGTGCGGAGATGATTTTAATCGGCCCGGAATCATTTCGAGCCCATTCGTCCGAACTCATCACCCACAAAACCAATACGGGTTTGGACACCATATATGTTTCACTTGAAGAGATTTATGATTCCACTTATTTTCCAGTAGAGGGAGTTGACAATCCCGAGAAGATAAAATATTTCTTGAAAAATGCCGTTGAAACATGGGATTCCATGTATGTGATGCTAATGGGAGATAGCGATGTGTGCCCTGTAAGATATTCTTATATAAGAGACGGATATGACGATGGCGGCGCCAATCATATTGATGGAGATGATGTTCCGACTGACACCTATTATGCGGACATCTACAATTCCACCGGTGATTTCTGTGATTGGAAAGGAGATGGGAACGGCCAATATGGGGAAGAAACTGATGGTTGCGATTTTTACTATGACATATATGTTGGTAGGCTGCCGGCAGGCGACACCTCTGAGCTGGAACATCTGATAAATAGAATTATCTATTATGAGAAGAACACACTGGGACAGGATTGGTTTCAGGATGCAAATCTACATGGTACTGATACATTTCCTTATGGTCACGCACCAGGACACGAAGGTGAAATGACGCTTGACCAGATTGTGGATAACGGATACCTAAGCGGTTTTGATATCGCCAAGTACTACGAAAGCCTGGGCAATTGCAATAAAAATGAGATTGTGAGTGGTCTCAACCAGGGTTGCGGTTTTGCGGCCTTTTCTGACCATGGAGACCATCACTGCTGGGGTGCCACAGGACAGGGGAGCGGAATATTCGACAAAAATGATGCTGCGGGACTCAGTAATGGAAATAAATTACCTGTTTTCACCTTCGACGCATGCCTGTGCGGATCCTTCGACAATGAACTTAAACCCACATTTTGGCCGGATAATCCTGGTGAGGCGATTTCAGAAGAATTGCTTCTGAACGAAGAAGGGGGAGGAATTGCAGTCATCTCCTGCACTCGAGTTGGATGGGGGGATTGGGGGACCGACTATTACAAGCATCGATCAGGTTTTATGGATGTCCATCTATACAAAAGCTTTCAGGAGGGGCATAGAACTCCTGGCCGTATGCTAGCTAGAGCCTGCACATATTATATGAACGATGTGGGGAACAATGATGTCATGGACCATAAGACTCTGGCGGAATACAATCTTCTTGGTGATCCTTCTTTAGCTATAGGAGGAATGCCTACAGATTTCACCGTTTTGAAAGAAATTGATGAAGCAAAACCTGGAGAAACATGCACTTATGAGATCAAGGTGGTTAATAACGGACCATTCGCGGAAAGGATAGATATAGATTTCTCAAAGCTCCCTGAATCATTTTCTGGCAGCTCTGCTCAGAACACACCTATCGCTTCGGGAGAGGAAAAGAACATAACAATACAAGTAACTCTGCCAGAAGGGCTTCTGGCCCATTCAAACCATATTCTCCCCATAGGAGTGATGAGTGGTGGTAGGGGGACATTTGTGAACATGACATGTAGCGTGACCGAAGAATTTGGTTTGGAACTGTCCTCTCCAGTAGAAGATATATCAACCTATCCGGGTGAACCTGTATCATTCAAGCTGAATATTTCGAATCAGGCCAATTGTCAGGACATAGTGGGCATTGAACTTCAAGACATCCCCCAGGGTTGGGAAGTAGAGCTATCAAGGGATAATTTCACCATGGAAGCCTTTTCCGAAGATAGGATAACTGCAAATATTATACCAGTTTCGAAAAGTACTGCTGGAAACCGACAGCTGGTTTTTACTGCTACATCCGTCATGTCAAATGGAACAGCTTATGATCACCATGCATTCAATGTCATTATTAATCGAACCTACGGATTCGAGATCGAGCCCCCTATGGCTTACGATGTTATTCCCAACCAGCAGGTATGGATAGATATTCCAATAATCAATTCAGGGAATGGAAAAGATGATTTCAACCTGGAGATCATCACATATCCTTCGAACTGGGCAATAACACTTGATGATCTTGATGTAAGAATAGATGAGTTCTCTCATCATAATGCAACAGTGAGGGTGGAAGTGCCCGAATATGCAACTGCCGGAGGATATTCCTTTAATATTAGAGTTGAATCCATCTCACAAGATATTGCCAAGATCAAAACTGTTAACCTTAGTGTTGCGGAAATTCCCGATGTTGAACTGCAATTCGGTTCCAACAATCTGGAAACCGTCAATGGTAATGCCACCAACACATCCATGGAAATCAGGAATCGGGGTAACTTCAGGGACATGATTAATATATCGCTGTCCAATTTTTCCCACCAGCTAGAAATTGGCGGGGAGAGCCTTTGGGATATCGACATCCCATCAACTCTGGTATCGATAGACGCCTATGAGACACATTTCAGTGAGATCAGGGTCACACCCGGTGAACATGTAGAGGCAGGCACATATTATTTCGACTTCAAGGCTTCTTCCAGTAAGAATTCAAGCATATGCAGCATTCAGAGAATAAAAGTAGTGATCAAACCCTTGTACAGCTGTGAAATAACCTGCGCGGAATCAGCATTTAATATGAAGACTGGTGAAAGCAAGGATATTCAATTCGACCTATCCAATCTCGGTAATTCTGGAGATACTTTGTACGTATCATTCAATACGGTTTCATGGATCAGCGGACAGTTAGTCAATTCCACCTATCCATTGGAATGTTTCTCAAGCTGTGAAGGAAAACTGTCCATTCAGGTAGACGAAAACGCCTTGGCCGGTAAACACCTTATTGAGCTGATAGCCGTATCGGCCCAGGACCCACCCGGCGATCCAGTGGTATCGGATAAGCTGACAATCGAGATAAATGTAGAGCAACTCTACGGATTGAAAATCCTTCCGGATTTTCCTGAAAATCTTAATATTACTCAAGGAAATGCCTATAATTCCGATTGGAACCTGGAGATCAAGAACACTGGAAACGGGATCGATAATTATGAAATACTGATAAGCGGTGAAGCTGCCAAATGGGCCAAAGTTGAATTCAATTCCTTCCAGGTAGAAGCTGACAGGGTATATGATCTGAAGATCAACATAACTATTCCTGAAAATATACCCAGTGGGAAGTATGACCTGGACATTCAGCTTAGATCCCTGCTTGACGAAGGCACAAGCGCAAATTATGGAACTGATATAAATATAAAGGAAAAGGACAGCGCTCTGGACAATGCTGGTGAACTTGTAAAGGATAACCTCATGTGGATAATAATCATTGTCATTTCAGCTATCATTTTATTCATAATCATTATTGCCCTTCTAGTAAGAAAAAAGGGCAATAAAAAGAAGGAAAAAGATAGAAAGAAAAGAGCGAGTAGTAAAGTTGAAACACGACCTTCTGAAACCGTTGAGGATAAAAGAGACTATTCTGACCTATATTCAAACATGCCTAATATTTCCCGAAGAAACAATAATCCCCGCCAAAGCGGGGGTGAATTGGATAATCACCAGCATTCATCAAATGATTCGAATTACCGAGGAAGACAGGATTGGGATGAAGATCCCTATGAAAACGATAAAAATGAGGAGCTGGAATGGGGTGAGGATTACAGTGCGGACAATGATTTCAATGACGATGGGGAATACATCTTTGAAGACCTTGACCAAAATAAAAATTCAGAACCAAGTGATAGATACTCTGGAGATCTTCTTGATGAACTCTTTGACCTGGGCAACAACGATGATTCCTGGGATAATGAAAATAGTGATATGAACTGGGATAACGACAGCAAAGGAAAGGATGATGATTTGTTCTCTTGGGATTAGGATTTTACTCAGTTCATTTAAAACGAATTTCATATCACATAATTTGATATTGTGTAGGCTAAACCTAAAATAGCAGTATTGTGAATTACCGACTTGATAACATGCCTACAATATCCATAGAATTCGATGACATGCTCCAACTTATCGGATGCAATAGAGAAAATGATACTATATCATATAGAACTTCTCAAGGAGAAAAAAAAGAACTTCAGATTGAAGAACTCCTGCATAAACTGGCTATGCTTGGTTCTGATGTAGGAGATATAAATGAAGGTATCTTAGAGGCAGAGTTTTTTCCCAATAGACCAGATATGTACTCCGTAGAGGGAGTTGCCCGTTCACTCCGAGCTTTCTTGGAGATCCAGCCAGGACTTAGGAAGTATGAGGTGAAGGAATCGGACATTGTGATGAATGTGGAAGAATCAATCCTGAACGTGAGGCCCTTTATCGGCGCTGCACTTATCAAGGGAGTCACCATGACTGATCCCCTGATACAATCCATCATGGGTATTCAGGAGAAACTCCATATAACATTGGGCAGGAACAGGGTCAAGGTGGCCATAGGGGTTCATGATTACGAATACATCGAACCTCCATTCACCTACAAGGCAATCCATCCTTCCGATATTACCTTCATCCCCTTGGATATGGATCAGGAGATGGACCTGAAAGAAATCCTCATGAGACATGACAAAGGAAAAGACTACGCCTTCACCCTTGAACAGTTTGATAGATATCCCATAATAATCGACAAGAAGTGGGACGTGTTATCATTCCCGCCGATAATAAACGGGGAACTTACGGCTGTTTCCGAGGAAACAAAGGATATTTTTCTGGATATCACCGGCAATGATCGGAATTCAGTTTACTATGCATTGAACATAATGGCAACAATGCTTGCAGAAAGAGGCGGTACAATATATTCCGTTGAGGTCGCCTATCCCGATCATTCGGAAACCCTGCCTAACCTGAGCTCTCAGCGAATCAGTTTGGAGCAATCCATGGTCGATAGGTATTTGGGTGAGGGAATTGATAAAGAAAAGATCATTGAATGCCTTTCACTAACCGGGCATGAAGTCAATTATCCAGAGGGAAAAACTGACAATATTGGAAATAACATATTTTTGGTTGATTCGCCACCATACCGAACTGACATTTTGCACCCAATAGATATAATTGAAGATATCGCCATCGGATTCGGGTATGATAAGTTCCCCATGGTGCTCCCAAAAGGTATGACGTTCGGTAATCCATTGGCTCTGGAATCCCTATGTTACACTATCAGAGAGTTCTTCATAGGGCAGGGATTTCTGGAAATAATGACATTGGCACTATCCAATGATGACAAGGAATTCCGACATTTGGGAAAAGAGGTTGGAGATCGCGTTATTATCCAAAATCCCATCAGTAAAGACCATACCAATATCAGAGTGACCCTCTTGCCTTCCATGCTTGAAATTCTGAAGAAGAATCTTCATAGGGACCTTCCTCAAAAAATATTTGAGATAGGTGATGTTGTCATCAAGGGAAAGAACCTTAGAAAGGCCGGGGGGGTTGTTATCCATAATAAGGCATCTTTTACCGAGATCAAGGGAATAATCAAAGCATTCCTGAGATACCTATCTATTGATGATTATAATTTGGTAGAAGTTGATAATCCTGCGTTAATCAAAGGCAGAAGATGCACTGTAAAGGTTGATAATGAAGGGCTGATGGAATTCGGAGAGGTTCACCCGAGGACTATCACCCGGTTTTCACTCTCCAACCCAATTATTGCCTTTGAAGTGAATGTAGAGGCGCTTATTAGCTTCTTGGATCTAAAATAATTTAAAACCATCCTTTCCAAATCAGATTATTTTTAGATAGTATTTGGAATAAATCGAGTATTTTAAATCTAAAAAAAAATAAAAAAGTCCCGGTTCCCCGGGACTTGCATGGTTCTCCATCACACTGATGACCCAATAATTCAAGAACTATATCTACAGGTCTTCGGGAGCTGGAAGATCATCAGGATCAGGGAGTTCTTCCTCATCCTTGAACAGTTCTTCTTCGTCCAGATCCGGTTCCACTTCAAAATCGTCTATTATATCCGGATCCTCATCCAGAGCCTCATCCATATCCTCGTCATCCATTTCATCAGGTACGGGGAACTCGAACTCTGCTCCGCAGTTATCACATAAGGTCGCATCCATCTCAACTAGTTCACCGCACTCGGGACATCTGAACTCCTCCTCCTCAAACATCTCGCCGCATTCCGGACACTCGGCCATATCGGAAGTAACAATAGCTCCGCAGCTGGGACATTCATACTCCCTGATCTCATCATCCATTAGTTCATCTTCTGGTACGCCCTTTGATTTCAAAGCGAGTACCACCAGGATTATTATGATCAGAACTATCACGATAATAGCAATGATAAGCAGGAGATTGCTCTCCTCGCTTTTCTTATCGCCAGTATCCTGATCAAATGAATTGTAATCCTTTTCTGAGAGAGGCCAGTTCGCTGTCTTTTTCTCACTGTCGAATTCGAATTTGATCTCAGTTCCTGCAGGAATATTGCCACCATCAGTGTCGCTTTCAAGGACCTCTTCGAATGTAGCAATTCCTTGGGCATCCGTCAATCTTTCAACACCGTTGTAGGTAACCTTAACACCCGGAAGACCATTTCCATCCCCGTCAAGGAAAGGACCGATGGTAACCGTGACGCTAGAAAGCTGAAGTTCGATGATCATATCCTCATTCTTGGCAAGGGTAAATGTATCAGTATACTCATCATAACCTGCCAGGGATACCACTATGGTATGGTTTCCGCCTTTCAATACAATGCTGAACTTACCGCTTGTAACAGTCACCTCATTGTCGTCGATCTTCACGGTTGCATTTGCAGGTGTGATGGTCCCGGTTACTGTGAATTCTTTGTCCTCTACAACAGAACCATTGACGAACTCAAGTGTAACATTGCCAAAACTTGTTTTACCCAGCTCGAAGTATACCTTCACAGCCAGTTCATTGAAGGTGGTATCATTCACCATTGTGTCCTGTGCACCCTTCTTGGAGAAGGTTGCCTCGGAGAATTCAAATTTATTCGGTTTATCCACCATTAGTGACCAGACATTGCTTACTGCACTTGAAGGCAAGGTCTCCAGATCTTCCCTGTACTTCTTCATTCCGGTTTGGGTAAGCTTCATTATATCAAAAGTGTTCAAGGGTACGCCGATAATCGTATAACTACCATTGCTGTCTGTGGTAGCCGTCAGATTATACCATGTTCTAGTGGTCACATTTACGGTAATATTCTTCACAACTCCTCCAACCAGTTCGGTGGTGTTCAGAGTGCTCATTTCATCAATGAATATCACCAAGGTCACATCAACATCGGCAAGAGGATTTCCATCGGTATCATTAACACTGCCATTGAAAACTGGCAAAGGAATGATTTCCTCTTCTTGAAGGACGAAATTCTGGGTTAGTGGATAATTATCCCTGGATAGTGTGATAGTTACTATCCTGACACCCATTTGGCCCTCGGGATAGCCGTCAAGGTAACCGTTCTCCTCATACCACGTGTCATTCAGCCAAATATTATATTGACCGAAAGCCAACATCGCAGAGAAATTCCCGTTGGCATCGCAGGTCGCATTGAAATAATCATTTCCGAGAATAATTATCTCCGCACCGGCTACTCCAATGTCTTCTGTATCTTTGACAATTCCTTTGAACTCTCCGTACATCGGAGGATTCACAACCAGTGTGAAGTTCTGTCCACCATCATCCAGCGTTGCATTGTGTCCCTGACCGTCGTTTGCCCTGAAATTATATTCGAATTCCTGACCATCCTCATCGGGATCCTGGGCTAAATCCCAGGTAGCAGTCCATTCATATCTAAATAGAACCCGCTGATTCCAGTTTACAGTTTCAATCACAGGCATCATGGGGTATTCGGTCCCATCGATGAAAACTGAAACACTGCCTGGATCGGCGTCAACATCGGTGTAGTTTATATCGAATGTTACAGGGTCGCCCACATTCACCGGGGATGCCGGAAGGACTGAAACATTCATCAGCTCAGGAGCCTGATTCGGCATGGGATCTACGGTGATCATGGTAGTATTCTTGGAAGATGAATTTTCATCAGCAATCTCCAGAACAAATGATCCGGCCTCCAGGATGGATACTTCGTTGTAGAGGAGGTCAGCTTCCAAGAAATACTTATCGTAGGGCTGAAGGTTTTCAACATAGAAATCAGCTAACTCCTGGGCTGCTCCGGGATTACCATCCGGATAATAGGAGAGTATGAAAGTGGTAAATAATTTGGAATTACCATAATTTCTCACCGCTGCCCGCAGGGTGAAATCCTCTCCGGTATACAAGGTATCAGGCTGAGGAGTTGAAATATTGATGTGGGCAGAGGTTGTGTTCTCAATCAATAATTGGAATTCACTTATATTTGTACTTGCATTCGGACTTGTGACAGGGTCGGTCGTAACCTTGATTGTTAGATCGAAGGTATCTTCATCGGAAGGAACCCAAGGGAATGGCAGCACATGGGCCATGTTACCTGGTTCAACCTGGGTTTCTCTGAAAGGATTCATGAGATCCTCCGCCTGGGACCCGCTGTCCTCTATCTCTAAACTTACGTTCAACAATCCTGCATCATCATTACCGAAATTGTAAACATCCACATTGAGAGCCATGGCGCTCTGGGGATACTTACCCTGATGCATTACGGTATTTGTCACTTCGTAATAAATCAGATAGTAATACAAGGACTCAAATTCCATGTAGCGGGTAATGCTCTCGTTAACCATACCTCCTGAAATCACATCCCAACCTTCAACAAAGTAAATTATCTCATACCAACCGACTGCCTGGAAATCAACACCCAAGGATGCGACATAATCTCCCGCTGCCAAATTGCCAGGATTTGACGCGTTGGTATCAGTATATGTTTCATTAGTATTGTTGATGGATAAGGTAATGTTAACATCAATCAATTCCACCGAAAGTGTGTAGTTCAACCCAATAATGTGCATACCTTGAGAATAAACCCCACTCACATTGGTATCATCTTTCAATTCAATTGTAGAAATTACAATCTCACCAGCTCTGTTCGGAGCTCCAGCAGTAGTTCCAAATAATGGAAATATGCTTAACAACATTGTCAATGCGACTGTTGCCGCAAATATTTTTTTAATATTTTTCATATTTTTCCCCCTTTCTCTTTTTGACTAACTATAAAGATATCCATATGACTGAATAATTATCTTACTTATAAAACTTTCCAAAAAATCAGATACCACACACATAGTATTATATATAAATAAGAGGACAGAGGATGATGCCTATCCCCTTAAAATACCCTGAATAATCACGGCACATTGTGATCATCACAGTCAAAGATAAATTTTGGTCTTTTCAACAATCTCTATTAATAAATCCTGAATAATTCTAAATAATAATATAAGTATCAACAATTCATTGAATGTAATGAGAATCCCCTATGGAAATTGTGGAAGTCATCAATAGTAGAAAAACGATTTAAATTGAAAATGAGAAATATCAGGGATAAATATGGAATTGACCGATTATGAGATTAAAGCTTTGAAAGGTGAATACGGTGAAGGAATGGCCCTGGCAGCCAAGATAGTTACAAACCTCGGTGAATTCTTCGATGCCCCAAAAACGGTGAAGGTCAGTTCTGTTCATGTATCAGGGGTATCCTTTAAAACCGGGGGGCTAGCTCTGGAAAAGGTGCTTGAAACCCTTACCAAAGGAGGGAGGGTAAAGGTCCCCACATTTTTAAATCCGGCAGGATTCGATCTCAAAAGATATGACGAGATGTCTATATCCCATGAATTTCAAAGAAGACAGCTGAGCATCATTGATAAATTCCTGAACTTGGGTATCTCACCGACAATGACGTGCACACCTTATCTGAACGGGCTTTATCCGAAGAAGGGAGATATTTTGGCCTGGGCCGAATCATCTGCTGTAAGTTTTGCAAATTCGGTTATTGGGGCCCGAACCAATAGGGAGAGCGGATTATCTGCCCTGGCAACCGCTATTCTAGGCCGAACTCCATATTACGGTCTCCTTATCAAGGAGAACCGGGTCCCGGATCTATTGGTTGAAGTTGGGGAAGATGTTCTGAATTACCAAGACCCCGGAGAAAAACTATTCATGATCGGACTGCTCATAGGTAAAAGATACCCGTCATCAATTCCTTATATTCGAGGAATTAAACCCCATGATGTGGATCTATACAAGGGCTTCGGCGCTTCAATGGCCGCATCTGGTAATATATCTCTATATCATGTAGAAAACGAAACTCCCGAAGCGAATTGGGCCCGTAACTATGTTGACGGAAATATTGAGAGCTGCAAATCTAGCGATTTTGAACATCTTCATATCGATGATAGTTCCATAGTTGAGCTATTGGCAGATAGCAGACCAGATAGAATGCCCTCATTGATGGCGGTGGGATGCCCCCATTCCAGTATTCGGGAGATTATTAAGATCGACAGATTAATGCAAAGACCCGTTAAGAACACAAAATTCTGGATTTTTACTTCAGAGCAGACGAGGATCCTGGCACAGAGACAGGGTTTGGTCGATTCTCTGGAATCTAAAGGTGTGAAGGTATTCTCAGACACCTGCATCGTGGTCAGCGAGCTTGACAATATTAAACTGGATCTTGTAGTAACCAATTCCGGGAAAGCATTTCATTACCTGCCCAAAATGGGCAACATAGATACTGCTTTCTTCCCATTGAAGGAGATGATACAAACCGCAATGGAGGGCGAATTATGAAAGGCAGGGAAGATATATACAGTACCATCGAAGGAAAGGTAGAACGGGAATTAAACGGAAAGGGGGATAATATTGAAAAGACGTTAAAAAAGGAATATTTAAATGAAGAAAACCAAAAGACCCCTGCCACATACCATGGGAAGGGATTAAAAGGGCTTGAGAACAACATTGTCGAAGGAAAGATTTTGATCAACTCTCAACCTATTTCATTCTTTGGCGACTTCGATATCAATACCGGTATATGCATAAATCCTGAACACGATATTGTTGAGATGAGCATTGAGGACAGCATTCTGGTGTTCCCTTCAGGCGCAGGGTCAACAGTCGGCAGTTATTCCATAATAAATCTTGCATTGAACGAGAAGGCACCGCGAGCAATAATAGTAAACAGGTCCGACCCAGTTCTGCTTATAGGATGCGCCATAGCAAGCATACCTCATATCCACAGTTTCGATGCGGACATAACTGAAAAATTACACAGCGGGATGAGAGTCCGAATAGAATGTGAATCAGGGAAACTCATAATTCTATAGTTTTGATTTACTCCTCAGGTATAGATACCTCTACCAGACCATCTTCTGGAAATTTAACAGCCCTGACCTGTATTTTTCGCGGAGGTTTCTGAATGCCCCTTTCCCATACTTTCTCATTAACTGAACGGTCCAACCAGACCATATCCAAATCGGATTTCATGTGTTGTGAAATAAATTTTCTTATCAGTGTGATCGCTAGTTTTGCCCGTTTGCTACGGGGTCTATCGTATACTTTCCTGAGCGGAATAATATATATTCTCTCGATAGGTTCATCAGCCATTTTCCAATCCCCTCATTTTAATTGTTATATCCAATACTAAACCAATATTACACTTATTTCTTCAGCCGGCCCCTCCTCCAATGATGCCTTTTGGGGTGTCTGAGGAATTTCCTCCCTGTCCTTTGCATTACCCAACCAGGTACTCTTCTGTTGGAGTTTCCCGCCTTTAACAATCTTCTTTTCTTTGCATAGTTCTTATTGGATGCCATGATTATCGCCTTGTGATATTTATCTCTCTTTTCTTGGGTTTTAATTTTTCCAGCATTTCCCTGAGCAGCGGATCATCAATCCTTTTCTTCAATGTTCCTCTCTGTGCCAATATCAGTATCTGCTGTTCGATTGCCTCGGCAAAATCGGGCCTAACTATCCTTATCCTGGCCAGCCTCTCCCTTGCCGCGGGTTCAAGCAATCTTTTAAGCAACATTTTTCTTCGAGATGTCTTGAGTTCGTCTTCCTCTCTTCTTCTGTTCTCCATCTCCTCGACCGCAAGCTGCTCCCTAAGCTGCTGCATTCTCTTCTGCTTAAATTTTATTATCTCATCATCGTCATCATTCATTCCAGATGCTCCGTAGACCTTAAGGAATTCTGTGAACTCTATTAAATTTCCATTATTCAATATTTTCCCAATTCAGGGTTGCTCTCAACCAATGTTTTTAGAACTTCATGAGCGTTGTTGTCCAGAAAGCTCTGTCCCTTGGGCGAGATAATTCTTCCGTCCTCTTCCACATTCTTTATTAAACCCACCTTTTCAAGATCCTGCAGGCAAACCCTTATTATCTTACCGCTTCCTTTAGCGGCCTTGGACCGTTTGGCACCTCTTCTTTTTTTACCGCCATAATCACCTCTAAGACGGGATACGCCAATAGGACCCTTGATATAGATCCTTCGTAATATTGAGGCCATCCTGATAAACCACCAATTTTCCTGGGTGGGTGCCTTTTCCTTATGAACCCCGGTTTTAACAAATTTACTCCAATCTGGTGCTTCCAAATCTTCCATCGCGCTCAATTTTACTGATGTGATCTCTATAAGCTTATCTGCTGGAACATCATATATTGTTGTCATCGCCCATCCACCTCATATTAATCTGAACTTACTTCTTATGATACTATTGATCCTGATTTTTATTATTCTAATGATACCGATTATTCATTGTTATTCTATCGATATTTAGAACATTTTTCCTTGCCCTAACTTCATTTTATTGTATAATAGGGTTTCTGTGTTTTTATCAACTGCAAAGCAAGGCCATTATTAGCCGCAACCTTTTAGGCTGTTCGTTTTCCGTTGATATTTTACCTAATAGAATTTGAACGGTACACCTTATATTACCACTTAACTATGAAAAAAAAATTTTTATAGAAGTTCTGACATATGGGGCGATAATAATTTCACGGTAGAATCGGTATGATTAGTCATTAATAATGCTGAAATTACATACCACCCGCCCTGAAGTAAATTGGAAAATATATAGTAGAATATTTTTAATCCTGTATTGGAATAATTTGAAAAATTTGGAGGAAGGACCATGAATATCAATCTGAAACCATTGGGTAATAGAGTTTTGGTAGAAAGGATAGAAGAAGCAGAAATGACCGCAAGCGGTATTTTTATACCCGATACTGCAAAGGAGAAACAGAACAAGGGTCGCATCCTAGCGGTGGGACCTGGCAAACGTGATAAAGCAGGCAACCTCTTCCCTATGGATGTTAAAGTTGGAGATATTGTCCTGTTTGGAAAATGGGGCGGAAACGAAGTCAAGATAAAGGGCAAGGAATATCTGCTCATGAAAGACGATGACATATACGGAATTATATTGGAGTGAATATTGAAAGGATTACGGAGGAATAGAAATGGGTGCAAAGAACATATATTTTCAAGATGAAGCTAGAAGAAAGCTGATCAATGGCGTGAACAAGGTTGCTAATGCAGTCAAGACAACCTTAGGACCCCGGGGCAGGAATGTCATCATTGGACAGAGCTGGGGATCCCCTAAGGTAACCAAGGATGGAGTATCTGTCGCCAAGGAGATCGAGCTTGAAGACAATGTGGAAAATCTCGGAGCTAAGATGCTGATAGAAGTAGCTGAAAAATCCGGAAAGAACGCTGGAGATGGAACTACTACCGCCACCATATTGGCCCAGGACATCATTCATGAAGGAGCGAAGAACATTGCTGCGGGAGCAAATCCTATCTATTTATACAGAGGTATGGAAAAGGCTCTCGGAGAAATCAAGAAATACCTCGGAGAAATTGCAGTTGAGGTTAAGGGAAAGGACGACCTGATCAAGGTTGCTACCATAGCTGCAAACAATGACAAAGAGATTGGATTGAGGCTGGCAGATGCACTGGAAAAGGTGGGAGAGAACGGAGTGGTGACCCTGGAAGAGGGAAAGACCGTTGAAACAGAGGTTGAAGTGGTTGAAGGTATGCAGTTCGACAAGGGATTTGTCTCTCCATACTTTGCAACTGACAAGGAGAGAATGACTGCTGAGTTAAAGGATCCATACATTCTGCTCTATGATAAGAAAATTGGTGGAATGCAGGATTTCCTGCCTCTTTTGGAAAAGGTAGTCCAGAGCGGAAAACCATTCTTCATAATTGCAGATGATCTCGAAGGAGACGCCATGGCAACTTTGATCCTCAACAAGATGCGAGGAGCAATAAATGTGTGTGCTGTGAAAGCTCCCGGATTCGGAGACAAGAAAAAGGCTTTAATGGAGGACATCGCTATTCTTACAGGCGGAGATGTGATTAGTGAGGATTTCGGAAGAAAACTGGAATCTACAGGGCTGGAAAATCTGGGACAGGCAAAGAGAATCGAGGTAACAAAGGACAATACCACAATAATCGGCGGATTGGGAGAAAAGTCAGCCATTGAGGGCAGGATTAATGAGATCAAGGCGCAAATTGAGGATGCCACCTCCGATTATAAGAAAAAAAATCTCCGTGAGAGACTTGCCAAGTTATCCGGCGGCGTGGGTGTAATCAGGGTCGGAGCAGCTACTGAAACAGAATTGAAGGAGAGGAAGGACCGTGTGGAGGATGCCCTTCAGGCCACCCGTGCAGCAGTAGAAGAGGGAGTGGTAGCCGGAGGAGGCATAGCTCTTTTAAGATCATACGACAGGGTCATTGAGCTCCAACTTGATGGGGATGAGAAAAAGGGTGCGAACATCATCGCTTCTTCTTTATCAAGTCCTACCAAATGGATAGCTAACAACGCAGGTGTGAACGGCGATATAGTTGTGGAGAAGATCAGGGAGAATTCAGGGAACTTCGGTTTCAATGCCGCCAGTCTCGAATACTGCGATCTGGTGGATGATGGAGTCATAGATCCGAAGAAAGTGGTCAGAATGGCAATTGAAAATGCCATCTCCGCTGCTGGAATGCTTCTAACTAGTGAGGTCGCTATTGTAGACAAGCCTAAAGAAAAGGATGATGACCTTGGAGGCATGGGCATGGGAGGTATGGGTGGAATGGGCGGAATGGGCGGAATGGGCGGAATGGGTGGAATGGGTGGTCTATAATTTTTAGTATATTCATTATTCTTGCTAAAACCGAACACATAATAGAAGAAATATCATATGGGACGAATTAAAAATATCGTCCCTATTTTATTATTTTTTAGGGATTACCAGATCTTATCCGGCTTATCGCCCTCATTAGCGAACATCAAAAATTATTCATCGAAAAAATTGCCCGGATAAAAATCATCCTCGTTCTCAGACCATCCGTCATCATCAATTTCATTATCTTCATTAGGAACACTTATATCCAAATGGTCAAGGATTTCCTTTTCTCCACTGATTACATTATTGGATTCTTCCCCCTCTTTTTCCGAATCATCAGAAATCCAATCCTCCCCATTCTTTTCGGTCAATAACTTGTTAACATTTTTCTCTAGCTCTCTTTCTCTCCGCTTTCTGCGAATAATGAAAAATACCGGAATCAATAAGATACCCAAAACCGCTCCTGCAATGCCCAATATCAGTATCCAGTTCAGAAAGGTAGGGTTTCTCGCCTTATTCCGATCATTGTCTTCATCATCCCTAAGGGTTTCTTTTTTAATTAAAAGGGTCCAGGTATATTCCTCAATGTTTGATGCATATCCAATTTGGATCCTGAAATTATACGAGCTGCCCATGGATAGACCAGTGGTATTCAAAAGGTAAAAGGTGTTATTATTACCTGAAGCTAGAAGGTCGCGGTTCAGGAACCATTTATAATTCAAGGATAAATTCCGTGTATTGTTGTTCAGCAGAATAACACTGAAATTTTGCGTATCACCATGATCTATATTGACCTTGAGCTGCTGGGGAATGACAGTAAATGATAGATCGAGGGGATCTGAAATAGAGAAATCCTTTGTCTTGAAAGAAAATCTGAACTCATTTGCCAGATTGTTCCCTGCCAGATCATATATATTCGTCCCGACTAGAACCTCATATTGGGTCTCTAGAACCAGAGGATTGATAGGTTTTAAAGAAATGGAATAATTATCAGGATGCCATAAAATATCCGCAGGCATCTTCTTAGGTCCGGCTGCATTTGACAATTCTCTGAGCTCAACACTATAAACCAACGCATCCTGGATTATCGGCTCACTAAAGGCGACCCAGATCGTCACATTTGGATCTAATCCAGTGGCTCCATCTAATGGATAGGTGTGGATAATAGCAGGAGGTTGTTTGTCTACCAGGTCGAACCGTATGTCTGGATTGGCCAATAGTCCATCCTCGTCCCTGTTGCCGGCATCATCCCATAGTGTCACATTGGCAGTATAGCTCCCTTCCATATTCCCAATGGTATTCCACGAAGCCCCGTAATGCCCCACATCCGAAAGTGGCGCTAAAGGAAACACCGTCACCAGTTCACCTGTGGAATGCTGTATGCAAATATTGCCGTTCAATTCTCCCTCCAGGTTCTTCTCGATCACTTCAAAATGAACCACGTCACCAAGTGCAAACTCATCATCTTCAATACGTTCTTCATTGGAAATAACATATGGAACCGCGGAAAATACCTCAGGAGGAATATCGTCAATGAGGCCGATCTTAAGGTCCAAATCTGCATGAACCCCTTGAACTATGTTACCCCAGGGATCTTGGAGTTCAGCCTTTATTCCGTAGAAACCATGATTCAACTGGACCGTATCCCATTCATAAATGTAATTCCCGAGATATTCTTCCTCAAGAATGAATGTATGATTATAGGTCTTGTTCTTGGCATTCAGCAATTCAACTTGTATGGACCCAGTCAATCCGCTTTCGCTCTTCCCTTCCAATACCGATATTATTATTTCCGACCCAAGAGAAAAGGTCTCGGCTTCCTCACCTTCTGAGCTTGCGGTGACCCTGGAAATGACTGGTGGGGTTGTATCCACCATATATATATTGATCGAAGTAAGATTGAATTTCTCACCGATATCCATATTCCCTGCCGGGTCTTCCAGTTTACCTTTGACAGAATAATTTACCCAGGGAATGATCTCTGATGTGTTCCATATATATGAATATCTTCCGAATCCCAAGGAATCCAAAACACCTCCGTCGACTATCGACCTATCATTCTCATCGGTGATATCTATTGTTGCCCAAAGACCGGATTCATTATTATCATCCACGATT
Source organism: uncultured archaeon (assembly GCA_964430885.1). Taxonomy (GTDB): domain Archaea; phylum Thermoplasmatota; class Penumbrarchaeia; order JASLWR01; family JASLWR01; genus CAYSHM01. The sequence continues at coordinate 10,887 of CAYSHM010000023.1, read as the reverse complement.
ATTATCTCCACTTCATGTCCTACATCATAGATGCCGTCACTATCCTGACCTACTGAAGACGTCAGGTTAGCAATGCAGGGCGGGGTTATATCCTTCTGCTCCACACCTATCGCCCATTGGGAATTCTTGGTCAGATTGAAGGAAACATCCACCAATTGGCCATCGGGAGTGTCGAATATCCTGGAAACATAGCCAGTATCAGGAACATAGTCGAAACCAGAGGCAGGCGAAGCAAGCCTGAGCTCAACTTTGGCATTTACTATATCCTCGGTTTGAAAGTTTTTTACTGTAAAGGTGTTTGCTGATTGAGAAAAATCATTATTAGATTCATAGGAAACTTCCAGGAGACCTGCTGGAGTGGACCTGAACGCGCTCTTGATACCGTCATTATTATCATCATAGGTGCAATACTCAATATTCCCTTGATTGACCTTATATACCCTATACCTGCAAGCTTCGACAGTATCCTCTGCACCTGCTGTGTCTGTTTGAATAAAAAGAGGATAAGTAGGTAGAGACCAGTCACCTTGTAGTATCTCGTCATTACCATCCATAATGAAATCCGCATGTGTATGACCCGCAAAATAGGTCTTTACTCCATACTGTCTCATGAGATTTTCAACTTCCTCGCGATTCCAGAGAGGCAGTTCCTTACCGTTTTCTGTCTTTAGAGGTGCATGCTGAAAGATCGCCATATTGTGATCATTATTATGTTCCGCGAGGTCCTGGGTTAACCATGTAACCTGCTCTTCCGTGAACGATTGGACATTATTGCTAGGACTTGGTATGCCCCCAGTCATGGTCTGATATTTTCCGCAGTTCATGCCAATGAAATGATACGGCCCGTAGTTGAAGGAATAATCCAAAAGCGGGTTTATAGTGCCAAGATAAACTTCAATACCATCGGCGGTCAGGTAACCGTATTCATGATTCCCAGGTACCGCATAGAACGGAACTTCTAAATTATTTGCTATAGACATGAATATATTTGCTTGTTCCTGGGTACTGGTAGATGAACCGGTTGGATCTGCATCCAAAGTGTCGCCAGTAAATACCACAAAAGCCGGATTGATGAGATTCACTTCATCTATTACTGCTCTTAGATTATTCTCTGAGTTTTTATCATCGATATGAACGTCTGTCAGCTGAATGAATTTGAAGTCATCCCGGTATTCATTCACTATGGACAACGACTTGACCGTTGTCCTTAATACACCGTTTACAGAAAAATCAAGATCATATAAACCTGGTTTAATGAACAAGGGGATATCCGTCTCTATTATCAAACGTCCGCCGGTCTCATTGAATCCCAATACATCCAAAATAACCTGGCTTCCATAAGCCTCGGCAGTAACCGTTACTGAGCTGGCTTCGCTCAGACCCTCTCCTGACAGCCAAACCTCAAAATCATCACCTGGAATTCTTATTGCAGGTAAAGCCTGGCGGGGCCTCTCGACTATAAAATCAATATCTCTAGAATCGCGATCTGTTGAAATCCAATATGTGACTTCAACACTGCTGATGGAAGGGTTCATTTCGTTGTGCAAAATTGAACTGCTACCGAAAAGGAAAAAAAATAGTAAATTGGAAAAAAGAATAGTAGCTGCGAGAAGTGCAGCGATTTTACCTGATCTATTCAATGCTATTGTTGGTTTCAAAACATACACTTCCAATCGTAAATATGAGTACAGGGATCAGAGACCTTCATTCTCAAGTGTCTTTTCCCTTACCCTCTCAGCAATTGACCATATATTGGTTATGGACTTCCCGTAGTTCTTCAGGGAATCCTCAATATGGTACTCAACAAAATGCCATGCCCTCTCCAGATTCTTGAACCGAAGGGAATAAACCTTTTTTTTCTTTTCATATCCTTCCAATTCAACCATGTTGCCCTCGATCAGATCCAATGATTTAAGTTTGTTCAGATGGTAGTATAAGGTAGGTTTAGATGTGTTCAGCCTATGCATCATCTCCTCTACCGTCCAGAATTTGTTAGGCAGTAATAGAAACGTTTTAAAAAGCCCTACCGCAACATCGGTTTCCTTCTCCCTCAGCAGATATCCGATATTAGAAAGAAACAATCTCAGGGCATCATCTAAATCCGCTTCCCTGGATATTGGTACATTGTCCACTATCTGTATCTGAAAGCTCATATCCCAATATAACAATCACATATTATTTAGGTTTTGTTTTTCCATTAGTCATACCCTTTCTTATCATCATGGACGTGGGTATTCCAGTAGTTGTATGGCGATGACGCGCTCTTCTGTGCCGATGATATATCCCTGGCAAGTCCACCATAATAACTTCCGTACCGGTCTTCTATCTGCTGTTCAAGGGAACGGGATCTCTTGATAGCGCTCTTTACGTGCTGCTCAGTTATAAACTCATCACCGCTGAAAACGGCCAGATCACCGGCGGTCCTGATAAGTCCGCCCATATCCCTTAACCGGAGTGAATAGGAATCATCTTCATCATCCGTATCCTTTGCCCTCTTTTTACACTCCTCGAGGATGGCCAAAATTCCGCTTCTATTCGCATGAGGTATCTTGCCGTCCATAATAATTTCCTGGGCAATGAACTGGACAAGAAGTCCGGTGTTCTTATCATTTATCTCCATTGTCGTGGCCATCAAAGCCTCGTAACCTTCACCGATTATCCTTGACCTCAGAGGTGAGAGTATTTTATCCAGATCTTGAATATTGCATGCTGCCACCAAAATGAAATTGCACGGTATTTCCTCCACCCTCACAGAGGCACCTGCGCTCTGTGGATTCCTTCCGCTTATAGTGTATACCTTTTCCTGCATCGCAGTGAGAATCTGCCTCTGGAGATGAGCGATATGGGGCAATTCATCTATGAAAAGTACTCCTTCATGAGCCTCATGAATGGTTCCTGCAACTACACGTTCATAGGGTGGAGTTCCCAATCCCGCATGACCACCGTAGGGATCATGTCTCACATCACCTAAGAATTCGGTCTCAGAAGCCCCAGTTGCTAATACAAAGGGGTTGCGGTCAAGTTTAACAAGCCTCTTCTTGGGCGATTCGGATTTCAATTCCTTGCGCTTCTCCAAGGCCTCCTGGTCGATCATTAGGATTCGGTCATTGACCCTCTCATAGATGACCACTTCTTCCCTGCCGTCAATCTTCCTTGTGGTAGTTACCTGTTTCTTTGCAGGCCGTCCCGGTCCAAAGGCCATCTTTATATTACCAAAGGATATGAAACGTTTATCATTTTCAGATTCAGTTCCGACCTTGGTCTGACCGCAAGCAGGGCAGGACGAGACCTGAGGCGGAGAATATATGCCGCATTTATTGCATTTGAAACCTAGTTTGATGGCTATCTCACCCGGGACCTCAGTAGCCGACAGCATGATCCCCTCGGCAATATCCCGGCTCCTCTCCTTCTTCATGATCTCCTCTGCGCTCTTTCGCTCCACAAAAGGACGCTCTGGATTTTCCGGATTGTGAACCACATATATTTCTTCAGTGGGGGCAGGCAGATGCAGAGCAAGGGCCTGAGCGATCATGGATTTCCCGGTACCAGGGGGCCCCCCAAGCAGCAAATGACGTTTTTGTCTGGCTGCAATTTTTGCCAGTTCCACTGCTTCATCCTGGCCTATTACCCTCTCGATTGGATCTTTAGGGATCACCATTTCACTGGAATAGTTAATTTTTTTTAGCAGGTCAGGATCATCTGCCCGAAGCATCCCTTTGGATTTCTCATTACTGCTTTTCTTCATTCACTTCACCTGCAATTCTTTTTTCCTTTTCTCTGATCCTGTTTACCTTTCTTCTATAAAGGACCAGTGAATAAACTATAAAGACCAGAGCTAGAAAGGAAATTATCAGTCCTTTGATTGTCATGGGTTTGGCGGACTTAGTATATTTTATCCTGACCATAACCCTCACATCCTCATCGGGGACCGTGTCATTTGAGAGATAATTATCTGAATTGTCCATGACTATAACATAGTCATCATCATCTTCAGGTTCGAATGTGATGTTACAACTATAAACATTATGGGAGAACATTATGGTCTCATTGGTGAAGTTCCGCTCCAGAAACATATTGTTTGAATAATCACTTAAGGTCATGATGTAGATATCAATTTTGGATACATTGCCCTTCACATACAGTTCAAGTTCGATCTTCTCGTTAACCGGTTCGATCTTTTCGTACTTGATATCCTTGGTTTTAAGATAATATTCCTTTACTGATGAAGATGTTACTGACGGGGTGAAAATTGTGAGTAAAATCCCTGCTAGCAGCAGCATCGATATGATTCTTTTAGTCATCATTCATTCACCTGCAATTCTTTCATGACTTTCATAGTGTACCAAGGTATTATGAGGTTTAATGGAACCAAGAACGAGATTATAACTCTCACCTTATTAAAACCAACTTTCCCAAATATTTGAATAATAAAAAAGGGATAAACACCTCGAAACTCAGTCTGTATTATTAATAATCGGGACGAGGTTTCATTTGACCAAAATACTTAAAAACTGGATTTCCTTTAATCAAGTTAGGTTCATACTATACAGAAATGTTTATTTGATATTACCGAATTGTGTAAGCGATACTCTGCAGTGAATATTACATTAATAATATGGAAAAAATCTACTTTCCAAACTCCAACGAGATGTTTACTGAAGAATGAGGTGTAGCGAATGAATTGTAAAATAAAAACAACCATTACTGTTGTACTGATGTTACTTGTTTTCTCGGCCAGCTTATATTCCATCGTTGATGACAAATTCAGCAGTAAATTGAAAACAGATTCAAAGGTCAAACCCTTGAGCCAACCAGAAAACATGCAGGCAGGACATGATTCATTTACAATATCATCCCGAGCCGATACCGAAGTATCTGTAGATAATATTGATTATAATGGCGGTATAGAAGGATGGGAGGTCACAGATCCGGGATACGAAGGGAATTATAGCATTGGTATAGTGGGAAAGATCACTGAATTCACTGTTTCCGTAACCAACAACCTGGGAAACCCCGTTTCCAATGTGGATGTTTACTGTGAGATATGGACCGCAAATACCACAGAGGAATTCGAAATCATTGAGGTCATGAATGTTACAAGGACCATAAACAACATTGCTGGTGGTGCAACGATCAATGTCCAGTTTTCTCATCAATTCCTTTTTGCTTTTCTATACAACATTACTGCTAGCGTAAACGTGACTGATGATACCAATCGGTCAAACGATCACTTCACCCTCCTTGGCTGGGTGAATAAATGGGCAGACGATTGCGAGAACGGGGAAGGATTGTGGACCCATGTCCCCAGCGACCTTGGACAGACCGACTTGTGGCATGTCACAGATACACCAGTGGGTGCTGGTACGCACTCAGTCCCAAATGCATGGTACCATGGATATGACGGGACACCCGACCGATATCCCAATAATGCAGCAATGGAACTCAGATCTCCGGTAATCGACCTGTCCAATTTTAGAAAAGCAGGTGCCTCCTGGCCCCAAGATTTCACATACCCTCTGAGCTACGCATACAAACTCAGCGGAAGAACTGGCGGGGGTGATGACCATATATATACCGATCAGGTGAGTGATGATGGATTCGCCAATTATGACCATATTTTCGGCAACGCTAACGACCCGCCTCAAGGATATGCGGGCAACTATCCCAACTGGATCAGCACCAATTGGTATCTGGATGAAAACCAAAACCAGCAGGTCGATCCCACGGAACCAAAGGGCATAGGTGTTCCCATGGGTTTCACCATGTGGGATTTCCAATCCCCGGTACGCGACTTTTCTAATATCCAATTCAGGTTCTTTTTTGAGGCTGATGCAGGAGGGAACAATACCGGTTTCTACATTGATGATGTCATAATATACGGTTTGGAGAACTATGTTCCCGATTTGACCGCCCCACCACCAATCCAGAACGTTAGAGTAACTGACGTTCCAAACGATAATGGCGGAGCCTTTGTTCTGGAATGGAACAAATGTCAGATGTGGGATTTTGAACACTATGATGTTTACGCAAGCACCGACCCTATCTATAACGTATCAGGTATGACACCGCTGTTCTCAGAGGTAATTGACCCTGCTAACACTACCCATCTAATAGAAAGCTACCAGGGCAACCCTCTCCAGGATGAGGTGGATTATTACTTTGCAGTTTCAGCCACCGATTACAACGGGAATGTAAACCTTGAGGTGGTGAACGGATCAGGACACAGCCTGAACAATCCGCCCGTCGGCGTAACCGGTGTTACCGGTGGTGACATCCCCAATGATGAAGGATTTGCACTCCACATAGAATGGGAGCCAAACACCAGTCCCGACTTCGGAACCTATAATATCTACCAAAGCAACAATAACATTGTATCACTGAATGCACTGAATCCTATTGAAACAAATTATACTGGTACCTCATACAATATTACCAATCTATCCAATGACCAGGGTTACTTTTTTGCCGTAACCAGTGTGGATAATTCTGTCGAGAGGTTGGAGAACCGAACTGTAAATAGTCACAACAAGGTAGGACAGCTGATTCCTCTGGACAATATAGCTCCGGATCAGGTTTCTAATGTCACGGTATATGATACGCCCAATGACCAGGGAGGAAGTATAGAAGTATACTGGGAGGAGTGTACTGCCTTGGATTTTGAGCATTATGAGGTATTCATTGATGATGAGCGAATCACTAATGTAAGTGAACTCGATGGACCGGAAGCTGGTAATGTACTGACCAATCATACGACCCTCACGAAAATGGACGGAGAAAATCTGGTCGAAGGAGAGGAGTATTACGCTGCAGTTGTTGCAGTTGATACTTCCGGCAATTTCAATGAACGGATCGCTTCCTCACCCTCGGTCATCAACTATGAAAACATTGCCCCTGGCCCAGTGACAGGGCTTTATGTGGCTGACGCTGTAGCAAATGAAACCTATAAAGATATTGGCGGAAGAGCCATAAGTGTAATGTGGACATCATTTGACAGCTATGATTTCCATCACTATAATATATATATCGCCAATTATTCCTTTGTCAGTGTGGAAGGTCTGACCCCCGAAATAAGCCTATATCTGCACTCCACTCAGCAGGTTCTTCTTACCACTAGCGGAGGAAAGCCCTTGGTCAACCTGGACAAGGAATATTATATCGCTGTTACAGTAGTTGATGAAAGATGGAACGAGGATAAAAATGTAGAGTTCGGCATCAATCTGGCCGGACCCGTCATCTGTAAAGAGAATTATCCTCCTGAACCTATTGAGATCAGCAAGGTCATTGACACTCCTGGCGATAGTGGCGGAGAGTTCACATTAACCTTCGAACTGAGTGATGAAGAAGATGTGGTTGCATATGAAATATATATCAAAGAAACTGAATTCTATACTATTGCGGGTGAGGACCCGATAATATATTTGGATAAAGAGGATCTCAATGATGACGATGACAGTGTAACACTACAGATCGATTCCATTGATGGAAGCGCCCTCTCCAATAATAGAAATTATTACTTCGCGGTTTCCGCCAAAGATCTTACGGGGAACCAAGACCTTTCCGTAGTGCCCTTTGGTCCAGTGAAATGCTTTGACAATCTGCCCCCCGGCAGGGTGATTGGAATAGGAGCTGCAGATGTTCCGAATGACGACGGTTCCGCCCTGGATGTCCAATGGGAACCTGCAACTGATTCTGACTTTGCTTATTATAAAGTATTCGTGTTCGACAACAATGTGAGTTTACTTCTACCTAACCATGTAGCACATGTGGTGAAGGAGGAGACTGGAAGCACGGAGCTATTCCTCATTGACGATACAAGCCTTCGTATTGACCATTACCAGAGCAGAAAATTGAAAGGTGGTGATTCCTACTGGATCGCCGTTATTGCATACGATTACGAGGGAAATCATCTTGAAGAAATCCAGTGTTCTGGACCATTCAGACCCATAAAGAATATATTCCCCATTTTGGATTTTGATGATGACCATGCGGACAATGTTACCGTTATAGCTGAGAAAATGCTCATAGTTGAGATCGACGTTGACAATCCCTTGGATGACGAGTACGAAATTAAATGGTACCTGAACAACATTGAAGATAAGAAAAGTAAAGGTGATAAGTTTTCCAAAAAGATGGTGAAGGGATATGTTGGAAAACAGATAATTCTCAGAGTTGAGCTTCAGAGTCCCGATGGAGATACATATGATTCATTTAACTGGACGATTGATGTCATTTCCGACTCCAAATCATCGGATGATGACCAAGATAGGGCGATTCCAGCTCTTTGGCTGATAATAGCATTAATAATAGTCCTCTTCATAATACTCATAATAATCATCGTGATACGGAAGAGGAAAAAGGAGGATGTCCAGCCGCAGCATATTGATATGGATGGAAAGGAAACCGAAGATGAAGAAGGCGATATTGATGAGGATAAATCAGAAGATGAACCCCTAGTAACAACATCTGACCTCTCCCAAAAGAAAGAAGAAAAAGATGAGAGAGAAGAATCAAAAGAAGATGATGAGGATGAAAAGGATGGAATTGTCGACCAAGGTGAAAAAGAAAAACCCTTGCCCAAACCAAAGAAGAAAGCACCCCCTCCGCCGCCTGGAAAAGGAAAGGCCAAACCCAAGGGAGAAGCTTTTGAAGAGGAATTCCCCGTAGATGGTGAAAAGGGCTCAGATGAGGATGAAGACGACATCGACGATCTGCTGGACGGGGCCTTGGATGATATGATAGGTCCTACAGGGGAAGAAGAGATCATTCAGGTATCTGAACATGCCAAGCTTGATCTGGGGGATGATGATGGCCTGACCTTTAAGAAACCTGGCGATTATGAACCTCCCGAAGCGGGAAAAATGGAGAAAAAACTGAAAAAACCTCCGAAACCTCCCATGAAGAAAGAAGTTGAAACACCGCAGGGAGAAACTGTCATCTGTTATAATTGCGAATCGGCAATGCAGGTTTTGGCGGATGAAAGACCCGTAACCATTGAATGTCCGAGCTGCAGAACTCAAAGCATGCTGCAGTGATAATACCGATGGAATACCCAAAATTTTCACTCTTTTGGCTCATAAATAAATATAATCCATAAAAAAATACATATATGAAGTAACCAATTCAAGTTCTTTTATAAAACCCTTACCGCTACGTAATAAAAGTGATAGGAGAGGTAAAACATGGATGAAGAAACCTCCGGAAATAATGTACAAAATAATACAGATGAAGGTACTGAAGAGATAGAAGATCTTCTTGATATGCTAGCAGATGATATTCTGGGTGACGATGACGAAACCAAGGTAGAATCCCAAGATCAAGCTGCTGAAACCGAAGAGAAGGTAGAAGCACCTGAAGAAGCTGCAGAGGAAGTGGCCGAAGAAGAGGCGACTCAGGAAGAAGCACCTGAGGAATTGCCTTCTGAGGATGAAGCTGCTGAAGCACCTGAGGAAATCCCTGAAGAAACTCCTTCTGAGGAAAAGGGACAGGGGGAAGAAGAAGTGAAGGAGGAAGGCGCCTGGCCTAAATGCGATAAATGCAGTGGTCCAATCAGGTACATAGAGGAATATCAAAGATGGTACTGCGACCAATGCCAGGATTATATGCCGGAAGAATTCCAACCCGAAGCCCAGGAGGAAGGACCCACCTGTATTTCATGCAAGGATTCCATTCGATACATAGAGGAATACCAGAGATGGTACTGCGATAAGTGTGAAGAATATATGCCGGAGGATTTTCAGCCTCATGATCACGGGGATAAGGAAGAGGCAGCTGAAGAAATAACTGAAGAAGCTGTGGAAGAAGAACCCGAGGAGGAAACGCCCACAAATGTATGTCCAAAATGCTCTGGGGAAGTTAATTATATTGAAGAATATTCGAGATGGTACTGCTACGCGTGCGAAGATTATTTACCGGAAGATTTTACTCCTGGAACTGCTGAAGCTCCTATTGAAGAGGGGGAAAGTCCAGAGGAAGAGGAGCAGCCCACCGAAGAAGTGGAAATCGAGGAAGAAGAACTGATAGAAGAAGCGGCAGGCGAGGAAGAGGAAACGCCAGTGGGGGCAAAACCAAGCTGTGTCAAATGCGACGGTGATGTAGATTATGTCGAGGATTACCAGAGATGGTACTGCTATACTTGTGAGGAATACATGCCCGAGGACTTCCGGGCCGAACCGGTTTCAGAGGAAGAGAAAACAAAGGATGCGGCTGAAGAAGAAACACTTGAAGAACAGCCGAAGGAAGAACAAGCCGAACAGGTAGAAGAAGCCGCCGAAGAACCAATTGAAGAGGAGCCAGTTGAAGAAGAACTAGTTCCAAAAGAGGGTGAAAGGATAGCCATCTTGCCTTCCGGTAAAAGAGTGATCTGTAAACCTATCAAGAAGAGAATCGTGAAGAGAAGGGTAAAGAAAAAGGTGGAGGAACCTGAAGAAACAGATGACGAAAAGCCCGCCGAAGAAGAGAAAAAACCTGAAGCAAAATGCGCCAAGTGCGGCGGTGATGCGGATTATATCGAGGATTACCAGAGATGGTTCTGCTACGCATGTGAGGAATATATGCCCGAAGACTTTGCTCAAGAGGCCGCTGAGGAAAAACATGAAGAAGAACAGACCGAAGAAGAAGAAGTGGTCCAAGAAGAGGTGAAACCTGCTGCTCCGATATGTCCCAATTGCCAAGGTGATGTAGACTATATCGAGGATTACCAGAGATGGTACTGCTATGCGTGCGAGGATTATATGCCCGAGGATTTCAGCCCGGACACTGCCGAAGGTGCAGAGGAAGCGGTGGAAGAGGCTGCCGAAGAAGGTGCAGAGGAAGCGGTGGAAGAGGCTGCCGAAGAAGGTGCAGAGGAAGCGGTGGAAGAGGCTGCCGAAGAAGGTGCAGAGGAAGCGG
>CAYSHM010000022.1:0-53191 GCA_964430885.1 uncultured archaeon | reverse complement strand
CTTCGACTTCCTCTTCCATCTCTTCTTCGACTTCCTCTTCCATCTCTTCTTCGACGTCCTCTTCAACCTCTTCTTCGACTTCCTCTTCAACCTCTTCTTCGATTTCCTCTTCCACCTCTTCTTCGATTTCCTCTTCCACCTCTTCTTCTTCCTCAACATCAATATAATCCGAAATCATCTCTTTGATGGTATCACAGTAATCAAGTGCTTCCTGGTACTTCTCGTTATCAAAGGAAAATTTAGCCTCGAACAGAACCGTTTCAAAATGAAGGATATCCTCCCCCTGCTCCTTGATCTGTTCAAGAAGCTTTTCAACATTGTCAATTTCAGCCTTGGAAGCAGATTCCAGATCTAATTCGTCTTCACTTGACACTTCCTCCCTTTCCACAGGCAATATCTTTCTCTCGATCTGCTCTCTGGTCTTAGTGAATTCCTCTTCAACTCTCCTCTTTTCCTCCGCCAATTCGTACTTGATTTTCCTCCGGTCTTCTTTATCAATGGTCTTCTTGAAGTCCTCATAGGCAGCATTATAGCTCTCAATTCTCGATTCTGCTTCAAATATGAATTTGCTGTCAAGTATACCCTCTATCTCACCCAGCATGGTGAGAAGAGCTGACACATCTGCATCGGCTTCCTCGGCCCATTTGACTAGTTCATGTCTATACTCATTTAAACGTGATCTTAATTCAGCTTCCTTCCTATCCTTTGCTACTTCGATTCTGGATTCCAGGTCCTCTCTGGCGTTCTTCACCATTTCAAGGGATTCCTTGATGTTCTTCTTTCTACGGATGCCTTCCATTTTAGAAAGAACACCCATCACCTTCTGGACATCAATTCCTAAACTCATGCTCTCTTCCAATAGGACGTTGAGCTTCTTAACTTCTTTCTGGATTATGCCGCGGCCTTTCTCCCTTAGTATCTCAATTACCCTATTCCACTCATTTCTAGCCGTTGACAGCGCTTCGATGATCCGCCTTTCCTCGAGCAAAACCTGAACTAATTTTTCTATCCCCGATATATCGGGTACATCTACATTAAGGGAAATGGCATCTTCAATATCCTTCTTCATGGAAGAGATAATCTTACTGACCTCGGCCTCTCCCTTTACGGAGCAGCTTTCCATAAACGCATTTACTTCTTCAATTAATTCCGATGTCTCCTTGAGTTTGTCATCATAAAGACATTCCCTTGCTTTCTCTATCAGGGAAAGACTTTCATCCGTTTGGATCCCAAGTTTCTGATACTGTTCGGCAGATTCCTTTAGTTCCACAATTGACCGTGAATATCTTCTCACAACTTCAGCCCTGCTGAAATCATCCAAAATGGATTGGAATTCAACAAAACTCTCATCAAGCAGTTTGAAATCCTCTCTGGTAAAATGGCCTTCCAAGGTATCAAGAAGGGAATTCAGAACTGACAATTTCTCAATTTCATCCTTCTCCAAAATTTCCAAGTCGATACTGTCTACTTCTCTTCTACCTTGGTCAATACGCCTTCTGAAATCCCATTTAACACCCTCCAATATCCTTTCTTCAAGAATCTTTATCAAGCCCTCGGAGATTTCCAATGCCACGGATGGTCTACCAGCATCAAGCTCTTCCCTAGCTGATGATGCAGTATTCATCTCCTTATCAAGCAGTATTCCCAATTCGTTGGCTTTGTCCAATAACTCAGTGATCCTATCCAATCTCTTGAGAGTTTCCCTTTTCAGTTTATCATCCATGCCGGACCTAAGAATTTCAATAGCTTTTTTGGCGGTCTCTTCAGCTTTGGCGAAATTTTCTTCTTCCAGATAAGAATTGCTGTCCTTTTGCAATTCCTGAGATTGACTCACATCGATTCCTATCTCCACAGCACTTTGGAAGGCGATCTGGAGTTCTTTAAGAAGAGCAGTAACCTTTTCAAAATAATGATTCTTCAGATGATCTCCGGATTGACGTAAACCTTCTTTGGAATGAACCAGCGACTCCTCGAATAGTTTATTGTTGAATTTCTTAATGGTATCCTTCAGTATTACCTGGAATTTGGTTGTATCGGCGCCGGCAGAATCCATCTCTTCCACAAGACCTTTGAGGTCTTCAATAGACTTTTGAGCTTCCTTTTCATAATATTCTGACCGGTTCTGATAGATTATTTCCTTGGTACGCAGAACATATTTTCTAGCTGTGTCATATTCCATTTTCTCAAGATAATCGATGGCCTTATTCAATACGTCCTCAGCATTTTCAATTGAAATACCCAAAGCTTCCGCTTCTTTCATCTGAGACATTGTTGATTCAATCAATGAACTGATCTCTCCGTAACTGGCCTTTTCCTTGGCTGCGTTCAATGTTGTGATTATTCTATTGCTGACATCCGAGAAATCGGAAAACCGTTTATTCTCCAGATGATCCTTGGCCTGGGATATCCATTCCTCAATACCCTCGATATTGTCCACTATATCCCCGCTGGATTCAATCAAAGACAGCATCTGTTGAAACAGTCCTCCGGCATTTTTCATCTTCTTGAGGTCAATCTTATTCTCCAGACTTTCCTTTATCCCTTCCAACAATCCTAAGGATAAATGGAACTCCCCTGACTCCTTCTGAACCTTTATTCCTTCCATTGTAGTGAGTTCTTCCTCCAGCCCGATTTCCAATTCTTCCGCTGAATCCATGAGAACCGCTATCAGTTCCAGGTATTTCTCGTTCTCGGCGTATATGTCCAAACGATTCTGGGTTTCAGATAATCGTTCATCAACAATTATCAAATGTTCACTTGCCTTTTCGAGCTCATTTTCATTTATGAAATCCTTTGTTTCCTTTATGGTTTTTCTGAATTCGGATATAAAATCTGTATGGAAATTCTGGTTGTCAGAAATGGATACCAGGAATCCCTCTGCCTGACTCATTTTGAGATTCACCTGTTCTCTAAGGAAAACATCATATTGGCCTTTCAATGAACCTAAAAGATCCTCCCCCACCTCACAAGCCCTGATATATCTCTTGGAAGTTATCAGTTCTTCCACCTTGAGAATGTCATCCGCCAGCCCTTCACTCAATCCATCCAAACCAATTTGTTCTGACCATTGCCTAATATTGCTGTAGATCTCATTGGCCCTATCCTTGGCCCTGACACCCTCACATTCCTCTGCCAATTCACCCAATTCAGCCAATAGTGCCTTGAGTTCTGAGAATTCATATCGTTTTAGATGCTCTTTGGACAGGTTCAGGGTATCCTCGAATAATGAGCATTCAACAGATAAACCCTTCAGCCTGACAAGGCGGGACTCGGACTGGGAAATAGCGTTGGTGTAATACTCAAGTTTAACAGATATGTTCCTTTTTTCAAATAATTTCTGTACGTCAGATAATTCTTTCTCGGCTTTTTCAATATTGCCGTATTCAATATCTATCTTCAAATTCTGAACAAGCTCGCGTATATCGGATAAAACCCGGTGGGTCTCTTCTTCCAATTCGTCAAGTTCGGAATTTAGAAGTACAATATCATTGTTCAGTATGCTGTTCCTTATTGTTAGAGATTGTTCATAAAGCGCCCTGATTACTTCTTCCGATTTGCCTAGAGAAATCTTCTCCTCAAACTTAGTTATTAGAGCCCTTTGATCAATTATATCAATTCCCAAATATTCTGCATTATCCAATAACTCCATAAAGGACAAAAGTTCCTTATCTGCCTTTTCTTGCACTGCCTGGATTATATTGCTGTCCAGTTGGACCTTCACCCTTTCCATAAGGTCCAGTGCCTCTACGTAATTCTCCTCATCCAACAGGCGGTTCTTCTCATCAAAATCCGCCCTGAAATCCTCTATATCAATTCCGAACTCCACCGCGGTATCCAGTTTCACACTCAATTCACTTGTTGACTGATCCAATTTGTTCTTGGCCTGATCCTTCTTAACAACCTTCAATCTCTGCAGCGTCTTCAGGGCCTTTACACGTGCCTTGAAATAACTAGATTCCTTCAGAAGTGAATGGATTGATTGTATCTCACCCTCAATGTCTGAAGTGTCAAAACCGAAGCTGGATATTTCACCAACTATCTTCTGTATTTCAGGAAGCAGTGAATATGTTTCCGATCTGTAATGGTCATCCCGGGTCTTGACGGCTGCGTCCTTTGCCTTAGTTATGAACCTCTGGGAAAGATCATAATTCTTTCGGTCCATAGCAGCCTCTGCCTGATCCAGAAGATCGTTGAAATAGGTGACCTTTTCACCGAAATCCTCCAAGGCCTTTATTATTCCCTTGACGGTTTCAATAGAGGACCTGAGCTTCTTTTTTCTTGATTCATCCTTTATCTTGATAATCTGGTCCATCAACGTCCTGAGAGAAGCTGTGGCTTTTCGGTATTCCTTCTTGTCTATTAGATCGCTGGCCTTGGCAAAATATTTCTCAACAGGCAGAACATCCTTTATCAGATCATGATTCTCTTCTATAATATCGGATGCTCTCCTGAGCATATACTGGGCTTCTTTCATATTGGCTACTTCTACCTTATCCTTGATAGATTGGTCAATAGAATTGAGCAGTTCCTTTACTTCCCTGAAGTCTCGGTCCTTCACAAGAAGCTTTGCTTTCTTCAATAATCTTCTCTCTTTAACAAGGTCGATTCCTGTTTCTCTGAAATTGTGTTCGGTGTTCTTGATCTCCTCACCGAGTCTATCCAAATGATCGTAGTATTCCAGGGACTCCTTTATTGAAGGTATGCGTCCATTGAAATCTTTTATTCTATTTTCCAATTCAATGAATTGACCCCCTGCGAGAAGGCCCTTCATCTCCAAATATAAGCTCTCTATGGGTTTCAGTTCCTCGTCTGGATAATGATGGTGGCTTTGAAGATCGGTTATCAGGTCCTTCACACCTGAAAGTTCCTTCTCCATCTTGTTCCTTAGATATTGATTATGGTCCTCCACAAGTATGGATTCAATCTTCTGGATAATCTCCACGGATTTGGCGAATTCCTTGGAATCAAGCTGCTGTGCGGCCTTATCCAATTGATCCTTCAATTTGGCATCGCTTATCTTTAATTTCATATTTCTCTTGTATTTAGAACTGACCTCACCCAGAAGGCTCCCAGCCCTATCCTTGTGATACAGTTCTCTCTGTTCCATACCTACTTTCTTAGCTTCCACACAGAAATCCTTGGCCAGAACATATTTACCCTTCTCGAAATTATACTTGGCCTTATAAAATGCCACTTCCATATCAGAGGTGTCAATCCCCATATCCTCATTCTCTATCATGATCCTCTCATTCTCAGTGAGAATATCATTCAGCTTATCCTTTAGATAACGATTCCTTTTCTCCACTATCTCATCATGAAGGGGATCCATTATCTGAATGGCATCTTCATGCTTTTTCTCTTCCAGAAGTGCAAGGCCCTTTTTCAGACCCTTCTTTATTTCCGTGGTGTCATCCAGTAATCTTCCGTACTTATCCAGGTCTTCTCTGATCTTCTTTAGCAGGGAATGGGCGTACTTGGCCCGCTTGTCTTTGATCTCATCCTGTAGTTTATTAATAACTCTTCCCGCTATGTCTATGGCGGCATCCAAACGTTCGTCGGAAGCCAGGGATTGAGCTCGGTGATAAGATTTCTCCAATGCGGCAATTTTGATGTTCACCTTGTGAGCAAAATTTACCAATTCCACCCATTCATCATTCAGTTTATTGAAGTCATCAAGTAACTGGATACCATTTTGATACTCATCTATCTTTTCCTTCAGGATTACGGTCTTTTCAAGAGCTTCGGGAATGCTATCCTCTTCATACAATATCCTCAATTCACCCAATATATCCTTGAACTGAAGCTGTTTATCATCAGTGAAGTAGGAGTGTTCCAAATGACCCTCAAGGAAAACAGTGGCCTTCTTTATGCTCTTCATAACTTTTGCCCTGTTGTAACGTTCCATCATGAGATCGATATCCTTTAAAGCATTAACAAGGGATGAGCAGGAATCAACAAATTCACCCGAATCGAATAACGATTTTGCTTCTTCTACACTTTTCAACTCTGAGGATATGGAGTACTCAGAACCCGATAGTTTTTTCAATTTCATCCCTGCTTCGGAAAGCAGAGCAACTGCAAGCTCTTTGGCATCTTTTTCCCCGGCTTGATCAAGGGACGATTGAATGATATCTAAAATCTCGGTCAGGTCATCATATCTGTCACTGGAAAGGAAACCTTCCGCCGAATCCACCATTTCGGCCACACCTTCAGCTTCCAGTCCGATGAATTCAAGTGCTCCCGCCCTGGTCCTGAACTGATCTATCTGATTCTTGTATTTAGCACTTAAAAATCTCTTCCTGTAGTGGTCGCTCTGTTCCTTGTACATCAGAAGGTGGTGGTCCATGGTGTCATAGTCATATCTTTCCAGGGCATTTCGGGCTCGATCCAAGAAACTATTCAGGTCCTTCAGGGGACGGCCGGTCATTTCCTGTAATTTTAAATAATTATCCAGAGCGGCCGATATTTTTCTGCTGTTCAATTCCTTTTCCTGATAGGTGATCTTTCGTTTTAATGATATTTCTACACTATCAAGCTCTCTGACAGCAGAGCCGAACTGCTGTTTATCACTGAGTTTTCGGGCCACAATAAGGGCCTTGTTCTCCTCACCGGTATCCACACCCATTTCCTGGGCTCTTTCCATGATACGTTCAGTCTCTGATATGCTCCTTTGGACCTTCATCATGTACCGGTCCTTCATCTTCTCCTGAAGTATATTGCGAGCGTCAGTTGCAATAATATGGGCTTTTTTGTTGCGGTCAAGCTCAAGATTCATGCCCGATTCCTTCATCATACCCTTGATAACCGAGATATTGATTCCCAGTTCTTCAGATTCAGATATCAATCCAGTTAACTCCTTGAGTATTTGAATGGTTAAGCGCCTATCAGCCATTCTCCTATCCTCTTTTAGAGCATCATCCGCACTGTTCACATAGTAAATAACCTTGATATAATCCTCCTCATCCACTGCCCTAATAGCTCTCTTCATCCATTTCTTCCCGTTGTCAAGGGGAATTCCTTCATTTTTCATTTCCAGTAACTGGTTCTTCACATCCGAGAATTTCCTTTTAGCTATGGCCTTGGCTTCCTCGGTTTTGAGTTTTTCAGTGTAGTTCTCAAGCTCCTCCATTACGGCGGAAGATGAGACAACATCCTCCTTGGACATGTGAATGGTAGCATCGCCTATCAGGGATCTTCCTTTGGCAACATCCAAGCCAAGGTTTTCATAATTATCTAATTCTTCAGAAATCTCATCCAGCCGTTTTCTGAAAGCATTCAGCTGCAGGGATGATTCGTATTTTTCCTTGATATCATAGAAATTGGTCAAATGATTTAGAAGCACATCATGGGCACCCTCTTCAAGGCAGGCTATTGCCATTGTAACGTATTGGTCAAGAGCAGCTATTTTCTTACCCCACTTTTTCTCAAAGGCCTCCAGGTCTTCCCTTGCCTTCTCCACTTTGGGGCCATTTATCTTCTTCTTGAAGCCGTGAATATTGCCATCCAGTGAGGTTTCGATAACCTTTATGGAATCGTAGGCCTTTTCATAATTATTATCATGAAGATACTTTCTTACGGTGGGTATTCCTTCCTTTTCATTCTTGATACTGATACCCAATTCACTGCCTTCCTCCATCTTCTTTCTGATCTCACTTATCTTCCTTTTGATAAGCTGGTCCCACCTCTTCTCGATTATCACCTTCAACGCATCCTTAGCCCCGGCAAGTTCCTTGTGGGCAGTTTCGAATTCCTGATTCTCGATATTTTCATTGACACTCTTCAGTAATTTCACGATATCCTTCACCGTTCCCCCCATGCTCCTAGCCTTAACAAGAAGATCGTTCACTTCCGCAAACGGAGCTTCAAGAGACCTTCTTTCCCACTTAATTCTGGACTCTTTCAGGTTCTCTTCGGACATTCTCAAACATTCCAGGGTGGAATCCAGATCTTTTTTCTCAAAATATAGCTTCGCCTGGTAATAAAGAGCTTCTGCCTTGGATGTCTTGATCTTCAGTTCCTTGTTCCTATTGATCCTGTCCTTTACTTTCGGGAACCTTGCCTCAATGCTCTTGATCTTGTGTTCCGATTGAACTTGGTCCACGAGAGAGGAAATGTCCTTGCATGTTTCAATGACAGTTAAATATTTCTCATTAGCAAATGCGGTCTCAGCTTCTTCTAATTGAGCTCTAATGGCAGGGTGATCCCTTATGGCCTGCGGTTCGGATTCCAAAGCGCTCTTCAACAGATCCAAATGATGCTGGGCTTCCATCATTTTCTTCATACTTATCTTTTTAGCCAGGGAACCTTTTGCCTCCTCAAGTCTAACAAGCATTTTATCCACTAGATCAAGTTCGTACATTCTGTCGGTCTCATCCAATGTCCATCTTTCTTCTCTGACATCAATGTCCTGCTGTTCCGCACTTGTAATCAATGCTCGGATATCTTTCCTGAGATTTTTGGCCTTCACAACCTTATCTTTCTTTGCGACAACCTCTTCCATAACACGTTCGGCGATCTCCATTTCAGGAAGAATCCTATCAACATTTCCGGCTGCCAGGGACCCATTCAACCGGTCAAGGACCGCTTCTATCCTCGATAAATAATCCTCTTCAAAATGATCAGTTTCCTTTAGGTAGGAAAAGGTAGATCTATATTCGTTTAGAAGTTGGCGGCCCTTCTCAACAATATATCCCTTCTCTGCCTGTTTAAGCCTTTCACTGACGTCCTTCAGGAGAATGCTTCCTCCCAGATAATCCATTTCTCTGATGGCCAGTACTGCTTCTTTGAATATCCCTCTCTCAGCGCTGATATCTATATCGGATTTCATTAGTCGTTCATATTCTCTTTTAACACGAACGAATCTGGCCTGGACAATATCTTTGATATCCCTTTCCTTGCACCGTTTGATAAAATCAAAAAGATCCTGAATTATCTGCTCTGCTTTCACATAATCTTCAAGAGCCACCTTTCTCTGGGCATCTTCAAGATAATCCATTCCCGATGAAACATTCACACCCGCTTCATCGAGCACCTCCAGGTCAGAGCGAGCTTCATCTATCTCCGTTCTCAACCTGCCAGTAAGGAGTTCTTTCTTATGTTTTTCAGCAGCTGTGCTGAAAGCCTGAAGCATTTTCTCCATATTGGTATAATCATTGGAATCGAGGGCTTCCTGGGCCTTTTCCAAATAGAAACGGATATCTTGAAACTCCTGTCCTGTATCCTGCTCAAGTTTATTAAGTGTAGAGTTGGCGTATCTAAGCCGTTCTTCACTTATATCCCGTATGTGTGTATGGATCTTCCCATCCATAACCGACTGCAGGTCCTTTAGTGCGTTCATTACTCGAGAATTTTTTTTGCCACTTTGATCGGATGATCCCCTAAGCAATTCTTGTGGCCTTATATTTTCTTCCGCCATTATGATTCCTCGTTTTGTTTTTATTATCCCGATCTGATAATGAGCGATCTCTAGGGATAATTGCAATTCTTATCGGGTCAGATGATTTTTCATAGGATGATTCATAAATGAATCAGAACATGTTCGGGTTCATTATATCTAGTTACTAGTAATATTGATTCTAAGGTGAATTAGAATGAATTTCAATTCAGTCCCATTATTTAGGTTATGGTGTTCCTGTTATTTTTATCCATAGATGATTTAAATTTATTAATGAACAATATGTTCATGTGCAGGGATATTGGAAGGTATACTCCTTTCTACATCCTTTTTATATTTTGTATGTAATCTAATGGTTATCCTAATTGTTTTCATGATATTTTCAACAATAGAACTTTATCGCCCAATTATCAAATTATTAATAATACTTTTGATGATATTGAAAGCAGGTTCCACAGTTATTCTCATAAAGCAGTATTTTTAGGGGTTTTAATAAGGGTTTATTAGGTTAGATTTTTCCTTGAGATTTACATATCCTTGATAAAAAAAAATATCCGGGATAATAATACGGGTATATTTGATATTATATTGGTGCAGTATAACTTCAATCAATAATACTCCATATAGAAGGATTAAATTCAGATCAGATTAATGATGAATATCTGACCAAGAGCATTTATCGTCTTTAGTTAACGGCCCGATATACATAATTTGAGGTGGATGTTATGAAAGTTCAACTAGGATCAGGTCACGATGATATAATAATTCCGGAGAATAACCTGCAAGGAATTTTGTTACCGCCATCGGTTGATAAACTCGCAGATCAGTCAGATTATAAAATTATGGATTCCCTCATTGAAGAAGATAAGTATTTTTCACTGGATAAATTCCTGGCCGATATTAAAAACAGTGAAAATGGGGACCTTTTGATCATAATGAATGATGCTAACCGTCCCACCCCTTCTTTCGTTATACTGGAACAATTGATGTGGGTGGTCTCCGACTTTAACAAAGTTTGTGTATCAATTGCAACTGGAAGCCATTCACCTCCAAATGAAAATGAGATCCAATCCCTGTTGGGAAACAGCTATGATACTTTTAAGGATCTGCTGCATATTCATCGAGCCAGGGAAAAGGACCAACATAGATATTACGGCAGAACTTCTAGGGGCACCGAGGTTTTCTTAGATAAAATCCTGGATAATTACAATAATGTTCTAGTTATAGGTTCTGTTGAACCTCATTACTTTGCGGGATATACTGGTGGCCGAAAAGCATTCCTGCCAGGACTGTCCTTTTTCAATACAATTGAGAACAATCATTCCTTTTCATTGGATCCCGAAGCAAAACTGCTGAAGCTGGATTCAAATCCGGTTCACTTGGATATGATGGAAGCCTGCGGTTTGATCGAAAATAAAAGGATTTACAGCATACAGCTTGTATTGGGGGGAGATGGAATGATCCGGAAAGCTTTTGGCGGAAGCCTGGAGAACTCATTTTTATCGGCAGTTCCCGAATGCAAAAGGCTTAATTCAATAATGATTTCCCAGAAATCAGACATAATGGTGGCAGTGGCGGAATATCCCTTGGATATCAGTCTCTATCAGTCGCAGAAAGCCCTTGAGAACTCCAAACGGGCACTGAAAGATGGTGGGACAATGATTTTCGTGAGCAAGACAAGAAAGGGTATCGGCGATCCTGTTTTCTATGATCTTCTATCTTCATCAAATGATCTGGATAGTATTGAAAACCACATTTCCAATAACTACAAACTCGGTTACCAGAAGACTGCAAAGTTTATTGAAGCGATAAAAAGATTCAAAATTATGCTAGTCACAACCCTAGAACCTTCCGTGGTAAAGAAGATCCACATGAGGCCTTTGGATTCGGTACAAGATGCCCTCGATTTGAGTATACAGGAGGAAGGGCCAGACTCAAAGGTTCTGATAATGCCAATGGCCACGGCTTTGGTTCCGTCACTGGAATAAAAAATAGGAACCTCCAAATTAATAATAAACCAACGATTGATAAAAAAGCATCAAGGAAGTAGAATAATGACTGAAAAGAATTTGGATGTATGCATAGGTGATAAGCAGGGTTTGGAAACTTCTCCAGCGGAAATTCAATTTGAAGGAGATGGAAATAATATCATCAAGGAAGCGATGGAAAGATATCGGGATTCCGATTTCAAAGGAGCATTGGATCTGTTCCGTAGAGCCAGCAGTCAGAGTCCAGAGGATCCGGATATCATCTTCAATATGACCCTATGTATGCTGAGGGCGGGACTTTACAGCTCCCATAAGGAGATAATGGATCTTTTCAACAGAATCTTGGAACTGAACAACCGATATCAGCCTGCCTTGATAAATATGGGATGTTATTTAGCCTCATGCGGTAATTTGGTGGACGCTCTAAGAGCATTCGACAATGCGGCATCGATAAAGGACAACTTGAAGGTTTTTGAGAACAGGGGATACGTTCTGTATGAAATTGGAAATCTAGAAAGAGCATTAGTGGATTTCAACAGATGTTTGGATGGTGGCATTGAAAAGGCAGAGATATTCTATAGAAAGGGTTTGATTCTCATGGAAATGAAAATATTCCAGGAATCATTGGATGTGTTCCAGAAGGCAGAGAATATCGGTTATGAAAATAAAAAGGAATTGACACTCAGCAAAGCAGAAATATATTTGGGCATGGGTAAATTGGGAAAAGCCAAGGAAATATGTGACGGTATACTGACCAATGATAATGATAGCTTAAGAGCATTGGGGCTGAGGGGCATCATTTACCATTATTCCGGTCTTGAGGATTACGCTCTGAAGGACCTTAAGAAGGCAAAGAAGCTTGCTAGGGAAAAAGGAATGGAACGAACCCAGCTTGTCAAGATACTTGATGTTATACTTGAACAGATGAACAACAGTTGAAATATCCCTAAAATGCCTTCTCCCATCATTAAAAGAATTAAAAATTCAAAATACAACCAATTATCACAGAAATAAATTGAGGAAACCGATTTGAAACAAAAAGGAATAAAAAGAATCAGAACAGACCTAACTGCTCTGAAATGGTATTCTCCCTTCTTCTATGTACTGGTAGTGGGTATAATAATTATTTCTATTTTCATAATTTCAGATCTCTTTGACGGCGAATTGAATGGAAAGTCCAAAACCATCCCCGCCTCAGCCAAGTTCGAATTTGACAGAACAGAGACCATAACTGCTCAAAGATCCTCTATTGATTATATCTTACGCACTTATTTCCCCCCGGACCTTCCGCCTGAAGGAACTGCTCAAGAGGGCAACATTCAACTTATTAGGTCGCTGCAGTGTACCCCTAGCCCCGATACTCCCCTCGAAATGGGAGAACGAATGATCTGGCAGAAAAAAAATCATCTAGGTACAGATACCATAACAATTCGTTATGAGGTTGACATCAACACTGTGAAATGGAATATTGATACAAGTGATTCAGGCACCCTGGCAGATATAGACAATGAAGCGCTCCGCGACCAATATCTTGGAGATCAATGGGCCATGGATACCAACAACGATAAAAGACCTGATGACTTAGACAGCGACGGCGTATTTGACAATCACATGATAGAGCCCAGCAACCCACATATTAAAAGCGCCGCTGAAATGATTGCGGATAACCAGCAGAACGTATATGATATTGTGTGGGACGTATACAACTACATGACAGTCAGCGGTGGTTTCGAATATTCCCTTGGGAGACAGGGAACTCCGGCAAGGGCAAGTGAAACAATACTTACCAAAAAAGGGGATTGTGATGACCAGTCAATATTGATGATATCCATACTTAGAAGTTTGGAAATTCCTTCATGGTTAACTTTAGGTCTTCTGTATGATGAAAAATCCGGAGAGTGGTTCGGTCATGCTTGGACTAATGTCTACATACCTTTAAAGGACGGCAGTTACGAGGTAGCCACCATTGATGTAGTCAATGAACTGTTCCTATTCAGGACCTGCCATCATCTGGCGGAATGGTCCGACGATGGAATAAAGGACAGTTTTGAAGGAGGTGTTTGGACCAAGAGCCATCTTGCGGAATATTATTATTATTTCGAATATAACTACAAATCACGTCCCCCTCCAAGGGTCTTTGAGGACGAGGAATTCAACACCATATACTATAAGACCTCAGGATCTGTGACATACGATAATGAAAATTCAGAGGCAACTTGGGTAAAGGAAGTGCCAGATTTGAATGGATTTATTATATCTGCGGTATTCATCCTTGTTGTGATCTATTATTATAGAACAAATAAATGATTAAAAGGAATAGATATGAACAACGCACCTTCTTCAATGGTATCACTCTTAATCTCCGGTGATATAGGAATTGGAAAAACATCACTTTTAAGAACATATACCGAATGGATAAATAAACAGTGTTCAGGATTGAAATTGGACGGTACATTATCCCTGAGAATCCCGGATGGCAGAAAAAACAGAGGTTATTCTATCATCAGATTATCAGACAAAATAAGAGCAGACATTGCCGTCAACAAGCTACTGGTTGAAGAAAACAAAACAAATTACAGCCAGGATGATCTTTTTGAATTGAAAATGAATCCCGCTTCAATAGAAAGACCTGGATCCAATGGATGCAAATATTATTTTATTAAAGGGGGTTTCGAATCGGCAAATGACTGGTATCTTGATATTACTAGTAATTTACTTGATATTGACATATTGATCATTGATGACATAGGTCCCTTGGAATTTAATGGAAAGGGTATTGTTGGAATTATGAACCTATTAAAAAACCTGACAGATCGTTTTTCTGGAATTCTGATAGTAGCAGTAAGAGGATTTTTAATGGAAAGCATGGTCATCGAATTCCCTTATGATTGGACAATACTTGAGCTGAATCAGAAAAATTCATCTGAATGTATGAAAACTCTCAAGTCCATCACTAGAGAAAAATATGGCCGTGAATAATCTTCTTTTAATAATGCCGATTTCTCATATGAAATGATTTAAATCGGGTTTAACAATAAATTATAAATAACTTCATTTGTATTCCCCTCACACTTATTTTCATCAATTAGATCATATTGATTTGAACAAAATATGACCATACCACAAGGAGGAAAAAAATGACACAAAATGATGCAGAGGCAAAATTTGGACCTGTAGCACCCCCGAAAGAATTTGTTTCCAAAGCTTATATTAAAAGCATGGATGAGTATAAGGAGATATATCAGCGTTCCATAACTGACCCGGAAGGATTCTGGGCCGAGATGGCAGATGAATTCATCACTTGGTACAAGAAATGGGACTCAGTTAAAAAGGTAGACCTAAAGACCCAGGATATTCAGTGGTTCTTGGGCGGAAAACTGAACGCCTGTTATAACTGTGTAGATCGACACATTGAGAACGGACACGGCGATGAAATAGCCATCATCTGGGAAGGAAACTCTCCCGGAGAGGTAAAGAAATACACTTTCAAACAACTGCTTGTCGAAGTGAACAAATTCGCCAATGTCCTGAAAGCAAAGGGACTGAAAAAGGGAGACAAGGTTGCATTCTATCTGCAAATGGTACCGGAACTGTCCATAGCAATGCTTGCTTGTGCCAGACTCGGAATTATCCATTCTATCGTTTTCGGCGGTTTTTCCGCAGATGCCCTCAAGGACCGAATAAACGATTCTGAGTGCAAAATGCTGATCACCCAGGATGGCGCTATGAGAGGAGGAAAGAAAATACCCATGAAACCCAATGCAGACAAGGCTGTCAGCGGAGCACCCTCCATTGAGACCGTTGTCGTTGTCCAGAGAACCGGACTAAATGTGGAATTCGGTGATAAGGACTGCTGGTGGCACGAGGAGATGGATAAGTCATCAGATCAATGTGACCCAGTAGAAATGGACGCTGAAGATCCTCTTTTCATCCTTTACACATCCGGATCAACCGGAAAACCTAAGGGAGTACTTCACACCACCGGCGGCTATATGGTTTATACTGCCATCACCCATAAATACGTATTTGATTATCATCCCGGTGACATATACTGGTGCACAGCAGACATAGGATGGATCACCGGACATTCCTATATCATCTACGGGCCTCTTGCAAACAGAGCAACCACAATGATGTACGAAGGTGTACCCAATTATCCTGACTACGGGAGATTCTGGAAGATAGTCCAGGACCATAAAGTCAATATATTCTACACGGCGCCGACCGCGATCAGAGCACTTATGAAGCAGGGAGACGAATGGCCAACCAAATATGACCTCAGTTCACTAGACCTTCTTGGAACCGTGGGTGAACCCATCAAGGAACCAGAATGGAAATGGTACTATAGAATCATAGGTAACAAGAAATGCCCCATCGTCGACACATGGTGGCAGACCGAAACCGGCGGGATCATGATCACACCGCTACCGGGTGTAACAACACTTAAGCCGGGCTCCGCAACTTTCCCGTTCTTCGGGATCCAACCAGCCATTATGGATGAGAACAAAGAAGAAATGGAAGGAAATGGTATCTCAGGCAACCTAACGATCAAAGAGGGATGGCCTGGAATGCTCAGAACCATATATGGAGACCCCGAGCGATTCAAGAAAACCTATTTCACTGATTATCCCGGGTATTATTTCGCCGGAGATGGCGTCCATAGGGACGAAGACGGTTACTACTGGATCACTGGAAGAATCGATGATGTTCTTAACGTTTCCGGTCACAGAATAGGTAGTGCTGAAGTGGAAGGTGCAATTGGACACCACCCCAAGGTAGCAGAGGCCGCTGTTGCCGGTTTCCCTCACGAAATCAAGGGTGAAGGGATCTATGCCTATGTAAGCCTAATTAAGGGCGAAGAGGTAACCGACGACCTCGCGGATGAGATCCGAAAGGTGGTCCAGGTGCAAATAGGACCCATAGCAAAACCAGACAAGATTCAGTTCGTGGAGGACATGCCTAAGACAAGATCCGGAAAGATCATGCGGCGTATTTTGAGGAAGATCGCTAAAAGCGAAACCGATGATCTAGGTGACACGAGCACATTAGCGGATCCGTCAGTAGTTGAGAAACTTATTGATGGCGCTAAGAAGGTGTGAACTCCTAATAGGTGATATACTGCGTAAAATATCTGCAAAATAAATTCGGGGAGGAATATTTATCCTCCCTTTTTTTAAATTATTCAAAACATTATGTAAAACAAATACCATATTCCTTCTCATCTCTTTATTTAAATAAGGAGAATAATACAAAATCTTTTAATGAATCATTTAGAGTAATTCTATTGAAAAAATCTAGATGGGATTCTGATATTGTATCTATGTTAGAGAGGGAAATCTATGAAAATAGGGAAAAATACCTGCCGCCGTATTACTATTTTCATATTATTATTTATCATAATATTCTCTTTAATAGCCACAGGGATCAACAGAAAGACCCACAGATCAAATGTGGAAACCAGGGATGAAGATGTAATTATTATTGTTCTCACCGATGATAGGGACAAGGACGGATTGCCGGACTTGTGGGAAAATGAAAATGGACTTGACTCCAACAATTCAAATGATGCCACCATGGACAATGACAACGATACATTGAGCAATGCTCTGGAATATTCCCTTGGAACTGATCCCAATCTTTCAGATACCGATCTGGACGGAATGCCCGACCAATGGGAGGTAAACAATAGTCTTCACCCCTGCGACCCTTCGGACAATATTTCAGACCTAGACAATGACGGTTTGTGCAATGTTCAGGAATTCATAGAGGGAACTAACCCAAATACCAGGGATTCGGATAGGGACCGATTGCCGGACCTATGGGAAGTTTCCAAGGGGCTGGATCCCTTGATGAATGACTCATGGGATGATAACGATGCCGATGGGATGGTAAATAGACGTGAGCTATACTTCGATTGTAATCCCTTTGATCCCGATACTGATGGAGATGGGATCACCGATCAGCAGGAGATAGATTTCAGGGCATTATCAGGATCTCTTTGGGATCTGGACCCCACCAAAAATGATACCGATGGAGACGGAGTTTATGATGGGGAAGAGGATTTTGATCAGGATGGGATGATATTGATATCCGCCGGAAGAAATTACCAATATATACCCTTCACAAATCTGCAGGAGATCTATTTAGGTACTGACCCGCATGATTATGATTCAGATGATGATAAAATATCTGATGGATGGGAGGTTTATTTTAATATTGGAGCCATGGTGCACAACTCAGAATTAGATAGCGATCTCGACGGATTAAATAACCTGAAGGAGTTCATCTTGAACCTTGATCCTAACCGTGAGGATTCTGATGGCGACGGGATGTCTGATGGATGGGAGATCATGTTTGGGTTGGATCCTTATTCAGAGGATTCTCATTTGGATCTAGACCTTGACGGCCTGGACAACTTGGAAGAATGTATTAATTCAACTGACCCCCGATTCGAGGATTCCGATTTTGACGGATTGGATGACAAATGGGAAATAATCAATGGATTGAACCCCAATGAACCTTATGATTCCTATTATGATGTTGATGGGGACGGTATAGCCAATATACAGGAACACCTTTTAGGAACGGACCCCAACTCTCCTGACACGGATTGTGATCTTATTCCTGATTCATGGGAGGTAAATATCGGAACTGATCCTTTGAGAAATGACAGCATGGAGGATCCTGATGTCGACGGTTTGATGAATATAGTTGAGTTTGCCTTCAATACATCTCCTTTTCACCAGGACTCCGACCGAGATGGTCTACCTGATGGATGGGAATTCGATTACTCCCTAGATCCCAATTACCCTAATGGCGGAAATGATCCGGATAATGATTCTTTGACCAATCTGATGGAATTTGAATTGACATCAAATCCCCTGAGCAGTGATACAGACGGCGATTTGATGCCTGACGGCTGGGAGTATAAATTTAATTTGAATCTTCTTGAAAACGATTCATTTATTGATAATGACAACGACCGTCTCAATAATATTCAGGAGTTCGAAAACGGTACTGATCCATTGATAACAGATACTGATAGGGATAGATTGGATGATGGATGGGAACTTGAGAACAGAATAATGATTAACGGAAGCTGGAATTTGAACCCCATTTTGATGGATTCTAACGGGAACGGTGTACATGACCCTGATGAAGATAACGACGGGGACGGGTATAACCTTATTGTTTTCTCAGATAGAGGGAACCGAACCACTAAATACTGCAGGTTCAGCAATGAACTTGAGTTTATTTATAACACAGATCCTAACAATAACGATACGGATCTCGATGGAATTCCCGACGGTTGGGAAATATGGAGAAATTTAGATCCAACCGATAGCAGTGACGCAACTATGGATTCGGATGGCGATAACCTGACAAACATTGAGGAATATATTCTTGATTTGAATCCACAGACCCGCGATACTGATGGAGATCTGCTAACTGATGATTGGGAAATAAATAATGATCTAGATCCCCTTATAGATGATAGCTTAGAGGACCCCGATAATGACGGACTTTCAAATATTCATGAATTCATCAATAATACCGATCCCTGGAATCCCGATTCTGACAATGACAATCTTACTGATGGTTTTGAAGTAAAAACGTCCAATTCAGATCCATTGGTCGAGAACAATCGGTACGCCCTTCTATTCAATTGGGGAAATCCCAATGATCCAGAATGGTTGGATTCCCAAAAAATGAATCGTCTTCTGACTAAAAATTATTCCTATAATGAATCAACAATATGGAAGTACGAGTTTCACGACGCCACCTCAAACGCCCTTGAGAACTCCATAATGGAGATTGCTGAAATCGCCGATATAAATGATACAGTTTATATCAGTATTGGAACTCATGGTGGAAACAACATCATGCTGTGCAGGGATAAAAATATTCATTATTCAACTCTTGACAGCTGGCTTGATGAGATAAACTGTTCGGACCTGATCATTTCGATAGATGCATGCCATTCTGGGAGCGCAATACCTCATCTGGACGACGGGGATAATCCCTGCCCAAGAGTGACATACACAGCTGTGAACAGCCAACAGCTCTCAAATGGAAGATTTCATTATAATTTTACTGATTCACAGGGATTGGACCTAATAAAATTTGATATAGCGGATAAAAAATACGGCTTCTCGGATATTGAAGGAAATGATCATGTTTCAGTTAGGGAAGCATTTTTATTCGCTCAGAACTGGGTTATGAACAAATTTGGAGTAAATGCTCTGGAGAGCAACAGTTCAGCTCGATGGGAGAAAGTATATCTTGGTGAGTTCAGGTGATTTCTTAAAAAAAAGTATAAAAGGGCTGTATTTAACACAGCCCCATATGATTTTGAACTACTATTTCATCACCAATTTTCTGCCAGGAGTTCAAAATACTTCTGTGCATGGGCACAAGCCGGACAAAGTTCCGGTGCTTCCTCGCCCTCGTGAACATATCCGCAGTTCAAACAGCGCCATACCACCTTCTTATCCTTCTTGAAAACCGTATCGTTCTTTATATTTTCCAAAACTCCCAAGTATCGTTTTTCATGCTGCTTTTCGGCCACACCTATTGATTCAAACACATCTGCAATATCCATGAAACCCTCTTCTCTTGCCACCTTTGCGAAATCAGGATACATCTCAGTCCACTCATAGTTCTCACCACCAGCGGATTCCATGAGATTTTCTATTGTCGTCCCTATCTTCCCAGCGGGGAATGATGCAGTGATTTCCAGCTCCCCGCCTTTCAGAAATTTGAACAGACGCTTGGCATGTTCCTTCTCCTGATCCGCGGTCTCCAGAAATATTTTGGAGATCTGTACATAACCTTCCTTGCTGGCCTTGGAAGCGAAATATGTATATCTGTTCCTTGCCTGGGATTCTCCTGCAAAAGCTTTCAATAGGTTTTCTTCGGTTCTGCTACCTTTCAATTCCATAGAATATTCCTCCTTGCTACAATAAATAATTCAGAGCAGGTATTGATTACTTATTACAATAGTTATTTGGTTATTTTTCGCTTATCACCCAAAAAAGCCATTTGAAGGGCGGAGCAGATTTGGCAGCATATCACCATCCTTTCTTCTGGCTATCCAATATACACATCCTCTCCTGATATTCAAAACAATCGCTACAAACCCATCTTGCACAAACCGGGCAGTAATTCAACTTATCAATGATACCTGCATTTCTTAGTTCCATGACAAGATTATTCCTTTCATTATCAGTTAGCAAGAATTTTTCAGAGGGAATCTGATCCAATGTTTTACCTGTGAAATCCTGGAACAAGCGTCCCATGGCTTTAAGGCCAATATCCGACCCTGGTGCTTTTGTAATACTGGTAACACTCACAGTTGCAATACCCAAACCCACAAGACCCCCTGTTACTCCCAACATCAGCCATTTCTTCCATTTCCGATCAATTATTTTACCAATTTCCGTCCTACATTCAGTACAGTTGTAAGTAAGGTGCATCTCTGCCCTTTTCTTCTCCATGCTGGCTGGAAGCGGGAACTCCTTAAGAAGAGCCCCCAAACCACTAACCACGCGGTTATAAAGCTCGGCGGTCATTCCTGCCATTTCCTCCTGTGCTTTCGACAGGAGGGCTGCCCGGTCCTCAGAACGCTGATCTAGCCATTTAACAGCTTTTCTGAACTCTTTTTCATCAATACCATGGCTCACAGTCCCTATGTTGGACCGCTGTATGATACTGTCGCGGATCTCAATATTCTGATAATCACCTGCAACTTCTGTAACACGAATATCCCCGCTGCCCTTGTGTTCTATAACTGTCTGGATAGGTTCAATTTCCAAGGAGAAAAGAGAACGACCTACCTTTATCCGAGTTGTCTTCTTTACTCTGACTTTTTGGCTGGTAGTTCCATTCCCTGTTCCAGGGTCTCTAATCCAACCTTTCAATGGTTTTGTGACCCCTCCCCGTATGATGAAGGTCCCGTTCCTGCTCCCGAGATCCTGTAAATAGAGACCATCTCCCTCCCAGAATATCTTAACGTGGCCCGGCCCTCCGCTTACTGAAAGATCAAAAACTCCCAGAGGATATTCGTCGCATTCGTCCTGGCAAACCACACCCTGAGCGGTTCGCTTGATCAATATGAAATCATCTATCTCGATCTGTTTCGGAACTTCCTCATCCCTTTCAAAAACCAGCTTTGCTTTGAACCTGGGCATTGTACCAATCCTTATTTAACTAGAAATTATAAATCTAAATGAGATGACGCTGAAATCCAATAATAATCAATATTTCATAATTAAATGTTCATTTCATTATATCTTGCTATGATTTATTTGAAATTATTAATAAAACCTGATAAATTTAACGGTGTTTGTTCTTTTTAACCTTTGAAAAGATCAATCGGGCCATAACTATGGATATGTTATCCTTGCCTCCTTTGGCATTGGATGCTTCCACTATTCTATCACACATCTCAAAGGGTTTGGATTCATGGGCTATTTCCTTGATCTCCCCATCAATGAGCATATCCGTTACTCCGTCACTGCATAGGATAAGGGCTGAATCAGTAGAGAATTTACCGTGGATAAAATCTGGTTCGGCCTTTTCATTTATTCCCAATCCTTTGGTTATGACGTTCTTCATAGGATGATCCAGGGCCTCCTCTGGGGTTATGGCCTTGTTCTCAAGCAGGGCTTCCACATAGGAATGGTCTCTGGTTATCTGCTCAATTCCACCATTCTGTATAAGGTAGGCGCGACTGTCACCCATATAGGCCAAATTGAAAATATCATTGTAGATCACTGCCATAACAAAGGTGGAACCAATTCGGGATTCATCGTTTGAGACCATCCCTCTGATCTCAGTATTTATCTTTGATGCAATACAGGTACATCTATCCCTGAAATTTTCAAATCTGGTTTTATCATCCTTATGGGATAATAGAATATCCGACACCTCTGATACTGCGAACATTCCTAGTTCTCGGCATGCCAATTGGCTGGCGGCCTCACCTCTTTCGTAACCCCCCATGCCATCAGCCAATATGAGAACATGATATTTTATCTCGCCCCTCTCATCGGAGGTCTTGATAGATAGTGTAGCTGTGGAATCCTCATTGTTCTCCCTGTGCATTCCCACATGGGTTCTGGAAAAAATGTTTATTATCGGCATGAAAGCACCATCCATTAAGATTGTAATTATGTATGGATTTGTCAATCAAAATGGATTACCAGTATAAAACAATATCGTTCGTTAATAAAAAATGAACTGCATCTCATGAAAATTATTAATCATCAAATACTTCAAAGGATATTGAATTTTTCGATAATTTCCCCTTACCATAAGGTATTGGACAATTGGTAACATTGTCGGAATTATTAAATAGTGCAAAACGAATTGACCAATTCATCTCTCGGAGGGATTGTATGATTAACAGAAAACATCTATCTTTTGTAATGATAATTCTATTGATTTCAGGAAGCGTTATGGCATTAATTTACGGAATGGACTTCAATATAACCTTAGAATCAAAAAGCATAGGGCAAAAGGGAAGGATATCCTTCTCAGATATGCGCACCAGAGCAGGTGACGGCTGGTTCAATATGACCGTGGATAATCTAGGCGATCAAGGTGAATACTGTTCATTGGACGTTGACTCTCAGAACAGACCACACATAGCATATTACGACCACACAAATACAAATCTCAAGTACACCTATTTCGATGGTGAACAATGGGTAAGGAATGTTGTGGAAAATGGTGCAGGACTCTACTGCTCGATAGATCTGGATATGATGGATCGACCGCATATCAGTTACTATGATCCCACTGGTGCGACAACGGGGAACCTTAAATACGCATATCACGACGGAGTGCAGTGGGTGACTGAAGTTGCCGATCCAGGCTGGGACGTGGGAGAATACACCTCCATAAAGATCAATGAAACAGGAAAACCCCACATAAGCTATCATGACGGGGACAACTTGACCTTGAAATATGTTTATTACAATGGAGCTGCATGGGTAAACACCACCATAGATTCAGATGCGGCCGTTGGATTTGACACATCACTGGAACTGAACGATAGCGGTTATCCTGCAATTGCATATTTCGACAATGACAACGGAGACCTTAAATACGCATATTGGGACGGTGCAGCCTGGCACAAGGAGGCTGTTGATTCAGATGACGAGGTGGGATGGGGTGCTTCCTTGGAGCTGAATTCCACAGAACATCCAAGAATCAGCTATTTCGATGAGACAAATGGAGAAATCAAATATGCATTCTACAATATGACCCAATGGGAGATGGAGACCGTTAAAATACTGGGAGAAGCAGGCAGAACAACATCCCTGAGCCTTGATATTCTTGATATGCCTCATATCACTTATCAGAACGGAACAAGCGGTGATCTGGAGTATGCATTCAATGCCGGAGGGGGTGAGTGGCAGTTCACCATTGTGGATTCTGGGGAAAGCGAAGGAAAATATAATTCCTTGGCCCTGGGAAGCGACCATCTGCCCCAGATTGCCTATTACAAGCAGAGTGGCCTGAATGACCTGATGTATGCTGCTGTGGACAATACTCAACCAGTGATAAATAATGACCAGAGCGATGATACCGCAACCACGGGAGATCTATTCTGGTTCAGATTGAATGCATCAGATAATTTCCTCCTTGATACTCTGATGGTCAACTGGACTCATGGGGAAAATGGGGGTAATGAAACCCTGCAATTCTTCAATGACCTTTGGTCAAGAGGAATTAGTGCCAAACATTCATTGTCACCATTGAACTATACTTTCTATATCACGGATCTTGCAGGTCATCTGGTTACCAGCAACCAGGTGAGCATCCCAGTGACAGATAACGATGAACCCACTGTTGGACAGGATTATACCCCAAAGATTTTCTTTGCAGGTGACAATGTCACCTTCAAGATCAATTGCAGGGATAATATTCAACTAAATAATGTGTATGTCAGGTATGTGCACGGCGGGGATCAGTACAATGAATCAATGGCAATTGACAGCGGCAACTGGACCCATTCATACAATGTGGGTAATATACTTGGAGATATCAGTTACAGCTTCTATATATCTGATACATCAGGAAATCACATAACAACATCTATCGATCATGTGGTTCAGTCCGATATGGATGCACCAATATTCGTAGAGGAAGCCTCAGTTAACGAACCACAAACGGGACAGGAATTCCAGCTGATAGTAAAGATCACTGACGACTCCAACATCACCAGCGTTAAAGCAAATTACACATTCTTCGGGAACAATCATACATCCGCAGACATGGTGTTTCTGGCTGATGATCTCTGGGGTGTATTGATAGACGTCCCCATTAACACCACCCAGCTACTTTATCATATTTGGGCACAGGACGCCTTGGGAAATATTCTTGATACCTCCATATCAAACGGTAATTTCCAAATAGACGTATTGGACATTGTAAGACCTTCGGCCATTGTTATCAATTCCACCGGTCCTGTGGAAAAGGTCCTGAACTTTACTGTAACCCAAGCAATCTGGCTTGACGCTTCGGGAAGCACCGATAATCTGGGGATTACCAATTATACCTGGTCCTTCTATTATGACGGCGGCATGGTTAAGATCTACGGGCCCATATTCAATTTCACTTTTAATATCCCTGGTATCTATGGATTGACACTGAATGTGACAGATGCAGAGGACAACCTTGATGGATTCTTCATCAATCTTAATATTACAAGTCCAGTTGCTGAAATGCCAACGGCCGAAGCCGGGGCCGATATTACATTGAATCAGGGAGATACTAGCTTCATGGATGCCTCTGGAGCTGCAATCGACGAGGACTTCAGCTATAAATGGACCTTTATGTATAATGACTTGGAAATGAGTCTTATCGGAACTGAGGTAAATTTCACATTTGATATTCCAGGTATATATCTGGTGACATTGAACATCAGCGACGGAACGGGACGATTCATAACGGATAACCTGACCATAACCGTGTTGGACACCGCGGCACCTGAAGCAAATGCAGGGACAAATTTCACTGTGGAACAGTATAAGAATGCTACCTTTGACGGTTTCTTCAGCTCAGACAATGTGGGTATAGTGAATTACACCTGGTCCTTCAATTACGGTAATACAACAATTACCCTATTCGGAGTTACAGCCAAATATATATTTTCAACTCCTGGAAACTACACCGTCACACTTATTGTGAAAGACGGTGCAGGTTTGACTTCTCAGGATGATGTCTTGGTAACCGTGATCGAAGCCCAGATCGGAGAAGATGATGACGATGACACACCAGGGGATACTGGCAAGGATGACGAGGGCGGTTTATCCACAGGTCTACTTATTGTTATAATAATTGTTGTGGTTCTCGTCATAGTGGTAATAGTATTTATCCTCATGAAGAAGAAAGGCGGAGATAAAGGAGAAGAAAGCCTTAAAGAAAGTGATGAATTGATAGGTGAGAGCAGAGGAACTTCAGATGGAAAAAATCCCCCAGAAGAAGATGAACAGACAACCGGTATTGAAGACGAGATTAGCGGTCAAGAGGAAGAGCAATATCCTGCCCACGAAGACTCACAATTATATGATGGAGATGTGCAAAATTCAGATATTGAACGGAATAAAAGTGGAACGGCTCCCTTAGATCAGGAGATCCCTTCGGATATGACTGCACCCCTGGAATCGATCCCCCAGGGTCCGGCTGCACCAGAAGCCCCTCCTGGAATGGCAGAGGAACAGCCCATGGGCGAACCACCGATACCCATGTCCGATCCTGCGATGATGCCTCCCGGTGAGATCCCGCCTGATTCACCTCCGGCAGAGGTTCCAATGTCACCTGAACCAATGGCCCCAGGAGCACCTGAAATTCCTGTGCCTCTGGATGAGGACGATCTTCCGCCTCCTCCAATGTGAGCATTCAATGAAATATAAGGGTGAATACCATCACACAGGAGCGGGGGGGCAAGAACCCTGATAAAAAAGGCAATTGGTCCCATGCGGGAACTACTCCTCATATCAAGCATGATATCAGAATAAATGAGGAAAGTGGATATGCCCAGTCGTATCCACATATTTTTTCTATCGAGGTAACCTCCAGATGCAATATCCGATGCATCATGTGCGGATTTCATTCCAAATATAGAAAGGAGCCAATCATTGGGAAAGATATTTCCAATAAGCTTTTTGAGAAGGCCATGTCATTTGTTAAAGAGGCAGAACTAGTACCTCTCTGCGGAGGCGGAGAACCTCTCCTGAAGACAGACCTTCCGGAAATGGTCAATGGGATCTCCGAATTGGGGATTCCAACGGTAATTACCACGAACGCACAGCTTCTTACCAAGAACCTCTCTAGGGAACTGGTATTATCCGGACTGAGCTATATTGAGATATCTGTTGACGGGAAAGAAAGCTATGAAAAAATCAGAGGCGCTTCCTTTGAGAAGCTGAAGAAGAACCTTGTTGACCTTTCTAAAATGAAGAAGAAGCTTGGAAGTGACAATCCCGTTATCGACCTGAGCTATACTGCCATGAAGGATACTCTCTTAGAACTTCCGGACCTAATTGACTTGGCTGTGGAGATAGGAGCCAGGGAGATTAGGGTTCAGCCCCTTCAAATATGTTTTGAGGAAATGATGGAGCAGAACATCTATGGTGATCCGGATAGAACCAGAGAACTTCTTGAGAAAGCCGGGGATTATGCGAAAAGCAGAGATATAATTTTCTCCGCTAGAAGATGCGCCTTAACTGAGGACCGCAGGTACGGGGACGACCATAGGTTCAATGAAAAACTCCAGAAGTATAACTGCCTGGAGCCCTTCACATCAATGACCGTCAGGACCGACGGGAGTATTCAGGTATGCTGTGGCGGGATCGAGCTGGAAAGGACACTGAATGACCATTCCCTTGATAAGCTCTGGAACTGTTCAGAGATGATGAAGCTAAGAAGGGAGCTTATCACAGGAGAGTTCAGGGAGAAATGTAGGAACTGCAATCTTATTCACGGTTCAAGGGATAACCAGATAATAATGGAGAAAAAATTGGGCCTCTCGGATGTATTGAAACTCGACCCAGAAGTCGCCAGGCAGTATGTGGAACTGATACGGAACCAGGGAATAATCAAGGGTAATATTCATGCACTAAAAAAACTTAAAAAAGAACTCTACAGGGATAAAAAATAATACCTGCGGCATCAAATGAACTTTGTTTGCTAACTGGTAGCTGTAAACCTAAATGAAACGGGAGGTCTGAATGAAGTGGCTGAGAAGAAACTCCTGAAAGGAGGTTACGATAAAAATATCGCTAAACAGGTTAGGTGGTATAACTTCTTCAAAAACCTCCCAGGCAACACCGCCCACTCCCTGCGTAAAAGATATGCACCCCTTAGAAAGGGCAGCAGCAGACCCCTGCTTATTGAAAGAGGAGTCACATTTCTATATCCTGAATACGATTTCGGCTATCCTCCTAACATTAAGCTGGGAAAAAAGGTAAGATTCAGAAGGAACGTATCCCTCAGCGGAAATATTGAACTTGGAAACAATGTGGTCATAGGCGCTTACTCAGTACTCTGGGCCCCAGGGGGAGAAGGAAATATTATAAAAATGGGGGACAACAGCGGCATCAGTGCTTTCTCTGTAATAATGACAAGATATCACCAGTTCAGGGACCCCAATGTTCATTTCTTGAAACAGGGGGCAATCGACGGAAAACCTGTGATCATAGGAAAGGATTGCTGGGTTGGAATACGAAGTATAATCATGCCCGGGGTGACAATAGGAGACGGAGCTGTTGTGGGGGCTGGATCGGTAGTGACAAAGGATGTGGAACCTTTCACTGTTGCGGCGGGTAATCCTGCAGAGAAGATAGGTGAGAGATAGAACCCGGGGACCTGCCATGAAGAGAAGAACATTGGCACTTGCATTGGCCTCTCTGGGATGGTTTCTGGTTCTGGCAGGAAGACATATTGTTTCTGTTCTTCTGATAAGGATAGAGGGAACCCTGCATATGGACCACGCTATGGCCGGTGCTGCTATGACCGCCATGTGGCTTTTCTATGGTATGATGCAGTTTCCATCTGGAGTGGTGGGGGACAGGGTGGGAAAGCAGAAGGTGCTCACCTGGGCCGTTCTGGTATTTTCCATTGCCTTCATGCTCATTGGAGCCTCAGCCAATTCATTCATGTTTTTCGGTGTGATGATCCTTGTGGGTATTAGTACAGGTTTCTACCAGACCATCGGTATAGCCTTTGTATCCGACCTCTACCGGAAGAACAGAGGACGAGCATTAGGTATCCAGTCCAGCGTGGGTTCTCTATCGGGACTTATGGCATTTACCGCTCCGCTGTTGGTATTGGTACTGCACTGGCGTATAATTCTGTTGATCTTTGGAATATTCGGGATATTCATAGGCCTCAGGTTCCATTTCTTGGACACCTGCAAACGAAGTCAGCCTACCAAAGGCAGTGTGAAGAACAATCTCAAGAACAGTGCCAAAGCAATGCTTGATCCATTCATCATATCGGTTTTTCTAGTTAACTTCATCATGGCATTCATATGGATGGGTTTTCTTTCCTTTTACCCCACCTTCTTACAGGAAACCAAGAACCTTTCCGAATTTCAGTCGGGAATATGTTTCGCCCTGCTTTCC
Source organism: uncultured archaeon (assembly GCA_964430885.1). Classification (GTDB taxonomy): domain Archaea; phylum Thermoplasmatota; class Penumbrarchaeia; order JASLWR01; family JASLWR01; genus CAYSHM01. The sequence goes on along the minus strand of CAYSHM010000022.1, from coordinate 24,173 downwards.
CTGGGAGGGATACTGTTCAAATCCGTGGTAGGGCCGCTGTGCGATAAATTCAATCAAAGGGCGATACTTCTGGTGATAATCGCCATAAACATCATCGGCCTGAGCCTTCTTGTGTACCTGGAATCCTTCATACTGATGCTGATGTTCAGTTTTGTTCTATCCCTTGGAGGGGCTTCATTTGTAGTGTTCAACTACCAGCTCATGGGCCACTGGGAGGATGATGAAAGAGGCGGTAAACTGGGTTTCTACAGGACTATCAATATTCTTGCTGGAAGCAACACCGCTTTTTTCGTTGGTTATACTGCGGATAAATGGGGATTCAAGGTGCCCTTTGCAGTATTTGTCGGTCTAATGGGCATTGCCGCTGTCATACTGACTGTACTGCTATTGAAAAATAAAAATAGAATGGAAAAGCCGGACCATTCAGTCTGACCTATCTATTTCACTATTATCAGATGGAACTTGTCAACGGACCCGTGGAGCCTGCCGTTCTCTAATTTCACAGCTGTGCTGGCCACCTCGTTTCCGGACTCGTCGAATTCTGTCACATTGGTACCGCCCATGACATTGAGGTCTATATCCACATCATAAGGAGCGTAGAAGACAGATCTGCTCTCACCATTGGTAAAGTAACCGTATGAGGGTTTATTGTAGATCGTTTCACCAGCCATGATATTGGCCAATATGGACGATGCTGCCAAATGCAAATAACCGCCATTAACGAAATAGACATTACCCTCCTTGAAGATCAAAGCCACATCATCATCGAACTGGTCATCGCCATCTGCACATGTTTTACCCTTTAACAGTACATCTCCCTCATAATCATCATACCACATATAATTGATATAATGTTCCCAGGAGAACTCACCTATCTCTGAACTATCCCAGACTCCAAAGGTGTAGCCTCCGTATCTAACATCGGACGTTCCGGCAGTGAAATTATAGCTTACAGTTTGCGGTATAGGATCGAAGAAATTCGCGTTGGCATTCTCATCATAGGCCAGTGGATAATAATCGCTGTATCCGAGTTTGTTCATAACCTTATGCCAGTTGGGATAGCCGTCCTGATCATCTGGGACCTCTCCAGCTGCCTGATAGTAAACAGGAGTTGAGCCATCTGCCAGATCTGCGAGGCTCTTGGTCATGTCAGGACCGTCTCCCCATATCAAACCGCATGAAAGAACATAATAAAGATCAGCACCAGCAAAAGGTGTCCGCTGGGTCACCCTTATGTCATAACCGGCTGCAAGCATGGCATTGGTTATGGCCCCTGCAGAACTGAGTCGGGATTCATAGAAGAAATCATATGCATCGGATTCATCCTCGCTTGCGGGTAAAGGAGGGGTATCTAGGATAAGGTTAGCTATGGGTTTAGCCTTGTCCGTGTCCTCACGGCCGTACTCCTCGAGAAGGGGCAGAAGCTGGGTCTTGAAATTGTATCCGTCCACATAGGCCTGTTCTCCCGCGAACTCGGGACCGTCGTCATTTGTGGCTGCCACAAAGAAATAGACCTGGGCCCCGAACTGAACAGCACGCAGCAGAGCAATGTTCTGGTGGGTCTTCTCGCCCATACCCCATCCACCGGCCGTCAGCACTCCGTAATCCTTTCCGGCTGCAAATGCGTTGCCGTACATGATGTTAAGCATACCTAGCTCACATAGATAGGCGCCCCATTCGTATATGTCTGTCAAGTACTGCTTATCAGCATTGTTATTCTTGGCATCCAAGGGGTAGTAGCCGTAATCCTCTGAAAGGAATATATCGGGTCTGTTCTTAAGGTCGTCGAAAAAATGCATATAGGGAATTCCATTGGCTGTGGCACCTTCCCTAACAGCATCCATGTAATTATCCACCATTGCTTCCTCGTTAACCACTATGGAGGCACCGTATCTCTTGGCCTCATCGGTTATTTCGGTTATCAGATCCTTCAATGCATCGGTGGTCAGCTTCTCATCATCTATTTTGTCCTCATCATAATCCTTGGACCCTTCCACTATGTGTCCGATGGTCTCCAGCATGATCAGTAAGGTTATGTTGTATTTTGCCGCGCCCTCCAGAAGGTCTCCGAAGAGATAACCGTAATCCTCATCCTTCGAGAAACCGGCACTGCGGAGCACATCGGAATCTATCACAGTGTATCCATCGGTTGTGAACAGCTCGAATCCTACAATAGTGATCCCACGGTCTACCGCATTTGAATACCAGCCGTCGATATCGTCCGCCATCATCTCGTACTCGACCTCCTCAAGACCGAATATGTAGGTAGTTCCCAGTCTATCCCTCAGGTCCTCACCGAGTTTTCCGATCCCTGGGTCATCATTACCGTTATCGTCGTCGTCATCCCCGTCATCTCCATTTTCATCACCTTCTTCTTCATCGTCATCATCCGTGCACCCTGTCATGAAGGTGCTCAATAATAACAAAATCACTATCAAAAGCGCAGGCAGTATCTTTTTCATTTTTTCATCTCCTAGTCTTCTTTTCAAACACGCATTAATAATTATTCAAATAACTATGTAATACCTTGTAAGAAATGGTGATATATATTATTATGCACGAGAAAGTAAAAATGAAAACGAGGGCGGTTTGGATGATGACGGTTTGAATCATTATTGAATACTTTTTATCATATCCAAAGAAAAAAGTTCTGCCTTTTTCAGGTCCGCCTTATTCGGTCTTCCCTTGTTCAGGCCTCCGAAAAACTTGAGAAAACTGTTGGTATTATGGCCGGGACAAGTGAGATCCTCCAGAACAAAATCGCCTTTGGATTCCAGTTTTGCGCCTTGTTAGGATGGTTACCTTGTCCACATCCTTCCTTTTCAAGGCGTATTTAAGTGCCGTTCTGCCTATCATACCGATTGCACTGGTTATTATCACATTCTTGCCCAATTTTTACACCGCTTTGGATCTCAGTTTCCCGACGAAATCCTTTACCTTTTTATCCAATTTTTCTTTATTCTTCTTGGGTTTCTCAATGCCCATATAGCATATTGGAGCCTTTCCCAAATGGTCTTCCATATCTTTCAGAGCGTTTATCTTTTTGTCAGCTCCGCAGGTATAGAAAAAGGCAGTTTTCCTTATACGATCCCTGTTATGTTTGAGATATTCCGTCACCCCCGGGGCACAGGTATACCACCATATAGGTGTACCGATTATTACAATATCATAATCTCTAGGATCTTTCCTAGTCTCCTTTATGGCGGTCTTACCCCTAGGATTGATGACTGCTCCGGTAAGTCCTATCAATCCTGACCGTTTTTTAATATCAACTATCTCTTCAATATCCGAACCCAGTTCTTTCGCAAGCTCTTTGGCCACAAGTTCAGTATTCCCTGTGCGCGAGTAATATACTACCAAACTTTTCATTTTTTCACCAAGTAATCAACGAAGGCCAGGCATGGGGTCAAGTCATGGAATTTCCACTGGCAGTACCAGTAGGGTTTCATGAAACGCTCCTGACTGTTCAGCCATTTCTCCTGCTCAGGTCTCCTGGGAAAGCGGAGATCGGGGCCCCTGTGATCTCCCGGTATGTGCAGGATCGGAGGATTCTCACTCCTTTCAATGCTGAATTCATACTCGTCTAAACCTTTGCCAAGATCAAGTTCTGCACTAATCTCTTCCATGTTTATTCTCCAAACAGCATTTCGGTCACACCGTTATTTTAACATTCTTCATGGATCAATCAACCGCTTTATTGTGACGATTAATCAATTTACCTTCACCAGTTCATAATCTGCAGATCCAAGCCCTATCTTTTCTGCATAAGCAAAGATCTTTATTCCCCGAAACTTCTTGCCCGCTTTTTTTACCATGTCAAAACATGCCTTGTCTATTGCCACGGGGTCAGTGGAGGCCAATATTCCCACATCCGGGATCAACACCTTCATTTTCTTTCCCTCGCAGTCGCAACCTGAAGTGACGTTCATGACGAAGTTGACATAAATATTGTCCTTTCCCTTCTGGGCGGCATAGGCATATTCCACGAGCTTCTCCCGGAACCCTGAAAAGTTCAGTGCCTTACCAATGCCCCTAATGGAAAAAATGGAAACCGCTCTGTGGGGACATATAGCAACGCATGCCCCGCATCCTACACATTTAGAATGATCAATATAGGATTTTTTACCTAATATAATCGCATCTTCGGCACATCTTTCTTGACATAGACGGCACCGGTCACATTTTCGATTCTTTATCTGCGGTTTGATACCTAGATGCATCGCCAGTTTACCGCCCTTTGATGCATACCCCATGGAGAGCTGTTTTATAGCACCGCCGAAACCCGCCAAAGCATGTCCCTTGAAATGAGCCAGTACTATCAGCTGAGAATACTTTGAAAACTCATTCCCGAGCTTGCATTTATCAAAGTGTTTTTTATTAATTTCAACATAATAATAATCCTGGCCGTGACTGCCGTCAGCTATAACTACCGGTAGCCGTGTGAACCCGTGTTTCATTGCAGTTCTCCTGTGAAATTCCTCTTTATACCGCTTCCCGCCGTAGAGGACGTTTGTCTCGATAAAGAAAGCTTTGATGTCATTATCCTCGAGATAATCTATTACCCCGTCAAAGTTCTTTTGCTTAAGGTAGGTGACATTGCCCGCTTCCCCAAAATGGACTTTGAGGGGTATTTCTTTTTCAAGCTGGACGTTCTCTTCTCTGATCACCTTTTCAAGGAGCTTTCGGGATATCTTTTGAATATCCTTTACCTTTTCCTTGCCAGAGAATGTTTTATAATAGACCTTTGACATATTTTCACCACAATATTACTCTAATTATTAACGCCGCTCTGAAGTGTAATCAATGTGATCTCGCTGTCTGTACCAACACGCATAGGAACAAACCAAAATCCAACCCCCTCGCTGACATAAACCTTCATATCCTTATGACTGGAAAGGCCCTTGTAGTGTTCATAGGCCATGGGTCCGCCTAGAATTGTGAAAGGAAACATCTGACCACCTCCATGAGTGTGTCCTGCAATAAAGAGATCGACTCCTGCTTCCTGAGCGTAGGAAATACCTACCGGACTGTGGTGCATCAGAACTGCAGGTTTATCATCCGATAGGTTCAGAGTGGGCATGAACTTTTTAATGGTCATATTTTCTTCAGCACTATGCATCTCAGCATTGCTGCCGTCTTCACTCATATACCTAAGACCCACCAGCTGGACCCCATGAACGTTTACCACTTCATTCTCCAGAACTCGGATACCGCTACTATTCAGCAGATCGTTCAATTCATCTTCGCCAGTATACATCTCATGATTGCCATTGACGAAAAAAGCGGGTGCGGTCAGATCCTTAAAGGGACTGAAAATATCTTCGGTGAGAAAAGCTCTGCTATCGGTCAGATCTCCCGGTAGAAGTACTATATCTGGCTCCAGTTCATTTGTCATCTTTACCAATTTTTCAAGATGTCCCTTCCCGCCTGAACTGCCCACATGAACATCTGCCAAAACCGCTATCTTCACGGTTTCATTCAATCCATTCATTTCCAGATCCACATACTTGATATCAACGTCATATGCATTCCATATACCATAGGATGAGGTTAAGAGTGTCAATATCACGATAATAATTCCTATCGTCCTTTTTGGGACCGAAACTTGATGGGGGATCCTAATTTTTTCAGGTGCCCTTCTATTCCTGAACAATTTGAAAAATCCATATGCCAACTCGAACAGAGCAAGATAGCATATCAAATAGAGAAATATGCCTATCCAAATGGACATTATCCGGTACAGAATATAATACAACATATTTGATGTCAGATTCAGTAGAATATAGACTATAATTGATCCAATTGTCAGGGATATCACAGGAATAAAAACATTCCTTTTCTTGGATATACTGAATAGGTATTTCAATCTCCAAGAGACGTATATCAGAAGCCCTACGAAAATAGCAAAAAACAGTATCCCGATTATTATCTCCAATATCATCAGCATCGACCTTTTATTGACCTATGTAAAACAACTTTAAAATCAATATACTTACTTCTTCAATTGTTTATTACAGTGATAATTCAATATATTTCGAACTAGATTCCCTCTGATCATCACTTCAACTGGCTCATTATTATCCTGTCGAATATCCGGTCGCTGAACCTTTTTCTGAAAAATAATATAGGTTTGGCCATCTTACCTGCGGAATACCTGGTCTTGGGCTTCTTTTTCTTTATAGCCTTATGGACAACCTTAGCAATAACTGAAGGTGGTGATGCATTTCCTTTTTCATAGGATTTCTTTGCAGATCTGATAAAAGCATTCACCAGTTTTCTATATGGACCTTTGGTCGATGATGCAAGCTGTTTTTCCACCACATCTCCGAATTCGGTCTTTATGAGACCTGGTTCGATTATCACCACATCTATTCCAAATTCTTTCAACTCAAGCCTGAGACTGTCCGACCAACCTTCAATAGCGTGTTTAGTTGCATGGTACCAGGCACCCAGGGGTGTATAGACCTTACCACCAACGGAAGAGGTGTTGATGATCTTTCCTGACCTCTGCTTTCTCATATGAGGGAGCACAAGCTGGGTCATCCTTGCCAATCCAAAAACGTTCACATCGAACTGGTACCGGGCTTTATCCAAAGGTGTTTCCTCTACGGTACCGTATTGGCCGTATCCAGCATTGTTGAAAAGGACATCTATTCTCCCCTGCTCCTTGATCACTCTATTTACACCTTCAAACATGGATTTCTCATCCGTAACATCCAATTTCAGTATCTTTGCACCTTTCTTTTCAAGGTCCTTCATTTTCTCCACTCTTCGGGCTGCAGCATACACTGCATATCCCTCCTCCAGCAGTAGTTGGGCTGTGGCTTCACCGATACCGGATGAAGCTCCAGTGATGAGTACGACCTTTTTCGTGTTTTTAGATTTTATTTCATTCGCCCCCTAAACCACGATTATATAATGTGCCTTATAAGTATATAAATATAATCTTCATTCAGTAGCTAAACAATAATCAGTTTAAAAAATTTAATCATCTACTTCATCCAATATATCATCCACAAAATCGAAGAATTCATAGATTGCTTTAAGGTTACTTCCGTCTTCACCTGCAAATTCGATGATATTGTTGATTATATCACTATATGAAGCATAGGCGCCATCATAGACTATCTTGCCCTTGTCAGTCAATTTCAGGAAAACCTCTTTTTTATTATCTTCATACTTGAATTTACGTATATACCCACGATCGACCAGCTTATTGGTGGTCTGGGATACCGCTCCCTTTGTTATGGAAAACATCTCTGAAAAATCGCTGATATTGTAATTGGGATGATTGTTTATAGCTTTGATCAGCTGCAACTCTGAATGGTAGATCTGATCCCCGGTACCATAATCCTGAGGTTTTGCCTGATAGGATTTCATCCTATTGATTATCTGTTCAAAACGAACCATGAAATCTAATATTTCTGTATACGTTAGATCGCCCATGATAATAATATAGGACCTAAATAATAAAAATGTTTTGCATGGTTTTATCTTTAGTGATACACCTAGAAAACAAAGTAGAATCAAAAAATGATATAGGAGTTATACTTTCCCTATTTGCTACCAAGTACATCTGTGGTATCTGAAATATGCACCCATGCTCCCTTTACCTCTTCCCACCCAGTAGTTCTGGACCCAATGGACATTCTCACTACGTATTTTCCCTTGAGTGTTGTATGTGTCAGAAAGACCTTTCCGCTTTTGTTTATACGATCCAAAAACTCAGCATTCAGATCATTCAACTTTTCTTCATCCATATTTCCCGGATTCAATCTGAAACACACAAGACCAAAATAGACTGGAGCCATCAGCTCTAATTTAGGATGTCCCTCAATTTGATCCTTCATCCATTGTGCCATCTGAATATGCTCAGAAACCATCTTTCTCAGACCATTCACACCGTAACTTCTGATGACGAACCATAGTTTCAGCGCCCGGAACCTTCTGCCTAAAGGAATCCCCCAGTCCCTGAAGTTCTTCACCTCGGAATCCACACCCGTTTTCAGGTACTCAGGAAATATCTCGAATGTTCTGATAAGAAGGCCCTCATCCTTAACGAAGTATGCTGAACAGTCGAAATTGATCAGAAGCCATTTATGTGGATTGAAAACGAAGGAATCAACATATTCTATACCTTTGAGTATCCATCTCAGCTCGGGTAGAATCGCCGCACTTCCAGCATAGGCCGCATCAACATGAAGCCACAATTTATATTTCTTACAAATGGGACCTATCTTATCCAATGAATCTACTCCACAGGATGAAGTGGTACCCAATGTAGCTGCAGTACAGGTAGGAACAAAACCGTTTTCGATGTCCTTCTCAACTGCTTTCTCAAGTTCACCTGGGATCATAGAAAAAGTATCATCCGTTGGTATCTTTCGGATATTATTCTTACCGAAGCCCGCTATCTTGGCACCCTTTTCTACACTGGAATGGGATTCCTCCGAGACATATATGGTCATTTTATCCTTGATTCCATCCAAATTGGATCGAAAATCGGTCTTCCACTCCCTGGCCGTTAACAGCCCTACAAGAGAAGATGTGGATGCTGTTCCCTGTATCACCCCCGACCAATCTTCAGGCAGGCCAAGCATCTGCTTCAGCCAATCCATTACAACCTCTTCCAGCTCTGTTCCTGAAGGGGTGGTCTTCCATACCATGCACTGAGCCCCCAACCCTGCAGTGAGGAGCTCCGCAAGGACAGAAGGAGGGCTGTTGTTTGCAGGGAAATACGCATACCAGTTGGGATGCTGCCAATGGGTTACTCCGGGCATTATTATATCCTTGAAATCTTTGAATATGGCCTCCATATCCTCCCCTATCTCCGGTGGTTCGGCAAGCAGTTTAGATCTTATTTCACCCGGTTCAACCTGAGCACTGACGGAATATTCCTTTATATTCGACATGTATTCGTATAACCAATCGACCATCCTGTGGCCCCATTCCCTGAAATCCTCATTGTTCATGAAAAGCACTTTTTTATTTATTGGTTATAATACTAATACTGCTGATAATTCATATTCTCAATAGGTAACTGTTCTTCAACTTTGGGTTCGGGCTCCTTGTACCTGGTAGCCATGAGGAAAACCGCAACCGCCATTAAAAAATGGCCTATTGATGTTGCAGCCCTAGCGGCATACAACTCTCCAGTAAAGAATGAGGTCTGCAGCTCCTCCACTTCCACCTCGTTCTCGAAATCAGTCTCTGCATATTCAGTTCTCACATCGTCGATTATCGATTGAGTTATGACAACCTGAACTATGGTAAGTATAATTACTATGGTCCCACCAACAATACCAAGAACCTTAACTGCTTTCTTCTTATCGAAAAATGCAGGTCCTCCTTCTGCAACTACCTGAGCTGCTCCTTGAAAAATACCGAATACCGCCAGTATGAAAACCCAGCCGAACAGTCGGTCCATAGTAGCACCAATATCGGGATCCGATCCCTGAGATGTCAATGTCATGAAAACACTAGCTATCATTACAATACTGATAATGAATGAAACAATGAAGAATACACCGATGGAAATTGCACCAGCGAGACCTGCTATGGTACCTCTCTTTTTATCCTTGGTCATTTCATTTCGTTTTACAAACAGGACTATGTCACCGCCCACCGTGAGTCCTAGTCCCGCATATGCAAACAGTCCTGCAAAACAGGATAGACCTGCCTGAGCGGCCCCTGCCTCCATACTTGTTGAATTTCCAGCGGATGAACCTACTGGGAAGAGAAGTACTAAACCCGTACAAATTATTCCCATTCCCAGTAATATATAACCTACCTTTGCTCCCATATTATCGACCTGTTGAACATTTATACGTATAACATATATATTTTTACACTTCTAAAAATCTCAACAAATAGCTGATACATAAAATTTGCATTATAAAATAATCTACGATAAATAATAAACCCCAAATTGAAATCGATTATTCATAAATGAAATTAACGTGATAGGTGATAATATTGACCCAACTGCAGACTGAAAAAGGTTTAAAACTTGTACTTATCTCTCAATTGATATCATTGATATTGAGCCTTGTAGTAATAATATCTGCAATACTGTTCATAGTGGGGACTATTGCATATCTGGGCTCTGCGGGAGGCGGGACCCAAACAGATGTATTCAGTGATGAGGAGGTAATGGCAGGACTGGGAGCGTTATGTGCATTAGTAGGATTACTGTGTCTGCTAGGCCTCGCATTATTCATTATACAAGTATTAGGAATTGTGTTCATATACCAGGGTAGAAACGAATTTGGAGAAGAACATGCTGAAAAAGCAAGAACCGGTGGAATATTATTGATAGTTGGTGTATGCGTAAGTTTCATTCCTTTTCTCGGTATTATAGGTGGCATTTTGACATCCCTGGGAATGGTGTTTCTCATAATCAAATTGGCACCTACGACCCAGAGGACTTTTCTTTGGATTGGTTTTGTAATTGGTATATTCGGGGCCATTGCCAATGCAGTAAACACTGTTATGGCTTTGGTGAAAGTTGAGAATGAATTTCTTCTAGGAGGTATGGCGGCAGTCGCCGGACTAATGGGTATAGGCAGTGCAATATTCATGCTCATGGCGTATTATGGAACCTACAAAGGTGTCAAGAACGGAATCATAAAGCCGAAGATACAGGCGCCAGTACTGGACTATGATACTTACTCAATGCCCCCGAATATGTAATCCAAAATTTAACAAACTTCAAATGGAGCTATCGCACTTTGTCTATGAATTTTCCAATTTGGTCCTCACCCTCTTTGATGTTGTGCTTCTTATCCATCTTCAATCCGAGATGATGTTTGGAAACCTTCATACCTAAAGCTTTCAGATTCTCTTTGTAAGTCTCTAAGGCCTTTTGCTGCTGGTCCGAACTCCCTCCGCATGTGTAAAAACAATAAACCTTTTTTCCCTTCGTATTCATAGCCTTAATGAAGAAGGACTTGATATAGGGAGAGGGTCTCCCTGCCCAGATGGGTGCACCTGCAATTATATTCTTGTATTCAGAAAGATCAATTGAACCGTTCTTAATAGGAAGTGGTTTCTGTTTTAACCCTGCAAATATGGATCTGAAAAAACCGCGTTTCTTCTCTGGAATCACTTCTATCACATCGCACTCTGCATTATTTTTGACCAATTTGTCTTTCAGTAATTCTGCAATGATCTTTGCATTACCAGTCCTTGAGAAGTAAACTAGAGCTATTTTCATACAATTCACCATTTTATCCCGAGATAATTCTAATTATATTACTCGTTATTGATTTTATTTCAATCAATTGTTCATGATAAAGAAAATGAATAATTATTATTGAATCAATGGCCTGAAAGGGGAATATATCAGTTAATTTATTATTCGTCATAACTTCTTCATAAAACTGGTCCAAATGAAAAAGGGTAATATCACACCGGTTATTTTCGTTCTGATCCTCCTATTATCTGCTTCAATACAGAATATACCTGTGTGGTATTCAAGTATGTCGGACAGTTCAGTAGACCAAAATATTCCCAATAATGAGAATGAGGATATTGACCATCAGAATTCTATCAAAAAACTTCGAAATGTTCCTCAACAGAACTGGAGTGATGATTTCTCGGATATGAGCAAGGTATCTCTTCTGGACAATATCATTATCGATAGCGGAAAGGCTACCGTTGACAGTTCTTGGTGGGATACAGATTGGAAGTATCGGATCCCAGTTACCATAACAGAGACCGATGGCATCCCCCGAGACAATGTTGAAGTGGATATCAATATTTCAGATCAATATTACAACAATACTGGCCTTTGGGGCAGCTGGCATTTCAGTGAAGGAAACGGTACATTAGCAGAGGACAGCTCCGGAAACGGACGGGATGCGGTTATTCAATCTGATGATTGGACAGCAGGTATCTCAGGTAGCGGGATGGAGTTCGATCTGGGTTCAAAGGCCTATTATGAAGGTGATTGTGATATCGGAAGCAGCGGTGAATTTACTCTTGAATGCTGGATTAACGGCAGCGGAAGAGGATTCACCTATGAAAAGCAAACCTCTGATGCCGTCAACCGTGAGGGCATATCCTACCAGGTGGTTGGTGATAGAATCTACTGTGTCTGGAGGGAACACGACGGCAGTGATTTCCAGATATGGACCGGAACCATGTACACCAATGGAACCGGATGGACCGCTCAGAAACGGACCTCATACGATAATAATCAGCTCGACCCCCACCTTCAGGTGGTCGAAGATAGTATATATTATATTTGGACCGGATACGACGGCAGCTATATCCAGATATACTGGGGAAGTTCCCATATTGACGGTCACGGGTGGACTGACAAGAAAATAACTACAAGCTCCAATAACAAAGAAAATGTCCAATTTCAGGTCGTGAACAATACCCTTTACCTAGTATGGGATCAGGAGGATAACAGCGGAAATATCCATATCTATTTGGGAACAGTGAGCACAGCTGGAAATATGATCTCAAACCAGGGAATGACAGAGGACACAAAGACCGACCAGTACCCTCAATTATATATTGCCGACGGTGTTATACATTATATCTGGAGACGCGATGTAAGCGGTAAAGGGCAAATTGTGACAGCCCGCTCCCTGACCGATGGGACCGGTTGGATCGAAACCTTGCAGACATCAGGAGGTGACAGCAAGTTCTGGCCTAGGCTTCAGGTTTCTGGCCAACAGGTCTATTATGTATGGGGTACGGTGAAACATCCTAACGATTATCAGATTCATATCAGCAGTATGAATACGGATGGAACCAGCTGGACAAATATCAAGAGTACAAATACCAACATTCAGAAAAGATTCCCTGACATACAGGTAATAGGGAATAGAATATTCGTGCTCTGGGAACAGAGGGAAGGAGTTACGGATTATGTCGTATCAGGTCAAGTAGGGACGGATGGTAGCGGATGGTCGGCCTCAAAGATCACAAGCGGCGGTACAAACATGGAAGCACCATCTATGAGATATGTTGGTGGAAAAGGGTATTATATGTGGATACAGAACCAGCATATATGGTCAGGAAGAATAGGTGCCAATATTATCGGACTGGGAGATGTTTTAGGTCTGGCGATACAGGGAAATTCTCTGCTTGGTTACTTAAATGCAGGCAGGGAAACAACTCTATTTTCAGCAAGTGACAGCGAATTTAATGGAAATACTGGTCTATGGGCCCTAATGAGCTCAGGATGGCACCATATCGTCCTCACCTATGACTCAAGAAAACTCATTATCTATGTGGACGGTAACCTGGTAGGAATGCTGCTTTCTGAAAACATTACTTTTACCGAAACTGGCAATCTACAAATGGGAGACAATATGTACGGTCTATTGGATGAGGTCCGTATCCTTAATAGATGCATCAACGAAACTGAAGTCAGCTGGCGTTGGAACTGGTCTTTCGGACCACCGGACATGAGTGACCTAGTATGGAAATACTGGAACCCCCTAGAGATGCAGGAGGAAGATACTGTTGGTGAAATTATCGACGATACTACTCTGCAGGTCATTATTCCCTCTTTGGCAGGGAACAGAACCGCTACGATGCATCTCTATTTCCATAATCCTAACCTATACCCCAGAGAGATCACCAGAAGATCACATAACCGAGATTCAGGATTGACAGTATATGTGGGCAGAAGGGAAAAATTCAGAACTGACGGTATTGTTATATCCGAATTGATAGAACGGCCTCCTAGCGCTGAATGGTCATCTATAAATATAACACGAACTATTCCTGAGAACACCACAATGTCTGTGACAATATTGGATGGCGGAACTCAAGAACCCATAGACCCCTTCTTAAACTTTTCAGGGAGTAATATAGATATCACCGGTCTATCAAGCAATAAACATTCCGCACTTTATCTGAAAGCTGAACTGGTGGCCGATAACACTTCATTCCCAGAAATTGATTCATGGTCAATACATTGGGATCTTGAAGATCCAAAGATTTTAGATATAAACATATCCTCTGTAAATGTATTCAGAAACTCGTCTGTACTTCTGAATATTTCGGTCAATCCGGGTTCGTACCAAATCGTAGATATGGATCCTGTTGTTGAGTGGAGTTTGGATACCAGAGCATGGAACCCTATTTTAACAGATAGCGTCGAGTATGAATTTGCATCAAACACCATTACTGCGTACATCAATCCTCCCAAGGATACCAGCATCGGAAATTACAGCCTGAGAACAATGCTGGAAATCAATGGTGGACCAGCAACGGAATGGACAGATCTGGAAGATCCACTTAGAGTCAACAACAATCCTCCAGTCATTCTGAATGATATAGATAACATCGTGATAATAGAGGATAAAGAATATGTACTGGACCTCACACCCTACGGAATGGATGTAGAGGACCCATCAAATGAACTCCAATGGAGTTACGTTGGCTACCCTATGGAAATACTGATCCACTCTAACATCTGCTTTTATATGAAAAATATCATCCTTGAGGATAATGTCCTAATAATAACTCCGTGGGATAACTGTACACGGGGATCAAAGATAATACTTGAATTAAAGGATTTGGATGGGGCTTCCATACAGAAAAACATCACCATCGAAACAAAATCAGAGGACGATCTGCCTTTAACCATTCTGAAGACACCTAAAAACAATACTACGGTCCCAGGACCCAATCTCACACTGAACTGGGAAGGGAGGGATGTTGATACAAACATATCTGAAATTGAATATGATCTTTACTTTGGAACAAAATATCCCTTAACTGCTCTAGTAAAGGGACTGAAAACTTTCAGCTATACCCTTACAGGGCTTGAGAAAAACACTACCTACTACTGGACCGTGATCCCGTTTTATGATAACATTAGTGGTGAATGCCTCAACGGCAGTTTTACCTTCAGAACAATGGAAAGCCCGGAGGACATGGATCCGGGAGAAATACCCATATCCGAGGACCTGTCAATGAATGCTGAGGAATCAACTCTAATAATAAGACAGGGTGAATCAGAGGATTTGGATATTACCCTTTCCAATACCTATACGTCATCACATATGATAAATTTATTTGTTCAGCAGGGAGCGCTCTCTGGCCATACAACCCTGAGTGAAACAAGATTTCTAGTTCCAAATAAAGGACAATATGAAATTGCCGCAACAATAATGGTACCTGCAGACCTTGACCCTGATCGTTACGATATATTTTTTATCGGCTTATCGGAACTTGACGGAACCAAGGTCCAGATGAAAGTTGAGATCAAGGTTCTGGAAAGAAACATTACAGCTGATGGTGACGATACTACCGGCAGGAGTGATGATCCGGAGAAAAAAGGTGCTGCTGATTTCCTCTGGATCATAATTTTGGCTGTTTGTTTTGGAACTCTGCTTTTTATTATCATTATTGTTCTGGCCAGAAGAAAAAGACGAAGATATGATTATGATGAGGATGAATATGAGGACCATGGGAAAAAAACTGATTCCGATGAAGAGAAAGTACCAACAATTGGCATCGACAGCATTCCACCTCCCGCCCCTTCTTTCGGCAGCAGTATACGAGATGAAAATAAAGCATGGAAACGCTCTGCCGAGGTAACACTCAGCCTTACCATGGAACTAATGGGCAATGCAGAGAAAACGGGATTCAGGAATAGCGATACAAAGAACCTCTTGGTCCATGCCAAATACCTTTTCTCAATGGGTGATTACCAGCAGACAATGGACATATGCGAAGAGGTGAGAGGAGTTATCGCGGTCTTCAACATTGAACAGGCTAACAAGGAACAGGTGCGGGAAGAGATAGAGGCCCGGAGAAAAAGAACTAACTATTATGAGGTCCTGGACATACCTTCCAATGCCACACAGAAGGAGATCAAGAAGGCCTTCAGGATCAAGATTCAGGAGTTTCACCCGGACAAGTATTCAGGTACCAATGAGGAGATCAGGGAGATGCTCAACGAGAAGATGAAGTCCATTAACGAGGCATACTCCGTACTGAAGGATAGTGGGACTAGGGAGGATTACAACTTGGAAATGGGTATTTTTACACCCCCCAGAAAAGAGGATGAGCCAGTGATGGAAGGAAAAAAAATACTTCCTCCACCACCTCAGGGAGAGCCAGGTTTCTCTGACATAGATAACTGTTTAGCGCCCTACAACCCAACCGATAAGGATGACCAGGAGATATTCTGATATGGCTTGGATAGATACAATTGAACCCAATGACGCTGAAGGAGAACTTGCAGACGTCTATAAAAGGATAATGAATGACCGAGGGGCTGTTGCTAATATTATGAAAGTACACAGTCTTCATCCCATGGCCATGGAGAAGCATCTTGGTCTCTACATGGAGATAATGTTCAGAAAGGGCGGGCTTTCAAGAGCTGAGCGGGAATTTGTGGCGGTGGTGGTATCCAGGGAGAATGGTTGTGAATACTGCATAAACCATCACGCTGAAGCCCTCAATACTTACTGGAGGGATAGAAATAAGATCAGGTCATATATCATTGATCCTGATTCGGTTGATCTGACCCGCAAGGAAGAAGAACTGGTCAGGTACGCTTTGAAACTGACAAGAGAGCCTAATAATCTAGATGAAACTGATATCTCCAGACTAATTAATATCGGATTTTCCCAGAAGGACATTCTGGCATTGAACCTCATTGTAAGCTACTTCAATTTTGTCAACCGTATCGCTCTGGGTCTGGATGTAGAATGGGATTCTGCCGAAGTCAAGGGATACAAATATTGAATCCCATACAGATTTTGTTCATTCACCTTTGTGTTTTCCCTTGATATTTCTTTCGATTCAGAACAAGATATTTTCCAATCAGATATGGCCCAATAGTGTGAAAAGCAGAACAATTATCCATATTCTACCGGCTAAAATATTGTAGTCACTAAACAGACTTTTCCACGAGTGACCAGCCACAAAATGACCGAAAAGAAACTCAAATCCAATGGTCATTGACAGCCAAATGACCCCTATTAAAAGAAGGTCCTTTGTGTTAAATTTGGCCTTTGTGAAATAAAGAAAAGCCCATATAACAATTGCAAATAGAAAAGTGCCGGAAACTGCGCTTAACTGATGAGCGAAAAGCTCTGAAGAGAGTTTTGGGCCGTATACTTCGTTCCTCAATATACCGTTGAAAATTGCAGTTATTGATAGTAAGAACCAAACACCTAATGCTCGTTTGAATGTTTTTTAATGTTAAAAACACCATATTCTTCGGGAATTGGATTTCAAATATTATAATATTTTCAGGAACGAAGACTGAACAGTTGATTTGGCTTCGGAAACTCCCGCGGTATTAAAAACAACTTCCATTAGTACATATTGCATATCTAAATGGGATTAATACAGAAAAGATTTTTACATGATTGAAGGGTTTAACCTATTCATGAAAAGGTCCGGCCATGCCATATTACTAGTCATTGTTCTGATCCTTTTTCTATTGCCCCTGGCAAATCCAGTTTCGGGTCCTTTTCCGAATCACAGCAGGAATGACCTTCCCGAGCAAGATGAACTAGTCATTATTTTCGCGGTTCTAAAAGAGCAGAAAGCCTACCGGATAAGCCGTGATGTTTGGGGTGATTATTCTGGAGCGGTTGATGAACTGAATCATGAACTTAAAGAAATTACTGGAAATATCACCCGATCACTAAGGGAAATAGGGGAAAAGGAATTCCTCCAAAATCCTGCACTTTACAATAAAAGGATCGAAGAAAACCTAACCCTGGAAGATATCGAAACCTGGAAGGGAATTCTCGAAAAATTCGATATGATCAGGACCCAAGCCCGCAATGAAATATATCTGCGGTGTGAAAAGGAGGGAAAAGAAAACCAAGAAAGTATAACCGATTTCATCTCAAACAATGGTGGTAAAATCATTGATAGGGGTTTTCTTCTAAATTATCTGATGATCGAGATACCTGAAAACCTCCTGCCAAAATTACAAAAGCATGAGGATGTGGCGTTCCTTGAATTACCTGCTATTTCATGGACCGACATGAACGTTAGTGTGCCTTCCACAGGTGCGGAGACACTTTGGAACGAGGGTATTACCGGAGGAGTGCAGGACATAGCAGTTCTTGATACTGGCATAGATAAAAACCATCCTGCTTTCTCAGGACATGAGATAATCGAGGAGGACTTCACTGAGGACGGCACACCCGACGACACTTACAGCCATGGAACCCATGTAGCAGGGATAATTTCCAGCACTGACAGCATTTATCGAGGCGTTGCTTACGGCCACGATAAACTCTTCAATGCAAAGTGTGTTTTTTCCACACAGCAGGCCAAAATGAATGGAGGAGATTGGTCAATCAACCAGCCAGGCGGAGGTGATGGAGCAGATGTTATCAGCACGAGCTTCGGTGTAGGTGGCGAAAAGAACGGTAATAGCGCCTTGACAAGATACTTCGATGCTGTTGTGGATTCCCTGGGCGTTCCTGTGACCAATTCAGCAGGCAACAACGGACCGAATTCGAGTACATTGTCCATTCCGGCCGACGGATATAACCTTATGACCGCGGGGAACGGTTATGACCGCGGAACCACAGACCCAATGGACGATTATCTGGTACAGAGCAGCAGCAGAGGCCCAACTACAGATGGGAGAAAGAAACCCGATCTCACAGCACCAGGCACCCATGTCATATCCTGCAATAACGATTGGGAGACCGAGAACGACTGGATATCAAAGAGCGGCACCAGCATGTCATCCCCTTTGATTGCAGGGTCCATTCTCCTTTTGATGGATTACAGTCTCACGGATTTCCCAGCCCGCTATAAAGCCCTTCTTATGAACACAGCCATTGAGATGGGCGATCCAGGAATGGACAATAGGACAGGGGCGGGCTACATGGACCTGGACCATGCCTATTACCATAGGGATGATGTTTTTGAAGAAGTGATCGATGACAGTCCAGGATATGTCTTCTTCAAAGGACCTCTCTCTGTAAACAACAGGGCTACTCTGGTATGGCAGAGGCATCTCATCTATAACGATAATGCAGCTCCGGAAACCTTCTATGATCTGAGCAATCTTGATCTCTACACATACGACGAATCAGATGGAAGCACCCTGAATGTATCCAATTCCCTTATTGACAGCATTGAGATGTCAAAGGCCACCAGGGACTGTGAATCGGCAGTATACAAGGTGAAGTTGGAGGGAGACATGTCAGGAGTAGATCAGGAGAGGTTCGCCTTGGCAACCGAGGAGGATTTCATAAAGGTGACAGAACCAGAGCTTGATTTGGATATACAGCATCCTGATACCGTTGAGGTGGGTGAAGAATTCTACATATGGGTGAATATTAGCAATACCGGAGGTCTGAGAGCTCATGATATCCAAATACAGATGAACATTCCCACCAGCCTTGAGCTTCTTTCCGGGAATGAAACAGAATTCCTATCCTCCCTTGACGGCAGTAATGGAACATTCCCAATGCCATTTCTTGTTGAGGCTGCGGAACCGACTGCCCTTGAGGTCAGTGCTTCCATATCATCCAATTGCTATGGAGAGAGTTTTTCAAAAGGACCCATATATGCTGATATTACCCCGGTGGATACCACACCGCCATTGGCTCCAGGAATTTTTTCCAACTCACATTCCGACCCCGAATTGAACTACTCAATTGACGATGCGCATCTAGGGTGGAATGAAACTCACGACAATCACAGGATAGAGGGTTACAATTACGTCCTTGACCATTCTGAACTAACCATACCACCTGAAGATTTGGACAACTCACTAACCGATACCTTGACTTTTACCGCTCTGGATGACGGTGAATGGTTCTTTCATTTGCGGGCAGTTGATGAAACTGGCAATTGGGGTGATACCGCTCACTTCCGATTGGGAGTGGACACCAGCATATTGGCACCGGTGAATTTAACATCAATACCCGAAGAATGGTCCAAGGATCCAGTATTCGACGTATTTTGGCAGAATCCCAGGGATGTCTCGGGAATAACTGGTGCTTATTACAAGACCAATGTTGAACCTGCTTTTGAAGAAGACGGGATAAGAGTAGAAAAATGGAATTTATCATTTATTGAAAATATTAACGTGCAGGCAGAGGGTGTCAATCCAATCTATGTTTGGCTTCAGGATGATGCAGGAAATGTCGATCATACCGCTTATTCTATTACCGAACTGAAATATGACCCTACCCCCCCATCCGCTCCGGAAAGGCTGTTCTGGGAAGGGGGCAGTTATTCCAATTCAACTATTCTGCATCCTTCCTGGGATGAGGTATCAGATATCTGCGGCATCGATGTTTTCCAGCTCCAAGTCTTTGCCAGCGGTGATGATCCCTCATCGGTAGATATCACAAGCATATCCTCGGAAAACAATATGACAGGTGCTGCCCTGAATATCTCCGGTGATTTCAGGTCTCCTGATACAATAAGGTTCAGGTTAAGAGCAGTAAACGGTGCAGGTTCTACCGGAGCCTGGAGCGATGTTTCACCGGGAATAATGTTGGATACCGACCCTCCGGAAACGAAAATACATGAGCTCCCGGAATACGTGAACAAGCCGGAAATACTGCTGAATTACACGGCCATGGACGGCAGCGGAAGCGGGGTAGCTGGAGTGGTTCTTCATTATAGACGCATGGGAGAAATGGATTGGATAAGCGGAGATGAGCTGCAGCCCACAGGAAACTTACTATTCCAGAACCCGGGAAACGGCGTATTTCAGATATGGATCCAATCCTTCGATAAAGCTGGAAACCGTGAAAGTAAGGACATATTCACTGTTCATGAACTAATGGTGGATACAAAAGCTCCTGTCATTGAGGCAAACAGCACTGAGTACGGATGGTTCTCCAAAGATCCTGGTGACGTTGTGGATATTGACTTTTTTTCCAGAGGCGGAAGCCCCCTGCAGGAGCTGTATTACAGTCAGGATATCGAAGGCAGCGGGGAATTACTGCTGATGGATGTGGATATTCCATACAATGCAGATCAGTTTACTGAGGATTGGGATCTGCCCTGGGAGGATATGGATGAGGGTGAGAACTCAGTTATAATAAGGTTGGTTGACATGGCGGGAAACTATGCGGAAAGGGAAATAATTTTCAAGAAGGATACTGGCCCTCCATCCCTTATCATCAATAATGAACCTTCACACCTAAGAGAGGATAATATTGAATTGGAATGGAGAGCATCCGACGGAATATCGGGTGTTTACCAAGTCTGGATCGAGTTGGATTCTGGTGATCCGGTTAGAGCGGATGAGCTTTCAGAACATTCATTGAAGGGATTGGAAAACGGAAAGCACAGTGTTGTGATCAGGGTAGAGGATGAGGCTGGAAATTCCTATCAGGCAAAAATAGAGTTCACCGTTGATACTGGATTCTTCAGTTTTTCAGGTCCATATTACGGAATACCCTCAATATTGCTCATGATCATCGTTATAGCCCTGATGATTGTTTTCCCCCTGTTGTACTTTATAAGGAAGAGGAAGAGAAGAGAGGATGAAAACGGCGAGGACGAGGTAAGCAGCCATGATGGCAACATGGGAAATGAAAGGCTCTCAAAGGAAGTGGAGTTCTCTGGTGCAGATACAGATGAAACTCAAATCTATCCTCCTGAAGAATATGATCAAAATGAATATCTTTAAATTACCCTATCCACGAATCCTATGATTATTTATGAATATTCACGAACGAGGTGAGTAAATTGTATGATCTGATGGAAAAGATCCGAAGTATTATGGGAAAAATTAACAACATAGGTCTAAAAAGCAGGATCAAGCATGTGAAAACAGACGGACTTGTTGAGGTGGAATATTACGTTGGATGGGGCGGTGAATACGAGCTATTTGAGGATTTCCTGCAGTTAATCAATACAGAGAAAATCGCACCACAACTGAGAGCACTTACCATTACAGGCAGCGACGAAGGTGCAAATGGTACAAGAAACTGGGAACTGGGACCCTTGGATGAGGGAGAGGCGATTTTTTCAAACCTTGAAATATTGGAGGTGGAGGGAACGCTTCCTGGACATCATAACAGGACCATTGTTACCGGAAACAACGCTTATGATGAGAACGGCATTCTGGGACAGCTTCTGGATCGAATGCCCGAACTCAGAATATTATCGGTTCCTTCGGCACCCTCTGAAAACTTCTTTCAGCGGGATACACATCCTTTGGAGGAACTTATAGTCCAGACCGGATATGACCACCAGAATTTCATACAGAACCTTGTTCAATCTTCCTGCTTTCCCAACCTAAGAAAATTGGAATTTACCGATTACAGTGAGAGCTACATGACCGACTACCAGGAACAGAAAACTCCCGAAGTGCTGTTCATATTCCTGCTTGAATCACTGGCAGTTCCCTCATTGGAGGAACTTATGCTCTACAATACAAGAATGGATAGGAGCAACATTTCCAAGCTCAGAGAGACAACTTTAGGCCGTAAGCTCAAGACTCTCTTGATCGAAGAAAAAGAAGATGTTTTGTGAGAACCGTATCTTTGAATTGCAGTATGAGGTTAATAAATAACATTAACGTGTTACTTGCAGTAGATAATTATTAACAATCAGTTCAAAAAACGTATTCTGCTAAGACCAAAATGAGATAATAAACCGGAAAGATCAGGGGTGGGATTAGACTCATGTGAATTAATCACTGCCGGGGTCCTTATACCTTTTTCCTTATATGTTCGAGGTCGCATTGTAGAATATGTTGAACATACGGAACATGCATTATATTTGCGGGATGAACTGATTATCACATTTACAATAATAAGCTAGTTAATTAGGCGATATAAAATGGAAAAGAAAAAAAAGAATAAATTTGGTGCGCTTCTTATAGATTTCGATAACATATATGTTTCACTCATATCTGATTACAAGTACAGTCAATCTGATGCCCAGATCAAGGTAATATCCATAATTGACAACACCATAGAGCATATAGAGGAAGAACTAGGAGTATCCCCGATCATTAGAGGATCGTTTGCGGACTGGTCAATGTACCCGGATATACCCAACGAACTCTATACAATGGGAGTACAGATATCTCATGTAAAGGCCATGCGGGGAAAGAACAGTGCAGATATTGAACTCTCTCTTACCCTTCTCGAGATAATGCTGACAAGAGATGATATTGACGTACTTCTGGTTGTGGCAGGGGACCGAGATTATCTTCCTGTTGCAAGACGTGTACACGAGCGGGGCAAGGAAATAATCTTCTATTCGTTTAAAAGAGCACTTTCAGGCGATCTGAAAAAACTGGTTGGAAAGCAGAGTTATTACTATATAGAACCCCACAAGAACACCATAGTTTCAAAAAAGGATAAGAAAAAAAGCAAAAAGACAAAGAGCATAGTTGGCAAGAAAAAAAGTAAAGGCAAGGTTTCAGCCAAGAATTCATTATCCAAGAACCAGATGAAGGCGCTCCAGGCGGCAATTGAGGCCGACAGGGAGTACGGGCAAAAATTCGGAAATGTTAAATTAAGCGGATTCGTAAAGGATATGCTTGAAAAGACCCTGCCTCAGAAAAGCCATATGGAAAGAAAGGAGATATTCTCAACGTTGGTGGAAGTTGATGCCATCGAACTTGATACGGAATACTACCCTTGGGGTGCCCCTTTCTTTGTTTTCAAGCTAAACAAGAAACACGATGCTGTGAAGAAGGCTGTAAAAGATCTGGATAAGAAAAAATAAAGTCTTGAAGACCGGTTAGAATTCAATAAATAATTATCCGCAATTAAAGGTAAGACCGAAATATTGGCACATAGAACTGTAGTCAACAAACCTAAATATCTCATCAATGGCGGATCTTTCTTTTTCGGTGTTGAACCTGACCGAAATATACTCGTCAAAAGTCCTATCGTCGAAATCAGACATGTATACTGGAATACCTACCAGAGGATCATACATCACATATCCATCACAGCATACCCAGTAGGCGCCCATTTCGACAAGGATATCATGCAAAACTGGTTTAATAGGCTTTGTTACCATCGTTCCGTCGCCTGCCAAAATACAATAAAGTAATTAATATCAATATACTCATAACCTGTTTATGGAAGACAAGACCGACCGGGATGAAAAATATACATTAAATTCCTCAAATGATGACAGAAAAAACCAAACTCCTGATAGTTCTCCTGCCTTAGAGCCCGCCTGAGTAATCCAATATCAAACCCCTGCTCATCCCTCCCCGCCTA
>CAYSHM010000021.1:0-53811 GCA_964430885.1 uncultured archaeon | reverse complement strand
TGAAATATTATACAAACCAGGTTTATGTGATGAGAAAGGACAACGGTCAGAGGGTTCCCGAAAAGGAATTCACTGTGAACGGCCCGCCCTATATGTACGGCGGATTGGCCTGTGCAAACGGATATCTCTATATCGGGGGTTTCAATCGGAACTTCCAGCAGGTGGGTATATACAGTCTCGATGACCATACGCAAGTTGCTACTTTCCAAGTTGCGTGCAATATATATAACATGGCTTTCGACGGTGAATATTACTGCGTATCCCAGAACAGCAACACGGTTCACAGATACAAGATATCCGACGGTAATGCATATTATGCCAACGAGCTTGAATCACCCACAAACGTAACCTACGCCCAGTCAAAGGTGATACACCGTAGCCTGGCAACTATTGGGGCTGCAAATGTTAGATGGTATGAATATACTCCCGAGGGTACTGAAATCTTATACAAAATAACCGCCGATGGTGAACACTGGGAGAGCCTGGAGAACAACACGAACCACATATTCCAGTACCAGGGTTCCCCCATGAGATGGAATATTACATTGAAAACGGACGATAAGGCCATAAGTCCCTACGTGGATAAGTTGGTGATCAATTACGATTATGTAAAACCACCGGAACCGAATCTTCCCAAATCGGATGTATGGTTGGGAACATCCCGGCCCAAACTGGAATGGAACTTCTCCGATCCCGATAGGTTCGATCATCAATCTGATTATCTATTGGAGATATACGATGACCCGGATCTAACTGAACTGGCCTATAATACCTCCTGGGTCAATTCCAGCGATTCTCAACACCAAATTGAAGAGGACCTGGAGGATGGATATTATTGGTGGAGGGCGAGGACCAAGGATGCTTTTCACGCCGCGGGAAACTTCTCGGAGGCCAAGAGGTTCCGGATAGATATTACTGAACCAGTCGGTAATATAACCATAGAGGACGACATAGTAAGTGTGAACAGTCAATTGGTCTATATTTCCCTCAGCGCCTATGACGAAGCTTCCGGTGTGAAGGATATGCAGCTGATCAATGATCAGGGCATCGCACAGCAGTGGGAGCCCTATAAGACCGAGAAAAGGATCGCTCTTTCACCAACGGATGGGAAGAAGACCGTGGGTGTGAGATTCCGTGACCGTGCGGGTATTGTGTCTGATGTCTATAATGATTCGATCTATTTGGATTACAAGGGTCCTGGTGATATCAATGTTACATCCTCCACCCATCCTGACCCCCTAGTTTATTACAATACCACGGAACCCGTGTTTGAATGGTCTCGACCTTTTGAGATGACTGGCATCAAGGGATATTCATATCTTATTGATGAGGCCCCAACGACTGAGCCCGTAAAAGATACGGAGGTGGAACTGAGCAGTACCAATAACTACACTGCCCCAGGTGAATTTACAGGATATGCTGATGGCATTTGGTTCTTCCATGTGTCGGCCGTAGATGTATATGACCAGTGGAGCAACACATCACATTTTCAGTTCAACATTGATTCCAGAGCTCCCGAATCCACATACTGTTATCCCAGTGCAGTAGATTGGTTCAAAACCGAGGAGGTGGAATGTACCATAATATTTGAGGACAAGGGCGGTTTTGGACTTGACCTTGATACCCTGGAGTATTCCTATCAAAAGCATAACGATACATCTTTTTCAACATGGTCAAATTCGGGCTTGGAGCTGGAGGTATTGAAGACTGGCATTCAAAATAATCCGGTTCAGGTGCAGGCATCTGTGAAACTTAAGGTTCAGGAGGGGGATGATAATCGTGTCCGGTGGAGGATTAGTGACTTTGCGGGTAACGGACCTGTAATAGGGGAGGAATGCAGGGTCAAGGTGGATCTGGCATCCCCCGATTTCAGTATGCCGGTACCCGAATCCACGGTCTATACTAACGAAATTGCTGTTGATTGCGGTATTACCATCACCGATAAGGGGAGTGGCGTTGACGGAGAGTCCATCCAATTCTCAGTTTCCTATGATGGACTGGATGAAAACAAACTCGGAAATTGGACAGGTATCGGCGAAACGGGTGTTAAAGAAGAGATGACAATCCTAATCAATCTTGATTTTAAACCGGGAAAGGATAATTATATAAGATGGAGGGTCAGAGATTCAGTAGGGAACAAGTATGCAGTTTCCGATCCCTATTTAGTTTGGGTGAATTCACCACCAGTACCCATTATTAAAAGTCCTTTGGCTGTGATTGTAAACAAAGAGTTCACATTGGATTCAAATGGAACTTTTGACAATGAAGGGGACGAACTGAGTTATACATGGCATATCAAGAACCGAACAACAAAGGACCTCTTATTCGAGGAAGATGGACCTTCTGTCACATATTCTTTTTCCGAGACTGGGGATTATATCATTTATCTCATTGTAGATGACGGTAAGGGATTCAGCGAGAGCGCGAAGGTTCAGATAGCATGTCGAACTACGGTTTCGGGAACATCCCCCGGAGGCAATAAAAACGGCAACGAGAAATCCGGTGACGGCGGCGTTTCAACCTTTTTAAAGGAAAGGTGGTGGATAATAGCAATCGTGTTGGGTGTATTCCTTGCAGCATTGATATCGCTTAATTTCATAGTCAGTAAAAGAAGAAACGAGGCGGAACAGGAGGAGATCCGGCGGAAAACACTGGAAAAGAAGCAGAGTCAAATTTACATCCCATCTACCAGTGGACGATATTCCGATTCGAGCCCCTCACCCCCTAGCTACCAACCCTATAATACTAATATGTATAACAGCCGGTCATCTGATTCTCAGACTGATAATTCAGCTGTGTCCCAGGGTTATGAACCATCTGTTGAAACAGCTCAGCAAATCCCGGATAATTCACATGAAAAACCATCGGGAATGCCTCAAATTATGCGGAATGGAATCGTTGCGCCTGGGACTGATGAAGACGGTGGAAAGGAAAATCCGACTGCGACCCTGGATCAACCTGGAATATCCTATACATTACCCGTTACTACAGTCAGCAATGACAAACCGGTGCTTCTTCAAGAAAAGAAGTCGAAAAAGCGCCCCCTTCCGCCTCCGCCTCCCTAAAATGTATTATGGACTGTTCTTATTATCCTACTTCATTTAATTAAAATCCGTGCCTGTGCTAGGTAAAATCCATGGTTCAATCTGAAGGGAATTTTAGGGGAAAGAATAAAAAATCAGATAGGACTATGGTATTAGCCTAACTTTCGATTTTGGAATTTCAAATAAGATTTTCCATATATAGATATGAAGGTGATGATTAAATGAGTTCACCCTTTGCCGATCATACGAGAAAACGTCTGCTTGTTATCCTTATGCTTTTTGTTATGATAGCAACAATGTTCTCAGTTCTGACCTTTGCACCTATTACATCAGAAAAAAAGGTTATAGACCTGAGGCCTTTGGACAAGGATTTGGATGGAAAAAATGGATCCCCATCCCAATATCATGGTTCCAGGGCCCGTTATGGGAATAACTATACTGAGATATTTGAGAACTGGGATAATCTGGATAAATCCAAGACCACTGCCTCGGTTCAGACCATGAAGGAGAGAGTATACCTCTGGGGGACCAGTCCCATCATTCCTCCTCTATATGAGAACTCCGTAAATATGAACACACATTCACACGGCGGTGGTTTCAGTCCCAAACATAATGAATACTGGTATCCTCAATGGGCTGGTTCCACAATTTACAGATATGATATCAATCGTAATTACATAGGATCATTCAACAGTGGTACCGGTGAAATAATGCAGCTTTGGGGTGATATGGATGGAACATACTATACGGCAAATTGGAACCGTGACCGTGTCTATAAATGGGGTGACATGAACAATAACCAGATCTGGTCCACACATCTGGGATCAAGCTGGTATGTTGGAGGGGTTTGCTGTGATGAGAACTATGTCTATGCTATGAAATATTATGATACTCGTGTATATGTAATGCGGAAGGACAACGGACAGAGACTTACCAATTTGGAGTTCAATGTAGGCGGAACATGTTATCTATACGGCGGATTGGCGGTTGCAAATGGTTATCTCTATATTGGCGGTTATAATCGTAATTATAGGCAGGTTGGTATATATAACCTGAAAGACCGGAGTTTTGTGGGGACCTTCCAGGTAGCCTGCAATATCTACAATATGGCCTTTGACGGGGAATATTATTGCCCCTCCCAGAACAGTAATACGGTCCACCGCTACAAAATATCCGACGGCAACGCATATCTGGGTGAGGATGTTGAAGCCCCTACCAATATCACACATGCCCAATCCAAGATAGTCCATAGAAGCACCCATACGATAGGGGCTGCCAGGATGAGGTGGTATGAACTAACCCCTCCAGGCACCGACATAATCTATAATCTAACTGTTGACGGAAGACATTGGGTTACAATGGAGAACAATACAAACCATGTCTTTGAACATCAGGGTTCCCCTATGAGATGGAATATCACCTTGAAGACCGATGACAAGGATATCAGTCCCTACTTGGACAAGATGGTGATCGATTATGACTATGTGAAACCTCCTGAGAACAATTTACCCCGGTCTGACCTTTGGTTAGGGACATCCAGACCGAAGATCACATGGAATTTCACAGATCCCGATCGGTTCGACCATCAATCCGACTATCTGCTGGAGATATACAGGGATACGGTTATGGAGAATATGGTCTATAATTCCACATGGGTTAATACCACTGAGGAAGAGCATCAAATGGGACAGGATCTGGATGACGGATATTATTATTGGCGGGTCAGAACGAAGGATGCCTTCCATGCTGCCAGTAATTGGTCTGTATTGAAGAGTTTCAAGATTGATATCACAAAACCGGTAGGGAACATAACTATAGAAGAAAATGTGACTAGTGTTAACTCTCAACTTGTTTATATCAGCATTGAGGCCTTTGATAACGCATCAAAGGTAAAGGATATGCAGCTGATCAACGATCAGGGAATCGCCCAGCAGTGGGAACCCTTCAAAACAGAAAAGAGGATAGCATTATCCCCCACAGACGGTCTAAAAACCGTGGGTGTTCGGTTCAGGGATCGAGCAGGTATTGTATCGGATGTATATAACGATTCCATATATTTGGATTACCGAGGCCCGGGCGATATAAACATAACGTCACCCACACATCCCGACCAGTTGATCTATTACAACAGTACTGCGCCTGTTTTTATTTGGGAACCGCCCTATGAGATCACAGGTATCAAGGGCTATTCATACCTGATAGACGAAGCCCCTACCACAGAACCTAACAAGGATCCTGAGGAAGACCTCAGCGGTACAGTCAATGAAACAATGCCGGGGGAATTCACCGGCTTTACCGACGGTGTATGGTTCTTCCATATCGCTACCATAGATGTATATGATCAATGGAGCAATACTTCACATTACCAGTTCAATATCGATTCAACTGACCCTATGTCCATATTGAGCCATCCCACTAGCAGTGATTGGTTCAAGTCCGAGGATGTGGAATGTTATATTATCTTTGAGGATAAGGCAGGTTATGGGCTCGATCTGGATACCATTGAATACTCATATATGAGAAACAATGATACAGTCTTTTCTTCATGGAGTTCCTCGGAAATCGAAGTTGAGGTGTTGAAGAATGGAATACAGAATAACCCAGTACAAGTCAAGGCTTCTGCAACTCTGAGATTTCAGGAGGGTGAGGATAACATAATCAGATGGAGGATTAGGGATCTGGCAGGCAATGGGCCCATTATTGGTGAGGAATGCAGGGTCAAAGTGGATCTCACCCCCCCTTCTTTCAGCGACCAATTCCCTTTGGCGGATGCCTACAGCAATGAAGAAAGCGTTGATTGCGGAATTACCGTCACCGATCTGGGCAGCGGAGTTGACGGGGGATCCCTTCAGTATGCGGTATCCTACATCGGAAAGGAAGAAGGGCAGCTGGAAAATTGGACCTCACTGGGATATGGCGGTGTCAAAGAGCAGATGGAGATATCGATCAATATCGATTTCAAACCCGGCCGGAATAACTATATCCGTTGGAGGGCCCGGGATTCGGTCAGAAATGCACACTCGGTATCCGACCCCATTCCGGTCTGGGTCAATTCAGCTCCCATACCCAATATTCATTCTCCTCTCATCGTGGAAGTAGATCAGGAATTCACCCTTGATTCCATTGGTTCTGTTGATAATGAGGATGATGAGCTCAGTTTCTTCTGGCAGATCAAGAACAGTACTACGAAGAGAATAATACATGAAGCAAGCGGGTCTATAGATAGACTATCCCTATCGCTAATAGGGGATTATTTTGTATATCTCTACGTAAATGATGGACATGGGTTCAATGAGAGCTCCAGGATCCAGATAAGTGTTGTTCTGGAGAAGGATGACATAAATAATAGAGACGATGACGATATAGAAACGGCTGTTGAAGAGAATGGAGTTTCGGCCTTCTTAAAGGAGAAGTGGTGGATATTGGTAGTTATGTTGGGAATTTTCATGATATTCATGATACTAGTCATGTTCATAGTGAACAATAAGAGGCAGAAAGCAGAGGAGGAGGAAAGGCGAAAGAAGAAGCAGAAACCAGCATCACAGGATCTCTACAAAGGCGGTCGTTATTCCAGTCCGACTTCAGATTATTTTGCACCACAGTCCTATTCTATGTATGGATCTCAACAGGACCCGTATGAAGGAAGTCAATATGGTGGGTCCTACCAGGGAGGTCAAATGGATCATTCTTCTTCTGGTGAGGCTGCAAATCCCAAGTTTTTGGGTGTGGATCCAGAGATATCCCCTCAACCCCTGGCATCAGCAGATAGTTTTTCACTAGGCGGAGGCCACATTAACCAGGATGTAAAGGCCCTACCTCCCCCTCCTTCATCTGATAGTAGTAATTCACCCCCCCCTCCTCCGGGTCCGCCAGGTTCAGAGCCAACCTATACACTGCCCACCTTCAACACGGATGAGGGAAAACAGAACCTCAATTTGGTGGCTCTCCCACCAGCACCACCTGATAATTAGGGAGTTTCAACATCGATCACCTATTAAAATGCCAATACTCTTCAATTGAACGGAAATGGTAAATTAGTGCGGATTTTTTTTGGAAAGATAGATAAGGGAACCAAAAGTCAAATAAACTTTATTTGATAAAAGGTATTTATTTGATTTAAATCGTCTTTCATGTACTATTGCATATAATGGGATAGTTACCAGTAAATTATGGAGGAAAAAAGAGGATGTTCAGACCAGTAGAGCAAGATTTTTCATTGAGATATTTGTTCAGTGTCCTTCTGATTTGCTTTTCAATGTTATTGGCAGGATATCTCAACAATCTTTCTAATCCCCTGCACAACCCTGATGTATCAAGTTCAGCTGAAATATTCTCTTTTGGAATCGGATCTGAGTATTCCTCATTTGAGAATGCCGCTCTTACCCGATATGGTTCAGCTTTTGTGGAGGATTTCACTACTCTGGGCAATATTGATCATACCAATACAACAGTCGGTATAAATCCGCTCAACGGAGAGGTATCCTATCAATCAAGCTCACACAGCTCTCCTTCACACGTTGGAAACCGAAATATGAACACCCATTCCCATGGAGGAGGCTACCATCCGGCCTTTGACCAGTTCTGGTATCCTGGATGGTCAGGATATACTGTATATAGGCATGCCTGGAACGGTCAGCAGCTAGGTCAATTCAATCTTGGTGAACAGAACATCATGCAGCTCTGGGGGGATATTGATGGCACCTTCTACACATCGCATTGGGGTCGGAACACGATAAAAAAATGGTCAATTAATCCTAACAACTGGCAGTCTACCTGTCTCTGGACCTATCATATGGGGACTACTGCCGCAGCGGTCTGCTGCGATAATGAATATGTTTACTGCATGAAATGGTCGGACAGCAGGGTCTATGTTTTGGATAAGTATACCGGAGACCCCGCACTTGATGGGAACTTCAACCAAATATTATTCAATCTTCCCAGTACAAAGAGGTGTTATGGTGCACTGGCATATGCCAATGACCGGCTTTATATTGGCGGTTATGCCTATTACAATCCAAATCGATATGATTGGAGAGCGGTCCACGTTTACCGTATCGATATTGACAATAAACAGCTTCACTATGAGACAAACTGGGATACCTGTGAGAACATATATAACATGGCATATACGGGCGTTGAATACTGTATTACAGATAATGACAATGATCAATGCAGATACCGGATCTCCAACGGAAACAGCTATTACAGCGGAACCGCAGAACCCGATGCTAAAGTTAGATATATTCAATCCAAGGAATTGATGGACATTCCGACCTATATCGGTTCAGTTAGGTTTTCAGTGGAGGATGACACACCTGGTAATTCAAATATTATCTATAACATATCTTTAGATGGCGGCAAAACCTGGGAAACAATACCCCAGAATGAGAACTATATAGTACAGCATAGAGGAGACGGCCTTATTTGGAACGCGACACTTATTGCGGAAGATCTTGGTGAAACACCCTCTATAGAACGGATAGTAATAAATTATTCCCGTATCAGCGATCCGGAGCCCTACCTTCCGGTAAGTTCCATATGGCAGCTAACAAACACACCAAAAATGGAGTGGAACTTCACCGATCCTGACGAAGCTGACGGTCAGTCTGACTTTTTGGTTGAGATATTTGATGATGTGAACCTGACCAACAAGGTCTACAATTCCTCATGGGTAAATTCAACCCTATGGGAACACACAGTTACACAAGATCTAGAGGATGGGGTATATTACTGGAGAGTAAGGACTTCGGATTCTTACCATGCCTTCTCCAATTATTCGGTGCCCAAGAAAATAATGCTGGATACAACCCTGCCTGTAGGGAATATTACCCTTAATGGGGGTAATAATGATACTAATGATCAATTGATTACCCTGACAATATTTGCTCAGGATAACGGATCGGGTATCAATGAGATGCAGATTACTGACGATAGGGGCAATGCCCAGGGTTGGGAAGGTTACAAGACTGAAAAAGAACTAGCTCTAGAACCTATTGACGGCCTGAAGCTGATTACAGTGCAATTCAGGGACCATGCAGGATTGGAATCTCTAATCTATAATGATACGATTTATTTAGATTTCAAAGGGCCGAAGGACATCCTGGTCAGTTCACCCACCCATCCGGATCCCGATCTATATTATAACAGCACCGATCCGGTTTTCAATTGGATACCGCCCTTTGAGGTCAGTGGTATAAAGGGCTATTCCTATATGGTGGATGAGAGTTCCCTGTCTGAACCATATAAGTTCATATCAGATTCCAACAGCGGAGATAAGGTAAGTACAACCGAAGGCGAATTTCCGGGTTTGAAGGATGGGACATGGTACTTCCACATATTGGCTACCGACATATATGATCAGTGGAGCAATACCTCTCATTTCAAGTTCAATATTGACACCAACCCCCCTAATTTTGGAGATCGATACCCCAATAAGGATATTTGGTATAAGGTAAGCAATATTAGGTCTAGTATAATAATAAGCGATATTGACGGTTCCGGATTGGATATGGATACCTTGCATTATTCCTACAAGAAGAACAATTCGGATACCTTTAGCCCCTGGATCAAGAACAACATCAAGATCAAGGTACTTGACAAAGGCAGTCATGGATATCCTGAGAGGATTGAAGCTAGTGTTACCATTGATTATCATGAAGGTGGCTATAATCTCCTGAGGTGGAAGGTATCCGACATGGCTACGAACGGACCGGTAATAAGTAAATTAACTAATGTCCAGGTGGATATGTCTCCAGTTAGTTTTTCAGATCCAATACCCAATGAGGATGATTACTCCAACGATCTTGAAGTGGGATGCGGAATTACCATTTTGGATGCTGGCAGCGGAGTAAGAGGAGATACTATCGAATATTCCATATCCTCTAAAGGGAATAAACCTAAACACTTCAACGTGTGGAATACAATCAATAATAGAATGGTCTCAACTGCAATAATAGTTAGACTAGATATAGAATTTGAAGCCGGAAAGGACAACTATATAAAATGGAGAGCTGCAGACGTCATCGGTAATGGAATGGTTGAATCTGAATCCTTTAGGGTATGGGTCAACTCAGGACCGGTAATACAAATCCTTTCTCCGAAATCAGGTGATGAGTACAGAGCCGGGAACAGTATCCTGCTGGATTCAACCGGGACAGTGGATCCGGAACAAGATGAGATGAGTTTTTACTGGTTAATCAAAAACAAAACCTCGCGCCAGGAGGTCTACTCCTCAACTCTGGAAAAGATTAACTCTTCTATCAGCAAACCTGGTGACTATGTTGTCTATCTCCATGCGGATGATGGTCATGGAAAGAACCACAGCAAGAAAGTTAATATCAGGGTACTTCCAAAGATCAAGGAGAAACCCGTAGAACCAGTTGAGGATCCTGTTGAAGAAACCAAAGACGAAGGCGGGATCACCTCCCATATGAAAGATATGTGGTGGCTCTATCTTGCTTTGTTGCTTCTGATACTGTTATTGGTCATTATAGTCGTGGTCAGAAAACGCCAGGAGGATACAAAACCGGATACTGTCCAACCGGTAAGATCTAAACCCGCGGCCATGGTTTCGAAGGGCCGGTACAGTCAACCTCAATCAAATTCATTTTCACAGCCCCAGACATATGCGCCTCCGCAGAGAGCCTTTGTCAACAGACCTCCATCCGGAGGTTTGGCACGGAATCAATATCCTCAGACCCACTCGGGAGGCGGTTATGGTCCCCAATCTGCCGATTCAGCTTCTATTTATTCATCAACGGGTTCTATGCTACCTCAAAACACTACTACCTCAAGCCCTAGTGTTTCCAAAGCCGTTCTGCCAAAGAGCATTAGTTACGGCAGAACTGGTGGTTCTGCCCTTAAAGCTCTGCCTCCAAAATCTGCCGTACCTAGTACAAATGAGGTTGCCACATCTCTGGAATATGAGCAGACTTCAGATCCAATCCCCGAAGAACCTTCTACACCGACATATACTCTACCCACGTTCAATACCGACCAGGGGGAGCAAAACCTTTCCAGAGCTGCATTACCTCCAGCTCCGGTGATTATTGAGTCTCATGAAGATCCTGATATCCCTGAAGAAATTATTGAGGCGCCTCTTCCCCAGGATCACATTGATGAAGTTCCAACCTCGGAACCGGGACCGGATATTTCTAGAGATGCACCTCGGATAGTGATCACACCTTCGGATGATGCACCTGACCCCGATGAACTCGAACCTATGCCTGATCCCGTGGCTCTCGTACCGATATCACCCGAAGTAGCTTCTGAAGAGATTATTCCGGGAATTGATGATATTTCACCCCCGCCAGAAGAGGGGTTGGAGGCGCCGTCATCTATGGATGCTGCTGCCTCGCCAGAAAATATTCCTGATGATTCAGAAGATCTTCCCATTCTGCAGCCGATAGAATCCGGTGCGCCAGAATCTGCCGTTCCAGATCCGATAGTTCCAGATCCAGTCATAACTCCTTCCGAAGAACCACCTGCACCTGAGCCCCCTGAAGAATTGATACCCGATAGGAATTTGGAAGGACTTCTTGATGATATTTTCGGCTCTGACCGGAAGAAAAGAACCTGAATTATCCAAAGATTTCTAAACGCTTTTAAGGGTGAATTGGTAATTCCAACTCTGCTAAAGCATTTTGGATAGAGATAATCATTTTATCAGGATACTTTGACTCAGAGGCACAAGAAATGATGGCTTCTTCAGATAATACGCTGTTTCCGACAGCCCATAGAACCAGGGAACTCAGAGCAGCACCTTTTGCTCCGCTGGATTTCCTGAAGTTTTTAACCAAAACCTGAATTTTATTAATTATATCCGGGAATGACGATTTATTTTCTTCCCAAACTGACCTCTCAATGATCATATGTCCACTATATTTCCATGGAAATCTTCTGGAAAATGCATTCAGTCCATCAATTGAGGCAATGATCACTATATCCGGCAGAGAGATCTCATCATAGAGAATCTCTTTCTTTGATATGATAAGCTCACCTATTGAAAAACCGCTGCCAACCGTTATCGGGTAACTCCCCTTTTTACTTGCCCAAAGCCCGCATTCTAAGGCCGATCTTGCCATAAGACCGGTTGCTGATTGAACTCCTTCCCCTGCAGAACCAAAGATGACCGCGGACCACCGTTCTTTCTGTCCAATATCTGTGCAGGCGCCCCCGCTTCTTTGGGATGTACTCTCTACAGTTCTACAGTCTTCTTTCGGAATCAAATGGAATAAAGGTTGAGTTTTCTCTTTCCTTAATCGGAATGGAGGCCATTCTTCTTCCAGCTTCTTATCCGAGTGATATTCTAATTCCTTCAGATCATTTGAAGTGGACATTCCATAGGAAGGACATACCTCCATTATCTCCAGAAGTGAAAATCCATCTGCAGATAAGGCTTCCTGAATGTATTCCGAATAATTCCCTATTCCGGTTATTCTTCTTGAATATGTAGCTCCTGCATCATGAGCTAATTTCACAAGGTTGTAGGGTCTGCTGTTACATTCACCTTTAATCGCCTTCTCTCTTATACAGACCGGAGATAGACCGCTGCACTGCCCCCCTGTCATTCCGTATACCATGTTGTTCTGCACGATCAGTGTGATGTTAATATTTCTTCTTGCTGCTTCCAATATATGTGCCAACCCGATTGTTGCCCCCCCGTCTCCCTGAAAGGCCAATATTACCTTGTTTTTCTGTTCTTTATTCTGTAGCCCTATCC
Organism: uncultured archaeon; assembly: GCA_964430885.1. Taxonomy (GTDB): domain Archaea; phylum Thermoplasmatota; class Penumbrarchaeia; order JASLWR01; family JASLWR01; genus CAYSHM01. The sequence goes on along the minus strand of CAYSHM010000021.1, from coordinate 41,046 downwards.
TTATCCCTGAAGCCAATGCGCAGGCCCTACCATGCAGTCCATGAACGGTATGGCATGTAAGATATCGGTCAATAAGACCGCAGCAGCCGATATCGCTGACAGTTATAACGTCCAGGGAATCGAACCCCGAATTTTCCAGGGCCCGGGCAGTATTGACAGCCACACTGTTGTGACCGCATCCCCTGCAGTATGCAAACCTTAAGGAGTTGAGGTATTTCATACTATCCCAACCTCCTTAGAATGTCTTCCGGCTTGATGCTCCTGCCTATTGTATTTATTCCGTGAACCCTTGGATCATCATTTTCGCCGAATAAAACGCGTCTAAGCGCTCCGGTATGGTTTTCTTCTGCAAAATAAACCGCTCCATGTTCATGGATGATCTGTTTAATATTCTCTGGAACTGGTAAAAGGCTTTTTACAATTAGCAGGGATACGTCGTTAATGCCTTTTCTCTCCAGCTCTTCAAGGGCATCCCGGCAAGCATAACTGGTCACACCATAGGTTACGAGCAATCTATCCTTTGATTTTCCCTCTTTAAAACAGAATGAGGTATTTTCTTTCATCATCTCCCTGATTTTTACTTCGAGCCTCTTGGTATTCTCCATAGCCTCGGCCGTTGCTTTCTGTATAAGCCCACCCTTCCCGTGGGTCGATGCATTGAATCGGGTCTGATGTATTGGATTGCCTGCAGGGAGGAATGCCGGAACATGTTCATCATCGGTTCCGTTTAATTCTTCATGGGACCTGCCTCCCAATTCCAGCTCCCCATAGGGTTCAAATCGGCAGTTTTTTTTCTTTTTACATTTATGAGTTCCAGTTTTGATTATAGGCATTTCTTTGAAGGATGAGATGTCAATCGTCCTTTGGGTCATGACCATTTCCTTGGATGTCAACAATACTACAGGACTCCGATACTTCCTAGCGGCGTTTACGGCTTTATAGGTAGTGTACCAGAGGTCTTCAAAATTCGAAGGGCAGAACACAGGAAGTGAGAAACCCCCGGAGATAGCCCCTCTCATCAATAATAGGTCACCCTGAGCACCTTGAGTGGCCGAACCCGTACTCGGCCCCAATCTTTGTGCAAGTATTATGAGCATAGGAAGTTCCATCATATAAGCCATGTTGATTGATTCAAGCATCAGGGCGAAACCAGGAAATGAAGTAGCTGTTACCGGGAACCTTCCAGTAGTAGAAACTCCCGCCATCCATTGGAGAACGGAGATCTCATCTGGAGCATCGATCGCGGATGAAAATCGCTCCAGGGAATAGCGGTATATCCAGTTTGAGGGGGTGATTGGGTATCCAATATATATGTCGGCTCCTGCTCTAACACAGCTTTCAACCAGTATTTTTGACCCGTCCAGCAATAATTTCTTTTGGCTCACTGTCTCACCCAGTAACTATTGATCAATTCTGGTAATTTGAACTCATCATTATAACAACTTCGGAGATATTGATGCGGTTTCGGCAATTCCAATAGTTTTTTGATGATTGGATTTATGAATTGAGATTCATAATAATAAATATATGTTAGATTCTTTGTCGGTATGAGGGTAATCTAAGATCGTTATTATCATTAAATTAGAGTAGCGGAAAGGGGAGCTAAATAATGTCTGATAAGGAAATGATCCATGAAGGAGATCTGGTTTTTTTTCACACCTCCGGTGAGAATATTTCTCTCGGTTTTGAAGAGATCATGGGTACTCTCAGAGCTTTGGAACTCTCTTATGAGCTGTTATATACCGCACCCCAGATTACCTTGATCAAGGCCATTGGCAATTGGGTGCATCCAGAAATTATCATTAATAGGACTGGAATGGTGTATGGTATTTACAGAAGCCTGCTGTCCCTTGAAGATATTGACCACCTTGATAATCTAAAGGAGCATAGAATTGTAGGTGAAAATGACCTTATCAAAGGCGGTTCTAAGGATATAGGTGGCAGCCAAATAGAGGCAATGATCAATAGCAGTCAATTCAGGTTCTATATACAGGAACAGATATCATCCAAATGCAGTTTCAAAATAGAGGTCGAGAGAATACGTAAAGGTTTTGGTCACATCTCCAAAGCTATTTTCAGGAATAAATTGGGTCAGGCCATAAAGGATTGGGGCGGCAGTATAAATCTCGATTCCCCGGATGTAACCATTGATGTCATCCTCAGCAGGAATATTTATTTGGGTATTCCGCTGGTAAAATCCAATCGAGGCCGGATACTATTAAGAAAATGCAAACATCTTCCCTTTACAAAGCCCATCAGTCTATCGCCCATTTTTTCAAGAGTTCTTATCAATATGGCTGAGATCAAAAAGGGTGATAAGGTTCTAGATCCATTTTGCGGAACGGGATCAACATTAAGCGAGGTGTCCCAGATTGGGGGGTTAGCTCTTGGAAGCGATGTTGATACGGATATGATCGAGGGGGCATATAGAAATTTTGAATACCTGGGTTTGCCAAATCCCACACTGAAAGTGTGCGATATATCTGAAATAACCGAATTCTATCAGGATATTGATGCTGTGATCACAGACCCTCCATATGCTAGATCAACTACCACAACCGGTATGGAACTGGTGGAATTGTTCAGGATAGCTTTTAATAAGATAGAAAAGGTGTTAAAAAAAGGAGGGAAGTTTTCATTGATACTCCCCTCACTAGAATATCTGCAATTGTTGCCTGATTCGATGAATATCCAATCTGCAGTATCCCATAGAGTGCATAGGTCATTGGTAAGACATTTTATTTCCATAAGGAAGTGCTGAGCGAAAGAAATTTCTCCAGAACTAATCCCTTATGCCTTCTCCTGTCAATCGGAAGACTGCCTCTGCCTCAGGCATACAGGGCGAATCAACCAGCCTGGCTATTCTCCGGTCACCCTTTGATTTCCGAAGATATAACCTGAATGTTGATGCATGGGCGAGTATGTGTCCTCCAATGGGTTTTGTGGGGTCTCCGAAGAAAACATCGGGTTTTGACATCACCTGGTTTGTGACCATTATGGCACAGTTGAGCTTATCAGAGAAGCTCTGAAGGTCGTGAACATGCTTGTTCAATTTCTGCTGTCTTTCTGCTAAAGTGCCTCTGCCTACATATTCTGATCGGAAGTGTGCTGTAAGTGAATCCACTATGAGAAGTTTTATATGATGCTTTTTAGCCAATTCACCTGCCTTTCCTACCAGAAGCATTTGATGATGGGAGTTGTATGCCCTAGCGACATGAATACGGTTCATAACCAATTTTGGGTCCAATCCCACGCCTTCAGCGACTTGGATTATTCTATCAGGGCGGAATGTATTTTCAGTATCAATTATAACTACGTCACTATCAAGACCGCCCTGGTCCTTGGGGAGAGTAGCGTTTACTGCAAGTTGGTGGGCGATTTGTGTTTTTCCGGTGCCGAACTCTCCGAAAAACTCTGAAATGGCTTGAGTTTCAATCCCGCCTCCGAGTATTTCATCCAGTCCATTGGATGAAGTGCTAATTTTACCAACTGTTTTCCTTTTCTCTAAAACTTCAAGGCCAGTTTGGAAACCGCCAATGTCCGCCATTTCCCTGGCGGATTTAATTATCTTGACAGCAGTTCCTTCACCGATGGAACATTGATCCGATAGATTTGAAGGGGATGCTACTGCGATACTCATGAGATCAGTGTAACCGGCATCTATTAATTTATCTAGTGTAGCAGGCCCCACCCCGGGAAGTTCTGATACATTATCGTTCTTGAAACTTGGAACATTCTCATCTATGGAGGAATCGGATTCCACCTCAACAATAATTTCATCTTTATTTTTCTTATTCTTTTTGGCCATTCAAATCACCTTCAATATCATCATAGGGCTTATATTTATAAAGGTTCAATATAGGAGGTGAGTGAAAGTAAAAGTAAATCTCGCCCCGGTTCAACAATTAAACTAAAGTTCTATTCAAGCCTAAATATGTTAGTTTGCTAATTATAAGATGATTGATAAATGAATATCGCTATAGGGATTTGATCCTAATTCCTGCGTCTAAGGATAAAAAACGCAGCTCCAATAATGGATATGATTATAATGATCAATATCATTATGAACAACAAGGACCTGTTGTTATTTCCATCCTCATTCTCATCTTGGATTATTGGGTAGGACTCAGGATTCCAAGGGTCTGTGTTATTGAGGAATTCTTCCATATTTGTAAACTCATCGTTATCAGGGTCCAGATTGGCATCGTCTATTGATAGGTTCAGGAGATTATCAATTTCCCAATCATCCTCCAATCCGTCACCTTCGTCATCAACATCATTATAATTGATTTCCCCGTCCCCATCTAGATCATAAAGTTCAATAGGTATTTTGAAGCTTATATTGTTATTATCTTCAGATAATTCTTTAACGAGACCGTCCGGATCGCATCTTATCGTAATATCCGATGTATCCTCAACGTCCCATTTGATCAGGATATGGGTTCTACTGCCGTTGTTTAGTTTATCCAGATAGATGGTTCTATCCAGCTTTTCCCCTCTGAATATTTGAATATTAGTACTCTCTGATGGGATATTTCCAAGGTTGTAAACCGTGAATGAAATATTCAGTTCACCGCTGCCATCCAAGGGTTGTGTATAATCCATGAACAGCTCATCTATTGGGATGGCCAGATCGCACAAGGGTAATGCGGTGGGACTGACCCTGATGGTGAAATCCTGTTCGACTGAAGGATAATATACGCTTTCTGCAGTTGTGAGGGAAATAACTAAATCCCCTTCATCAATATCATCTGTCATTTGGATCTGAAAATTGAAATTTCCTTCAATATCCGTTTTCCCTATCCCGTGGATCACATCTTCCATGGATGCTTCGATAATTATTATGATCCCTCTTCCAGAAATATCAGTTACCTTTCCAGTAATATTTTGGACAGGGAGTTCAATTTCATCCGTGGTGAGATCGATCTTCAGTATAGATTTAATAGCTATTGTTTTACTTTCGATTTCACCCACGTGGTACATATCTCCTATGAATTCTATGAATATCAATGCATCTCCGCCAGGGAACGAATTGGGTACTGATCCTGAGGCTGTAAAATTAGTTCCATTTGATAGATCGAAAAAGCCCACATCATAGGAACGATCATCGGTTTGATTGAATATTGCCATATGAATTTGGTATACTTTCTGAGGGTCCAAAGGGTCTGAAATCGGTTCTCCTCTTATATCCCGAACCGATCCGTTCACAGAAAATGAAGTTCCGGTCTTAAAAATCCCATACTCGATCTCGATTTTTACAGCCTGCTGAAAATGAACGCCCCAGGTTACATAGCTGCTCCCATAGTCCTCATTTTGATCAGATGCGTATTGGCCGTATTCCAAGGTTAGAACATGTCCTCCAGGGTCTGTGGAATTGGATAATTTAAGCTGTTCCTGAAATTCACCTGTTGACCCTGTCGATATCTGCCCCTTTGTATCTCCGTCAAGATAGAGGATCAGAACAGCATTTGGTATAGCTTCCCTGGTCTCATTTACGGTTACACTGCCGTTGATCCAGAAAAAATCACCAGCTGTGAAGAAAACCTCTGATATCTCGGCTTCGATGTTGGAATTATAGAATACCTGGATCCCAATGGTCTCGTTGGATGGAAACCTTATCATGGTGGCATTTTCGTTCAAATCCGGGTCTAATGTCAAGTTATCGGGATCATATTCATATATGGTGCCATTCAATAGAACCTGTCCGCGGAACTCTACAAATACATCATAATCACCCTCATCAATGTCCATGGGAATGGGATATTCCCACCAGCCCTGGTTCTCAGGAGTGCCGTTGGTTTGTGTGACGAATCCCTCACCAAAGGGTTCGTTTCCTAAATATATATGTAAGGGACAATATGGGGCTCCAATATCCAATCCTGATCCTCCTTTTTCATACAATATTCCAAAGATAAAGTAATCATAACCATGATAGGCCTCGGGTGGGGAGAGAACATCTACGTAGGTTTCCACCTGTAGTGCTGGCCTCTTGAGTTCATAATTGATAGGGTTATCACTAGCTCCTAATCTGCGGATTTCAACGCAGGTCGAATTACTGTTTTCATAGTTAATAGCCCTATGGAAAAGGGAAATTGTCAATATATTTGCAATAATGAAAATTGAAAATATAAGTGGAAATATGCAGCTTTTTTTTCTTGACATATGTACCTCACACCCAATACGATGATTTTATTCATAGTATAAATTATTTCTAGAACAAAGGTCGAACAATCCAGCTTAAATTAAACCTGATCTGAACTCAGACGAATACATAGTGAAAAATCAAATATTGACTATTTCACCAACTGGTTTACCCTTACACCCCATCATTCTTTTCAGAGGTTTAGCCAGATGCCTTCTGGCAACAGCATCCACTTCATATAAGGTCCCTGCGTCGATTCCCCGTTCAACAACTTCAAAAACAGCATTTTCTTCATCTAGCTTATTATGGCATTTTCGACATCTAAAACCCATATTTCGACCCATGGACCTCATTCCTTTTCCGCAAAAAGGACATTTGGGATTTGATGTTTTTTTCATAACCTTTATCAGGTTATAAATGCGTATCTTCTCAATATTTATGCATAGTGCGTGCTTGAAATCAGTATCCACCCAATTCCCTTCAAGGTTTTTCCTTAAGTTCATCTTCTCAATATCTTCAACTGACTTGCACCTGGATTTGACACCGCCGTAGACCTCTACCTCGTCGCCTATTACCAACTTTCTTATGGTATTCCTGAATGTCTTTGTGGGTTCGAAAGCACTTGCCAAGATGGCTTTTTTTCCATGGGAAATCTCAATAAAGACATGACCGCCGGTTATTGTCCATGGGGCCTTTGTAACTGTTCCCTTGGTGATGACAGAGGTATAACATCTGATATCGGGGATGTTCTGCTTCTGAAGATGATCATCCGATCCTTGATTGGATATCAGAATCAACCAGCCGACAATAGGTTCTACGTCCAAGTAGTCAAGAACTTTTCTGATTTCATCCATCTCATCTCCTCTGACACCATATAGTATAGGGCAAGGGGTATTCGGGAATATCAAGGCTTTCCTGTTGATATGATCGTAGTTATCGAATGTCGACGGGAACAGTACATCCATTGATCTCACATGATTCGTATTGTACACTCTTCTAGTTCCTCTTCTTTTGGATTTGCGATAGCTCAATAACTCATAGGTCCTGTCCAGTTCATAGTCGTTAAGGTTCTGATACCAGGCTATAGCTCCTAAACAACCGATCAGTCCCCGGCCGTTACCTAAAAAATGGAACCAGGTATTTTTTCTCCCTTCTAGTGCCTTCATTGTATCAGGTATGGAGACTACTTCCCTGATGGCATTTATATAATATTCAATTTCAAACAGATCCGAGCTTACTATTATTCCAGGATTTGTTCCATCTTGGGAGTGATGGGAAAGTTCATTCACCAGGCATTTCAATTTCTCAAACAGATGCGGGTGTTTTTGGGTAAATTGAGTCTTAGAACCGATGGAATCATCTGTATTGTCAATCAGATGATGTGTGAAGATCTCCCTTTTATCCAGTTCTCCGATTTTATCTGATTGGGTCGAATGATTCTCCAGGTCTTTAGGGGTGATAGTGCAGGATACCTGAAAAACCACTGCCCCATTGCCTCTGGTTTTGAATGGGATGTTTGGATTCAATCTCACCAGAGCAGGATAATTGAGCAGTGTGAAGCCTAGATCAAGACATACGTCTATGGTCTTAAGAAGAAAAAATGTGGTACAGCCTCCGTTAATTGAATCCGTATCGTCAATTGCTATATAGATGGCGGCTGCCCCCGTTGGTAATACTAATTGGCCCAGTGATTACAATTGGTTCTTACAATTTGGACAAAGATACCAATTGGGATCTACGGGAGTTCCGCAATAGGGACATGCGCCGCCTCCCATACCTGGTTGAGGAGGAGGCTGCTGTTGCATAGGTGGCTGTTGTCCGTATTGAGGCTGCTGCTGCATAGGCGGCTGTTGTCCATAGGGGTCCATGCCAGGGGCCGGGGGCTGTCCGTAGGGATCCATGCCAGGGGCCGGCTGTTGTCCGTAGGGATCCATGCCAGGGGCCGGCTGTTGTCCGTAGGGATCCATACCTGGAGCTGGTTGCTGCTGCATCTGGTTAGGTGGTACTGGCGTACCGCAATTACCGCAGGCAGGCTGTCCGGATTGGATCATAGCACCGCATACATTGCATGGGAATATGCTTGGGCCGGCCTGGCCCGGAGGCATCATGGGGGTTCCGCAGGCAGGACAAGCGGGTTGGTCCATGGGGACGTTTGATCCGCAATTCGAGCAGGGAACACCATCTGGGACAGGAGCTAGAAGATCATCTTCCGGTTCCTTCTTTCCTTTCTTCTTCATCATGAGGACCACCACGACACCGACAATAACCAGAACTATTACTATGATGATAATTATCAGCATGAGGTTTCCCCCGCCATCATCGGATTTGGCCTTGGGGGGTGTCCATGCAGGAACTTTTATTCTGGATAAGTCCTTCACATCAAATCCGCCGTTTCCATCAGATACTCTGATCCAGATAGTATAGTTCTTTCCAGGATTTAATTTCTGAGTGATCTTCAGCCCATCCTTTGAAGCATTCCAATTCGGAGCGGAAGTGCCGTTCTTTTCCATAGCTAAATACCACTGGAAGGTCAAGGTGTCGCCGTCAATATCTTTCAGAGCTGTGCTGTTGAACTTGCTGCCCTGGTGGAACAATGTGAAGTTGTACTCGTAGGTTGGGATATCCTTGGTTGGTTCCTTGTATTTAGTTTTGTTCACAGTCAATGAAAGATCGTCAATTGACGGGGCATCGTTCTTGGCTTTAACCGTTATCATTATCATTTTATATATGGTGAGGCCAGTCTTATCACTGAGAGAGACGTTAATCCAAGCAATTCCATTGAAGTCCTTAAGCCCCTTTATTGTGTAATTAGCGCTTATAGGACTGACCTGCTCAATATTCTCATCTTCATCAAAACTCAGGTTTTCAGAATCCTCCACATCGAAGCTGAGCTCCTCAAATCCGTGTATCAGATCAGGATCGTCTGCAGTAATGGTAATATTAATTTCCTGGTCCTCGTTGATGTTAAACAGGATAGTGCCTTCATCCTCGTCCCCTTCTTCCTCATCCATGATAAAACCGTCAAAGATCGGAGCATCATTTACGTTGCTGATCAGGAGAGTAATATTGTTGTAGGATGTGATAGGATCGTCACTAGAAGCAGAACCCGAATCATCGGTAACCATGATACTTACAGGATAATCTCCCACCATATCATTACTAGGAGTGAGGTTTAGTTTGAATGTATATTCATTGGTAATATTGTCATAAGTTGTGTTCACAACCTCTGTAACAAGTCCGGGGATCTCGAATGAGATATTAGTAGATAATGATAGAACATCCATGGGATCCTTTTCATCCTTTGCTTTAACGACGATGGTCTGTTCGCTTCCCTCAGATATTGTCACAGTTCCATTCATGTCAGGAGTAGTGATTAGGGGAGCATCATTGGTCCCTACTATTATGAACGAGATATTATATATCACATCACCTACGGTGTTGCTGGCTTTGAAGGAGATGTTTTCAACGGCTCCATCAGGGAAATAAACATCCTCCTTTGGCATTAACTGGAATATCTTGATACCGTCCTGATGAATTATCTCACCGGTGAAATTGTCGCTGTCATAGCTTGTTCCCCACCCGTTTGGCAGGTTGTCATCGGCATCAAACACGGTGTAGCTTACTGCATCAGCACCTGTGTAGTTGAATATATATCCTGTGCTGTTGCCATTGTCCTCAAGAGATATATTATTGTAACCCGAATCTTCCATTATTTCGCTCATCTGGGCGACATAGAGGTCTATGTTCTCATACAATATTGGAATTTCCTGAACATTCACCGTAACAGTTCCAGTGTCCCAGTTGCCTGCTGCATCGGTCACATTGAGTGTGACGATTTTTGCACCTGCCGTTGTAAATGTGTGCGATACTTCCACTCCAGTTGGATCAGGTGTCAGACCAGGAATTGTCCATGTGTAGCTTGTTACACCGATATTATCGGTACTTTCAGCACCATTCAGGGTGACCTCGGTACCGACAAGGACGTCAATGGTTGGAACATGGGCGGGTTCCTCGGCAGTAAATACCTTGCCAATAGCAGAAGGAGGAGTAACATCGGAGATATCAATTGTCTGGTTATTTAATCTGCCCACTCCAGCAGCCATATCGCTTGTATTAACGGCAGTAAAATTATATTCTAATTGTATACCATCTACGGGAATAAAGGAGGCGGGTATTGTAATGGTCCAGTTCTCTTCTGTGGAATTGGTAACTGGCCAATTCTTATTATGGATATCATCTCCGCCAGAGGTATGAATTGTAAAGTTTAATTTAATCGAGGCATTTGTGGGGGAAAGGGTCTCCATACCTGAGTGGGTTGTGATATTTACCGAGATCAAAATGTTATTGCCATCTGTGGTAACGTTAGAATCCCAAACTGTTCCGAATATCGGTTTCTCTCCCGCTGACGTATAGAATAAAATATTGCAGCTGAGTAAACATGAAAATGCCAATATCATTGTGAACAATATTGCTTTTGTTTTAATTAATAGACCGTTCTTTTTCATAATGAATCACCGAGTTCCTTTTATCTACATGGATATACTGATCCTTTGTATAATGATATGTGTAGAAATCAGTTCCGGTTTATAATGTTATTAGTATTTAAATTATTGTCCCCTTGTGAAATCTAAGTCAACCAAAATTTTTTAGGCTAATAAAAATGTTTACAAACCGCCAATTAAAATGTTGGGAGTATTTTCAAAAATTAACAACATTGCTAGTCGGTGACCAAAAGGTAAGATGCCATTAGATGCTGAGGGATTTCAGATCGAGGTTGTTATTCCTCCATTTCATTGTTCGATCCTTCATCATTTACCTCGGCGCCCTTTTTGGAATATATTTCCTCGTAATATTTACTGAACTGTTTTTTCACCCATTCTCTGACATCTTCAGTCTTAGTACTGGGTATTCCGAAACGCTCGCAGAACTTCTTTGTTGTTGAAAGGGTATATGTCAGCCCTTCCTTATTTCGGTAAATGAGATTCATCTTACGTAATTCTTTCACATGATTATATATTTTGTAACCTAGTAATTTGACCATGTGGCTCTGTTTCACCGGTTGTTTATAAGCAATGAGTGCCAATACCTGAAGTCTCTCATTTGGTATGGAAGTAGGAGTGAAATCCTGAGTCACACTGTCATATTCCTGCTTTATCATCATACCGTATTTTTTTCCTACCTTGGAAATCTTGAGTGCGGACTTCCTATTCCTGTAAAGGGACATCAATTTTCTCAGCCCCTTTCTTATGCCTTTCTTATCTATACCTAGTTTTTTAGACAGTTCATCTACAGAAAGGGGTTTGCCTGAAGAGAATAAAGCCCCTTCTATGAAATACATTTTTTCATCCAGATTGAACACCATCCTATGTGTTCTTTTTAATCAACATGTTCTTTATGAAAATCTCGCCGTGAGGGAAGTTGTTCTGCCAAAGATTGATACGTTCATCCTGTGCCAGATGTACGCTGGAAACTAGAGCAGTTATCACATCGGTTCTATCCCTGAAGTTGCATATGTTAGAGAAGGGAATAGGCTGTCCATTAAATTGGTTGATCCTCTGCCAAATGATATCCTTATCCTGTTCAATATTGTCCTCATGGAAATTATCCTTTATTTCCTTCTTCATAGTGCTTTCGGACACCATGTGCGCCCGGAGTTTTTTTCTTCTTTCCTCTATCACCTTTCTTCGTTCAGACTCTTCAACAGCATCAGCTAGAGCATCCACCACATCCAGCAATGTCGCCGATCTGTTGCTGTTTCTCCAAGCTATTTCAGATATGGCTGCTTCGGTATTGCCGGCAAAGGTATTCTCAATTATAGGTTCCAGTAATTCCTCGCTGAATTCTATCTCGTAATCCATGGGCCCCAGATCCACTTCTTCCTCCTCATATCGGTCTCTCTCAGCTTCTTCAACAATAAGGTCGGTCTTTTCCTTTAGAATACCCCACGCCATAAAGACCATTTTTCCTATTGTGAAAAGATCCAATTCATTTTCCCTTTTCAGCAGTTTCAGATACTCTCTTGCAAAGGTTATCAGGTCGATATTCCAGGGATCCACCTTCTTCGAAAGTACAAGTTCAAAGACTATGGAAACCATTCTATCGAATCTATTAGCGATAGAGATATGTGTGCCTGTCGACAGGCTTTTTGCCAGATCCAAATAGAAGTTGATCCTTCTTCCATCATCGAAAGTTACCAATGACTTTTCATAAAGAAGATAGCTTAAAACTTTGTCGAATTGTTCCGGTTGCTGTGTGATCATTTCTGCTGCAGCATTTGCAGTAATGTTATCCCTTTTCTTCATATTTCCTACCCTCTCGAACTGGATCTATGTTCTCCCCCTCATGAATCCATCTCGAATTTCTTTCTAGGTAGGGTTTTAGTTTAACTTTGGTGGTATACTATGGCTCCCTCAAGCATCTAGATATTTGATTTAATCATATATAAAATTTCTCAAACCTTTCAAGTTATATTCTGCATTCTGGTGTGAGAATGAACACTAATTCATAAAAACCTACGAAAAAGATAAAAAGAGCCTGGTCATATGAGCATCTGATAATGTGGCTTTTTTTCCATATGAACCCAGAAAATATCAGCATCAGATTATGGCAGATATTGAGGGTGCGGTGAACACAGAGGGAACCTTGATTATTCAAGCAGGAACGGGGAGTGGAAAAACCGTGTGTGCCCTATCAGCTTTAATCCCTTTTTGTTTGGATAATGGATATAAGCTCATTTATACCACACGGACCAATTCCCAGCAGGAACAGGTTTTCAAGGAAGCAAAAGAAATTTTTTCCAGAATAAGGGAATCCTCTACGCGCTGCGATGAGAGGGATGCCAGAATTTCACAGAGGCTCATAATTCCTCTCCAGGGCAGAACCAATATGTGTCTTCTATGCAAAAGAGGATTGGTGAGTGAGGATGTACTTCCTGATGAGATATCTCTCCTGTGCAATTCCAAAAAAAAGAAAACTGCCGCGCTGTTGGAAAAGGATTTGGCTCAGATTTCCCATCGAGGGCCCTTATCTAACCGGGAAGTGGGTTCGAACGGCGGTCTATCTTTGTTGGTTCATTCGGAATATGAAAATGAGATCGCTGGAGAAAAAAAGACCTGGGAGTGTTCCCAGGAATACTGTCCTTTCTATTATAATCTGCTGAAGGATGGTTCTGAACCGTTGAAGGAGTGGATGGAGGAAAATATTCCCTCGGCGGGATCAATGCTGGAAAAATGCTACAGCTTGGGAATATGTCCCTATGAGCTTGGCAAAGAATTATTGAAAGAATCGTTGATGGCGGTTATGCCTTATGTGTTTGTTTTTAATGATAATATCAGGCATCATTTGCTTGATTGGATGAATACCACACCCGGCAGGATGATACTTGTGGTTGATGAAGCGCATAATCTCCCAAATCAACTTAGGGAGATGTATTCTTTTTCTCTTTCAGAAATCACTGTGAAAAGGTCGCTTCACGAACTTGAAGAGCTGGCGGATGGGGAAGGCTTCCTTGGCGGTCAGAAATCTGATATTCAAGAATTGCTTAATACGGTCCTGGGAAAAATGACGGCCCTTGCCGAGGATTATATTCATGATTACTTAGGAAGTTCAGATATTAGAGGCAAAAAGGGACCTTTGACAGATCGTGCTCCATATATGTCTGGAAACAGCATTGCTGATTTTGGATCACAAAAAGAAGGGGTTCAACCAGGATCCCAAACTAGCAATAAAAATGAGAAACATATGTCTTCTTTTGTTACATTGAATGATTACATATCTGATGAGAAGGATGCCGTTCAGATTAACAATGAAGATATTGATGATGATGTGTCCTATTTTTGGAAAGAAAAGGTTTCTTCAGATACCTTTTTTGATCCAGTGAGAGATCATGCGGTAAAATCCTTTATGAATGATTCGATAAAGGCGGTGGGCGCCAGGGATGGGATACTTCCTCATAATGACTTGCTCCATGGAGTAATGAGCGAATTGGGATGTACTTCCACCGCTCTTGTTAAAACATTGGCGAGCTGTCAATCCCTGGGAAGGTATATTATATCAGTGAAGAATGATATGAATGAGGTGCCTCGATCCTATCTATTGATGGTATCAGATTTCCTCTTAAATTGGTTCAATATTGAAGAGGATGAATTTATTAAATTGGTGCGGAGTGATACCAGCATTCATCTGGATGCTTTTTGTCTTGATCCTTGCAACGGGGGAATCATATCTGAAGATTTTCTAGCCTCAGTTCACATGTCTGGAACTCTGGAACCCATAGATGAATACATTAAGACCCTGCAGTTAAAAGCCCCTTCAGTAGCAGTATATCCTTCCCCTTTTCCTCCATCCAATCTTATGAAAATATATTCATCTAATCTAACGACGAAATTCTCGCGCTTTTTTCGAGATGAGAAGATGTTCAAGCTGTATATCGATACCCTGGAATCCATACTTGCTTCTCATAATGGAAACACGATAATCTTCTTTCCCTCTTATAGGCTGTTGGGATTATTTCAGAAAGTGCTTGAAGGGACGGCTCATGTTTTGAGAAGACCTTTGTTTTCCGAGAGTAATCCCGCCTCGCGATCAGCACTCATAGATGAGATAATTCAATTCAAGGATTCCAATGGTGGAATATTTCTATCTGTAATGGGCGGAAGAATGTCAGAAGGGATGGATTTCCCTGGGAATCTTCTGGAAATGGTAATACTGGTGGGGCTGCCTTTTCCTTCTCCCAATTCCAGGCAGAAGGCCCTGAAGTTCTATTACGATGTAAAGATGAACGATGGCTGGTTGATAGCAGTGACTGCACCCACTGTCCGCAAGACCCTTCAGACCATCGGAAGGCTGATAAGGGATGAACAGGATAGGGGTGCAGCAGTTATTTTGGATTACAGGGTGAAAAGATTTAAGAATTTACTAGGGGAATTCAGGGAATGCCGGAATATTACTGGGGAAATCAAGAATTTTTTTGGTGCGAACTAAAGTAGAAAGGATTCCAGTTTTAATAATAAAATTTGGGTCAGCACTATATTATTTGGGTAATGTTGATATAAGATTACACTACTCACCTAAAAGAAATTAATTGGGATGATGGAAATAATGTACTTTATTTCAGTATAAGTGCAATTACATCCTTCAATTTGCAATACAATTAGAATCTAAATGTAACAACAATATGAGGGGAAATGAGATGTCGAGGAGGACGAAGAAACTGGGAATCGTAGCGACCTTCGGTCCCAGATATGGTAGAAGTGTTAAGAACAAGGTCAAGATAGTGATGGAATCATCTAGGAAGAAATATCACTGTCCAAAGTGTGCATACCGGTCTGTGAAGAAGATATCTGTGGGTATTTGGCAATGCAGGCACTGCAACCACAAGTTTACAGGAGGAGCATTCCTTCCAGTATCAGCTTTTATGAAATCCAAAACACTTTTGTTCAAAAAAATAGAGGAAATGGACCAGGAGTGAATTTCCCATGCAGTTCAAATGCGGTGAATGCGGGGCCATCATCCGTGATGATGACGATATTCGGAAGATCAGATGCAGCAGATGTGGTGGAAAGATATTGTATAAGAGGAACGCTCACACCATCACCAAGACACTTTATTCTAATTGATTCAGATAACTCATTTGGATCTAAATAGAAATATTAGCAATTATTCTCCCTTATTTTTCATTGATTTCTTTAATGCGAGATTATGATAAATATGGAAAATGAAGTAGAGTTTCCTATCCTGGCCAGAATAATATTTAATGTGGATGAGCCCCGAAAGGATATTTTAAAGAAAACAATAGGGGTGGAAAGTACTGAGGAGGTTCCGGGGTCAGTAGCATATTTGGAAGAAAAGGACGGCCGTTTGAGCCTTGTCATTGAGGCCAATAGGATATCTACAATGAGAGCGGCATTAAATTCCTATCTCGGTCTATCTGATCTCATACTAAAGATAGTAGATTAGTCCCCTATTGATATTTATCACCATATTGAAATACTGGTTGCCAATTAATGTATATTGGTGATCATTTCATTATATTGGGTTAATAATAGTATAAAACGGAGACGGATTATATGGCAGAAATTACCGCTGAAGAGCATCTGAATCGTTACGACCAATTAAGACAGCATTACCAGACCATCGCCACCCAGGTAGTACAGATACGGCAATTGATAAATGAGACCAATAAAACTATTGATGAGCTGTCAGCTTTGAAGGGCGATGAGCGGATCTACAAGGAATTGGGCTCGGTTATGATAGAGGTCCATGATTCTGAAAAGTTGAAATCCGATCTTGAGGATAAAAAGGAGAGTTTGGAATTTCAACTAAAAAGATTTGTATCTCAGGAGGAGAGCATAAAGGAACAGCTCAAAGAGATACAAAATCAACTGGAAACGATTTTGAATAAAGGAAACCAATGAAATGATTTCACATGACTGAAGATATGGACGGAGTCCTTCAGGATAGAATCCTTGCCCATCTGCGGTATTCATTGAATGAAGGACGCGACCTGTATTTTGTGGTTCATACTCTAGCGGATGGGGACGCAGTAGCGAGTGCTTTTGCAATGTCAGTCATATTTCAGGGTAGAATCCTTATTGCTGATACCCTGTCAAAGACTGGCAAACTGGTGGCAGATTTCTCCGACATTGTTTACGAGGTTCTCAATGATCATCACCTGGGTCCGAATTCAGCTTTTTTTTATCTTGATGTTTCTTCGCCTCAGAGAATTAATGATACCGCCTGCAGGATTCCTGAACCTATAATAATCGACCACCATACCAGTCAGGTCGTTCCAGACAAGGCCCGATTTTATAATTTCCCACTCCGCTCCTCCAATAGTGAGATAATCTATGAGATTCTGAAGAGATCAGGGGTCATTGTTCCTGGAAAGGTATTGTCCACCCTTTTACTGGGGATCATAACCGATACCTCACATATGAGATTTGCGGACCATAGGTGCGCCTCAGTAATATCTGAAATATTAAGGTCTCTGGGAACCACCATGGAGCCTTGGCTTGATGCTCTGGATACTCCTGTGAACCACGGTGAGAGAATAGCGTGTTTAAAGGCACTCCAGA
Source organism: uncultured archaeon (assembly GCA_964430885.1). Classification (GTDB taxonomy): domain Archaea; phylum Thermoplasmatota; class Penumbrarchaeia; order JASLWR01; family JASLWR01; genus CAYSHM01. The sequence goes on along the minus strand of CAYSHM010000021.1, from coordinate 23,829 downwards.
GGATGCAGTACCGTGATATCAAAGGTTATGTTGTTGCCAAATCCTACGTTTCCAGCTTCGAGGGCAGTGCCGGAAGAAGCATTATTGCAGGAGGGGCCGATGCTGTTCTGGTAGCCTCCCCTGCTAAGAAGGGTTTTAGAATATCAGGCAGGGCAAATCACCGCTTGGTAGAAAAAGGGTTGGACCTAGGCGGATTCCTGAACAATTTATCAAACAATTACAGAGGTGATGGAGGGGGTCATAAAGGGGCTGCAGGGTTCATTGGAATAGATGGAAATTACCGAAGGGTTTTGGAAGATGTCTTCAAGCAGTTATGCACAATCGTATCAGAGCTGTAAACCACGTGGATTAATTATTCACAGGCCGATATTCAATAGTGAAAAGGTGACGGAACTACCGACTTCACTTCATTCTGTGTTTTTCTTTCCATTGAAAAAACCCTGTTGATATAGTGACAATAAAATCTCATTTTTATTCAATCTCTTTATCTTCCAGTTCTTTCTTCAATCTTCTTTCCTTTTTATTGCTATAGAAAAAGAATGCTACAACCAGAGAAACCAGGATGATGAACAATATGATCTGAACCCTTGGGGTGAATATCGATTTGATGGTGTCCACCGCATAAGCTATCAGCAGACATCCCCCTAGAGAACCCAGCCCTATGGATAATATTACCTTCCAGGGCTTTAATCCCATAAACTTCCCTATGGCAGATGCTGTTAAACCGCCGCTTCCCTGCATAGGGATAATTACAAACAGGGCAAGAAATCCAATGGCCACTTTGCGAATCCATGGTCTTCTTTTAAAGGCTAAAAGTGACTTTTTCTCCACAAATGAAATGAACCTGTCAGCGGTTTTCCAATCCCTTATCAGATCCAGATTGTAGCAGAGGAACCATGCTAAAAGGGTATCTAAGACCGCGATCTCCACAGCCATTAGATAACGGCTTCCCTTCAAAGCATCCGGAGCGGTGCTTATGAGGACTGTCTTATCCCCCGCGGGCGAGGGTATTATATAAATGCTTCCAGAGATTAGGTATCTGGAAGCTATCTTGTTGGGCAGTCCCAAATACAGTATTAAGAAAAATAGGAAAAACACAATGAACGGACCGAAAAAATGCATCAATATAAGGATATAATGGGTTTTTGTACTTGCCCTTCCCCTATTTATCTTATTATCAACCAGTCTTTTAGTTCCGCCAGCGGCCTTTGTGGAGGTCTCAATGGTCTTCTTTGCAGCTTTTTGGGCTACCTTAATTGATCCCTTAGCTGCTTTACCAGATGTTAACAGAGTCTTCTTCGCTATGTTCACCGCTACATTTTTTCTCCTTGAATCTTCAATATCTTTTACCCGAACACCTTTCTTTATGGCATTGTATTGATCAATGTCCTTCTGTTTGAATTCGCTGCTCTTCGGTGAATGTGCAATAATGGAAAATATGGCTGGATTATAGGGTTGAGATGGCCTATTAAGGTATGACTTGCCGAAGTGAGAATTTTCTCTCTTGCTGGTCATTGTTGCACCCGGTTACAATGGAGGGTTTTGGATTCTTTACTGGAGAAACTTAATTGGGATTCACTGATGTGGGATATACATAAAATCAAAGGAGGGTATTATATTATTGGTAATTTTTCTAAAAAGAATATTGAAAAGGTCTATAACTGAATCTTGTATCTCAATATTCCGGCAATACCTCCAAAGGCTTTAATCAGCATATCTCCCTCTTCGCTATTTCCGGATATGAGTCTGATCTCCGTGGATATGGCCTCGGCCTCATTAGAGAAAGCTTCAACCAGATCGCAGCTCTCCTCCAAAATGAACTCCCCTCCGCAGTCTGGACAAGATATATCATCAGTATCTTTATCCAGTATCATTTCTATAGGTTTATTCTCATTCCCGCATCGCCCTCTGACAATCTGCTTTCGGAGCTCCTCGCTGAGTATCAGGGTCTCGGTTGCACCTATTAAAAGCGATTTCCTCACCGCATCAAGCCCGTAAACTGCCAGCCCCCCATCCCTCTTTCTCAGCTCGGCTAAAAATCTCTGCATTTCCTTCTTTTCCTTGAAAAGATCTATATCCTTCAGGGTTTCAGATGCATTATTGGCCAGCTCTTTCAATCCGAAATCATTTGTATAACTTGTATTGAATGTTCCAATGATCTTCTTCCTAAGTTCATGATGCAGAAAATCCTTTTCAGCAAAGAAGTCCTTGGTCTTTCCAGGGCCGCCGATTAATATGCCTTCGAGTTCAGGTAGATCAAGAAATGCATGGTTGACCTTTTCCCCCACCTTCTTGAAATAATCATGGGCTGCGATCTCGATAAGCCGTTCGAACCTCTGGGCAGACTGACCGCCCTTGCTGTGCTTGCTGGGTATTCGGGATGCAAAATTAGTTATCATCTCGATTCTTCTGCCCCTTATCAATCCTATGGATGCCTCGCTCCTATCAAGAACAAGGAGGCCGTAGAGATCCTCGCTTACGGCCATCTCTTCCAGCTGATCCAGTTCGAACTCGCTGTCGCATCTGTATCTGAAGGTAGTGATTGGTAATGGAGGTTCGATCACGTTCTGGGTCATATCTGTCTGATCGGCTCCAACATCGTGATGACCAACAAATAATACAAGTCCGTTCGAAGGGGGCGTTTTGTATGACTTCAGTCTGCTGAGGATGGATGAAAGGGCAGCGGTGACATTTTTCCTAGTGGATTTGGATTTGATATTGGATGATTCTGATAGTTCATTCTTCAGATAATTGGTAACATCGAAGATCTGTTTATCAGGCGGAATGTAAAGGGAAATTAGCTGGGTCCCCCTCCCTTTATAATTTCTTATCTTGTCTAGGGCAAGGTTAAGTTTGTAGCGCTGTTCCGAGTTTAATTTCTTCAGTTTTGTCATAAAATTTCCGATGCCATTCCTTTTTTACACTGCAATTAAGGCAAAGCAGGTCAAGATATCAATTTTATCCTATCAAATGGTTTGCCTTGTGGTAATAATCCTTCCCACATCATAGGGGTACGATTATTTTAAATAAGTGATGATTGTAAGCTGGAACGGTAAATATTGAGGATGGACTTATAAGAAAACGGTACAGTACAAATTTTCTGCTTTCAAATAGTGATATAAAAAACACATATCCTGATGGTATTTAAAAAAGGCAGTATCAGCCAGGATATGTTTTGCTAGTCCGGAAATATCTCAATATCTAGTTTCCCCGATTCTGTTATCTCAGAGAAAACCATTTTTCTTTAAAGCCTCAATGACCTTTAGGGCACTTTCATTAATGGTCTCCTCGTGGGTGTGAAGGACAAGCTCAGGATTGGGCGGTTCCTCGTAGGGGTCACTGATACCCGTGAAATTCTGGATCTTACCTTCTCTTGCCAGTTTGTACATTCCCTTAACATCTCTGTCTTCACATACCTCCAGGGGGCAGTGAACAAATACTTCCAGCATATTCCCAATTTCCTTCCTGGCCCGTGCCCTCTTTTCAATATAGGGCGAAATAAAGGACAAGAGTACAATAACTCCATTCCTTGTGAGCAGTTTTGCCACAAAGGTTACCCTCTCAATATTCAGATCGCGATCTCTTTTTGAAAACCCCAGGTCCTTTGTTAGGCTCTTTCTGACAATATCTCCATCCAGTCTTTCGACGTTCACATCATATTTCTCTGCCAGAATGTCTCTGGCCCTGTCGGCCACGGTTGATTTGCCTGATCCTGATAAACCTGTGAACCATACAGTTACTCCATTAGTATTTTTCATTGTATTCACTCCTTTGTTTTATATCCGTTATTTGTAAAGTTTCACGCTTTTTTGCGCCATATCAAATCAAATTTAAAATGTAGTTCATTTATTTCTCTGCCTATAAAGTCTAGAATCAACGCTGTTCATCATTCTATCCAGATCCAGCGGCAGGTCAAGAAATCCAAATACCTTATTTAGGGGCGGTGCGGGGTTCTCCAATATCTCGTTATAATTAACATTGCAGACCTGACAATCCTCCCTTTCACGGATGGATTCCTTCAATATAAGATTTAATTTTTCGAAACTTAGTCTGGTAAGCTCCCTTTCCTCGTCCTTTACTCCTGCCATTTTCTCCATGGAATCAAGAACTTCATCTATATCCCTGTCCATGTAGATGATGATATAATCTCCAGGAGGCAGGTATTTCAATCCCAGAGAGATGATTTTTACGACCTTTCCACGAAAATCGAATATCAATTGGTTGTTTTCCTTCAATCTATCGATTATACTTTCGATTTCCAGATAGCCCTTGGGATTGCTTTCATCTGGTTTTCTGAACTTATCAGTAGCGATAGGCATGCCGCCAGCTTTGAGGATCTGCATCATCATTGAAGTGCCGGATCTCGGAAGTCCCGAAACAACATAATTCACATCTTTTCTAATCTTTTCCATCACCTTCACCTTTGATCAATTAGCTCCTATTGCCTTTCCAACATGGACAACTGACCCCTTGTTTCGGAAATCACGTTATCTAAAATCTCATTATCTATTATCGCCCCCACAACATCGACCTTTCCGCCGGCTGACTGCCCTAGATTCTGTATGAGTGAGATCAGGGGACTTACATCCAGCCTTTTGCTTCGCAGGTATAGCTGGGTCTTTGTGGGGAATACACCAGTATTCAGAACCATCACTTCTTTATCAGGATTAGCGTTTGAGAATTTTCTGGTAAGTGCTGAAATCACATGATAATCCGTATCAATAGAGCAGATGTACAATCCCTTCTTTTCCGTCAATTCATTTTTGAAAAGGTCTTCGATCTTCCGGTCTATTTCCCTAATGAATTCCTTAAGACTTTCATTCTTCAATATCTGGTCAATAATGAACCTATCCTGGCATTCCGCAAGCTTCCAGGGCCATTTCTTAACATCATTGCTTCTACCGCTCTTATAGCAGGAATCCAGCAGGTCAACCGAGCTCATGAGCATATGGAAGCTGATCCCTGATATTTCCGCATGATACCTGAATTGAGGCCAGATATTCCCGTATTTCTCAATGTTCCTGCCCTTATCCCCAACAATTCCCAGGGAAACCAATATCTTTGGAACTTCCTGAAAGAAATCATGAAGAACGAGTGTGTTGGAGGGCCATTCCTCATTTCGCAGTGAACAGTAATTGATGAAATAGATCCCTTCCTCCTCCACAGGTGATCTTCTGTGATGATCGAACATTATTATTTCAGTTTTCAATTCATCTCTGATCCTTAAAAGATTATCAAGAGCTATGCATATGTCTGCAGTTATCACAAAATCGGGCGGATTATTAATGGCCGTTCCGATCCAATCATCGCCCATTTCAAACTCCCCCAAAAGAGGAAGTTCAGTCTCTATAGTCCTTGCTCCTGCATTCCTTAGTTTCCTAATGAGTATAGCCGCGGAGGCGATACCATCCGTATCCCAATGGTGGATAAGGCATACCCTTTTTCCCTCCACAAGCCGTATGAATCCCTTTTCATCTATCATTGATTAATACACCTCCAAGTTCATTTAGACCCGGAAAAAATGAAATCCAGTTGAATAGCTGCATTTATATTACTATTCAACGAAGGGTTTTTCAGTTTTAAGTATCTCATCAACGACCTCGGGTCTCATCATCAGAGCATCCGGGCGCTCTCCATTGGTGAGCAATTCTCTCATCCTTCTTCCTGCAAAATTGATGATATGTTCTCCCTGGTGGGGACAAATATTGTCATTGGCCACGCTTGCGCATTTGCTGCAGAAGAAAAAGGACCTGAAGAAATAGGGTTTAATACCTAGATCGGGGAATGAATCGAATATCTTATGTGCATCGAAAGGTCCGTAGTAATCTCCGACTCCGGCATGATCTCTGCCGATTATGATATGGGTACAGCCGTAATTTTTCCTTATGATAGCGTGAAAAATCGCTTCCCTGGGTCCGGCATATCTCATCTCGAAGGGAAGGATGGAAAGGACCACTCTATCTTTTGGATAGTAGTTTTCCACAAGGGCATCATAGGTGCTGAGGATTACCTCATCAGTAAAGTCACCTGCCTTTTTCTTTCCTATCACCGGATTTATAAAAAGTCCGTCTGTGAAGGTCAATGCCGCCTTCTGTACATATTCATGACCATTATGGGGTGCATTCCTAGTCTGGAAAGCCACAGTAGTATCCCACCCTTTTTCTTTGAATAGGGTCCTTGTTTCCTTTGGCCTGAGGTTGAACTCCTCGAACATGGTGTTCAGAGGCTGTATCATTTCTATGTCTCCTCCTAGGAATACAGGCTTCATCGAGTTTACTTTGGCAACACCCGGGTGTTCGGGATCTGTGGTGAGAAAGACCCTTTCATTAAGCTTATCCCTATCATAGCTAAACTTCTCTCTTACCATCATAATTGCCGAGGGAGTCCCGTTGGTATCCTTGAGGATAATTGACTGCCCCTCATGGATCTTATTTGCTTTTTCCTTGGAGATATCAAGAAGAATAGGGATTGTCCAGGCCACTCCTGAGGCCAGGGTCATGTTGTTTACAACACTATCAAGATCATCCTTATCCATGAATCCTGTTAGGGGAGAAAAAGTGCCGTATGCAATGTTCTCCACGTCCTTTACTGTCTCATCTTCAATTATTATGGAATAATATTTCTCCTGATCTTTTAGGATCTGTTCTTTTCTGTCATTGCTCATTATTCTATCAATCAGTTTTCCACCGTGTGCTTCGATCATTTTTTCACCTTGTATAGTAAATATTTCTCATTGTTAAAGTTCAATCCAAATAACCCAGTGCCCTGAGCCGGTCTTTAATCCTTTTCTCGTCCTCATCATTGAACACTACCTTCTTCTCCTCCTCTTTTTCAATGGAGGATAAAACTTGTCTTAATACGTAAGTGACATAGCTGGACACGGATGTAAAACCGGTTCCTTCCATTCTATTTTTTATCTTGACCGCCAAGGGCGTCGGTATTGATACAGTCGTATATTTTTTCTTAACTGCTTTTTTTTCGTTCATATCATTCACCTAACTGCTATCATTTAATGAAATATAATTATATGTAACTATTTGTGGTTAAATGTCATTAAAATATATTAATATTGTTGCAGGGGAATTTAGATGAAATGAAAAATTTAGCCCTTAGCACTATCCAAGGAAAAAAGAGTGGCCGGAAACAGAATATGTTTGATTTTTTCCTGTTTTTCATTTAATAGATGACATGCGAAAAATTAAAAAAATTCACCCGCCTATAGCATAATTATCAGCCTCAATTACTCTTTAATTGGAACTGTTATGCTTCTCAGACACAGGTGAATTACTTCTAAATTAATTATAATATTGATGAAAAGTTAAATCAAGGATAATATCTACGTCTGGTCCTTGGGAACAGGGTTGTGTCCCAGATCTTTTCAACCCCACAGACCCATCTCATGACTCTCTCCATTCCCAGACCAAAACCGGAATGAGGAACCGATCCGTATTTTCGGAGGTCCAAGTACCACTGATAATCCTCGAGGTTCGCCTCTTCCTCTTTCAGTCGGGCTAAGATAAGCTCGTTATCAGTTTCTCTTTCGCTCCCTCCTATGATCTCTCCGTAACCCTCAGGGGCCAAGAGATCAGCACAGAGATAAGTGGAAGGGTCCTCAGGATTCTCCTTCATGTAGAATGCCTTGCATTCCTTGGGATAGTTATAGACAAATAAGGGTGAATCGAGCTCCTCCGTCAGATATTTTTCCTCCATTGTCCCCAGATCCTGTCCCCACTGGATATCAAATTTCTCTTCTAAAATATCCACGGCCTTGTCATAGGTGATCTTTTCGAAAGGAGCTTTGACCTTTCTAAGAACGTCAACATCTCTGCCCAAACCCTTCAGTTCATCCTGGCAGTCATTTGCTATCCTCTGAACCATATGAGCGACCAATTCCTCCTGGATCTTCATGTTCTCCATGTTCTCGACCCATGCTTCCTCTGCCTCAAGATGCCAATATTCTGCCAAATGTCTGCTGGTCCTGCTCTTCTCGGCTCTAAAGGACGGTGTCAGAGCATAGACCCTTTCCAGTGTGAAGGATGCGGCCTCCAGATACATCTGTGCGCTCTGAGAAAGAAAAGCGTCGTTTTCAAAATATTTGAACTTGAACAGGGTTGTCCCGCCCTCACAGGCGTTTGTAGTTATTATAGGAGGTGTGACCTGATAGAATCCGTTATTCTCAAAGTATTCGTAAGCAGAGAGCAGCATCGTGTTCTTTATCTTCATAATGTTCTTCATCCTGCTTGAACGGAGCCACAAATGCCTATTGTCAAGAAGGAAGGTTTCACCCTGGTCCTTGGTTATTGGAAATACATCTGCATAATGAACGATCTCTACTCTGCTAACCTGCAGTTCATATCCGCCAGGGGCTCTTTTATCTTCCTTTGCAGTTCCCTTGATTTTAAGAGATGATTCCACAAGTGCTTTCTTTGCGTCCTTGAACTCATCTTTTGTGACTGAACCCTTGAATACAGTGGCTTGTATCTCTGCTGATTCATCCCTGACCATGATGAATACAAGTCTGCCTGAGCTCCTTGTCCTGTATATCCATCCTCTAATATGGATCTCTTTATCAGTGTGTTTTCCATCTAGTATCTCACCAATGGGAACATAGTTTGTCTTTGCATTCTCTTTAATTTCTTCCATTTAATTCACCTGACAACTCTTCTCGTCCTCTGGCGGAATGATGAAGGGCCGAGCCGAGCATCATATCTTGGTCAGTATCTCACATCCGTCTTCAGTGACAATAATGCTGTGTTCAGCCTGTGAGACCTTACCATTATCAATATCATATAGTATTGGATAGGAGGATATTACCCTTTTTCTTTCCAGATTCCTCAGGATTTTTCTTGGGTCTGGAATATATTGAGCACACCATCTTTGAGAGAAAGGGAGCCCCTTTCTTTTCTCCACGATCATATTTCTAAGGAGATCGGCCTTTTCTTCACCGGCCTTTCTGTCGCGGTTGATTATATAAATGTTGCTCTTCTCTCTCTCATCCACGAATCCCGCACCGTCAGTTGCAAAAGGTTCTATAGCTACAACATCTCCTACCTTGAGGGGACCTCCTTCCCTCCGGTTGACGTTTGGAATGCTAGTGCCGGCATGCAGAGTATACTTTTCTAGGCTGTGTCCTGTAAGATTTGAGATCGGTTCATAACCAAAGGACCTGATGGTGTTCTCGATTATTGTACCCAGGGTCTGGGGCTCTATTCCAGGCTTTATTATGTCGAGAGCGTTGTTAAGGGCTTCTCTGCTGGCCTGAATGAGCATCCCGTATTTGCTGCTGCCCACCTCTTTGGTGGCTGCGGTATCACCGATGAAGCCGTCAACATGGGCGCCTACATCCAGTTTCACAAGCATACCTCTCCTGAAAACAAGTTCATCGTTCAGGACAGGGGTATAATGAGCAGCTTGATTGTCCACTGCGATGTTGGTGGGGAAAGCTACCTCAGCACCCAATTCCCGGATTTTTTTCTCCACACCATCTGCCACAGATATGAATGATTCCCCCTCCTGGATCAGATCAAGACCGTATTGGAGCGCTTTCCCGGCGGTCCTTCCTGCGATCCTGTACTTTTTAAGGGTCTCCTGGTCCATACAGTTATCACCTTCCAGAGGGTGCGGAATTCAAAATGAACTTATGTGTAAATAAGCTCACGGACAATATAACCAAAATCGGTAAAATTTTTAGTCCCAAATATTGATAGTTCAAGGGTGGAAGTAGTAATGAGTGGATCAGGGAATGGGTATTGTATTTGATACATTCATTTCATTTTGTTGATTGCGATATTGCTAATGATACAAGCCGAAATATCTATTCCTCAGCAGCTTTTGATTCGTCACTGGTTTCGACCATTTTCTCAACCTCGGCGGCAGGTTCTGCAGTCTCCGTCTCCTCCTCGTCGAGATCAATGCCTTCGTCAGGTGTGCTGGTAGGACTCTTAACAAGTTCGGATCTTCTGAATTCGATCCTTTTAAGTGGATAAAGTTTTTTGCAGGCATAGAAAATATCCTTGGAAAGGTTGCCGTCAAGCATGTCCTTGATGAAGTCACTGGATATGCTTTTCTTCGCCTTTTTCATTATGATTTCTTCCATGATCTGCCTAAGGGCTTTCTTCTGAGATGTCTGTATCCTGTTTCTTGTGGTAGCTACCAATTTCACCCTCATCTGACAGCCGTCCTTGTTTGTAACATTGAAAATGCCATCGATCTTAGAGGATCGGCGGTATGTCAATCTGCGGGTATAATCGCTGGTTAGTCTGTGACCTATGAACATTGTAAAGGCCTGATTGCCAGAAACATCGGTGATCTTGAATTTTGGTTTGATGTGTGACTTGGAGAAATCCCCGTTTAGATCGTTCAAAGTAGGTTCCAGGTTCCTGCCGATCAATGTTTCGGGTTCTCTTGCCAGACATTGACCTATTTCCGCCTTGCCAAATAGTTCAGGTGCGTAGACCATGTACCAGCTTTTAGCTTTCCATTTGCTCTTCGCCTTCCTCATTTGGGCTCTGTTCACTTTCTTTTTTCGCCCCATATTTATTCCTCTTGAAATATAACATAATTAGTGAAATTTCTGGTAGTTAATACCCCAATGGTATAAAAACCTACCATTTAAAATGAAGTTTCAATCTTTTTTGAATGCTTCGGGTAATACGAAACCATTATATTTAATAAAAGCGGAACTTTACATATTTTTGAGGTTCATGGTCACGATGAACAATAGCAGAGACTTTTATGAACTTGATAGGCCGATGGATGATTTCAGCTTATTCAAGAACTGCAGATATGATGGCCAATTAATTGATGTTTATGTCAGAGAGGGCACCATCTTTAAAATCATACCTTCTATCGATGGGGAAACCTTACAAAATAGTTCATATTTTCCAGAAATCGTATGCAGCAAAACGGATGGGCCCGATAATATCCGAACCATTGATCTCGGCGGTAGAGAGATATTCCCCATGATGATAGATGTTCATACTCATATCAGGGAACCGGGTCAGGAATACAAGGAAGGCCTTGAGACAGGTTTAAAGGCCGCCCTTCTGAACGGCATATCCAGAATAGCAATGATGTCCAATACCGCGCCTGTAATTCACCATCCCGATACAATCAATTACCTATATGCCAAGGCCCGGAAACTGGGTCTATGCGATGTCAATGTCAATGCCGCAGCAACCCTAAGTCATAAGGGATGTGAGTTAGCACCTCTTGAAGAATATGGAAGCCTTGTCAGGGCGATAAGCGATGATGGATGTACAATAGAGGATGGAATGATCTTGAGGCGTGTTTTTCAAAAGGCAAAGGAGCTGGATTTGGTAGTGATGAGCCATTGCGAGAGACCAGGGGTTAGAGGACATATGGAACCCAGCCATGAGATGGAATGCATGGGATATCCTTGTCTTTCCGAGGAGGATGAGGCTGCTATTATTGAACGCAATGTTCGGATAGCCGGGGAAATCGGGTGCAGACTGCATATCTGCCATGTGTCTTCAATTAGAGGCATCGAGCTTATAGAAAAGGCCAAAAAACTCGGACAGAAGCTGACTTGCGAGGTCACTCCTCATCATATTTTCCTTTCCATAAAGGATGTGGATTACATCAATGGATGGTTCAAGGTCAATCCCCCCTTGAGGACCGAGGCTACAAGGAAATATCTTCTAAAGTCCCTTCTTGAAGGGAAAATTGATATGATGGCCACTGACCATGCACCCCATGCTGAAGAAGAGAAGATTGTCTCAATTCCTGAAGCCGCCTTCGGTTTTTCTGGATTCGATTCTTTTTTCCTGAACATATATTCCAATCTGTTAGTACCCGGTCTGATCAGTATGGATGATTTCAACCGCCTTACATCGCTAAATCCTTCCAAACTGCTCTCAGTTCCTCCGGAGCTTATTTCAGAGGGCAGTAATGCCTCATTCATGGTGGTGGAGAAGGGCGATTTTGTTCTAGATAAAGAGGATATATTATCAAAGGGTAAGAACAATCCTTTCATTGGCCGCCGATTTGCCGGGAGGATTAGAATGGTGATAAAGAACGGCAGGCCCTACAGGAGGTATTATTCCCATGAGAACTGATCTGGAGACAATAGGGAAACTCAGTTTCAGGACGAATTTTTTCTCTAATGGTATTGATTATGTTCATCTGGTATTGGACATGCCTTCGGTTTCAAATGGTTGTGTTATGGGAGGTGAATGGAACTGTCCTAATCCAGGTCAGTTCATTATGATGGATATAGGTGATGATTTCTTCCTGGACAGACCTTTATCGGTCCTGGATTTTTCAGAAGGAACGATGGAATTGCTGGTGCAGGTCAAAGGCAGGGGGACCGCCAGGATAAAAGAACTTCCATTGGGTTCGGAAATGAGGATCAAGGGCCCTTACGGAAAATCAATTGACCTGTCATTGATTAAGGACATCTGCAGGCAAGAGGGTGATTACAGCAATGGTAAGAACATTGAAAGAAGACCTCGGAACCAATGTACTCGTATTGACCTTATTGCTGGAGGTATGGGTATAGTTCCGATCTATCATTATCTCAGGATTCTGGAAGATAAGTCGTTTTTTAACCCAAAAAGTGAGATGGGCCTTTTCTTCGGGGGTTTAAGTATATCCTATCTGGAAAAACTATCCGATTCCATAGGATTAGTGGACCTATGTGAAAGGATAGGTGTAAAGCTGCACAATGTGCCGTTTGATATGGGTTCTGAAACTGTTTTAGACCGGTATATTGCTCAATTGGATTCGTCCAATGCACCCCATGAGATAATATCCTGCGGTCCTGAGCCGATGCTGAGAAAGGTCCAGGATCTGATACTAAGCCAGGATATAACCGGTCAGCTGATATTGGAGAGATACATGGCCTGCGGCAGAGGATTGTGTTTAGCATGTGGTGTGAAGTTCGAACAGAACGGGAAAAAAAGGCAAATGCTGGCATGCAGAGAAGGTCCCGTTTTTTCTATAAGTAGAGGGGAAAAGGTGTTGTTCCAATGATTAGAAAAGATGGTATTCTAAAAACTGAATTCCTTGGATTTGAGTTAAGAAATCCCTTTTTACTAGCTTCTGGTGTAGCAGGATACGGCAGGGAGTTCCATGAGCAGGTTGGTCTTGAGGGTGCCGGGGGATTGATCATCAAGACCATAACCAAGGAACCCAGGGTTGGCAATCCGCAACCTAGGGTCTGCGAGACCCCTTCAGGAATGCTGAACTCCATTGGTCTGGCCAATTCGGGATTGGAATATTTTATAGACCGGGAACTGTCCTTTTTGGAGAATAAGGACATTTTCAAGATGGTGAGCATTGCATCGGATTCTCCCGAAGGTTTGGCTGAGATGGCGGTGAGACTGGATGGAATTGATTATATTCAGGCTATAGAGCTGAATCTCTCATGTCCCAATGTACATACCGAAATGCAGTTTGCCCAGGACCCTGAAACTACCTATTCTGCGGTTAGAGCGGTGAAGGAAGCCGTTGAAAAACCGGTGATCGCAAAACTATCCCCCAATGTCACAGATATATCCATTATCGCTGGCAAGGCAGTAGAAGGTGGTGCCGATGCCCTTTCTTTGATAAACACTTTGACAGGAATTAAGGTTGATCCCGTTAATAGAAGATATATTCTGGGAAATATAACTGGCGGTCTTTCCGGTCCGGCCATAAGACCTGTGGGTGTAAAAATGGTAAGGGATATTAAAATGAAGTTTGATATTCCGGTGATTGCCCATGGGGGAATATGTGATTATCTGTCGGCACTTGAATATATATTGGTGGGTGCGGATCTCATTGCTCTGGGGAGTGCTTTGTTCAAGGAACCTTACCTTGTGGAAAAGATCGTTGCCGACCTGAAAAAATATCTAATAAATCGGAGCATTACTTTGGACAAAATACGCGGTGAGCTAATATGAAATTCATTGATCTCTATAACAGCAGAAAGGAAGAGACGGGGTCCAGATTGATTGTGGGTCTGGATCCAGTACTGGAACGGTTACCGGAAGAATTCCGCCAGGTGGACTTGATATCCGTATTCTTCGAAAGAATTATTCTTATGACCCATGATGCGGTCCTGGGGTATAAACCCAATATTGCATTTTTCGGTCAGTACGGGCCTTCAGGGCTGGAGCAGCTGGAAATTATTTGCAGGAAGATAATTGATATAGGAGCAATATTGATTTTGGATGCGAAGAGGGGAGATATCGGCAGTACCAACAGAGCTTTGGCCAAGGAGATATTCGAATATTATGGTGCACATGCCACGACCTTGAATCCTCTATTAGGTTTTGGTGCACTAAAGGAATTCTTTGTCTACGAGAATAACTATATGTTCATACTGAACTTCACTTCAAACCCGGATAGCGAGCAGTTCTTTTTATTTGGTGGAGAAAGACCACTGTACAGAGAGATCAGTGAACAGATATCCCTACATCCGAACTGCGGAGCTGTGGCGGGGGCTACAAAGCTGGAATATCTGCAGGATATTTCGGAAGGTATAAAGGATTCACTGATGCTGGTACCCGGTATCGGTGCGCAAGGCGGAGATCTGGAGGATTCTGTAAGGGCCATTGGTGATGATAAATTCCTTTTGAACGCATCCAGGTCCGTAATATATGCTTCTCCAGGGCCAGATTTCGCTGAAAGGTCCAGGGATAAAGTGGAGGAAATAAATCGAGCGGTAATCAAAACCATCGAGGAGGTGCTGTGATACATGGAGGAAGAAATTAGGAACAGGTTAAAAAAGGCGGATGCCCTTTTGACAGGCCATTTCAAGCTTACTTCTGGTATGCATTCTGATAACTATATCCAGTGTGCTAAGGCTCTAGTGTTTCCGGATGATGTGGAATTCTTTGCAGAAAATATCTGCAGGTTGATCCCACCGGTGGATTATATCATATCACCGGCTATTGGGGCTCTGATAATCGGTCACGGCGCAGCCAGACGATTGAGCCTCCCCTTTATCTTTGCGGAAAGGGATCAAAAGGGTGCAATGGCTTTCAGGAGGGGACTGCAAGTACCCCCGGGTTCAAGGACAGTTATCATTGAGGATGTGGTTACAACGGGCGGGAGCGTAGCTGAGGTGGTGGAAATACTGAAAGGCTATGATGTTGAGGTCGTAAAGGTTGTTTCAATGGTGAGGAGGAAAGATATACAAGAGATTGGGGGTGTTGCCTTCGAGTCCCTGATATATCTGGATTTTGAAAATTATTCTCCCTCGGAGTGTCCTTTATGCAGGAAGGGATTATCCATTGAGAAACCCGGCAGCAGGAAGTAATCTATAGGATATAATTTCGATTCGAAAAACCTAGGCTATAAACCGAAAAAAAGATAAAAAGTATATTGTGCGGTATGAATTTTTCAATAAATGTCTATTCGAATTAGGACAGTATGAACAGTATCTATATGGTCTATTTGTCCAATCTCATCTCGGCTCTTTTCATATAACTTTCAAATAGATCCTGGGCTTCTTTCATGATCTTTCTTTCGGCCTTGGTTATCTTTCCGTCGTTGAGTATACACATTTCGATATCCTTTATTCGGGTCAGGATATCATCATTCTCCCTTGAGTCGATTATTCCATCCTCTACGGCTTCTTCTAGCCGCTGTTTTAAATTTTTGATCATTCCTTTCAGTTCATCGATATTGTCATCAATCAAGAACAACACCCTTCCTTTTATTTGGATAAAGAATGTGCGGAAGGCCGGATTCGAACCGACGAACCACTGAGGAACAGATCTTGAGTCTGTCGCCGTTGACCGCTTGGCTACTTCCGCATGTTTGTTGTAATATTGATGCTTATATTAATTACCATTGGTTGTTATCTCTACAACCAGACGACACAATTCAAGCTTATAATATTTAAAATATAATCAAGGCCATGGAATTTTTTAAGAATTTCGCTAAGTTATGTGACGATATTATATTCAGTTCAAAAATAGAATGAATTACCATCAAAGGGAAAAAGATTTATTTTAAGTCATTTATAACAACCACAGGGTAATATATTTATCTGAACAGTTCAAATCACAATATTCATCTGCAGCTTTGGATAAGGTGAAATTTATTATAGCTCATTTACAGCAGAATTAGATTCATAAGATTCGCGGTGATGGAAATGATAACAGATCCGGATGAAATTAAAAAATTGGAAGAATTCTTGGATGCACTCCCGGAAACCCCTGAGGAATCAGAGGATGAAAAACTGCTTTGGACGGTTTGGGCCCGTCTATATCCTCTGGAAGCAGAAGCCCATATGGGTATGGGAAAGAAGATAATGTCGGTTAAAAAAATTGCGGAATCAGGAATGGATATCAATACATTCCAGAAATATATCAAAAAGGTGAAGATGGAGATTGCCAAAGCAAAGAGCGCTCCTAAAACCCCGACCGTAGATAAGAAATCAGCTGTTTCAGAAGCAGAGGATGAACCGCTGTCACCGATAATGATGAAACCAATTCGTATGGAGATAATGAAGGAAGCGGTTGAAGTTGAACCTGTGGAGGTTGAGGTGGTGGAAGCGGATGAGGACCCGGTCGACGAATTGCCTCAGAAGCCTGCCAAGAAGGTTTCCGTTAAAAGAAAGACAAAATCGGTCATCAGAAAAAAGGTAATGGTAAAGAAGCCAAAATCCCCGGAAGAAAAGGATAACGAAATGAATCCTCCAGAAGATATTCCTTCCGCTGATAAGGTCCCTGAAAAAGAGGCGAAGGGCACCCCCGCACCAAAGGAGAATGCAGAGGTAGGCAAGAATGTATCACCTGAAACACCAAAGAAAAAATCAATTAAAAAAGTGAGCCAAGGCCCGAAAAACACAAAACCTGTTAAGGGTGGTCCTCAAAAGAAGAAGCTTCGGCCTCTTCCCCGGAAGAAAGGAGTCAAAAAGGTTGCAGCCAAGAAGTGATAATAAGTACTGTTCAAATAAAATCTCTTACCTATTAAATCTCCATCTCTTTGGGGATATTGTGTTATATCAAATTCATATGTTCAAAAACTTATAGAAATTTTTATATTTGTTATAGTGTATTTGCGGGGAAGGTGGGTATGTGGGTTTGGATAGTTGGATATTAATGCCGTCGTAGCTTAGTTGGCTGGAGCGGTCGGCTGTTAACCGACAGGTCACAGGTTCGAATCCTGTCGACGGCGCCATCTATTATCTTTAGACCTTGATGATCATGGGGGATAAATTATCCTCCAGGTCAATTACTCGAGGTTGATAGAACGTGCTCTTCACGTGAATTCATTCACAATGGGCCTGTAGCTTAGCACGGTGGAGCGTTCGGCTCATAACCGAACGGTCGCCGGTTCAAATCCGGCCAGGCCCACTATATAATTGAAAAAGGGTTGAATATGTCTAAGGAAATTGAGGATACGAAAGAAAAAACAGGCACTCTGAAACCGTTCCTTATCGGTTTCTTGGTAATGGGCATTGTTATTATTCCTATATGCGTCAGCGCAGCTATATTACTGCCTCAAGATGTCCGCCAGACAATTCCTCTTCTAAAAACCGTCAAGTTGGGTCAATGGGTTATGGTGGGTTTCCTTTTCGGAGCATTGATCACTTCATTACTATCACTACTTTTTGCACGCAGGGTCAGTCCTTCTCGCATATCAGAATGAAGTAATGAACTCAAGCCCTTCGTTCCATCACCTGCTGGATTTTTATAAGTTGTTCAACCTCATTTGATAAGGGTTTTTATAAACCGGTAAAATGATTTTTATAAAGTAAATGATATATAATAATCCAGCCGCTTGGCTGGTTGATTCAGGTGATATAGTGAGACTTAATGGGGTGTTATATAAAAATACCTTTGGCAGTAGAGTAGTTTTTCGAGCTAAGGTAAATTCTTCAATATCTGTAACATTAATAATTATCTGCATTGGTCTTCTTATTTTCAGCAGTTTTTCATTAGGTAGTTCACGAGGTATTGACAGCGGAATGAAATCAGATCATCTCTCAATTAATCTGCCCCAAGAAGATAATAAATCCTATGATACATCCTATTCCACAGATCACTTGTCATCTTTTATCGTCCCTATATTTTCAAATCCCTACAGGGATGGGAGTTTTAATCCGGGGGACAAGGATAGGGATGGTGTCGAGGATATACTGGAAACAGAAATAGGCGGAAGATCTCCTGGAGATATGATAGAGTGCTACTTAATCTATGGTGAATCCTCAAAGGATTACTCCTGGGATTTACTCGATGAAATGGGTGTCCATGTCAAGGCTGAACTGGATAATATAGGGCAGCTTCATGTGCTGGCACCCGCGGGAGTTATATCACATCTTCCGTCCATTGAAGGTATCGTAGAGGTGTGTCAAGTACCAATTATGGAAAAATATCTCGATTCGTCAATAAATGCCATGAATGTGGATCAGGTACACAACTTGGGTTATTCAGGTCAGGGTTCCACAATTGCTATTCTAGATACGGGGATCGACGGTAATCACGAGGCATTCCCAGGCAATAAGATACTCGCTTTTCGTGACTTCACAACTTGGCCTCCCCAAAATACTGCTGCATATGATGACGACGGGCATGGCACCCACTGTGCATCCATCTCAGCAGGAGATCCCCCCGCAGGCGGAGCTTCAGGCGGGCGTTACGGCGGTGTTGCACCCGAGGCCGATCTTCTTATTGCCCGTGTAATGGGCGCCTCTGTGATGGGATACGTGGTCAATGCGGTGGATTGGGTAGTGAGTGTCAGAAACACCTATGATGTTGAGGTGATGTCGCTTTCAATAGGCACGGTCAATCAGCAAGGTCTTCCCATACATTCAGATTCAATGAACAGCGCCGTTAATGATGCGATTTCATACGGAATAGTTGTTTGCGCCGCCGGTGGGAACGACGGCGAACAGGGTTATTCCATGGGCTCTCCTGCTGACGCTCAGAACGTTGTTACAGTGGGTTCTTCCAACGATTACGGCGGAGTTTCTTCTTTTTCAACCAGAGGTCCCGGAGAGAACAATGTCATAAAACCCGATATTCTAGCACCTGGTCAGTCAATAATTGCAGCCAGGGCTCAGGGGACTGATATGGGCGGAGGAGGCTGGGAGATGGGTGTTTCAGACCCAACCCATTATGTAGGTGCTCAGGGCACATCCATGTCCTGTCCTCATGTAGCTGGAGCGGTGGCTATTCTGAGGGAAGCGAACCCCACAACAACTCCAGCTGATATCAAAACAGCTCTACGGGCCAGTGCTCCATATACCAACAGCCCCAACAATGACCGTGGCTGCGGAATGATGGATGCCAAAAAGGCATTGGACCTGATCGGGAATGCTCCCGAGATAAACTCCATCACAGCCAACGGGCAGAGTGTTCTGGGAGGCAACGTTCCCAAGGTTGACGAGGATGAAACGGTCACCTTCACTGCAAGCGCCAGCGATGACGGTGCCCTTGGTGATTCCGCCTATGGCTGGGATTTTGACGATGACGGGAATGCCGATATCACCGGAAGATCTGTTACTCACAGCTATCCGAATAATGGAATGTGGACAGGTTCACTTACTGTGACGGACACTGATAATTTCAGGGTGAGAATGGTTTTCAATATCGAGGTCTTGAATGTGGTACCCACTATCGCTATTACCTCCACAAACACGGTCAGTGAAGGCAGCGAAATGCATTTCACTGCCATAATATCCGATAGTGCATCGGACCTGGATTCCCTTGTCTGGTACTGGGATTTCGATTCCGCGACCGACCTCAAGCAGGGTGACGGGCAGTGGGTGGATGACGGGATAACCGATAATGATAGGATGGCTCAGGGAACCGGTTCAAATGCCCAGGGATATCATACCTACCAGGGAGGTGCTTCCAAGACATTGATTATTGTTGTGTGGGATGATGATCAGGAATATGCCTCGGAAACGGAGTCCATAACCATCAGTAATATCAAGCCCCAGGCAGATTTTTCTATCGGAGAGGGTGGACCATATTTCTTTGAGGATGAGGATATACTTTTTGACGCATCGGCTTCCACAGATACTCCCGGAGATATGGCCACTCTTGAATACAGGTGGGATTTCAATGATGGTCACGAGGTTGACTGGAGCGGAGATGATACAGCTTATCACAAGTTTGCCCAGCAGGGCACATATTCAGTGGAACTGGAGGTCAAGGATAACGATGGGTCTGTTGACAAGGAGATACTTCAGGTGGATATTAGGAATTGGGAGCCTCTGGCGGTGATCAATCCATTGGAGGATTCCTATTCGGAAGGAGAGGACATCGTACTTACAGGAACAAATTCAAGTGACACCATATCGGATATTCCCTCATTGAAATACTATTGGGATACCGATACACTAGAGGATGCTCCTGATGACGGTGATGTGACAACTGACTGGGATGATGACGGAATCACTGATAACGACAGAGAACTCGAAGGCGGGGTGGTCTCATTTCCTTATGATGATGACGGATACTACAACATATCTCTGATAGTGGTGGACAACGATGGGGCTTCAGACATAAGTTTAGGGGAATTGTTCATCAAGAACTCGCCTCCAAGGGATCTTACTGCAGAAGCTTTCGTTAATGGCGAGAGGTTCAATTCATCACTGACGGTAAATGAAGGTGAAACGGTATTATTCCGGGGTTCGGCCATGGATGTGATCGGGGATCTTCATGAGTTAAATTTTACTTGGGATTTCGCAGATGGTACCGGACCCTTACACGGTGATGAAGTGGAGCATGCATTTCATTTTCAGACCAGTCAGCCCTATAACGTTCAGCTCACCGCCAGGGACTATACTCATTCCAGTACTGAAGCAGCAACCCTTTCCGTCTCTGTTGTCAATGTGGCCCCGACATTGGAACTAGGCCGTGACCGTAATCTAAAGGATAACGGCACCATCAGAGTGGAACCCGATGTCAAGGATTCACCCCAGGACCTTAATAAAATGAAATATTTCTGGTTCGTAATCGAGTCCGGCCAGAGCGTTGATTTCGGTAACCCAACCTATACTGGTAATATGGTTTTTGTCCATGAGTTCTTGATAGATGGTGAATATGAGATTCACCTGCGAATTGAGGATGATAACGGACAGACAGCCCTGGATAGTATTGAGGTGTCAGCTGAGGACATAGATCCTGATGGTGATTATGATTCCGACGGTATTCCTAATGCCTATGAGATCAAGAAAGGTTTCAATCCTAGAATCAGTGACAGTCATCTAGATGCGGATAAGGACGGCTACAGCAACCTTGAGGAGTATAAAAAAGGCAGCGATCCCAAGAATGCGGGGTCGGTCCCGAAAGACACATTGGGTGAGGGATTGTCCGGATTCATGGATGGAATATCCACATGGTTATGGTGGGTCATCTCAGCAGTGATTCTCATCTTCCTGATTTTATTGGTTGTTGTTATGGTTGTCAGACGCAGAAGAATGAATAAAAGGCTGGCTAAAGCCTTCAAGGGCGACATGTATGAAAAGGACGGGACCACATCAGTTGACAATAAAGGGGGTAAGAAGGGAAAGCATGACAATCAAAAGGGTTCATATGATTATCTCGGTGATGAGATGGGCCTTGGTACAAAGGATGATGGCAGGAAGAAGGACGATTCTTCTCTATATGATGATCTACCGGAAGAATCTTCGTCTTTGGATTATTCTGATTCAGAGTATTATGGTGGAACTGAGAAGCAGGTAGCTTATTATGATCCAGATGATGCAGTTTATCATGAGGAGGTGGATTACTTCCTCACTGAGACCATTGTTGAACATGATGCGGAAAAACCAGTGTTTCATGAAAGCACCTTTTCTTTGGAAAGTTCAGATACTTTGACTTATACGCTGCCAGGTGATATCAAGGACCATTCAGATGACACTTCGGACCAATTTGATCATACCGATCATGGACCGGATGAGGATGATCATTATGATGAGTCCACAACCGATAAACCTTCCAGACTGGACCTTGATGATCTATTCAATCTTTCCTTGAAGGATAAAAATAAGTCTGCTTCCAGATCCGGATCAAAGGTTGAAAGGAAGGAACATGGAGCCGGGAAGGAGCGACAGAGTATGTCGCCGATAAAAAGATCCGGGAGCCGTCCTTCCATGAAACCATTGTCTAGGAAGGGTGTCGGCTCATCAGGCCGTCCAACTATGAAGCCTACTATGAAACCTGTAGGTAAAGGAAGTCTGAGCAATGTTGACAAACCAGAACCCCAATACAACGCCAAGGATGTAGATAGACTTTTAGGCGGGGATATGAAGACCGTATTGGGATC
Organism: uncultured archaeon; assembly: GCA_964430885.1. Classification (GTDB taxonomy): domain Archaea; phylum Thermoplasmatota; class Penumbrarchaeia; order JASLWR01; family JASLWR01; genus CAYSHM01. Next base: position 1,593 of record CAYSHM010000021.1, on the reverse strand, counting down.
CCAGGGTGGAATTGGACGGTCAGGTGCAGGGAGATCCGGAGAGGACCAAGGAGTAGAAGACGGGAAGGTTTGCGGGAACTGCGGAACTCCTGCGAAGAAGGGCTGGTGGATCTGCCCTCAATGCAAGAAGAAATTATAAGGGGGTGCTGGAACTGCCCTCCTTTCGATTAGGCATCATCGGCGGGGGTATGTCAGGTTCTACCTTGGCCTATCTACTTAGCAGAGGCGGTATTTCCAAGGATGTTGTTGTTTTTGAAAGAAAACCAATAGCGGGCTCCTCCATTAAATGCGGCTGCGGTTTTTCCCAAGGCTGTTTCAAGAATACCAATATTAAACTGAAGAAAGAATGGCGGGATAACCCGCTTGATACCATTGTTTTTGTAACACCTTCTTTGGATAATTATCAAATGGGTGGCGAGGCCAAAGGCTACATTATACAAAAGGGAAAAATGATTTTTGATCTTCTGAGGTCTGCAGGTTCAAAAGGGGTACGATTGAATCTAGGGACGGCTGTGAAGACCATCCATGGGATGAAAAACGGAGGGTTTCGGCTCACTACGAAGGAAGAAGAATACTATTTGGATGCCTTAATTGACTGCAGCGGGATCAATTCCCCCGTACGCAGCCATATCGGATTGAAAAAGATACCGACTCTGGGGGGTATCCGGTACACATATGGATATTCTGATATAGATCTAACATCTCTGAGAATTGAACAAGGAACCGATGAAAAAGGTACCAAGCAGCTTAGCGCGGCGTTTTTCCTTATGGACAACAATATTTTCTCGGGAGGTTATGGATGGATATTTCCATTAGGGCGTGGTTTACAGGTAGGAGCGGTGTGCCGTGGAAATCCCTCCAAAGCCCTGCAGGGGTATATGGCTCTCCATGGATGCCGTCTTCCGCCTCCCAGGGAGGTTGTTGGAGCCAGGATACCAAATCAAGGAGGGGAATCCAAACTCGCTTACGGCAACATCATTCTCATAGGCGAAGCTGGTGCTCTGGTGAATCCTATGAATTTTGCAGGCAATTATCCAGGTATGGCCTGTGCATCTGAAGTGGCTGAAAACATTTTAAATGTATACCGCGGGAATCCAAAACCGGAAATAGGGAGGTGGGATAAATGCTTCAGGGATTCCGAAAAGAAAATATTATCACTTCCTTTCACTTCTGATCTATTGAAAGAGGGGGCAATGTCTTTATATTCCTTATCAAACCGAACCTTGAATCTTTTCGGCAAGAGCCAGCATCGGGACTCGGATGGTAAACCGGGTGCTGGTGTATCTTCAAGGAGGGTGGTATTGAAGGTTCTTGCCTCCCCGATGAGCTGGAAGGACATCTTTCGATTGAGAAGATTCAAAAGGTCACTTCCTCTGTTATGGAAAGGGAGTTATTGACCCAGGGATCATATATGCCTTTTAAAAACTCTGGATAAATAGGGGTGAGCTATTTAATACATTGAATTTATCACCTTGGTTATAACAGGGCGAATAATATAGGGTATAAAAGGTATGGAAAATGCTGCATTCTGAATTAAAGTATGTATGTATGTATGTATGTATGTATGTATGTATGTATGTATGTATGTATGTA
>CAYSHM010000020.1:0-55100 GCA_964430885.1 uncultured archaeon | reverse complement strand
CCTCCATTGTTGATGAAGCTATTTATATTGTCCACTAAACGGGGTGCAGTCCATAAAGAAATATTTCAGACATATATAAACAAATCAGATATTAATATATTTTAAGCTTCAAGGGTGCTTTTAAAAATAAATATTGCCCTGCAGTTAAATAATTGAATATGTCCCTATACAAAATTATAGGTTTTTCTATTAAATATTCTCTCAAAAAGCCTGATATTAACAATCCTTACCATCCAAGAGATAATATATTTTATATAATATCTTTCCAATCATCGAACTGAACCTTTTTGAATATGCCAATCACAGGCATAGCTCAAATAAGTTTAGAAAGATAATGTCAGGTTAAGATACCCAAATTTGTACATGGAACAGAGCTGGAGTTTTGATATGGCTGAAGAAATTGAAACAGAAATAAGGTCTGGTGAAGTATCAATTGCTATGCGGGACAGCATAAAATTATTGAAATATCTCGGCGATATGATGAAAATCTGCCGCGGCATGGAGATTGTTGATGAAGATATGGAAGAAGCATACAACGATCTGAAAAAACACCGGCCTCTTTTCTTTGAGAATTGGAAAGCATATTATGAAAGAATTCGAAAAATCTATGACATAATGGAAGTTCTAATTGAAAAGGAAAACAATAAGTTCCTTGAAAAGGTAGAGCCCGCCCTGGGCAATGCTAAAGAACTGGGTTTTGATACTGATAAACTCAAGGTTCTGCTTCTATCCGCACAGGAAGAGTTAGATAGAGGGAACATCCCCCTAGCCCAGCAATACATATCACATTTATCCTCAATCTATGATTCCATTCTTGTCCATTATATTGATTTCACCAGAGAACTGATGGATGTCAAAGAGGAATACCAAAAGACTCTTACGACTTCCCTGGGGGATCATTCACAGATAGAGAACCTCATCAATCTGGGAGAGGAAACCGCTCTGCGCGGAGATTATAAAAGCGCTCTGGAGATCATTAATAATTGTAAATCTCTTATCATAGACATGAGATCATCTCAAAAAGCCAGGGATAAGATAAAACAGCTCCGGCTTACCTTACTGGACCTTAAGGACCGTTCCCCGCCCTATTTGGAGGAAGAGAATATTTTTCAGGAACTCGAAACCGCTCTAGCCCGGGCCAGAAGCAATTACCATAGGGATAAATACCAATCCGCAATTGATACCATTGACCTTGTCCAGGGCGAACTCTTGAAAATCGAGGATTATATCCGCAGTGAATACTGTAATTGGAAGATAGAACGGAGTCTTGAGAGACTGAACAATATCAGCGGTATCAAAATCTTGAACCCATCAGATGTCGAGGGATTCAAATCGGAATTGGCAATTATCTCATCAGTTGTTGTGGAGGGAAAATATCAGGAATCCATTTTCATGGTCGAAGAAATCTACAACAGAATACTGGAAACAATCAAGACCGAATCTGAAAGATTCAGTTCAGAAACAAAACCTCATCTGGAAGAGCTAATGGGAGTGCTCAAGGCATTAAATATCGCAGGTGATGAGTTCTCCGAAATATTTGACGATTTCGTGAATTCCGAGGTCAATGATGATCATATTGGCGCTTCAAAACTTAGCCAGACCTTGATGACCCAGGGGCATTCCATATTTAAGGAATATGTTAACAAGGTATTGAAGAATATGAAGGAAAATCTCGGTTCTGAAATTGATGAAAAAACTATTATTCAAGATGAAGAACTGGCTCAATTATTGGGGAAACATCATTATAATAAACTTCTAAAAAAACTTGAAAATATTGCAGAAATACTGGAAGAGCGGGAACTGCAAATGGAAGAATTGGATTCCCGATTTGAAATAATTAAAGAATATATTAGAACTATGAAACTCCAAGAGGAAGAAATTATTTATGCTGCCCAGATTGAAAAGCTGTCTTCCCTTTTAGAAAAAAATGAATTGTTTGAAGCCAGAGAAATCGTTAGAGAAATGGAGAAGACCATAGAAACATTTGTTTCCGATTTATTGCTAAACCTGAAATATAAACAGCAGGAGATCAAAGATATGGGTATGGATCCCGGAAATATCTTTACAAAACTTCAGGAGGCAAAGGAAATGCTGGCGAATGGAGATATTCTTATGTCCTTTGATATATCAAGCAGTATCAAAAAGGATGTTGATCTATTCAAAGAAGAGATTATTTCAGACAGCAAAACGGACACAGATATAAATGGAAATCAACAAAAAAACGGAGAAGAAAAAGAATATACAATAAAAAACCAGGTTCAAATAAATGAAACAAATGAAACCTTTCTAGAAGATGACAGTCACAAGGATTATGAAATGGAAATTGACTCGGCTCTAGGCCAAAGCCCTAAATTCGATGATCTTGATGAGGCGCATAATTCCTTGGAGAAGGAAAACAAGAATGAAAAATATATTGATTCTCAACCTCATTCATCGGTAACAAAAGAAAAATTGATAGACGCCAGGGAGGAAGAGAAAATAATAGAAGCTGAAATTGAAGTGAAAGCTTCGAAGAAACGGACACCTCGTATCGTGGATGATAGTAAAAATGAAAAGCTTCAATCAAAAAGCAAAGATGATTCAGATCAAGAATTCATAGACAGTCTAGTATGGGATAATAAAGGGAAGAATGAAGAGATAATACCCATAAACGAATCACTTGTAAGAATGGACGACCTGCCCACAGGAAAACTTGTAATTTTAAGTGAGAGCGTCAGGACCCGTTTTCCCAATATGCATTATAAAATAATTCCAGACCCAGGCCTGGATAATGACATTGGAATAGAAGGCGTACTCGAGAAAACTAAGGAAATATTGGAACTTCTCAGAGACAAAGGATGGGCAGTAGATGAACTTTACAATGAGATCATACAGGCTGAATCGCTAATAACAAGAAGTAATTACATCAAAGCAAATGAGAAGATCCAGTATTGCATAGACAATGCGATTAACATCATTGATAGAGAGGACCTTCAGATCAGAACCAAGGAGGATGAAATTCGGGTAGGACTGTCTGATCTTGAAGCCCTGGTGAAGGAAAAAATTGATCGGGGAATAATTCTGGATCCTATTAAAGAACTAATTCAAAAGGGAAGGGATTTCCTAGAAATGACCGATATTAGAAATGCCGAAAGGGCACTGAGGCAGTCAAAAGAATTATTTGAAGAGATTATGGATCAATATGAAGAACTGAGGGTACAGCTATCTGACATAATGAACAGAATGAAAGGATTGAACACAGCAAATATTGATATTGAAGATACAATGCCTCTTCTTGAGGACATTGAAGATCTAAAGGAAAGAGGGGATTACAGTAAAGCAATTAAGAAATGTGAAAGATGCAAGGCGAAATTAATAAGAATCGAGGTTTTGGCACCACTATACAAAACCGAAAAGAAAAGTAAATGACCTTAATATTTATAACATAGCCAGTGATATTATTACCCTGAAATATAATGATTGAAAAAAATTCATTAAAGATCTAAAGCCATATTTGGGACAAAAATGAAAAGAAAAATCGAAGGAAAAGAAGCGAGGAATGATTTCTTTCTTATTTGGGTGACCGCCCTCATCATAATTGTGCCATCAACGTGCACTACCGGCTGTGTCAAGAACAGTGTGGGAAGGTGGGACAATAGAGCAATTGATATAATCATAAATAATCATACCCGCCATGGCAATTCCTTGGTAGTGAATATTTCCATGACCAACACTGGTGAAAGTGATCTTCCTGACGAACGAATACATACTAGTCTCCAAGGCCTGCCGATAAAAGGTGAATATTTTAATATTTATGATGAACAGGATAGATTGTACTCATGTTCAAAAACCAATTACTCCCATCTGCCCCAAAAGACAATAGTAGAATTCAATGAATCCCTAAATATATCACTCTCCTTCGCCACTTTCTACTTCGATGACGATTCCACAAATGAACCATATATGATCGAATATGTTTATTCAAATCAAGAGAAAAAGGTCTATTTCGAGGAGCCTAATCCTGAGGAGAAAATAATGGTTGGTTATTCGTTGATATTTATCCTATTGGGGGTTATTCTTCTGATTTTTTTAATAATACTCATCACTAACCGTAGAAGAAAAACCTGATTAGGTTAATCATTTTATTTTTTATTGACAATACCACAAGTACAAGGTATTATAAAGAATAATTGAGATTTCTACTGGAATCGATATTAAGAATTAACTGCGGTATAAAAAGTCATAAATGGACTGTAGCCTAGTCAAAATCAAAAAGAGGGGTTAAAATGAATCCAGGAGGGTCTGAGAAAAAAGGTAAAGAAAAAGGGTCTGAGATCCGACGTTTTCTCTCGATGAAAGAATCAAAATTTCCCCGAATCATACTCCTCTATATGTTCCTCACCGGATTATGCTCCTTTGGCTACGAACTTGTAATGGAAAGGACAATGGTGATAATTCTTGGTTCATCTTCCGCCGCTATGGGCTTGATAATCTCTACCTTCATTCTCGGCTACCTATCTTCCTTCTACTTCGGAAAATGGGTTGATAAGAACCAAGAACCGATAAAAATCGTATCGAAATTGCTTATGCTTGAATGTTTGATATGTGTTTTACTTGTGATAATAGTACCGTGTCTCAGATATGCACCTTTCATTGCAGATTATCTCAGTTATCTGATATTTTTCTATTATCTTGATTATTACTATGTATTGCTTCTAACATTGGGATTGTTCTCCTTGGTAGTCCCTGTGATTATGGGGGCTGAAATCCCCTTTGCAATTAAATTACTGGCAAACAGCACTAAAGGCAGTATTGGAAAGAATGATGACGACAACAAGGAACAAGATGAGGTTTACAGTGTTATCGGCCAGATATCTGGATGGGTGTTTGCATTTGATAGTATTGGTGCTGCATTGGGTGGATTCCTTACTGCTTTAGTGCTGATACCTCTTATTGGCAGATTATATTCATCGGTGGTACTTGCATTAACGACTCTTCTAGCAGGTGTGATCCTACTTGTGTCTTTCAATAAGCAACATCCCGCCCCCAGCAATGATGAAAAAGGGAATAAAAAGAAAAATTGTAAAAGAAAAAGGACTATGAAACATAGGAAAAAAATGGTTTTCTATCCGGTTCTCGCCTTGATCATTGTTTTTGTAGTAGCAATAAATATGAAAAATATCGAACAGGGGCCCTTAAGCGACATGTACGGAGGCAATATACTATTCCAAACCGATACTAGTTATCAGGAAATTGTGATAACTGAAATTCCAGTCGCCGGGACTGCCCTTTATCTCGACGGGCAAATGCAGATCAGTGAATTGGATGATGAGATGTATCATGAGTTCTTGGTTCATCCCGCGTTGATAAGCCATGATTCTCCAAAAAGCATCCTGATTATAGGAGGGGGAGACGGAGGAACCCTAGAGGAGATATTGAAGCACGATATTGTAGAGGAAATAACTTTGATTGAATTGGATAGAGAGGTTATAGACATCTCACAGAAATATTTGCAGAGCATCAACAATGGTAGTTTTGATCATCCTAAAGTAAAGGTGCTGACCACCGACGGCAGGGTATTTGCCAGGGAGTATTCTGGAGATGGATTCGATGTGGTTATAGGTGATCTTCCGGATCCGGATTCCGAAGCGGTAGCAATGCTGTATACATGCGAGTTTTTTTCCGACATTCAAGGGCTTCTGAAACCCAATGGTATCTTTGCACTTCAATCGGCTTCATGGTATGAATACCCAATGGTCACGGCCTCAATTATTAAGACCCTTGATGCTGAATTCACTAACATATCGCTCTATCTAGCAAATGTTTGGACCTTTGGACCATGGAGTTTCTCCATAGGAAGTGAAAAATCAAAATGGAACGAAATCACGATAGCTGAGATAGAAAATAGGTTAACGAACCGAACAATTGAGACTGTTTATTACAATGGATATACACACAAGGGCAGTTTTCTACTTGCGGATAATCCTTTCATGGACGAAGCAATGAAAAAAGCCAGAATATCCACACTTGACCGACCAATACTGCAAAATCCTTGGATGTGACCAGATGGAAGTAATAAGATCTGAACGAAGTCTGCCCCTGAAATGGAAGCTAGTAGTGCTTTCTCTTCTATTCTTGTTCGGTTTTGTTTCCTTCGCCTATGAGATAATCGCCCAGGCGGAAGCCATTGTGTATATTGGATCTTCCAATATTGCTATGGGATTGGTAATATCCACCTTCATACTCGGTTACCTTTCTTCAATACCCTTCGGGCTCTGGGCAGATAAAAAGAAAAAAAGCACCCAGATGATCTATGTATTTTTTCTAATAGGAATTGTAACCAGTCTGATCATAATCTATACCGGGAATCTATTCCATATCGCATCCGATCTGAGCATGTTTCTAGCAGATATTCCCTTAATGGGTGAAATATCTCATTACATTTGGCTACTAATCACAATATCATTAACTATTACTATTGTACCACTTCTGATGGGAGGGGTCATTCCATTAAGTATTAAACTTCTGATCAGAGATTCAGATGCTTATCGGGATATCGGCAGTACCGCAGGCATGGTCTTCGCTCTTGATTCATTGGGATCTGCTCTCGGTGGATCGATTACCGCTATTTATCTTCTGGATAAATTAGGCAAGGATAAATTAGAACTTGTCATTGGGCTTTCTCTGCTTATTCTTACTGCAGTTGTTGCTGTCAGCTTCTTTGGGGGCATGAAACGAACAAATAACGACCAAACTCTAGTGGACATACCAAAGGAAAAAAAGGAGTCCCCAAAGAAAGGACGCACGACCCAGGGATTTGCCTGGATGAGTTGGATAAAAAGGCACAAAACAATATTCATCTTCATCTTTGTGATAGGTACCATTTTATCAACTGTTCTCGTGAATCTAGCACCGATAAAATACGGCGGGCAGCAGTCGCGTTTTGAAGGTGTTGTAATTTATTATGAAAAGAACCATTACCATGAAATAGCGGTATCAAAGCACCCTGAGTTGGACCTCACACTATATACTGATATGAAGGTGGTCTATTCCCAGAGGGACCATTTCCAATTATATGAACCACTGGTCCATGTTCCCATGATGACTTTGAAGGAGCCAAAGGATGTACTTATTGTGGGAGGCGGTGCCGGAGGAGCTTTGGCAGAAGTGCTGAAATATTCCTCCATAGAGAAGGTCATAATAATGGAAGAGGATGCAGGATTGATAAAGGTATCCAAGGATTATTTTTCTAAACTGCAAAGGTCCCCTTTCAGTGATCGCAGGGTCGAGGTGATCAACAGTCCCGCATGGATGCTGGATCGACTCTTGAATAACAACAGCCTCTCTGAAGATATCACGGCTTCTATGCTAGGGAATTTTGATTGCATAATAATAGACAGATTAGAACCCCGCAATCCATATCTAACTTCTTATTACACCCGTGAATTCTATTTTAACATGTCCAAGATGTTGAATGACCAGGGAATAATAATATCCCACGCATCATCACCAATATTAAAGGAAAAAACATGCTTGGTCATCAATGCTACAATGGGCAGTGTATTCAATCATACCAAGTTGATTAGCGGAGACGTTTGGTCATTAGGACCGTATATGTACTCCATGGGAGCCAATTCTCCAGATATTTTCAACATTTCACAGAATCGGTTAATCAAGAAATTTAAAGAATATGATATTCAAACAAAAATATATACACCGTACAATCACCATGGATTTGGACTCATGGCAATGACCAATAACATATTGGAAAAAGCCGCTGTTTCGGGAATCATCAATATCTCGACTATTGCTGAGCCATATATTGAAATCTAAACCAAGCAAATTAATCAAAAGGTCTTTTTGGTCTTAATTCGGTCCAAAATATCGTCATGCTCGTTTTTATGAATATTCAATCTTTTCCTTAATATCTTGATTGCCTCTTCTTCCTTATCCGTGATCATCTCATCCTGCCACATGGCCTCAATTGTCGCCTCGTAAGCGGTCAATCGAGCTACATATTCCTTATCATATCTGGCTATTTTAGGAAACAGGCGATTGAATAGATTCTTTGTGGCTTTTATAATTGGCATGAACATCAATGATACGATCAGAGCAGCAATTATGTTGGAATATAGGTCCGATACAGAGGGCAGAAGATTTCCCACAACAAATTCAACTGTTTCACCCACTATGGTAAATAGAAGAGCGATTGTCAATACCACGGTTGAATAGGTCAAGCTCTTCTTGATGATCAATTGAACATCCAATAATTTGTACTTGAGGACCGCAATGGCAAGGAAAAGGGATAATAGTAAGGTTAGAAAACTGTCCATGATGATTCCAGGAAGAAAGCTTGGGAAAAAGGGTGAAACTACAATATATAGGGTAATTCCAAACAGACCGTTTACTAGGAATTTTATCTGTTTTTTATATTTCTTTTTCTTGGCGGTAATTAGATGATTTAACAGATAGGCCAGAGCAGCTATGAGATAAATAAAAAATGATAAAATCAGGAAGGGATAATATGGGCCCTGGACATAAACAAAGTTCTGGTTATCAGCATTTTCTTCCACCCAAATAGCATTGGGGGAATCCCATTTACCATTCCCGTTATCCAAATATACCGTCTCGCCATCATCATATACACCTTCCAATGAATCCATTGTCTTCTCATCATCAAGCCAAAAGAGGTCATCCTTATTCTTGGCATTTTTAAAGGAGATCCAACTCCCGCCGACTTCACTGCAGTTGAAACTTCCATTACCAATACTGGAGCTGTCACCTATACTGACATTGCCCATGGAATTATTTACAGCAACGGTATTGGTTGAATTCCCGGTACTATTGGAATGATTGTCATAATCAAATAATATCAATACTGCAGAACCGTTGCATTTCATTATCGGCTCGGGTTTATCTTTAACAACTGAATAATTCATATCACCATTAATATCCTTGAAGAACCATTTTTCAATATCTTCTTTGGAATCTTCACCGAATAGTTCTGTGGATTGGCAATTGTTATCCATGAATAATATCGAATTGAAGCTCCCGCAGTATTCACCGCCACCATCAGAATCCACAATCCTATCCGATGGGACCACCTTCTCTATCAGGAAAAATGCGGAGGTGAATACTATTAAAAGGGATATGAAAAACGGTAATAAATACATCAGGAGTAAATATTTCTTCGGCCCTTCATCAACTTGAGAGCGGGGGTGAAGATTTTCCATTTTCTTTTTATTGCTCTTAAATTTCCTAGCGTACACTATAGAAAAATGAAGAAGAGTAGCAGGTACAAAGATAAAACCGATATTCGAAATGATTCCTCCTAAAATCCCAAAGGTAGGACTATTGGTCAGCTGCATTAAAAATTCTCCAAGGGACCAAATACCGCAGAAAATCATCAATAGGAAAAATATTCGGTTTTGGAGTTCTTTTGAGCTTTTAAATATAACATAGAACCCCAAGGTCAAACTGACAACTCCTGAAAGGAAGGCCGGAATGGCCACAGGGGATATCTCTACGTTCATGGGTACCACTTACTTATAGTAAACTATCCAACTCAATGTTTTTTTACAGCACGGAGGAAACTATCGATTTCCCTATTTTCTTACTATTAGCTATGATTGGATCAAAATGCCTCATAGTTTGATGAATCATTTTTTTCTATGTGATTACTTGTATGATAAAATCTTTCTTATTATTTTTCAATTCTTGTACATAGGGCAAAATCAAACTTACCTGAATTAATGCAAATAAATTTGTGATGTTGTTTTATTATCGATTTTTTTATCATTCCGTAGCGAGAAGTGGTTTCCCGCCTTCGAACTCTTCGACCAGCACTTCCTTTTCTTTCCGTTCATCCTTTTTTCGGCCCTGGGATTCATCGGCCCTTCCAGAACACTTCCCTTTAGATGATTTCGGGTGATTTCTATTGGGTTTAGGTCTTCTCTTTTTCTTCTTTTCAATAGGGGTAAAACCTAATTCTCCTTTTTGAGTACATTTCAATCCGCATTTCTTCACAACGGATTCAGGGCACTTGAACTCGTCTCTGGAAGTGTTTCTCATAACACATGATTTGTCAGACTTCTTTCCTGCCATTTTGTATCGTTTCCTGCTTAAGGAAAACTGCTTCTCAACTTCATCCTCCAAATAATACAGATTATGTTTTTCCTCTACCTGTTTCGTCCTCTTCTTCGGTTTTGCTGCAGATCCCACCACCTTTACCTTTTTATGAACATATATCTGCGCTAGTCTTTGATCTTTACTTGATCTCTTATTATCACTGCTTCTTTCATCCCTGATCCTTCTTCTCCTGATAACTTTAAAAATGATTATCAACAACAGCATCAAGATTACCAATCCAATAATAATATAAATTTGAAAAGTAGATAGAAAACCTTCATCCGAATCTCCCGATATTTGGGATCCCAATGTTTCATTCAAAAAAATCACAAGATGGCCAGAAACTCGAAAAGGTGGGTCCATAAGCTCAATGAGAAGTGTATTATTTCCAGAGGATAGCTGTCGGAGGTCAATGGCGCAATTATCCAAATTGGATATGAGGTTGCCATTTAAATACCATTCAAATTCAATCTCATCGCCATAGGTCTCATAAACCGCCGAAAGATTTAGATAATGCATATCATCTTGGATTTTCTTAACCGATTCAGAAGATTCCCTTGATGAATTGATAATTATGGTCCTATTGAGCAGAGAATCCTTTCTATTTGTGCAGTTATTCCCGGTCAGATTGATGGATTTATTATGACTGGAATTCGCAGATCCCTCCATGAATAATTCCGAAAAATAAATCCCTGTAAGGACTGGAGGCCGGTTATCCGCTGAAATGACCGGCCCGGATTTCATGGGCGTTTTGCAGAAATTATTATTGACATCTCCGGTAATTATATAAAAATAATATTCAACGCTATCTTCTATGCTCTGTCCCTTGACATCCTTTATTTCAATGGAATTATTTTCCAACTGGAAAATCTCCAAGAAAGGTTCTTCTTCAAATAGATCATTCATTTGCATAGTTGGATTGACGCTTGAATATAACATGTATTTATGAAAGTCCGCTGATTCACATTCATCCCAGATCAATGTTATGGATCCTCCATTATCATCCAGTGTATCCAATGCTAGGAAATTTTTCACATTAGATGGGCAAATATTATCCATTGGCGTCATCCAGTATCCTCCAAGCTCAGTCACATATTCGTTTCCTTCCTTGTCCACGGAAGTCACTACAAAGTAATAATCCACTCCATTGATAAGATTGTCAATTACGGCAGTCTCACTGCTGCCTTCAGTAGCGGAGTGAATTTTTCCTGGATAAAGATTATCTATGTCAACTATCTTCTCGAAGGCCCAATAGATATTGTAATGATGAATATCCGACGTACTGACTGAATCCCAGATAACCTCGATCTTTCCGCCTTGGTCCCCTGGATAGTCTCTGCACTCGATATTGGCTACTCTTGGCGGTGGAATATTGTCCACTGCAAATACTGGTCCGAACGAAGAAACGTTAGTGATTTCATTACCAGAATCATCCTCTGATGTGAGCGCAAAAAAATACTCCTGATCCGGTTCGAGGGAATCCCCCTGACAGGTCTCTATTAATATGCTTGACGTCTTATAGGAATAAATATTGCTTATCTCCGGTTCCATCCCTTCAACATTATTAAAAGCGGTTCTGTTGATATATACATTGTAATGATCAAAATACTCCTTCCCCTGCTGAGTTATCCCGAAACTGAGGGGATTCCAGTTTATTGTAATTCTAGCCCCTTCATCATCAGGGGTATCTTCCGCAAACAACCCCTTGACAATCGAAGGCGGGATATTATCAAAGGACCTAACAGGCCCGGACCAATTTACCTGATATATTTGGTTTTCCATGTCATCAACACCAATAACCGAGATCCAAATATCAATATTATTTTCGAGGGCCCAGCCATCCACCGAAGTTAGGTTTACAGACCTCACATTCGGAGTTTCCGTTGTGATATCCGGACTTATACCGGATATGTTCACATTCGGTTCCGACTTTGAGGCATAAATTTCGAAATGATCCAGATCATACAAGTGTGGAAAATCCCATTTTACCGTGATGGACCCCCCATGATCATCTGGAGTATCGAAAACCGTAATGCCGTCAACCGCAGGAGGCGGTGGATCGCTCACATTGATTTTACCGCAGGGAATTTCTTTTGAATATCCATCATTATCCCATATACTGAAAAGAATAGTATGACTTCCTGGTGAGAGAGATGTCACGGTGAAATTATTATTTGAAGATATCACGCCATCCAAATCAGATAACCACTGGAAAGTTGTTATTTGACCGTCAATATCATGGCAGGTTGCATTAAAATTCACTGTGTCCCCTTTTACTATCTCTCTTGGTCCAATAGATATATCATCAATTACGGGATTGCGCCCGTAAATTATTCTTAAATAGGGCCATTCGGTATTCAGAGCATGATCCGAAGAGGCAAACCGTTTCCAGCCTGCATCACCTGATACTCCTCTTATCAGAAGACCGTGGTTCTCTTGATTACCGCTGTACCAATCATTCACAAGATCCTTGATATCGAAGCTGCACCAATCAATGGCATTTGCGGTGCTGACCGCAGCGGGGTTATGATCGAAATTACCTCCAGGGGACCAGGGATTAATACCGTCATATGTATCCCAACAGGAACCGTCCTCGGTTGTTGACCCACTCCAGAAATCCCCAGTGCCCTCAGTCCAATTATGCGTTAAGCGGTACAGTTCCAGATTCAAATCCCCTGCCTGTGAATATTTATCGATCATTTTTAGATGAAGTCTGGCCTCCTCAATTATGCTGTCCTCCGGTATGGATGAAAGATTGAAACGGATAATAGGCCGGAGTCTTTCGGTGCTCTCTAAATTCAGCCCAAAGGAATCATCACCGCCAGCATTCTTATCATAAAAAGCATCCTCACCTATGAGAAAATTATCTTTCCCACCCTGAGAACCCGGCTGTATTAACTCAATGGTGGGATCTACATAAACCGGATAGACTGTATTTGGAGACAATAAATATGACAGCGGAATTTCAATGCCAGCCATCAGTTCTTTACCAATAGTATTATCGCCTTGGTCACAAAAAATTTTATAATTAGAAGAAATCTGATTTATATCAGTCAATTTCAATTTACTCTGCACGGAGCTTGAATCATAAATAACAGGCTGAGGCATCCGGATGACCTCCGGATTCTGCCTTTTAAAAGTGTCGCCCGAACTGAAATAAATCTCACGTGATTCCAAATAATCATTATTTCCTTCGTAATTGCTTGATCCGCCAAATGAAACTTTTATACCTGGAGAGAGTTTTAAGCGTGTGAAGAACGTCAATGATCCCTCCATGGTGGAGTAATCATTCACGGGACAATTATATAAATCGGTAATATTTAAAAAATCCTTTGAACGTATTACAATATCGTTCTTTATACTGCCTAGGCGAATCTCATATCGATCATCTACATAATCATATACATCCGGGTAGTTGATGGTATTGATATCAATCTGTGGTATTGATTTGAAGGGATTTATGAATTGTCCGCCCTTATTTTCAAATATTACTTCAGCATATGCAGGGCTCATATCTATGAGACCCTCACCTAGTTTAACCTCTAACAAGGATTCGCCAGGATTGAAAACATCGTTGAAACTAGACTCAATAGAATTTAGCCCTCCTACCCAGTTGCCTAATTGGCCTTTATTGAAAAATAGGCTATTATTAAAATCTGAGAATGAACCATTGTCAGATAGAAAGTGAATGGGTTTCACCCATATATCCATCTTATTCTTTTGTCCAGATGCTTCATACTGCTTGCTGAATAAGGTTCTCTGGTCAAATAATTCACCACCCCTATCGGTTGTATCATCTTTTGACCATATGAAACCATTTTCTGAAGAAAATTTATTCCAATCTGACTCTGAATCAATCATAGGGGAGCTCCGGATCAGATTTAGAAATGGTAGGAGAATGAGAAATATAACGACTAAAAAACAGCTAATACTATTAATTTTTGTTTGAAAACAAAATACTCCAGAATTTTTCCGGTCTACGCACATATTCATTACCGTTATTTAAATCCTCAAGGGATTTTTCATATTATCAATTGCATCTGTTGCTAGTCCGATTTAAAATTGTTCCTCAAACATATTGATATCTCATTTACCGTCAGTTCCAAACTCGATTTGGGATTGAACTCATCAACTATTTTCATCAGTTCCGATCGAGGGTAGTTCTTCATTTCCCTCACGAAACCAGTAATATTGGGTAATGCTCTTATCACATTATCTATTATTGGGATATGGCTTTCCTTTGCGGTTCTGGAAAGGGGATTTAGATCTACAGCAATAAGGGTCTTACCCATCCTCTTCAAAGCTTCAGTACGATCACCATCCTCCAGAAGAACCAGTACTGTATCAGCAGCATAAATACCTCTTGATTCACAATTAGCTCTATTATGGTCCATACCAGGAATGACCGCGTCTAAATTAAGGCCCAGAACTCCCTCGGCACCATTATCTTCAAGAAGAGAGACCAGTTTACCAACCCTTTCCAGTGAAGGATGAAAAAGATTCACTTCCATCCTGGCACCGGATATTTCAGATAACTCGATGATCTCCTTTGGTGCAAGGACAGTAGAATTTCCATTTGTTGAAATGACCGGTTTTTCAGAGGTCAACAGAAGAGCTGCGGCTACTCTAGCCTGTTCTTTAGCAGGGGCGATAGTCCTCTCCCCCAATAGATAGTCAAAGGCCTCGCCTCTTCCGTGAGCAGTAAGGCCAGTCGGGGTGACCAGGCCTTCATTTACAGCCTTGGCCAGCAGCTCTCTCATCATTAATGACAAATATCTAGGATGATTCAAAGTAATATTCATAGAAATTGATAATTGCACCCATTATAAATAAATATTATTCCGCCTTAATATTACTTGTACCTGATAATCGAAGCAATCCGATTCGATTCCAAGGATATGATAATATCAAGGTACTGAAAATCCAATATTACCGAAAGACAAAAGTTTAATTAATTGAAGATATATTTAAATTATAGAGTAAATTATATAAATTTAATAAACCTTTATCATAGAAGAAAATTGCTTATCTTGGGGGAGTAATTCATGACAAAGAAGCACGAGATATTACGTTCTACGCTGGAGATGTTGAATGATAGATATAATGAAAGTCACAATGTCACCATACGTTCGGTCGTCGAAAAACATCTGAAAAATACCTTTCAAATGAGAAGATACCTTTGCAGAAGGACGGCAAAGAGCATATGCGACCATCTTGAGAACCAGAAGATTTTCCAACCTTATCTCATTGAAGGCGGTGCCATGAAGAGAACATGGTGCATCAATTTCGGTGAACTCAACAAATATCTCGATGATGAATAGAATTACTTTTACTTTCCATTCGAGATCATATTTATATATAATTTTATTCAAACTGGGCGTCGTTCAATCCGATTCCCAGGTATACTTCTTTTAAATAAAACTCGGTTGTTATAGCATGATCGATACAAGCGAAATGGATTCAAAGAAAGTTCTCAGTATTGCTTACGATTATTGTAAGAAGTTCAATATCAATCACATCGTGATCGCATCCACCACTGGAACAACGGCAATGCAGGCAATGGACCTTATCAAGGATGTTCAAATCACTGTTGTCACGCATTCAACGGGTTTTAGAGAGGATAATCAGCAGGAAATGCAGCCTGACATCCGTGATAAGCTTGAGAACAAAGGGATCCAGGTCCTGACAAGTTCGATGTTATTCCACTCATGGAACGACTATTACAGGAAAAATTTCAGTTCAGTTACCCCAACCACTATCATGGCAGACACTCTTAGATTGTTCGGTCAGGGAATGAAGGTCTGTATTGAAGCCGCCACAATGGCTAGTGATGCCGGACTCATACCTCAATGGCAGCCAATTGTGTCGGTGGCAGGCACAGGAAGCGGCTCGGATACCGCAATTCTGATGAAATGTGTAAATTCCAGAAAATTCTTCGATACTAAGGTTATGGATATAATTGGGAAACCCAAGGATTGGTGATAACGCTGGGATTCAAAGAATGGGTCGAAGCTAAAGGAAAAGAAAGGAATAAAAAGAAAAAAGACACAATTCCTGAAATACCGAAAGAGTTCTTATGGGAAGTTGAAGAGCTTTCCAAGGACGATTATTTTAATTATTACTGCAGTAAGTGCGGGTTCCAGACAAATGATTTTGATAAGACCTGCCCCAAATGCAAGGGAAATATGATCAAGACAAAGAAGAAATAATGTTTTTGTTCCAAAATCCTTCAGTTGTTCTGTAAATCACGGTATATATTTTCATTTTCTCAATCAATCTTCTACCCTAATTTGGGAAAATGTTACGGTAAGTTATAGATAATAGCATTACCTATCACAATATCGATCCCTCGAGCAGGTAATTAACGGCAAATTCGTATCGGCCTATGAAAAATACATTTGGCTATTTGGATTTGATATCAGTCATATTACCGCAGTAAACTTGAACGGAGGTCTGATGTATGTTCCATGACACACCAACATATGATGCATCCAATACCATGTTCTCGCCTAAAGGACGGCTATTTCAGGTAGAATATGCCAGAGAAGCGGTCAAGCGGGGAGAAACATCATTAGGTGTAAAATATTCAGATGGTGCGTTGATAATTGCACGCCGAAAAAAGAAGAAGCATCGGTCAATTACCAATTCCTCTAACAAATTATTCAAAATCGCCCCCAACATAATAGGATCGTCTTCGGGATTGACCGCTGACGGAAGGGTGCTGATAGATTTCTGCCGGAATATTGCTAGAAGAGAGGACATCCTCTACGGTGAATCAATATCCATTCCAAGGCTGGTCAAGAGACTGGGTAATGTATTAGGTTCATATACCCAGCATGGTGGTGTAAGGCCCTTCGGTACTACCCTTCAGATAGGAGGATTGGATACAGAAGGCATACACATGTATGAAACTGATATTTCAGGTGCCATAACTGATCATAAAGCCAGTGTGATAGGAAGGGATAAACTGCTCTGCCTTGAAAAATTAGAAATTTCATATCAATTCAAAAATTCACATCAGGAAACATTGGAAATGTGTCGGGACATATTTAACTCCCTGAAGGATGCAGATGACCCCAATATCACATACGAAGTAATGTTCACTGACCGGGAAAAGGGGTTCGAACACTTTTTCATCAGAGATCAAGATTCGTTTTGATCATTGTATAATTTATGAATTGTATGGTTAAAGATGTTCCATTATGAAACCATTACCGGTTTTAAGATCATAATCTCCATGAGCGGTATGGAGGATAGTGATACTATGATATCTAAGGATACTATTTTCATTCGACTGTTTGGTAGACCCATAAGAGTTTGGATGATTATTATGTCAATCATTATTGTAATATCTGTTACCCTAATGGGATGCCAGGAAAAAATAGAGGAGGCAGTCACCATAAAGGAGGGTGAAAAATACGAAATCGTGTTTTCAGCCCAAGAAGGAAATAAGCTGAACATAGAATGGAAGGCCTCAGACGATATTTTCTGGCAATTGATCGATGATAACTCCACTAAGGTCCCGGGGCTCCCATTGAACCAGAATGGATTTGAATTGGAGGATAAAAGAGTAATTCAGCTCCATCAAGAAGCCAATTATACCTTCAGCATCTCAAATTTGGCCAACGGCGACATCACCCTCTCTATTGAATGGGAAATATCCTGAACCTTGATTGGGAGGGCCTAATATTATCCTAAACAAGAAAACCATCGATAAAAAACCCATGGCAAAGGTTCTTTTGAAATTATCCTTGCCTGCCATGATAGGCATGTTCTTTCAATCAACCTTCAATCTTGTGGATTCTATCTTCGTTGGAAACATTACCGGCAATCAAGATCAGGGATTGAAAGCCTTGACTGCCCTATCGGTTTTATATCCCGTTCAGCTGATAATAATTGCTTTGGCAGTTGGGACCGGAACTGGTGTAGCATCATTGATGGCCAGGACCCTAGGAGAAGGGAAAAAAAGGGATGCTGAGAGAATTGCCAATACTTCTATACTAATAGGGTTGCTGCTTTCAATAATTTCTGCCTTGTCGGGTATTATTTTTTCCAGTTCCATCATGTCCTTATTTACCAATAACCCGGAAATTGTCCGGATAGGTACAAATTATTTGGAATTAATACTGATCTTTTCCTTCGGGATCTATATCACCATTATTGGTGAGCGAATTCTCCAAGGCAGGGGCAACACCGTAACTCCAATGATAATAATGGGAGGAACAGCTCTATTGAATATTGTTCTTGATCCGATACTGATTTTCGGCTTGGGACCTATTCCCGCAAGCGGAGTGAAAGGAGCTGCATGGGCCACTGTTGCATCAAGAACCATAGGTTTTCTCGCTGTTCTATTCATCCTATTTAAACAGAAACTGATAAGCATCCCTGGAATTATGAAGGTTATTAAAAAGCCCGATTCTTGCACTGTAAAGGGTATAGGCATAGTAGGAGTTCCTGCCCTTACCGTGCAGATCTTGGGAGGAATCAGTCTCGGCATCATGAATTTTATCTTCGGAGGTATATCCCTTTATTCCATTGCCATACTGGGAATTTATTTTAAATTACAATCCTTCATTATGATGCCCATCCTAGGCATGGGGCATGGATTTCTTTCATTCTTCGGGTTCAGTTGGGGTGCTGGAAGATATCAATACCTTCGTAGAGGATTAAAAAAGGCCGTTATGTGGAGTTTGATTCTGTCATTTATCGGTTATGCAATCATAATGATTTTTCCCGACCTTATCATATCGATTTTTAATCCCGACGGAGGGCTTGTGAGCCCTGGATCAAAAGCTTTTAGAAGGATTGGACTTCTTTTCTTTCTTTCAGGACCCGTTGTGATGATAACCATTTATTTTCAAGCATTGGGAAAGGGAATCCAATCCTTGATAATCATCTTATTACAGAAGATAATTATTCTGATACCCTTTGCTCTCTTCCTAAGCCAAGCATCGAGTTTGATCAATATTTGGTTAGCTTATCCAATTGCAACTATCTGGGCGCTTGTCCTGGCTATCGTTTTAGTTCGAAAAAGCTTAAGGGATCTGGGAGATACTTTAATTTCCAGACCTGGAATTCCTGATTGAAAATACTGCAGGCTTCAATCATAAGAAAAATACTAAAAGAAAATAAGTATCTTTTTATATAGAGAACCTTCTTAGCTGGTGGGTAGTTTCCAGTAATAGAATTTTAAATCTGTTTAATGCAAAGGGTGTAGTAAATGCCAATAAAGAACATTGATATCACTTCCATTGAGGGAAAGAGGTATACCAAACCTCAGGAGAAGATCAAGAATGTTAGAATCGATAACAATTCCTCGATTACCACAATCAAGCCTTATAATGACAAGGAAATAGTAATCGAATTCAGATATACCGCTACCTATGGAGGGGTCGGTTCCATCAGGATAGAAGGGAATATCATATTTCAGGGCGATGTTAAGGAACTATCAAAAAAATGGCTGGAGGATGGAAACCTTCCGGATAATATTGCCAGCGAGATCCATACTGGCATAATGAGAATATGTGTTCCCGAAGCTGTAATGATCTCTAGAGATCTGAAGCTACCGCCTCCAATACCTCTACCCAATATTAATTTCAACCGGAAGAAAAAGGAAAACACAAGGGTAGGAGGTATGGAAGTAGCCTGACACTTCTTTCAACTGGTTATCACTGGTACAATTCGTATAAATAATACAATGTTATGAAAAATTTAATAAGAAGTAATCTGTTTCCTTAAACATTATATAGTATCAAATGTTCAATTCACAGATACAATAGAATAATCAAATCAGTCAGTTTATTACTTCATGGTAAAGAAACTGTGCTTCAAGAGAGGTCAAATCGCTGAAACGGAGGACGATAAATGCCGGAAAAGGAAGAGAGTATCGAAAAGGAAAGATTGATTAAGCTGTGGAAAGCCTATGAGGAACAGGAAAAGGAGTATAGTGAAGCCCTGAAGAAGATCCTCACACAGGAGAAAGAGATACTCAAAGCAAACAAGATGATAGCCAGCATGAGAAAGCTCATTGAGGACAAGAACAAAGAATTAATGGAGCTGGAGCTTAAGAATACCTCTCTGCAGAATGATCTGGACGAGGTTCATCCAAAACTTCAGGAAAGAAACTCACTCCTTGAAAAAAGTAATAAGCGATATGCTCAATTATACGCCCTTACCGAGGAACTGGAAGAGGAGCTGGAGGAAGCAAAGAAACAGATCTCTGCCAGAGATATGTGGTTTGAAAGGAATTTTAGTACCATGGATGAATTTCGTAAGTCCCTCAACGAACGCCAGCACCTTCTAGACAAGGTTGCCCAAGGTGAATCAATAACTTCTTCAAAGACAATGCTTGAATTGAAGAAGATCGAGGAAGAAGCTGAAAAGGAAGAACTTGAACCTGAAGAAGAAGTTACTGTGGAAGAGAAAAAACCAGAAGTAGATACTCCAAGTCTTGAAGATGAATTGGAGGGGAGTCTTGACCTTTTTGGTGATAAAGATGAAGAATTGGAAGAGGTCCCGCCGTTGAACTCTGCGCATATCATTCAGGAACTCTGTAAATTGGATAGCATCAACCCCACCAGAGCAAAAGCCCTAATTGCTAAGGGATTCGATACACTGAATAAGATAAGAAAAGCATCCACTGATGAACTGCTTGAAGTGGAGGGCTTTGACGAGCTTCTTATTGAATCCCTGCGGATCGATCTTCTGGAATAATGATTTCAGCTGTAAAAGGATAATTACTCCTGACCTCGCAATAATCGAATTCACTCTAATGGATTCTATATTCTTTTAATTACCACAGGGTACTAGATCCGCCCTTATGAAAAGGACGACATTGGTGTTAGTCGTGTTAAAAGAGCTTATTGAACTAATCAAAAATGCCAAATTGACCTTGAGTTGTGCTGAATCCTGCACCGGTGGTTATGTAGCATCGATTCTAACATCGATACCTGGCGCCTCGGAGTATTTTGTTTTGGGCTGCATCCCCTACTCTAACAGAATGAAAAACCAAATATTGGGAATTCCGGAAGAAATCCTTGAGAAATACGGTGCTGTTTCCAACCAAGTGGCTGCACTCATGGCTGAAAAGATTAGAAAAATTTCCGATGCTGATGTCGGTTTATCCACCACTGGTTATGCTGGTCCTGCTACAGGAGATGAAAGTGAACCCATCGGTACCATATACATTGGATTGGCTTTTGAAGATATCACAATTGTTGAAAGTCTTAAACTTGATGGCAAGAGAACAGAGATCATAGAATCCACAACCAATATCCTTCTATACCTATTGTTCGATCTGCTTAAAAGTGAAGAAAAAACCAATGAAGCCTAGTTTCCGAAATATTTAAAATTTCTTATTCAAAACCGACAAGTTGGTCAATAAACAGCAAGGAGACCTACCCAACATGTATGCCATCAGGGAAATTCTTAGGAGACCCGGCAGATCGCTTCTAACGGCCTTGGGAATATCCTTTGCTATAGGGCTGACCTTCTGTATACTATCGCTGTCCTCCGGTATCGATACATCAATAGAAAAGATACTTGATGAGAAAGGAGTTGACATATATGTTGTACCAAAAGGAACCCCCATAGTGTTTCAGGATATATTCCCCCCTCTTTCCGACGGTAGAAAGATAGCTGATTCACTTATGTCTAATGAAAATATTTCCACCGCATCCCCCATCCTTGTTGACAATATTGTCATTACATCCACCGCTGTGGAAAAAATCGAAAATATGTCTACTGAAAAATACGGCCCGGTCCTAAAAGAAATAAATGTTCATAACTGTATAGCCAGAGGACGAATTCCCCTGCTATACGAACCCTTCGGGGGAGAAATAATAGTTGAAGGCAAAGGTTTTTCCGAAAAGAACGACCCATTTTATCAGAACGGCACATATTTAAAAGGAGCGGACTCCCCCTTATTCACACATGAGATAATGCTCGATGGGGGATTGGCCGAAATACTTGATGCAGATATAGGTGACACTGTTACAGTTGGATCATATATACCCGCGGATATGAATGGTCTGAATGACTGGATAAACGATACCATTCCTTTTGTTGTAGTGGGTATAATGAAAGAACGCTATGAGGGAAAGGAAGCGCTTAGCTGCGTTCTGCATCTGAGTGAACTGCAGTATCTCAAAGGTATGACCAGGTTCGACAGCGTGAGTAAGATCTACGTTAAAACGGAAAACCATGTCCCTAAAAATGAGATTGTGAAATGGATCATGGAAGATTCACCATACCAAAGGGACATATCCGCCTATTCAGATAAGGATTACTCCACCCAGATAGGGAAATTCACAAGCATCATGAAGACATTCGGTTCTATCATATCCATAATCAGCGGTTCCGCAGCTCTTTTGTTCACCATGACGGTAGTGGTGATATCAGTTAAGAAAAGGGAATCTGAGATTGGCATCATGAAATCTCTGGGAATATCATCCAGGACCATCATGTCGCATTTCCTTATTGAAGTAACGTTCTTATGCCTCATTTCATCCTTCTTGGGAATGCTTTTCGGAATAATCGGTAACCAAATAGTTGAATTCATGGTTAGATCGTCCTATGACAATCTGCCCCCAGCGGTGGTCATTACCCGTGTTACGGCAAGTACGGTAATAATCATCACCTTCATCACCTTCACAATCACATTGATATCCAGCCTGATACCCACATATATAATCGGACGTACACCCCCTATAGCCAGCATGAGGGAGAAATGATATGCTTATTAATCAGATTCTGAAAAGGCCTGGAAGGACCATCCTGACCCTGATCGCAGTAATGAGTTCCTGCGCTCTGCTGATCTCCATGCTGTCCATAACAGAAGGTATGAGGAACAACAATACCCAATGGATAGAACAGGGCAAAGATGATATTGTGATTACCACGGCATCGTACGGCGGGAATATCTATTCAGGGCATGAAATTATGGATGAACTCAGTAGGGACCTCAGGAACATAAGTGCCCTCTCCCCTATTCTTGTCTCCTCAATGAGATTAAAGATAAATGATGAATGGTCATCAATCATTGCAATCGGACTCGATCCTTCATTGGTGGGCCAATTCTTAATGGATAATGGAAAGATAGAACTCTACGGTATCGAAATCGACATTCACAAATGGTTCTCTACCACTGGAGACGGCTACTATTCCAATGGTTCATATGGCGGCCCTTTCACAGGAGAGACATTGATCAATAGAAGGTTAATGGAATCGGCAGGGCTTCAAATAGGTGATTCATTGGGGCTCGGACAGGAAATGGAGAACGGGACCCGATTCACCATAGACGGCTATTTTTCAAGTCCGCTAACAGGAGAAGGACTTATAGGAATTGGTATCCAGGGAATCGTCCTATTCCATTTAAGTGAAATGCAGTCCCTATTGGCTTACAATTCCAATAACATAACTCTAGCCCAGAAGGATATAATATCATCCCTTGCCCTATCAATTTCCAAAGAAAGAAGAGATTCGAAAAGTATTGAAGAAATCACCCGATCCCTGAGCGATCGATATCCGGCATATCTCGTCATGAACAAGAACGACCGTTTGAGCGAATTGGAGGAGCAGAGCATTATTGCAGATATGTTCTACGGAGCAGCGGGAACGGTGACACTTATCATAGGGCTTCTGTTCGTTGCATGCATTATGATAATGAACATCTATGATCAGCAGAAATGGATAGGGGTTCTGAGAGCCATAGGGATTTCCAAGAGAAGAATTTTCCAAAGGGTCTTCATAGAAACATTGATATTGATATCTATCGGTGTGATATTGGGGCTTGTTTTGGGTTATTTCACCGCTAGCTATACCGGGGACTACCTATCCACCAAATACGGCTGGGATGAGCAGATTACGTCATTTACCCCTGCACTGGTCATAAGGACCGTTGCATATATAATGCTGATCGCTTCAATTTTCGCCCTGATACCTGCCTTCAAGGCCACCAGGGTTGAAATAATATCGGCGATCAGAGGTAATTGACATACAATAAGCGGAAATATGTTATAACCAATGATGATGTTTATTTATCAATAATAAATAGAACGGGATGAGGTTAACACCATGAACGAGGATAAGGAAAAAGTGCTTTTTGCCGATGCGTTTTCTACAATTGAGAAGGCCAAATTTGTTATTCTTGGTATTTGTTATGAAAGAACGACCAGTCATAGAAAGGGTACTGCCTCAGCTCCCGATCATATAAGGGATGAATCATATAATTTCGAGACATACAACCAGCGTTTGGATGTGGACCTTGATGACCTGGAGATATGCGATCTGGGAAATATTGAACCAGAGTGCATTGAAGAGGTGGAAAAGAAGGCCGCTCCATATATCATTGAAATCATGAAACAGAAGGCATTATCCATATTCATGGGAGGCGAACATTCCATTACCGCACCAGTATTGAAGGCAATCATTAAAGCGGATGAACTGAAGCAATTGACCGGAATGAAATTTGTCTGTATAGATGCACATCTCGACTTCAGGGAGAGCTATTTGGATGACCCAAACTCCCATGCCTGTGTAACAAGAAGGGTGAGCGAACTGATCGGTGCCGAGAACTGCATCATCATTGGCGGGAGATCCATGGAAAAGGGGGAAAAAAGAGATGCCGATAGAATGAACTTGAGTTATAGGGATCCGTTTTATTTCTCCGGCAAGGAAATTATCGACTCGGTGATGAAATTCATTGGGAATGACAAGGTGTACCTATCCATTGATATGGACGGGCTCGATCCCGCCTATGCTCCCGGCGTCGGGACCCCGGAGCCAATGGGATTAGATCCTATTACGGTGATGAAGATCATTCAAGGTCTGGGAAAACAGATGATAGGTTTGGATGTTGTGGAGATATTCCCTAATTACGATAACGGTAACACATCCTCCCTGGCAGCCAAATTCATAAGGGAAGCAATTGCTTCAAAAGCAGCGCATGATTGACCATTTGACCACTTCCCTGAAAAGATAAATCCGCAAAATGGCGGAAATGCTTAGAATAACTCTTAAAATTCTTATTGGATATTATTTTTCACAATATCAATATAATAAATGTGACATATGGTGTGCTTCAAAACGATTAATATCTTTTCCTCAGTTAACTATTCGGTCAGTATTGTTTTCATTGAAATGTGGGCTTATAGATTATTATATGTTCAAATCATTAGGGACAGAATACAAAGGCCGAGAAATAAATTGCTTGCGTAGTACAGATCGGGGAAAATATTGAAACGGAAGGCATTTCAGTGGCAAAGAAAAGAAAGAACATTGAGGAAGCAGAAAGGTCGGCTTATAAACCTCCAGAGTTCGATGAGAAGGAATATCTTGAGGAACAGTTGCTCATCGGCAGGGGTGTGATAATATCCGTGATCTGGGGTATCATCATAGGGATAGCTACCCTGCCCCTTTATCATCAGTTTATGGACCAATGGACCTATATTTTCATACCTGGTGTAATCGGGCTTGGAGCCCTATATTTTATTCTGCCCCCCCTGAAAGTGAAGCTCACCAATATCAATAAAAAGAGCTGGTTCAATTTCCTATTGGCCTTCGGATTGACCTGGTTCGCCGTATTGACCATATCGCTGAACCCCCCATTTTCTGATTTTTCAGACCCAATACTCGATGATAACACATTGGAAAAACAGGAATTCAACCCTGCCATGTTCAACACCACACCCCTCATGTTCCGGGCCGAGATCAAGGATAATTACATACTTGAGACACCCGAGGTCAATATCATCTTTCCGCCCCAGTTGGGCATAGGCAAAATAGATGCCAAAATGATCAAAGGTGAAGATAATAATTATTTCTATTCCCTTACATGGGACCAGGTCAATACCATCCTGGACAATCAGAATCCTAATATCCCTCTGGGCATTAACTACACAATAACTGCCAAAGATAGCAGAGGCAACAAGGTGACCAGCAGTTCGGTAATACGCATATACGAGCATGGTGAACCCTTGATCAGAAATATTGGATTTGATGATAACAGGGAAATAATCACCATCACCCTGCAGGATAACAGTGAATTCGATCGGATTTACTTTTTGATTAACTCCAAGAACGGGGAAGATACCGATGATGACGAGGAATACGAGTTCGAATACAAAAATGAGGTCTATAACTCCCAGGATAAAGCTTTCGATTATGAATACCATTTCCCCCTGGAACTATTCAAAAAGGGCAGCTATAATGTTACCATAACAGCGGTAGATTCCGCAGGCAATTCGGTTCAGAAGGGATTTTCATTTACCATGTCAGAACACGGTTCCGATGTTGGCAAGGACGATGGCGGGGGATTGTTGCCAGGGTTCGGTATGGTAGAGACATTCGGAGCCGTATTTGCAATTCTATTCATAGCGTTGATAGTTAAGAAACGCAACAGATAAGTTGGATTACATAATACATTCATAAATAAAAGCAGCGGTGGATTCATGACCATCCTTTATCGAATCATCCGGGCCCTTGATGTTCTATTTATTTCATTCTGGAATAGGCCGAAGATAAAGGGAAAAGAAAACATCCCAAAAAAGGGCGGCGTTATTATTGCACCCAATCATACCAGCAACTGGGACCCGCTTCTGCTTTCCTATTCTACAAGGAGAAGCCTCTATTACCTCGCCAAGGCAGAATTATTCAATACCCATATCAAAAAATGGTTCTTCACATCCACTGGAAACATAAAGATAGAGAGGGGAAAAGGTGATTCCAAGGCCTTGAAGAACGCCCTTGAAGCCCTGAAGGAAGGGAAATGTGTCGTGATATTTCCCGAAGGGACCTTTTTTATGGGTCCTGAATTGGGTAAAGGACATACTGGTGTTGCAAGATTGGCATTAGGGGCCAGAGTGCCAGTGATACCTGCGGGTATAATCAACAGTGATAAGATCATGCCGGAGAACAAAAAATTGCCACGACCGAAAAAGGCCGTTATCAAATTCGGAAAAGCAATGTCATTCAACAAAGATTTCGGGTCAGAGGATAATAAAGAAATCAACAAGAAAGTTACACTCCGAATAATGAAAAGAATTGCGGAGTTAACAGGCAGAAAAATATCATCAGAATAGCATAGATTTCTCGATTCAACTTCCTATCCTCCTTACTGTAATCACAAAGCAATTATATAACTTACATACTTCACCAGTGAATTGTAAAAGGGTGTCGCTTATAGGTTTCCCGCAGATATGATTTGTTATCTTCCAGTAACAACTTCGCCCAGTCAGTATATACATACCTAGAATCACAACATAGGCTGAGGTAGCTAAGCCAGGAACGGCGCCGGCCTTGAGAGCCGGTGGTGCATCGCGCCTCGGGGGTTCGAATCCCTCCCTCAGCGCCTATTAATTTTAAATTCTGTTAAAAAATTATTCTGGCCCATTCAGCCTGCAGCTTTTTCTACTAATATAAATCCCTTGTCAGCATCCCGAAAAAATCTTATATTGTTCAGGTTACCAAAAATTACCAAAATGATTTTATTCATGACCAATTTTTAATGGGAGAAGTACATTTAGAAAGGAAAATCGGAATTGCTATATTATTCAGTTGAATAATGTTCCACAATTTCACCACTTTACATTTCAGAACCACATATTGATATGGGTCTTGGTGAGGCGAGAATTATGGTAGAACAGGTTACTACGGAATATAGACCAAACACCATGGAGAAGAACATTCAGGATTATTGGAATAAGACCAATTCCTACCAGAAAACCAAAGATAAGAACAGCAGCGGAAAGGATTTCTATTTTATTGACGGCCCCCCCTATACCAGCGGAAACATCCACCTAGGGACTGCCTGGAACAAGATCCTGAAAGACCTATATATACGATATTGGCGGATGAAAGGATACAATATCAGGGACCAGGCCGGATATGATATGCACGGGCTTCCCATAGAGGTCAAGGTGGAGAAGACCCTAGATTTCAAGAATAAACAGGATATAGAAAAATTCGGAATTGATAACTTCGTTAATACCTGCAAGAAATTCGCTCTAGAATCCGAAAAGAGGATGACCGGTCAATTCAAGGAATTGGGGGTGTGGCTTGATTGGGACAACCCCTATAGAACCCTGGAGAACTACTATATAGAATCCGCCTGGTGGACAATGAAAAGGGCTTATGAAAGAGGGCTGGTCACCCAATCCCAGCGTGTTTTGACATGGTGCCCCAGATGCCAGACCGCATTGGCAGAGGCCGAGGTGGAATACTGGGATGAGACCGACCCAAGCATATATGTGAAATTCAAACTCAAGAACAGGGACAACCATTATATTGTGATCTGGACAACCACCCCCTGGACACTGCCTGCTGATCTTTGTGTAGCCCTACACCCTGATTTCTCATATGTGATGCTGGAAGTGGATAAGGACGGGGAAAAGGAATATCTGTATATAGCAGAGGAACTGGCCGAGGAAGTTGCCAGGGCCGGATGCTACCAGGATATGAAGATAATTGAGAGGTTCGAGGGCATCGATCTGGAGGGGATTGAATATGAACATCCGCTCTTGGAGGAAGTGCCATGGCACACTGCCGACGAACAGAAAGAGCTGTTCTGGCTGCATAAAGCCGTCCTGGCGGAGTATGTTACCAAAGAGAAGACTGGTATAGTTCACACTGCTCCTGGACACGGGCCTGATGATTTTGAAACTGGTGTTGAATACCAGCTTCCGCCCTTCTGCCCCGTTGACGAGGAGGGAAAATTCACGAGGGACGGAGGAAAATGGGAGGGCAGGTTCACCAAGGATTGCGACCGGGAAATAATAGATCTATTAATTGACAAAGGTCTGCTGATACGGGAAGAGGACATAACTCACCGATACGGACACTGCTGGAGGTGCAAGACGCCTATTACCTACAGGACAACAAAACAGTGGTTCCTGAAGGTTACCGACCTGAAGGAAAAGATGCTCGACGAGATTCTAAAAACAGAATGGTACCCCGATTGGGCAGGAAGGACCAGACAGTACAACTGGGTGGAGAATACCAGGGATTGGTGCATATCACGTCAGAGATACTGGGGGATACCAATACCCATTTGGAAATGTGAATGCGGTGAGAAAAGGGTCGTGGGTTCCCAGAATGACCTAAAAGATGGAAAGTATTTCAGCAGGGACATGGACCTTCACAGACCCTGGATAGACGAGATCACCTTTGAATGCACTAAATGTCGGGGAAACATGAAAAGGGTGCCGGATGTTCTGGATGTTTGGTTTGATTCAGCAGTTTGTTCATGGGCCCAATTGAAATACCCTCAGGAGACCGCAGAATTCGAAAAATGGTGGCCCTGTGAATGGATCACTGAAGCACACGATCAGACCCGGGGCTGGTTCTATTCACAGCTGGGGGCGGGGGTTATAGCTCTCGACAAGATACCTTACAAACGCGTTCTGATGCACGGATTCGCCCTAGATAATAACTCAAGAAAGATGTCCAAATCTGAGGGGAATGCTGTAGCGCCCCTTGAGATAATTAAGAAATTCGGCGTTGATTCACTGAGATTCTACTTACTGATCGCCAATTCTCCCTGGGAAGACCTGCCCTTCAACTGGGACGAGGTTAAAAATGCCAGTCGAACCCTGAATATTCTCTGGAACATATACAAATTCTCATCCACCTATATGGCTCTTGACAACTTCGATGCGGAGAAATGGAGTTATGAGGCCCTCAAGGAGGACCTTAAGGTGGAGGATAAATGGCTCTATTCGCGTCTTGAAGGGATGAAGAAGACAGCCTATGAGGAACTGGACCGATTCAACATACATAAATCATTGAGAGCCATCGAACATTTCATACTTGAAGACCTATCCCGCTGGTATGTCAGGATCATCAAGGACAGGACCTGGATCGAGGGGGAGAACAGGGACAAGATGGCAGCTTTCAGGACCCTGTACGATTCACTTCTGGAAACCGCCGTTATACTGGCTCCCTTCACCCCGCATATATCAGAGAGCATTTACCAGAACCTGTACGGCAAGGAGATCACCATTTCCATGGAGGACACTGCCACTGTACACAAGGAGCGCATATTCCCTGACCATGAGGAGTCTATGAAAACCCTTCGGTCAATGATCGAGGCAGTCCTAAATGCAAGGAACAGAGCGCAGTTGAGCCTCAGATGGCCCCTAAAGAAGGTGGTTCTGGTTTCTAACTCAAGGGATTCCCAGAAAGCCCTGGAATTGTACAACGACATATTCAGGGAACAGATCAACACGGTTGATATCGAGCTGATCAAGCCTGGAGAGAAATGGGGCAACGTTAGAACAACTATCGAACCGGTCATGTCTGCTCTGGGCCCCGTTTTCAAGGGCAAAGCAACAATGGCGGCTTCACTGATAGGGGAACTGAACCCTGATGAGGCCATGGAAGGTCTGGAGAAAGGGGGTATGACCCTTGATATCGAAGGTGAAACGGTATCAATAAACAAGAAAATGGTCCGCTTCAGCCAGGAAATACCCGAGGATATAATTGCAACTGACTACTGCGATGGTATAATCTATATTGATACAGAGATGAACAACGAGTTGAAGGCAAAGGGATATGCCAGAGAGACAATTCGGAGAATCCAGGAAATGAGAAAGGAACTAGGATTGGAAGTTGAGGATTACATCGTGACCACGATCCATGTTGATGATGAAATATTTTCACTCCTGAAAAGGGAACTGGAGGACATCAGCTATAATACGCGGTCAAAATCACTGGCATACGACCTTCCCAAAGAGGATTACTTCCAGAAAGATTGGACAATTGCGGGTACCGAATTCAAGATTGGTATAATGAAAAGGGAATGAGATGACCCGAATCCGACCATAGGCGGAATCAGAATATAAAGAAAAGGTGAACCATTGTGTGGGTCGATAAGAACAGAAAAATTGTCCATAGGGTCCTATTTGTATACATGATATTGCTTATTATCGGATATGCAGTCATCGAGTTCTACTTTCAAAGCAAAACCTATCACAGAATCATCGACGGCGAGGTGCGTGATTTCGATGCGGGTGTCTGGAGTGAATATTTCCTTGAGGGAATCTTCTTTGCACTTATTGCCATATTCGTAACCCGTAAATGGACAATGCCTGTAGTGCCGTCCCTTATTGCTGTAGCAGCCTGGATACTGCATTATTTGGGCGGAATGATGGATTGGTACCATTCCATAGAATGGTGGGACCATCTTACCCACGGTCTGGCACATATAATATTTGTGCTCTTCATGTTCTATGCCTATGAGTACCTGCATAAGAAAAAGAAAGTGGATATTCACCCCGTTCTTGTCTTCACTATCGTTACAGTGATGGCCGCCGGATTGGGTGCACTGAGCGAGGTCAGAGAATACAGCTTCTCCCTATTCTTCGGCACTTTGGACCAAGGCGGATACAGCAACACCATGCAGGATATTAACTGGAACTTCATCGGAGCAAGCCTGGCTTTGTTCTATTATATTGTTCTCAACACATGCTTCTCTCTAAAAAAGGAAAACTATGAATCCTCAGAAAAAAGATTCAAAGGCCCAGTGGTAAAATCAATAATCATCTTCTTAATCGTTCTTTTGATAGTGGACATATTCCTCTTATCCACATGGGTTGAGAAGGTGGAGAAATATGACCAACTTTGGGCCGCCTTTATCAATCTTGAAAGCATAAAAAACTTTATTTTGTAATACCTATTCTGCTTAGAGATCGAAACAGATGTAGATGGAATTTGATACTAGTGAAATTCATCGGCCTATTCCTCTTCAAGCAGGTCAACCAGCTCATCATCGGTTGCTTTATCGGGTTTTTCTTCTTTTTCTTCAGGTACAGGCGTTTCCTCAACTACCTTTTCCTTCAATTGGTAGATCTTCTGTAGGAATTCCTTACCTAAAGTAACTTTCTTTAATTGCTCGTAAATGAACACATGTTCAATATTCTGATTCTTAACAACATCCTTAGCATCCACAAGTGCATCCTCAAAATTGGAATAGCAATTGATCATCTTTCCGTCATCGGTTGTAATTATGAACTTTGAATCATATAATTCCAGCATTATTCATCACCTTTTGATTATGAAATACACTTGAATAAACATCTATTGAATAGGATTTTAAGGTTTTGTTGATAATTCCACTCAATAATAATAGATAGTAACGGACCAAATAGACTGACTGGAAACAAATCCTTCCCGTAGCTCTCGAATATTAATTCTTCAGTAACCTCAAATACCACCAGGAAAATGTCTGTCGACAGGTAGTTCAGCAGGCTTCTAGAACTTGTTGAAAATCCAGTTTAAATCACTCGGCACACTATCAAAAACAACCAACATTCCACCAAATTTTTTATAGTAACTCCTAGAGTAACCATTCAAAATTTTTCAGTCAATATAAAAAAATAGATGTGAAAACCATGGAAGAAAATGAGATAATACAAAAAAATGTCCTTTCCGGCTCGGAAATAGAACAGCTGGGAAGAAAAGGACTTGAGCTGGTTGGTGGCAAGAATTATAATTTGGCCATTCTGGAGAACCTGGAAGGCGTAAATACCGCTGCATTCTGTGCAGTATCGGCCGCCGCTTATAATAAACATCTCGATAATGCGATCGTTGATTCGGTTTACCTTGATCAATTTGTGAAGGACGCAATTGCGGAATATGGAGGGCAGGACCTATCACAGCCCAAATTTGTTTTCAAGAAGGGCAGGGAATGCCGAGAGGTACATTCCAAAGGTGTTCCGGAAATGAATGCCATAACCATTAGGCAGTTCATCAACAAAAAGATCGCTGAGACCAAGAAAATATTGGCCGAAAAAGGAAATGATGAGGCTGTGCTGTATGATGCAAAGATAAGTCTATCAATAGCTGCTCAGATCGCAATAATCTCAGTTGAAATGGACGAGAAGATCAAGAAAGATATTGCAGCCGGATACAAGGATATCTGTGATCGGTCCAATATCGAAGATGTTGAGGTCGCGGTAAGAAGTTCTGCTGTTGGAGAGGACAGTGATGACGCGGCCTTTGCCGGTGCACAGGATACCTATGTTTACATATATGGTGCTGAAAATGTTATTGAACATGTTCAGAGAGATTTTGCATCCGGATTCAACGTTAGATCCCTTGAGTACAGAATCAGCCAGATAAACAAGGCAATTGAGAAGGCCAGGTTTAAGGCTGAAAAAGCAGGAAAGGAATTTGACGAGGTGGCCACAAGAGAGAGGGCCCTCAGGTCTTTTGATTTCGACAATATAGCTGTCAGTGTGGTAATCCATAGAATGGTCCATTCCGAGAAGGCAGGTACCGTTTTCACTGTAGAAACGAATACAGGTATGGATGGTGTCGTACAGATCGACGTAAATTACGGGATAGGGGAATCGGTGGTTGGGGGTCTTACAACTCCTGACAATATCCTGAGAGGATTTGACGGAAAACTGAGAGTTAGGACCCTTGGTGCAAAGGAAATCAAAATAATCAGGAACGAGGATGGAATAGGTTCCCACGAAACCGAGACCTCCCTGAAAGAGAGAACCTCCTGGGTACTTTCCAAGGAGGAAGAGGATGAGATCCTTAGAATGGCAGTTATCATTCACAACAGATATGGAAAATATATGGATATAGAATTTGCTATCGATCATTCAGGAATATACATGGTCCAGGCAAGACCTGAGACCAACTGGAATGAGGTGATGGAATTACACCCGGGCATCATTCCCATGAGAAAGAAAGAGGTAACGGACGCTGCTATGAAACATGCAGTTAAAGAAGGACTCATCATGAAAACTGCAGACGGTGCGTCGGCCGGGGCCGCTACAGGTGATGTGAAATTCATACGTGAGATCAACAAGGAAGCATTTATCAATTTCAAGAAGGGAGACATATTAGTAGCGGAAAGAACCGACCCTGATTTCCTCCCCTTGATGAACATTGCAGGAGCTATAGTGGCCAATGTCGGTGGAAGAACCTCCCACGCTGCCATCACCTCAAGGGAACTGAACATCCCTGCGGTTATTGGTGTAGGAGATATCGAATTATTGAAATCCCTGGATGGACAGATAATTACAGTAGATGGCTCCAACGGACATCTGATTAAAGGCAGGGTAACCCTGGAGGAAAAGGGCAAGGATATCGATACCAACAAGATCAGAAATGAGTATCCCACAAATACTTCAGTCGGCCTGATATTGGCAGATGTAAATGCCGCTAAAAAGCTGAGCCAGCTGAAGAATATACCCGATTTCAAGGTAGGATTGCTACGGGCAGAGTTCGTTCTCGGCGCCATTGGCGTTCATTATCAGGCCCTCAAGGCATATGATGCAGGTATATTCAATCAGCTTCTTGAACTTATCAGAACCGATGAGATCAAGAGTGTTATGAAGACCCTTTCAGAGAAGAAAAAGGTAGACGTCACAGAAGGTGAGCGTCTCTTGATGTCCATGTATGCAACCGGCGGAGCCAATAACGGCGATAAACTGGTTAAGGTACTGGAGAGAACAAAGACCGAGATCGAAACAAGACTTCTGGTTGCAGGTTATTCCAGCGGTTATGAGTTCTACACGGAAATGCTGTCCCAGCAGATCGCTTTGTTTGCCAAAGCTTTTGACGGCAAGGATATCATATACAGGACTACGGATTATAAATCCAACGAATATCAAGGTCTCCTGGGAGGAATTCTCTTTGAACCGGATGAGGACAATCCCATGCTGGGTTTCAGAGGGGTTTCCAGAGGGATAGATGTCTGGGAAGCCGAGGCTTTCAGGAAGGCCCGGGACCAGTATAACGCCATCAACCTTCATATCATGCTTCCCTTCGTTAGAACCGAACAGGAGCTCATTGAAACAACCGCCAGCCTCCAGGCAAACGGTATCGAGAGAGGAGATAAGGGTCTGAAACTGTTTGTCATGGCGGAGATCCCGTCAGTAGGTCAGAATCCAAGGTCTTTCTTGAGAGATATCGACGGATTCTCCATCGGAAGCAACGACCTGACCCAGGGTGTATTGATGACCGATAGGGATCTGGCAAAGCTTCAGGAAGTGTATGATGAAGAGGACCCGTCAGTGGTCCAGCAGATGCTGGCCATCATCTTTGAAGCTATTAGGCAGGGCAAGGAAGTGGGATTCTGCGGAATGGGAGTATCCAACAGTCCCTT
The DNA here is from genome assembly GCA_964430885.1 of uncultured archaeon. Taxonomy (GTDB): domain Archaea; phylum Thermoplasmatota; class Penumbrarchaeia; order JASLWR01; family JASLWR01; genus CAYSHM01. Next base: position 19,876 of record CAYSHM010000020.1, on the reverse strand, counting down.
CATCGCTGCATTGTGCGCTGTGGCGGGTATCACATCTGCCAGTGTTACACCTGATGTATACGAGAAGACAAAGATCGGAGTCAAGGGAATTGAAGACAGCGGAATATCCGTAAAAACCCTTGGTGACTGGATGCAGAAGGATAAGATGGCAAAGATGGGTACTGCCTTAGGTCTTCTAGTTGAGCAGGGTGTTCTGAGCTCACAGGAAGCCGCACCGCTGAAGGAAGATGCACAGGCTGCCTACGACTGGGCAAAAAGTGCTTTGAAAGGAGCACTTAAAGAGGGAGATAGAGCCACAGAACTGTCGCTGAAAAAGGCCACAAAGCCCATCGTACAGGCACTGCAGGACTACACCATGCTGGTATCAGGCGCCCTGAAGCTATATGAGCCAGTGGATGAAGCTGACTATGATGTATTTGTACAGAATACCTACAAGATACATACCCTCTACAAGAACCTTGTTGACAAGGGGATATTTGCCAAGGATACCGCATATGCAATTACAATACAAAAGATAAATTGGCTGCTGGAAAAGGGCGATGATACTACAACCTCTGCTGAAGATAGAAAAATGCTGGCAGAGATGAAGAAGCTCATCGATCCGATTATTAATTGAAATTCCAGTCGTTCGCCATTTATAAACCGATATGCGGATACTGAACAAGCAGAATGAAATGACAAACTAACCTTTTCATTCTGCTTCATTCTTTTAAATTTTTGTTTTTTCAAACTATCTGATCTCACACGGAAAAAATTGGCTCTGTGGAGTTTTGGTATTAGGAAAAAGTATGATTCGAATTTATGTAAGTGAAAAATCAATCTTAGTGAGGACTTACTTTCTTTTCATTAGATAATAAACTATCAGTGTAAGCAATACCAATATTATAATTAATATCTCCATACCCCAGTTGTTGGATTTGCTGAACTTCACCGTTTCCAGAACTGCTAATTCATTTACTTCGTCGATAACAATATCTTCCAGGGGATGGTAACTGGTTCCTAACGACCATTCTCCTTCCGGCAAGTATCTATAAGATATTATGGACATATTGATATAATTTATATTCCCCTTATTATTGGAAGGAATTTCATGGAAATCGTATGATAGATAAACAGGGGGCGACCCGTTCAATGTGATATTTAAGAAATACGTTCTTTCAGGTTCTATGTTATCTATATCGGTTGAAATAAAAAATACCTTTTTTCTAGTAGAAAAGGGGGAAAGCTCCAAATCATCGCTTTTTGGTTGTGATACTATCAAGTTTTCGTCTGTAAAAAAATCAATGGTCATTTCCATAGGTATGTTCCCTTCATTTCTGGCCCCTACTTCTACTCTGTATGTCCTGCCGGATTCAATATGGACCTCTGTTTCCATTTCCTCAAGTTCATAATCAATGAATGGAGATACAGCTGCACGGTGGCTATTGGAGCGAAACAAATATGTTGCCAAACCGGGAAGTGATGTTACCTCGCAGAGAACCATCAGTTTATTGACATCAGTGGCTGGATAATCCCTTGGAGGTTTGAGGTGCAGAGTGAAATTGCCCCTCTTCTCATTTTCTCTGAAAAGAATTTTATCTGGATGAATATTCCAATTCCAACCTTCAGAATTTGCACTCAGACTGAGGAAAAAACTCGAACGATCCCAGAAGCCTGAAGAAGTGACCTCCAATGTCCCGTTGTAAGATATTCCTCTACTGGATACATTGGATATGTCGTATCTCATCTCCTTTGGCCAATCTATATTGATCTCAACGTCAATGGAATTAGGAACGCTGGCCATGGGCAGCAACAAAACCGAAAAGAGTAATCCTGCCAATGCACATTGGAGCACTATCATTTTTTTATTCATTCCATTTTCTCCTTTTAAAAGGCCATTCTTGAATAGAAGAATCAAGAAAGTTAGAATCAAATGAATATTGAGTTACCGCGATTGAGCCATTAGGGTGACCACGAACTTATGTCATGCAATTGAACACTACTGCAGATCGCCATTACATGAAGGGCATACTATCCAATGAGTTCTGACTTCCTCACTGCAGGACGGACATGATCGGGTCTCGCATTGGAACTCAGTGGATAATAGAGGTTCCACCCAGCTCTCATCTGCCTCGATTTCTCTGAACAGATGGGAATAATCCAGCTGGGAACGGTGTTCAACCTCAACAGTTTGAGAAGGTGTTTCTTCTTCAATTGAGCCGGATTCTGGTGCCTCTTCGTAAAAACCCTCAGACCCGCCCGCCTCGGATTCATATTGAACCTGCCCCTCGAACTCCTGTTCAAAGGAGTCATCAGATGCATAAGACGGTTCCATATGGGCTGCCAGGAGGATTTTCCTTTTCTTCTCATATCCTCTCAGCATTTTTTTGTACTTCTTAATCAATTTACTGTACCTGGCCTTATCCATCTTTCCCTTCTTATAGAACAATCTAGCCTTTCGAACCTTTGTTTTGATGGCCTTGATCTTCTCGTCCACTGCGCGAAGTTCCTCACCTGTGTCACTTGACCCATTAACATCTGTTCCCGAATTATCCTGCATCTATATCCCCGTTCCAATCTTCATTCAAATATAATATTTAAATAAATTATGCTTAAAATACACTTTTGCAACTGAACATCATAATACTGTTACTGTAATCTCCAATTCGATCATAAGGGAATCCTCTTCCATTTGGGTTACCTGTTCCCCCTCGAGATAATCATAAAAAACCACCTCTCTATCACCCACCACTTTCAAACCTATGTCATATACCGTAGTTTTTGGCGTGAGGGTAGGGAGATCGGGGTAGAAGGTGTGGCTCACTGTTTCCCCCGTATCATCTACATCAAAATCCTCAATGTCCTCCTCTTGGTCGTTATAATAATCCCAGTCCCATTGGTATTCAGTAATGACCCCATCATTCATTGAACTGCTAGCATCAAAATCTATGGTGTATCCATCCTCTGCTTCTGAAGATGAAATTGTCACACTTTTATGAAAATGCTTCGTACTATAATCATAGGCGAAATCTTCCAAATCCGCCCTGACATTCTGGTTCAGATCCGCTTTCATTACTGTGGTCAATCCCTCATAGAAATTCGAATCCGTTGAAACATTGTTATTGGAAGCGGTCACCTCAAATCTCCACTCTCCCGCTCCGTACTGCTGATATATTTGGCTCTCATAATCGAAGGCACTTCCGCCTTTACTGGAATCAGATACGGATTTTGTGAAAGAATCCACCTTGGCGCCCTCATAGAATATCTCCAGATCTATGGTGGCATCCTTTATTCTTTCATCGATACCTGAGTTAAGAAGATAGACTGAAAGCGTTCCACTTTCTTCCTGTATAAAGTACTTGTTTAGATCGTATTTGATCACCCATTTATCATCATCTATCTTCTCCACCGTCCCTCCGATTATACCTGTAACAGGGTCCGATAGGTCTATGCTATTTGATTTGAATTGATCATAGATATTTTGGGTAACCTCGTAATTATTTAGATCTGATATCACAGATGCAGGCATTTCGAACTTGAAAGATCCCCCTGTATTCAGAGGTCCCACGAATATAGTCAATCCGCCCTGGGAAAGGTCACCGTTATCACCTCTAACTATATCTCCCAAATTATAATCGACATCCACCGCTTCCAGGACCCAACCGATATCATAGACATCCGAATCCTTTTTATCTCCGTATTGGACAGTTATCTCGTATTCCCCGTTGCCTGCAACGAAATCCTTGAAAGGTAGATTGATATTACCCTTATCGTTCTTAATGCTCATCCTTCCAGATAGAACCTCTGTATCACCGTCCACATATCTTATCTTGTAATCACATTTTCCATTTATGGAAGACCAGCCGGATGAATCCGTGAATGCCCGGATTGATATACCGTCACCGTCATAATTCTCATCGATCGTACCAATATACAGACTTGTTATCCTATCGTCCTGAAGCTTGTAAACCACAAAGGAGATTATCATCAAAAGGAGAACTCCTACTACGATGATCGCTATCAATTTCTTTTTCATATTATTACCTCAAAGTCCTATTGCTTTAAAGGATGACACATTCTAATTATTTCTCAATCATCCAAATATGAAATCCAAATTTGGTATTAATTTACTATTTACATAAATACCAAACCATTATTTTTAATGTTCTCAAGTTCTATAAAATTCTTTCTACTATAGTAAAAATATGAAGCTGTACAAATTTGCCCCATTATTTATAATTACCAGTTTTACTGATGATTTTATTAAGCAATGCTTTTGACAACATTTCAGCCACCAATCCCAGATTCGAAAAGGCTCAAAATACCCCATTCCTTTTTCAAACAACAAATCAAAGTTCTGAGATGATAAACCAACAGTTTGAAATGGATGAAAAATAATATATTATATTCCAGGGTTTCCAAGTACAGAGGATGATTAGTCATGGTCAAACTGCCAGAACAGGATTCGGATGACGGGAAAGATAAAAAGGCGATAATCAAGGATAAAAAAAATTCAAATCTTGAACACGATGTGGAGGACAATCTTATTCAAGGATTGAAATCCGGATATCTGGCACACTACCAAGACCATATGGATGACAAGGAGATAGAGGGATCTATTAAGGCCCGAAATACAATTTCCGTAGAGGAAACATTCGATCCGGAAACACTTTTTTTTACCGCCGATAAGATCCAAGGTTTCCTGAGTAATCCCGAATTCCTTGATAATTTTGATACATACCTCACTATGCACCTACTAATAGCTGTTTCAGATATATTTGAAAAGGAGAATATCCTTATCAGAAAACAATTCGAGGAAATGTTATTTGTTGGAGACATCCATGGAAACTACAACTGCCTGGAAAAGATTCTTGAAGACTTCAAGGCCCGCCCTGAAAACACGGGAATCATTTTTCTGGGAGATTATGTGGACCGAGGGGCCGCTTCCATAAAGGTGCTGAACAGGCTATTCCTTGAAAAATTAATATATCCTGAAAGGATCATTCTGCTTAGAGGAAACCACGAGGATATGAATATAAACAAATACTACGGTCTTTATGAGGAGATAAAGGATCGATTTCTCTACAGGGATGTTGACAAGGTATTCTACTGGTACAACGAAATATTCGGACTGATGCCCATTGCATCATTGATCAACAACGAAATAATCGGAATGCATGGAGGATTACCCAAAGGACTGGTTGATATTGGTGAATTTGGGGGATTGAAAAAGAGAACCCTTATAAAACCTCCCGAAGATTCAAAGGAATTGGACCAGTATTACCAAATACTTTGGAACCGGGTCGCCGAAGAGGATTATGACTTCATAGTTGAAGATGAGAACCTTCATCCGCGAATCAGATTTGGACAGAAAGCGGTTAAGGAGTTTTTGGATCACAATAGGATTAAAAAAATAATCATCTCTCATGAGTTCATTGAAGACGGATACCGTTATCTTTTCCATAAACAGATACTGCAGCTGTTCAGTTCGGCAAACCACATGGGTAGAAATAATACAGGCGCTTATTTGAGAATCGGGGAAACAGGCCGGGAAGCAATTATTGAACTATTGCCATAGTAACACAAGGGCGCCAAGCTTTAAACTTCATGTAAAAAAGAGAATTAATTTTATCTAGTATAATATAGTAAAATAATTCTAACAAGTATCTCATTATAAAAGCAAGCTACTATGTGGAAGCTCGACATACGGAAACTTAGAGTAGAAAATCGTTTGGTGAAACCTAATGCTGGGAAAAGCTGATTCAACGCAGGCAATCCTAATTGCAGTCATCATTCTAATGGGGCATTTGGCAGTTCATATTGGAGCCCAGGAAATCAGTGAATACGGTCACGAGGTAAATGAGGAAGCAGATAATTCAAATGATGATAATGTGGGGCCTGACGATCATAATGAACAGGACAGCATTAAAGATCATCCACCAGGCACCTACAAAACCCTCCATTATGATACTGGATATGTAAACCGCTGGTGGGCAAACATATCGGTGAGAGTTTATTATCCTGCATCAAACTCTGAGAATAAGGATATGCCTCTAGAATTCCCCCTGGTTTTGTTCTGTGAAGGATACATCGGTTTCGGGGACCGGATAGGCATGGATAAATCTTTCTACTACTGGATCGCCGAGAACATTTCCACCATGGGGTATATCGTAGTAATCTTCGATTTCCAGGGCCAGGGTGATTCGGATATCGGTAACAAATTACCTGAAAAATATAACAAACACAATATTGAACTATGGCCTGACATGTGGCCCTGGGTTGATGACATAAACGATACATTGACATGGGCCCTGGCCCAGAACAGCAATAACCTTACATCACCGGTATTCAATAAAATTGACTCTCAGAATATTGGTTTAATGGGGCATTCCACCGGTGCTGCCCAGGGCCTGGTAGCATCAATGCTGGACCCACGATTCGGCTGTTTTGCAGGCATGGCAACCTATGATAACAACTCCCATTACAAACCACCATATCCTACTGATTTCCTGGGAAAAAGAAATATCCCCATACTGTTGATGGCCGGAACAAACGATGCTATAGTGCCGCCTATGCTGAATTCCAAGGCCATATACAGCGCCGCCCCCACTCCAAAGGAATATGTCCTAATAGAGAATGCGGCTCATAATCCCTGGGAATGGAAGGATGACCTAGCCCTTGTGTATGCTGAAAGATGGTTCAACCTACTTTGCAAAGGGGAGGAGGAATATTTTGATGATCTGAAATCCCCTGCAAACAGCAGGGTCACCGTGATGCAGAATCTGGGTAAAAAATTCCTGGCTGACCTTACAATGGATGTCCAGATCCCTCTGAATTTCGGGTATACCGATGAGAACTTGACCCTTGAAATTACTATCGTGAACAATGGATTTGCTATTGCTTCCCATGCCGTTGTAGATATGGTTGTCGATAAGGTTCTTTATGGAGATGATAGAGCCTCTGCATTCAACCACTCAGAGACGGTCTTCAACATACCTGGTTTGGCCTATACGTCAAAAAATCATTTCATAATGAATATCAATGAATCGGTGATCTTTGAAGGCAGGTTTCTTTTTCGGCTTTCCCTTTTAAGAGAGAATGATGCAATTATCAAAGAGGAATTTTTCTATTACTCTGTTGAGGTAAGAAAGGCCCCCGAAAAGGAAGAGGAAGACAATAGATTTTTAATAATCATAATTATCAATTCCGCCATTGTGATTATTGTCATAGTCATTGTCATAATATTCAGCAGAAGAAGGAATGACCCTTAGGCTGATAACAATTTCCATTTCATATTAAAAGACTATTCAGGCAGTATTTGTTTTTTCAAAAGTAACATTTTTTTTAAAAAGGGTTTTAAATTATTTCCGCTGTTATACTAGGTAATTAGATTGCCCGTTCATTATAGATAGGATTAATATTAATATCTCCATACTGCATCGTTTATTGACATATTGTCAATATTGCCATAAACCTTATTTTAAAGATTGCATCTAATAGAAGAAAGCAATCTCCGGTCACATAGGACTTCAGGTGTATAGAATGGCTATGAATAATAGTTGCAATAAAAAGAAAATCATGTCCCTTTTGTTATTGGCCATCATGGTCACAGCAGGTCTTCAGATCACCTTACCGACAACCGCAAAAACCCAAAAAGGAGATGTGGAAAATTTTATGTATCCCAACTCTTCTGAAATAGTTGGTTCACCTTCGGAAATCAAAGGCGATGATACAAGGGCCAGTTTCAATTACCAGCAGGATACTACAATACCCTATCGGTGGGAGGAACCTCTTCAGGGAGCAACTAGGATTGCTTTCAGTTATGATGGTTGGGGATCGGCAAATATCGGTTTTGATTTCGATTTCTACGATAGCACATATTCATCCATAAACCTGTTCACACATGGATATGCCAGTTTTGAATCTACAGTATGCGATGATTTCAACCTTCAATTCCCTACAGCTAATAGCGATTACAGAAAGGTCATATCACCTGCATGGGAGTATGTATACTACTGGAGTGCAACACCCAACTCTGGTATTTATTACAAAACACTTTCGAATCCTGACAGATTTGTTGCCACATGGTACAAGACCCCCTTCGATTGGAACGGGGCCCTTTCCGATTTTCAGATGATCCTTTACAAAGACAGCGGAAACATACTTTTCAATTACAAGACCTTGGGCGGCGCCTCCGGTTTGACTGTCGGTCTGAATGACGGTGACGGGGTGCATTTCAACATGCCATATTACAGCAATCCAATCCCCCAATCAATGCAGTCAATTATCTTTGGCATCATGGGTAATGATGTCGGTGTGGAAACCCTTATTTCCCCAGTCCCAAATACCCGGGTACGTCCAAATTCAGATATAATAATAAATGCAAGCATTATTAACTACGGATTCAACAACCAGAACAATGTCCCGGTCAGCCTCACCATTACCAGCAATAACTACGACTATACTGATACATCCGCAACCACCCGCCAAATGAGCGTTATGGGATCTTCAATTGTATCCTTCCATTGGACAGTCCCCGATATTGAGGATAGGGATTATACCATAACCCTTGAGACCACTATGGGAAATGATGAGGTCAGTGATGGTAACACAAAAGAGTTCACAATAAGAGGTGAAACTTTCTATGATATCGGAGTTTGGGATGTGAACAGAATAAAAGGACAGTGGTATCCCCTGATGACCATTCCTGTCACAGTTCAAATGGCGAACTGGGGCAATATAGATGCAAACATGACCGTAACCATGGAGGATGGACGCGGATATTCCATGATAAAAGAGGTGCAAACTATTGAGTCTGGAGAGATAGAGGGCGTCATCGAATCAGAGATCGAAAACGTTACATTTCATTGGATGCCTCCTGCAGTAGGCGATTACAGATTAACCTTCACAGCCTTTTTGGCTGAAGACGAATATGCACCCAACAATGTCGGATATATTGACAAGGACATTTATCCGTCTCCTTTCGATATTCGTCTAGGCCATAACGGGACCATAATGAAAAGTCCACCAGGAAATGCCATTTCTATTACTTTTACAGTCTACAACGACGGAGAGAAGAAGGATGACATTCAGCTGAATGTCACTGAATATCCTTCCGAAGAAGAGGGATGGACAATCCCTCTCTTCGACCATGACGTGCTCAATTCCCTTGACAAGGAAAGTTCCCGTAAGGTAAGCATGATCGTTGCAGTTCCAGCCTCGGCAATGGCAGGAATAAAGATGATAAAGATATTGGCAGCCTCCAAGGGAGACGGAGTCACAAATGCATCACTTGAACTTCCCATCGAGGTCCTGCCGGACCCGAAGGTAGAAGTGATTGCTCCAGAAAGCTCGGCGGCGAGACCAGGTGAGTTCGTCATATACAATTTCACTATCAGGAATATCGGTAATGCTGTAGATTCGTTCTCAATCAGCTTGAAATCATCCAATCATTGGGAAACCCGGTTGCTGGCTTACTCAGTCACACCGGAGCTGGTACCATTCACAGATGACGACAATGTGACGGTTCAGGTAAAGATAACTGTTCCAGAAGATGCTCTCTACGGATCAACGGACATATTGACCGTCACCGCATCGTCCATGGAAAATATCAACATACAATCCTCCACTCACATTGCAACAGCCGTCCTGCAGAAATTCGATATAGATATCAAAGCGCGGGTCCTGGAGTACAACATACATACTGAAAGAGATGTTTGGATCTCCTTCAATGTGACCAACACTGGCAACGGTGATGACGACACCATTGAATTCAATGTCAGCCATCCCTATGGCTGGAAGACATATGTCGATGATAGTAAACTCCATGGCGGGCTGCCCCGATTATACTGGGGTCAGATATTCCTGAAAGTTTGGGTTCCACGGGGTACACCCAATGACGTGTTCCCGGTAGTTGTTACTGTGCTTGCAGGCAAAACTCTTGAGGCCAAAGATACCTTCACCTTCTATTTCCAGATACTTCCCGAGTTTGGTGTAAACATCACTTCAGTTAAAAATCTGCAACAGGCAGACAACGGAGATATGGTGATCTATGACATAGCTATCAAGAATACAGGTAATACCTATGAGGCTTTCAATATTAGCAGCGGTTCACCCCATATTTCCTTCCAGTATCTGAATAATCCCCTTCAGGATCTTTGGCTTGATGCAAATGAATCCGCCATGATCAAAGCTTTTCTAACCGTTCCAATGCACTGGGGGGCGGATTCCAATAACACAACAAAGGATCTGGACCCATATTCTTTCAAAATCATGGTTGGCTATTCCATCAATCCTTTGCCTATAAGCGATCAAACAGAAATTCTATTGCAGATCAATCCCAGATATGAACACAGCATATTGACCGAGACAAAGGTTGTCGAGATCGCCAGAAAGAATGAGGGAATATCCAAGGACTATTACCTGACCATTGAGAACATGGGAAATACCCAGGACATCATATATCTTAACTTGGAAAAGGCTTCTGACGGGCCCATATCGGCTGTGATAAGGACCAAGAACCTTTTATTATCATATGAAGAATCCAAACAGGTTGTTATGACCATCAATGCAGAGAACAATGCTGCTTTGGGTGAATACGCGCTTCTCCTTAAAACTACTTCAAACGGAGACCCTTCCAAGACCAAACTCCTGAACATAAGCGTCCCGGTGGTGGATTATGATTTCATTGTTGATAGCTTGACCATAAGGAATGAGACCTTCAGTCAAGGCGAAGAAATCACATTGAACTATAACGAGAAGACACGGTTCATGGCTGCTATAAAAAATACAGGATCTGAAGAATTCGAAGGATTAGCTGGAGAGAACCTCACAGTATCGTTCTTCCTTGGTAAAACTCTAGTATATACTGCGGAACTGAACAGTATCGATACCCAAAATTCAAAAATTATCTCATTCACCAGGGAACTGAATATCTATGGAGAACGGACATTCTATGTACGCATCAACGAAGAGGGAATAATTCCCGAAACTGATGAAACAAATAATGTATTTTCCCTCAAGGTCAATATTGTGTCCCCATATTCTAACCGCGGTCGGGATGATAAAGGTTCCGAGATATCAGACGGTGCTCTGATCTTCGGCATTATTCTTATCATTGTCCTTCTGAGCATTGTTGTGATCATCTTCACTCTTATAGTTAAGAAGAGCAGATATAGGGAAGGATACGACGAGGAAGGCAGATATAGACCTGACCTGGAGGTTGATGACGCTACCGAGCTGAAGATCCATCTAGATGAATGGGGAGGCTTATCCAAAGATGAAACTCTCTCAATTGAACCAGCGCAGAAATCTCTTACTGACCAATCTGCAGATCCTATCCCGCAAATTGGGAGTGAACAGGGGAGTCCCTTTTTCCCCGAAACACAACCTGATATGCCTCAACAGCATACTGTTCTTTCAGAGGAGGTCCATCAGCCTGAACCGCAGATGACCAAAACAGTAGAAGCTCTAGATACAACAGGCGATGGAAAAGGAACTGCACTCCTGCCTCCTGAACCTTTACCGGAAAATGATATGAACCTTGAAGAGCCTATTGATGGGGGAAAAATGCCATCAGAGCCGGAGATTCCTAAACCGATGACCAAGCCGATTGCACCCATCACTACAAATAAGGATATATTCCAGGAAACAACTCCTGAACCGCAGGTTATAACAGAGTCCCCAAAAGTAGCCACTACCAGGCCTGTTTCAACTGCTCCAGCAACTACCACTACAAAACCTAAATCCGCTCCATCTATGAGACCTGTCATTACCAAAAGGGTAACAACTAGGCCTTTATCACCTGGAAAGACCACAACAACCAAAAAGGTAACCACTCGGCCAGTTATCACTAAGGCAGTCACCACAAAACCCGTGATTGATGAGAGCAGCGATGATAAGATTAAAATAGCGACCACCTTACCGGTCGAATAAATTAAATCAAAAATGGATGTGATTTCATGATCACCAAGAAAATAATGATGATAATAACATTGATAATGTTCCTCCTAGGAACCACCACTATCTCCGTCATTACAACCGGAGATGACCAGGAGCCATCCCTCGATGAGGGTTTGGCCGAATGGACATTTATGGTATATCTGGCTGCGGACAATAACCTTGAAGGAGCTGGAGTGGAAGACGTAAATGAGATGGAAACCGTGGGATCAAACGACAAGCTCAATTATATAGTCCAGTTCGACCGCGCAGAGGGCTACGACGAATCCAATGATGATTGGAAAGGAACCAAAAGATACCGGATCGAGAAAGACAGCGAACCCAGCACAATAACCTCACCGGTTCTCGAGGACATGGGTGAGATGAACATGGGCGACCCTGACAACCTTATAGATTTTGTTCTCTGGGCTTACGAGAACTACCCTGCAAGAAGGTATTTCCTGGATCTGTGGAATCATGGAGGTGCATTCTGGGGGGTGTGCTGGGACGACGGTAGCGAACCGCATGATTTTCTCAGTATGGAAGATTTGACATATGCCCTGTCAACTATCAGAAAAGAGATCGGACACAATCTAGATATAATCGGATTCGATGCATGTCTAATGGCCCAGCTTGGAGTAATGTACCAGATCAAAGACTTTGCTGATTATTCTGTTGCTTCGGGATTTGTCGAACCCGGAGACGGGTGGCCGTATGAATTGATTTTTTCAGCTCTTGACAAGAATCCATCAATGTCAGCCCAAGACCTGGGTTCTGAAATTGTAAATGATTATATCGATTCCTACACTGATAATAACGACGACCCATCCGATTCACCTGTGGTGAGTTTGGCGCTCTTCGACCTATCAAAGATAAATGATCTGGCCCAATCGGTGAACAGATTAGCTATGATATTGGCGTCGGACAATACCCAGCATAACATTCAGGTAAAAGGCGCCAGAAGCATTTCTGAATGCTATGCTTATCCAGATGTTCCTGGCCCCTTCAAGGTATCATCATATACATTATTCGATGTGATGGACCTTATGGAACAGCTGGACAAACTTGTCCCTCTTTCCCAGGAGCTGAATTCCGCCCTGAGGATTGTAAAGGAAAAGACTCAGAATGCCATAATTGATGTGAGAACGGACTCCTACCATCCCAGGGCATACGGATTGTCCATATATCTACCCAATAACATCGATGTACAATATTCCGAAGAATTCGACACCCTGGACTTTGCCAAGGAAGGATTCTGGGATGATTATATCGGATATTTCACCGACCTGACATCAAATGCCCAGAATACCCCTCCTACCATAACCATCGATCTGAAACCCGGGGAAAGGATTGAGAATAACCAGCAAACCTTTATTGTGACCGGTTCAGCTGTTGACCTGAATGAAAAACCAAGCGTATTTGCTAGACTGGATGATGGTGCTTGGGTAGAAGCACTTACCAATGATGAAGGGGATATGGTGAAATGGGATTTTCCAATAGACCTTTCTAAAATCCAAGGGACAAACCATACTGTCAGCGTGAAAGGGAGCAACAGCAAGGGCGGCGAGACCGCCATTATAACCAGGGATTTCATGGTATTGAACCCTGGCGCATCGAACAAGGAGCCGAAGAGCGGTTTGAACTGGTGGATCTTAGGTTTGATTGTTGTATTATTCATTATAGTGATAGCGGTGGTTTACAATAAGAAGAAAAAATGATGATTTGCATTGTGAACACAAGATTTCTGATCACAAAAAAGGGAATGGAGGATTTATTGGGAGAATAATTGTCATTGATAGACATGATATATTTTGTTGCCTGGATAAAATAATTCCTGATGTTAGCGGTGAATACCAATCGGTTCTCACCCACGATGAAAGGAAGATATTTGATGGATTGGGCGGTGAAAAACGGCAGAGGGAATGGCTTTCCGGAAGGTTGGCTGGAAAAAAACTCTTGGTCAATATTCATAAGAAAGGCTTTATTTTAGCAGAACCTCCCGAATTATCCATACTTCCTATTGAGAGTAAAGCTCCGGCAGTGCATCACAATGGCAAAATGCTCCAAAACTTGAGGATATCAATATCCCACTCAAATGAACTTGTCCTTGCTGCAGTGAGCCTGTCAGGTAAACTGCTGGGTCTGGGTACGGATCTAGAGAAGGTGGAAAGAAGAGAATCGTCCTTCTATCGAACTGCCTTTACCAAAAGGGAATTGAAAATAGCTGAACAGAACATTGGTCGGCATAATGAGGAAAACATGGACGAAATCCTAAGAAAGAAAATCGGCAGCAGCATGAACCCTTTTCATAAATATATGACCAAAATATATACTCTCAAAGAAGCGGTTTCCAAAGCTCTCGGTATCGGTTTTTCGGTCAGCACTCACGATATCGAGATATTCGAGACTTTCAGCACCAATAAACTATCTCCAGATACCGCTGAAGGCACATTACCCGATGCGGAATATGATTTTGTTCTTCATGGAAAAGCCTTAAAACGATTTAATTCCTTGAAGGCATACCGCTTTCATGCCCGTTCATGGACCTTAGGGGCCCTTTTGGATAATGAACCATTTGAAAAATTAAAATATGAATATCATGTTTCTTTTGTGATATTGAATTGAATTATCATTTCCATTTCGGTTTTGATTTGTCATAACGCCGGAGGGGGTGGGGAAATCTGGTGAGATGGCAGTTTTTTATCAACAAGACCTGAAGCCGTTCCCACTCCGCTTTGATCCAAATTCATATCTCTTATCTCCACAACATTATTTTCTTCAATTTCAATATTCTGATGGGTAGGGAGATCAATATTATTCTCGATCATTTGGCTGTTGGAGATATCCTGTTGTTCTTCAGGAATTTCGCGGTCTTGAGCACTAGCGGGACCTGTTTTTAAGGGGTCCCTTTTGCAATGATCTTCATCAACAGAATCTGAGTCTTCGGGACAACCATCCATCTTCTCATTACCCTCAGTTTTTTTCCTCCTCAACATCATAAATAGACCTAAGAACAGACCTAACGTCAATAGAAGGATTATCAATACTATCACGATCCAAATTACCGGGCTGGATATGGAAGATTCCTCCTCCCTGCTATCCTTGGACTTAACAGGATCGGTATTATTATTATTATTATTATTATTATTTGGGCCATCATCATCCGAAGCCGTTTCATTGGGATCTGAAAGGTCAGGTGCAAACTGGATAGAGAGATTCCAGGCCGCAGAATCCCACAAAAATCCATCGGTAACATTGCATACCAACGTGTGATTTCCTCTTTGGAATTCGGTGAAAAAGATAACTACGGAAGATGTATTAATATCTATAAGTGAATCATTCAAAAACCACCTGTATGTCAGGATGTCTCCATCAGGATCGAGCGCCTCTGCCGTGAAAGTATACTCCGGACTTATATGACCTTTTATGGTCCTGAGGAAATCATCTTCATCAGGGTCTCTGTTATATATGAAAGGAGGGCGATTCTCATGCAGTACTTCCACATCCCAGGTTCGGTTCACCTGAAATTCACCGTCGCCCACAACTGACATTACCTTATGAATTCCCAAATCCTCTTTCATCATGTCATAGATGAAATTATCACCACTGGCCCTCCATACATCGTCGACATACCAATTTACAGAAGGAAAGGGGTCTTCCGCATCTGTTGCATTGATGGAGAAATGTAAGCTTTCCTTATCGGAACCCTTCAGGTTTTTTGATAATGGATAATTCGAGATAATGAATGGAGGGGAATTATAACGAAGAAGCGGATCGATCAAATTGATTGTTCCGGGTGTATCGGTGGATATGTTGAATCTGATTCCTTCCATACCTATGACATCATCCAAGGAAAAGGATGCTATGAATGGTCCTTTCAGCTGCCCTTCATGGAACCAATCCATGTCGCCGTCATCATAGAGATCAATGGTCACATTGCGGGGGAAAGAAGACATATTGATGATAAAAGCGATACCCGATATCTCAGGAGTAACATTCCCTGATGATCCCAAATGAAGTTCCCAGTAAAAGTCATTCTCGTTATTCTGAAACTCATATTTTGCATTGGAGGTGATTTCCTGAGGATACTCGCCGTCATACACTGAGAAAAACGGTCGTGCGGATTTATGGCACATATTAACATAATTCAAGGTGATGTTGTTCAATGAGTACGGTGAGTTATGCAATGATTTCGATAAATATATACCCTCATCAGGATAGGTCATCCCCTCGAGGGTTATACCACGGAATATAGGCGTGGTCATGGAATTGCCATCCATATCAAGAAATATTCGGATATATCTTACAGAATACCCCGGATCAATGCCAGGTACAAAGGAGAAATTATCGGATACATTATAGTAATAACTCCAATGAAGACTGTCATGGGATAAAGCCCAGCTGACATTGATTGCGGTCCCATCCGGGATATATGAACTGTAATTCAGATAAGCTGTAATATTGTCAGCTAGGTCCCGCCCAGGATCCAAGGTCGGGCTTGAATATTCCCCGCGGTTCTTGTAGTATTGAGTATTGGAGTAATAAATACCAAAAACACTTTTCCTCTCGTCCATCCATACGGTATGGAGCCGGCCGTCAGGGCCTAGTGAAACATCTGCGTAGCCCTGAGATATTGCCAGGTTGCCAGTATCATCCACCCTGATGTTGTCTGTGAACTGTACGTAGTTGCTGCTGTTTGTGTAATATATATCTAGATTTCCGTTTCGGCCATCCTCGAAAACAATATGGACCCTGTCATCATGATCCGTGACAATGGAAGGAGTACCCTGGTAGCCTGCGTTCAGGTCCGCAACCTTGCGGTTATCATGGAAGGACGCCCCAAAATTGTCGGACATTGCATATCCCGTTCTGAAATTCCCGCCCTCCCTTGTATCCATCCATGTAACATGAACCCTATTACTGGTATCTATTGCTACTGCCGGTCTGAAAAGGGGATAGAACGAGGCATCATTGACCTTTGCCGCACTATTGAAAGAAACACCGTCATCGGAACGTGCACAATATATCTCCATTCTAGGCCCTCGGGAATCCGCCCAGGTTATATAAGTTCGATTACTGTTGTCAACAGCTATGTTGCTCCACCTCTGTTCCGCATTTGTGGAATTATCCACCCTGACTGCCGGCCGGAATGAGTTGGCACTGTCTATAGACATAGCATGATAGGTATGCCATCCTTCCCCGGGAGGCGATGCGGTCCATGTAATATGAACCGATCCGTTTGGAGCTGCAGCGATGGATGGATTATCCAATTCACCTATCGTATGATTCTGCCAGACCCTTGTTTCAGAGAAGGTGGCGCCTCTGTCATCGGAAAAACCACAGTATACTGTATGATTACCTGTTCGGTTGTCGTACCATGTAAGATAGATCCTTTCATTACCCTCCAGGTCTTCATGAATGTCAATATCCGGGAAGGAAGCAAAGGCATCAACCTGTGTGGAATCGACCCTGACTCCCGGCTGGAATGTTAACCCATCGTCTGAAGACCGTGTGTAATATACCTTGAACCGCAGATTTGCCGGATCATCACGGGCATCATGATAAGTCACATGAATATCACCTCCCTTATCCACCTTTAGAGCAGGCCACCCGGATGATTTACCTATCGGGGAGTCATCCACCCTTGTGTTGGGAGTTTTGAACAGACTGTCTGTTTTCTCAAGTGTAAGATCATCATCCCTGGTAATGTTAACATCTGTTCCTGCAGACATATCATCATACTGGTAATGCAGTCTACCAGGTTTCAGTGCCAGTCTTTTATTGGACCCATCATTGATTATTCTCAGATTCGAATCCAACTCTCCTTCATGATCTTCCAGGTCATACACATTGATAGGCTTGGTCCTAATGAATGGAGCCCCTGTAATCTGAACATTCAAGTGCTTCAGGGAATGATTTCCACCCACTTTCATTTCAACATTGTTGTCATATCCAGAAGTGTTGAATATGATGGTTTTATACTCTATCCCGCTTTCGAAATGCTCCTGAATGGAGTAATTCACACCACCAATACCCGGCAGTATATTGAGCAATAGCAGAATAACCACAGTTGTAGGTACCAGAAGTGGATCGAAGATCAGATTCTCATAAGACTTCTTCATTGCATCCCCCATTAGATTTATGTATGGCCTAGCTATTAAAGTCACAGTTATCGATGGATAAATATTTTTTGTCATTTACACTTCATCCGGCCCACTATGGTGAATGAATGTAAAAATATTAATCGTTCTCAACAATATGATAATCACATAAAATTATGTATATGGCCTCATGCTTTAGGATTGAAAATAGTTGAGTAATTGAAAGGGTAGTTTAAATCACTGATATTTTGGAAGTTGGTCTTATGGGGTCTATAGAAGCAAAACTGATAGAGAGCTGGGCTAAAAGCCCATTCATGAATGGCGCGGATGTATTGATCATGGGTGAATGTGTTCGAAATTCATATAGCGACATATTCAAAGAATTCTCAAAGGGGAGGGTAGTTCTCACAGTGTGTCCCGAAGCGGAACAGCCTATCTTCGGAAAACTAGCCTCCATGCTTACATCCACAAAGCCCCGAAGTATTACTGTACTTACGGTAGACTGTTCGCCAGACTGCTACACTCTGCATGCCGGCGTAAATGAAGCCTATTATATTTCGGATATAGATGTTCCGAGAGAGCATTTTGTGATTTTGAACGGAAAAACCATCAAGATCAGCCCTGAGGCTATCAGATTAAGCAGATACCTATCCCTTACCCAGAAGGCAATTGAAAATGATCCGACACTAATAGAGGGCATCAACAAACACAGTTTGGAGCATAAAGCTGTGAAAAGGTAAAGGGAATTTGATATATTCGAACATCATTCCATTGAGTTACTGTATGAATCGGGATTAATTCAATCTGGCTATAGATATATCCTACCGATAATTTTATAAATGAATAACCTTGTTTAATATCAGTTCTAAAACCTTATTATTAAATTTTTTCTATATGGTAGATTTAAGGTGAGCTTATGCTGAAGAAAAAAAATAAACGATTATTGGTAATCTTTTTAGCAATGATATTGACCGCACCAACAATCAATATTCTTGCTGAATCTCATGAAGAAAATGGAAACAGGGAGAACCGCGATCAATGGGATTGGGAAGTTGAATCCCAATACAATGTTGCCCCTCCCATTATCGACGGTAATGTGACTGGAGATTGGAATGAATCCCATTTCAAAGAATTGAGCCTTAAAGGGATGGAGAACGAAACAATCCTGAATATGGCCGTGAATAACGATCAGAACACTCTATATATGAGCATAGTAGCAAAGAACGCAACCTTCCCCAATAAACCAATGGGAGGGCCAGATATGGGACCTGCGGGCGATATGTTCTTCATAGCCTTCGATGATAATTACGACGGTTTCAACGAAGGGGATAACGCATTTGTTTTTTGTATCTACTGGAACGAGACTGAGAACATATCCATTATGGAATTGGATACATTCCTTGATAGGCCCCTTGATTACAGAGATGACGGGGCCGAGTTCAATGTGAGCGGAGACCCAATGCAGGACGGTGAGCTCGTTATCAATTTTACTGGAGATTGGGAAGAAAATGCAACTGGTGATTATGTAATTGAATTAGCCTTCCCCTTGAACAGCGGAGAGGAATGGGATTTCAATTTGTCAGAGGGATATGATATGAACTATGGCGCGGATTTTACAATGCGGGTCTGGGATTACAACACAATGGTTGGCTACGGATCTGATATGATGTGGCTGGACCTGGAATTCCTTGATACCGACGGTGACGGATACCCCGATCTTTGGGAAGATGACCTGGGCACCAACAAAACCAATGCAACCTCCTACCCTGATGATTACGATGGCGACATGATGCCAGATGCATACGATGAAGACGATGATGATGATGGATATATGGATGAGGATGAGATACTGGCGGGAT
>CAYSHM010000019.1:0-55947 GCA_964430885.1 uncultured archaeon | reverse complement strand
CTGCTATGCTTGTGAAGAATATATGCCCGAAGACTACAATCCAAGGGAAAAAAAAAATTAACTGAACCTGATCGGCAAGATGAAAAGGCTGATAATAACCAGTTATTGAGTGACGAGCCTTCATCGGAAGAACGGACGGAAGAAAACTATTCTGAGGAGAGTATCGTTTCATCAGACAAAGCTTTGGATCGAATGATAAACGAGGCTCTTGATATCCAGATAAAACTGACTTCCTGCAAGAAAAAATTGAACGTTTCAGAGAACCCCTATGAAAAGGAAGAACTGGAGCAGCAGATGAACTTTTTCAGAAATGAACTGATGGATCTTCAAACAAACATCAAGAATGAAAAGGAAAACGAGAAAGAGGAGGAAATAAAAGGATTGAAACTAAGAGCCATTGATATTCAAAAGGAACTTAGCATGAAAAAGAAAGACTTATCAGGAACTCTTGAGGAAGCTGAACGAAGCATAATAGAAAACAGGATCCTGGAACTAAGTAATAACCTCGTTGATCTGCAGAATGATATTAGGGACCGCATGTGAAAGGCCAATAATATTCTGCAGTGTGGATACAAAGGTTATACCAAACCTTTTAAATACTGCTTGATACTATTTATTATTAAGGTGTTATGCTAATCATAACCCTAGGGGATCATTTGATAAAATAATTGTAAAAGCGGTGCGAATTTTCACCGCCATCGATAATGGTGTAAAGTCTATTAAATATCCATATAACACTATTATATTCGTGAATAAATCGAATAATTCACAGAAAATCAAATTATTATAAGATCTATTCATACATTGAAATTATATTAAAAATAAAGTAAACATCCAACAAAGAGGGATCAACTATGAAGCGCAAAATCCAACTTACGGGTGCAGTGTTCGTTTTCCTTTCTCTAATGTTAACCTCAAATATTGTCTTCGGGGCAAATACTAAGGATTTATCAATTATCAGTGAATATTCTGAAAATGATGGTATCGAACGTAACTTGCAAAGAACCAAACAGGATATATTTCTTGAAAGGAGTGATGTGCTTTTTGATCAATGGTACGTGGAAATGGAGGAATGGGTCCAAGATGAACAGAAATTCAAGGGCTATGATAATGAAGTACCTATAGATGCATCTGCCTTTTGGAAAATGAAATATCTAGATTGGATGGATGAGGATATAGAATACCTTTCGGAACAAATTGGCCACGAGACCTACAATTTGGACTCCAGAAGCACTAGAGCCTGGAGCCATACCAATAGTGGTGTACATTGTGAGATATATGTTGAAACCGGATCTGCCACCATGGAGAACCTTAAGAATGAGTTCGATAACGTGATATGGCCCAGTGTAACAGATGCATTCGGTACACCAAACAGGGACAGCATCGACATCTATGTTTTCTATACTGATGGAAATAATCCTGAATCTGACGGACAGGGAGGATTAGGCGGTTTCTTTTACGGTGGATATCCCAATCGAATATATGTTGACAATGCTGACATAAGTTCATGGGGATATGAGATCACAGCCCACGAGTTCCAGCATCTTACCCACAATAAAAAGGATGCAAATGAAGAACTCTGGATAGATGAGGGGTGCGCGGATTATGCCATAATTACCACCTACGGTTCCAATGCCGGCGGCGTATCATCCCATCTGAACTCGTTCAAATACAACACAGACAACGACCTTACCCAGTTTGATAATTACATGTATGATTACGGGTCATGCGCGGCCTATATCACTTATCTGGCCGACCAATATGGTGGAACTGCATTCACACGAGCTCTTATCAGCAATTCCAATAATGGATTCTACGGGGTTTCATCCGCCTTGGCTTCCTTGGGCGAGAGCGACGATTCTATAGACGCTTATCTGAACTGGCTTGCAGCCAATTATCTGGATGACAATGATATCTATGATGGCGAGTATGGTTATACCAGTCTGAATATCAGGGTCAGTTTGGAGGAGAGCTATTCATCATATCCCATGTCCGATTCATCCGATGTTAAGAGATGGGGCGCTGATTATTTCAGGTTCACTAGTGGAAGTGACGGATTGGGTTTGGAATTTCAGGGTAACGGCGGCGGCGATGATTTTGCAGTGATCCTAATAAAGACAGGGATCAGCGAATCCACTGTGGAAATGATGGACCTAGATTACCAGGACAAGGGATTCTTTTCCCTGGCAGGTTTCGGTCTATCATTCAATTCATTGATAATGGTAGTGACTGCTGACAGCAATGCAGGTTACGATTTTGAGATCATACCAATGGACACTACACCCCCAGTTACAACAATATCTCTTGATCCCGTTTTACCCGATGGTGAAAACGGATATTATATTACAAATCCCACATTTGAACTCAACTCCAATGAAAATGGCTCTACATATTTCTATTGGGAGGGGGATCAGGAGGAGATTGAATACACCGGCCCTGTGGAAATTCCTGAGGGCATCAACACGATTCATTATTATTCAACGGATCTGTATCTGAATGATGAGAATGTGAAAAGTATCACTATCAAGGTCGACCAAACAAAACCAAATTCCCAGATTGACATTTATCCGGAGAATCCGGACGGCCCGTTTTTCAATGGCTGGTATGTCACCGAACCCGATATTGATCTTTTCTCCGCTGAAGAGGAGGTTGAGATATTCTACCAATGGGATCTGGAAGATATGGAGATATATGACGGACAAGTAAATATTTTAGAGGGGGAACATGATTTTTCGTGGTGGAGTATTGATCCTGCAGGGAATCAGGAAGATAAACATAATATGAGTTTCAAGATAGATACCCTTGAACCTTTCACCCAGCTGACAATCCTGGGGAATCAGAGCCAGGTTGAAGAATGGGAATGGTACACTGAAACCCTGAACATTGAGCTTCATTCGGATGATGAAGTCACCACATATTACGCATGGGATACACAGGATTTCAATCTTTACACCGAGAGCTTAACCGGCCCCCAAGGAATCCACACCCTATACTACTACTCCATAGACATTGCCGGTAATGAGGAATACATCAGACAAAGAACTTTCAAATGCGATAATATCCCTCCATCTACCCTCGCGGAAGTTTATCCCGAAGAACCCAATGGTAACAACGGCATCTACATCACCAGACCAGTCATCAATCTGACCACTGAAGAAGAAAGCGCTGTCACATATTACTACTGGAACGAGGAAATGCCGCGGTCGGGCGGAAGCGGAATATTTGTCGAAGAGGGAAGCCACTCATTATATTACTTCTCAATGGACAAGGCCAATAATTCCGAAGAGGTGAAACATCTTAACATCACTGTTGACCTAACTCCGCCTCTGACTTCCATAACCAAAGAACCCAGGCAGCCCGATGGCGAAAACGGCTGGTACAACACTATCAAACTGACCTTGGGTTCAAACAGCAATGATATGGAAACCATATATTATTGGTTCGATCATGACCAAACCAAGATACCTTACAAACAGCCCATCACCTCGGACAACACTGACATACCAGACGGAGGCATAACCCTATACTATTATTCAGTGGACCTCGCAGGTAACCGAGAGGAGACAAGGGAATTCCAGTTCAAGATAGATTCAGGTGATCCTGAGGCTAAGATCACTATCAGCAAGCGCAAGATAAGCGAGGGGGAGGAAACACACATCATGGCGCATCAGTCGGATGATGAGGGATCCAATCTGAACTATCTATTCTCTTTCGGGGACGGGAAAAAAACATCCTGGCTGACGGAAAAGAACATTTCCTATGCTTATGATAAACCTGGCACCTACACTGTAGAGCTTGTGGTAAAAGACCAATCAGGTTTGGAGAGCGAACCTGTTGAATTGAAAGTTATTGTAGAAGAAGATCCCGTGAACACTACCTTTGCACTAGGAGGGGCAGATATGATCGGGATAATTATTGCTGCAGTTTTTCTTTTGCTGTTGCTGATCCTATTCATCATTCTAGTTCGCAGGAGGAGAAAGAGGAGAGGAGTGAAAGAACAGCAGGAGATTGAAATAAATTCCAAATTCGCCATCAAAGGTAAGGAGGAAGTAAAGGAGGAAAAGAAAAGGGAAGGTGAATATAATGAATTATACAGGGATACCCGCTCTGGCGGCCCAAAGAGATCACCTACAACTAGGGATCAGCAGGAATACTGGAAAGTATCCGCATATGATAACGAAGATCAGTATGACCAGGATTATTTTGAAGACCAAAATGATGATGAAGATATTACCTATTTTGGTCCGTCGAACAATTCCAGCCCGTTTGAAGATAAGGATTGGAAAAAGGATCGCATGCAGGATTTTGGAAGATTTGAAGATGATCCTTTCGACGTAGGCATTAGTTGGGAAGAATTGGGATTAGATGAGAATGATGGAGAAATGGATTGGGCTGACAACAGTTATGAGGCCGAAAAAGATGACGAAAAACTTGATGATTGGGACATTTGATTGATATTGATCCTTACCCATTCAAACCATCTGCTTGATCCGTATCAATTTCGATCTGCAACAATTACTTGTTTATTTCAATTTAAATATTGGACTTAATCCATTGTTTTGGAATGTCCATTTTTTTTTTCGAAGTAATTGGATTGTAGATTAATATAAGGGAAATTTTTTCTATATGTCCATTATCTTCCATAGTTGTAATGAACTATCTAATTGGATAAAAGGTGGAAAAAATATGGAATACAGGGTGGAAAAGGACTCTATTGGAAACGTAAAAGTCCCCATAAATTCATATTGGGGGCCCCAAACCCAAAGAGGAGTGCAGAATTTTAGAGCATCAGGTATTGTTGCCCATGGAAACTTCATCACTGCCTATGCTATGATCAAAAAGGCAGCCGCAAGGGCCAACATGACCTTAGGCAGCTTGGATGAGCAGATCGGAAGAGCCATCATAGAGGCCTCTGATAAGATCATTGGCGGAGAACACAGGAACCATTTCCCCATAGACGTTTATCAAGCTGGTGCCGGCACATCATTCAATATGAACATGAACGAGGTTTTGGCCAATCTTGCCCTGGGGTTATTAGGTCATGATAAAGGCAGATACGACATCATCCACCCGAATGATCATGTAAATATGGGTCAAAGCACCAACGATACCTTCCCAACAGCTATGCATATATCAATTATTCTGTCAATGCCCGAATTGGATCTAGCTCTAGAAGACTTGGAAAAAACCTTTCATGAGAAGAGCCGAGAATTCCATGACATTATTAAAAGCGGCAGAACCCACCTTCAGGATGCCATGCCTGTTCGGCTGGGTAAGGAATTCAAAGCCTACTGTTCAGCTATCAAATGGTGCAGACGTCGGCTTCAGGCATCTGTAAAAAAACTGAGAATAGTTGCACTGGGCGGGTCCGCTTCCGGAACTGGCATCAATACACACGTAGATTATTCCAAGATAGCGACTGAGGAAATCAGCAAAATGCTGAAAATGGAGATTGGTCCTTCCTCCGACCTTCAATTCGCGATGCAGAGCATGGTTCCATTGGCAGACTTTTCTTCAGCATTGAAATCATTGGCTGGCGAACTGGGACGAATATCAAATGACCTCCGTCTCTTGTCTTCCGGTCCCACCGCCGGACTTGGCGAGATCAAACTGCCGGCAGTTCAGCCAGGATCATCCATCATGCCTGGGAAGGTCAACCCAGTCATGGCTGAATGCATGAACATGATCTGCTTTCAGGTAATAGGTAATGATCTAACAGTGTCCTTGGCTGTTGGAGCGGGACAGCTTGAACTTAATGTGATGATGCCGGTTATGATCCATAATATTCTTGAATCCATGAGGCTTTTGTCCAATTACCTGCCTGATTTCGTGAATTTCGGCATAAAAGGCATCAGCACCAATAGAGAACGGTGCGAGGATTGCCTTGAAAAAAATCCGTCATTGGCAACCTTCCTGGCACCCCATATCGGCTACCTAAAGGCGGCAGAGGTGGCAAAGGAAGCCTTGGAGCGGAGGATAACGGTCAAGGAGCTGGTCCTGGAAAAGGGCCTGCTGTCCAGTGAGGAAGTGGAAAAAATATTCAAACCCGAATTTCTATTGGGAGAGGAATTGAGGTTATGAATATAATTATGCCCCTTTATCATTAAGTATTATTTTTGATTTAATTAATAACGCGATTATTGAAAGGAATGTAAAAATATGGACATAAATTACTGGCTCATTGAAAAGATACTTTCAGGGGCCATAGACGGAAAGAAAAAGCTGCAGCAGTTCAAGATAAAAGGATGCAAAAAGTTCAACATCTCGGATCTGCCCACCAATTCAAGTATCCTGGCTACCGCCCGGGAACTCATTAATGATGACGAGGAACTGAAAATCCTCACAAGTATTCTCCAGAGAAAGAGAACCCGAACCATTTCAGGAGTGGCCCCTGTAGCTGTCATGACCTCCCCGGAAAATTGTCCCCACGGAAAATGCATATGCTGCCCAGGCGGAGTGGACAACAATACCCCACAGAGTTATACCGGCCAGGAACCCGCGGCTCTGCGCGCTGCAATGAATGACTTTGACCCGTATCTCCAAACGGTGAACAGGATCAAACAGCTGTTTTCGATTGGTCATTCCACCTCTAAAATTGATATGATAATCATGGGGGGGACTTTTCCAGCCAGGGATCCCGAATATCAGGAGTGGTTTGTGAAAAGATGTTTTGACGGGATGAACCATGCAGGCAGTGAGGGGGAGGTGACATATCTCCGTAAGGAATCACCAGACCTGATAACTGCGCACTCATTTAATGAGACCTCCCATCACAGATGTACTGGTATGACCATTGAGACCCGGCCTGATTACTGTCGGCCAATTCACGTGGATAGAATGCTTGAGCAGGGTGCGACAAGGGTAGAATTGGGGGTCCAGAGCACAAGGGAAAGAGCCATGACTGCCCTCGGAAGAGGGCATACGGTAAAGGATTCCATCGAGGCGACAAGAGTCCTCAAGGACAGGGGTATGAAGGTATGCTACCATATAATGCCGGGAATACCTGGTGAAACTTCCGAAGACGACCTGGAAATGTTCCGGGAACTTTTTATTAACCCTGATTTCCGCCCGGACATGATCAAGATATACCCCATGGTGGTAGTTGCTGGCACAAAACTGTACGGAATGTGGAAAAACGGGGAATTCAAACCTTATTCCCTTGAAGTGATAACTAGATTAATTGCCGAAATGAAGGAGCTGGTCCCCCCCTATGTCAGGATACAGCGGATTCAGCGGGACATTCCTGCCAAAATGATCGATGACGGGATACTTTACACCAACCTCCGGCAGATAGTGAATGAATATATGGACCAAAAGGAAATGAGTTGTTCATGTATCCGATGCAGGGAATGGGGCCATTTGAAGGTCAAACACACAGATTCGTATCAGGATGATGGTAAAGACCTGGAAGACCCGTCCATCAGAACCATATCCTACGAGGCTAGCGGCGGAAAGGAGTTCTTCATTTCCTCGGAGGATGAGCAGGGAATACTGCATGGATTCCTGAGACTCAGAATACCGTCAGTAAAAGGTGACGAACAGAGAGAAGAGATAAGTAAAGGAAAAACCGCATTGATAAGAGAAGTAAAGGTTGTGGGTCCGAGTTCGTCCATTGGAAAAAGGGACTCTGGGAACATACAGCACCACGGCATCGGTAAAGGGCTAATAAGCAGGGCCGAGAAAATTGCTTCGGAATCGGGATTGGAATCCATTCTTGTTACTTCAGGGGTAGGTGTTAGGGAATATTACAAAAACATGGGATATGTTAGAAATGGCCCCTATATGGCAAAGAGGTTAACGGAATAAAAAATATAAATAAAAGAGAGATTAAAATGTCTGCCAGTTTTCTGTTCAAAGGAATCGAAACATTGGCCCTAGAAATAACCAAGAAATGTCCCCTGGATTGCAGTTACTGTTATAACCGGACCAGCGGAGGCGGGGGCATTATTTCTGAAAATGAACTGGAATTCACAGATTGGAAAAGTATCATCACCCGGTTACCGCAAATAAATCAAATTGTGCTGACTGGAGGCGACCCTCTGCTCAGGGAAGACATAGGAAAATTATGCGACATACTGAACAGGAAGTGTAAAGAGGTCATACTCCTATCCTCCGGTATCCCCGATCCGCCCATAGCGCTCCTTAAGAGATACAGTATACATTTCCAAATACAGATTTCTGACATCGGGTGTTTCTATAATGAGGTTAGCAATGCAGGGGACTCCTTCTCAATACTTGAAAAGAATATCTTATCATTGAACATGAATGGAATGGCTTTCACCACCTCAGTTGTGATATCCCGGAGAAATCTGAACAGACTGGGCGATATTCTGGATTTCCATCTTGCTGCTGGCAGTAGACACATATTGGCTATCAGATATATTCCCGTCAGCAACGGAAATCCCGATGATAAGAATGCACTGTCGCCAAAGGATTACATCAATGCACTGGATATCGTCAATACGTTTGCCGAAAGCAGCGGCCTTCCCATATCATTGGGCATCCCTGACCTTCCATGTATCAGCTCGGGCCACCATTTCAATAATATCAATAAGCCCGTCTGCAGTGCCGGCATTGATTACCTCACAATAGACCAAGAAGGATTCCTTAAACTATGTCCATTATCACCTAGAATATCCGGACCGCTGACCACCTCTGATTGGAATTCAATATCAATGGATCTTGAAAAAGCGAGGGCAGAATATCTCGACATTTCTCAATTGACTTACAGATGCAGATCATGCAGATATGTTGAATATTGCAATGGCGGATGTAGGAGCGGAGGATACCTGAATCGGTGTTCCGATGGCCATAAAGATCCGCTTCTTTCACCTCAATAGTTCATCCACTCTATCCTTAACATGATCCGAACCTTCAATGGCCTTCTTCTCTAAAAGCCCGCATTCTGCCAGCATATCTTGGCAGAAAGCCACATCATTCACTTCTCCCAGATTTATCTTCACGTTGGCAATACCGCCTAGGACTGCTGAATATGCCATCAGGGCACAGACAAGGGCATCGCTTGCCGTACTGGTCTTGCCGTTGTCAACTGCAATTACTGATAGGTCGATTACCTCTAAACCCAACCTCGCAGTCCTAAGAGGGACTTCCACAGCGTTCTTGAGACCCGTGTCCATTGCTTTTTTTCTCAGTTCTACCTCTCTCTTATTACCAGAAGGCAGGCGCTTAGCTGTCATATAATCATCAAAGGCGCGGGAATCCTCATCGGCATTTTGTAATAATTCGTCCATCAAGACCTGTGCTTTCTCTGCAATGGGCATTAGAACCTCATCCTCTTTCTCAGTCCCTCGGCCTCCCGTACTGATATTGCACACCATTGAGGCCAGAGCTGCACCCATACTGCCGGCTATGGCTGCCACACTGCCGCCGCCGGGGGTTGCGGAATTTCTGGAGAGTTCATCGATGAAGATTGACATATCCATTGATCGAAATGAATCGGACCTCACAAGCGGGGTACCTATCACACTCTTTTCCAAGTGAAAAGGAGCAACATCGTTCAGACCTAATGATTTCACCGCGGTATGAACAATATCTTTATTTGGAATTCCAGTGGGCTGGCTCTGCCGCTTAAGATAGTATCGCCCGCTGTCTAGTAGGGCCTGATAGGGAGCCAAACCTACAACCTCACTGCCGGTTACGCTTACCCCCAAACCTTCGGCTAACCGTTTGGACTCTTCAAATACATCATGCATGGTGGTTTGCCTGTAGTTGGTCAGGTTAATGGATACCTGAGCACATTTATAATCCTCTACATACCATCCGATGGCTTTGCAGTGCTTGAACTTACCCGGTTTTTTTACAGGTTTTCCAGCCAGGTTTCCGGTATCATATCCATAGAACTCCAGAAGCGGTATTATATCATATCCATGCTCCTTCAATGTATGGTCTCTGGCACCTTTGAAATCATTCGATAAGTAATCGCATTCCCCGCAGGGAAATCGGGAATCACCGTACCTGAGTATCTCTCCTTTCCAGTAATGACCTGCAGGATATCCCGTCCTAGCTGAACGGCCCCGATCACGAAGATCAAAGGCAATATCCCAGGCAATTTTTGCATTGCGGGTATTCAAATTTATGTTATATGCAATAAGAAATTCCCTGGCACCTATAATTGTGGCGCCAGCTCCGGCTATTTTATTATTCCATTCCCATGGGCCAAAATCAGGTTTCCAATTTGGATCGGTTATCTTATCCGCCAAACCCTCATATTCTCCGGCTCTCACCTGGGCAAGATTGCGCCGGTCTTCAGAAGTTGCCGCCTCCTCATACAGGTAAACAGGTATCCCAAGTTCTTCACCTACACGTTCCCCCACCTCTCTAGCTATAGCTACACAATCATCCATGGTAACGCCTTCGACAGGAATAAAGGGGCACACATCAGTAGCACCCATTCTCGGATGAGAACCGGAGTGTTTTGCCATGTTAATATGTTCCGCAGCTGTTCTAATAGCCCTGAAAGCAGCCTCTTTTATTGCCTTGGGAGTTCCGATAATTGTTACAACTGTCCTGTTCGTATCGCTCCCCATATCCACATCCCGCACCTCCGCACCATCTACAGACTCTATGCTCTTGGTTATGACCTCGATAACCTTGCTGTCCTTGCCCTCTGAAAAATTCGGAACGCATTCCACCAATTTCATGATATCACAACCACTCCAAATCTCGGCATAGATAAAAGGTTTTGCGGGTCTTTTTACAAAAGGCTAACTGCATAGAATATGATTTCAATGAGCATCAAAGAATTGTATCAATATTTAAAAATTCCAGGTGACCAACCACATAGAAAATACATACATAATTATTGGAGAAAATTTTATATAGTAACAATCGCATGTTTGAGATGTGCGGTTATGCTGCACAATGGCCCTTCCCAGGAAGGACCATGTTCGCCAGGGGGTATCTTTTGAATAATAGCAGTCTTAATTTTCTCTTTAATACTGAACAGTATGGAAAGAGCATACTAGAGTTCTTCTTCGGGCTGAAACCAGTAGAGGTCGAAATATATAAGAACATAACTCTGAACGGTGCCATGAACGTCAAGCAGGTTTCCCAATTGGTTGCTAGAGACCGAAGCACCGCTTACAGATATTTAAAGAATCTCTGCACAACAGGCCTTATTTACAAATATACCAAAACAATAGAACGAGGGGGATATTTCCATCTGTACAAGGGAGCGGAACCTCCTTTGGTCCGTAACGAGATTCTTAAAGCCATGGATAACTGGAAATCGGGCATTAAAGAGATAATGAAAGGAGAGGATACTGGCAATGAAAAGAAAGATGTCCTTTTCGGCCTTACTGCGATTCTAGGAGGAGAAGCGACAGGATTTCAACCCTCAATAAAAATCGAAAGCCGAAGTGAAATTATTGAAGGTACTAGGGGAAAAGCAGGGGCTGTTCAAAAAAAATCCCTAACTTCCATTGAAGGAAGAACATCAAGTATAGTCGGGATGCATACCCGAAACAATGAAGCGGGCGCTAGACCGAAGAAAAGGAAGAAAAAGAAGAATCAGATACCCATACACTTGAGGTAATTGGATCATATCAAAATTATTTGGCCCTTTTACTTTATACCTTACACTTAGTCCTTTCACTGATTAGCTTGGTCCTTTCTTGAAGATGTTGAAGCTTTGCTCAGAGAGGAAATCGAATCGGAATATTCTTAAAAAAACCTGCCTTTTTCATCTCATTAATAATTATTGATTCCTCTACATTATGCCCGAAAAGACTATGAAAATTCAGACCTCTTTTCTTTTTATGTTCAATTATCGCCATCCGCCCGCCAGGACTTAGTTTTTTTTTCAAGTTAATTAACAGGCCGGTTCTATCATCAAGATGGTGATAGACATTCCGGAGGAAAATCAGATCAAACGCAGTTTCTTCCCTATTCAGAAAATCTGCTGTCCGAATCGTAGCAATGTTTATTATTCCCTTTCTATTTGCTTCATTATGGATGAACTCCAGAAATGTCCTGTTGATATCCACTGCAAAAACTCGGCCTGAGTTCCCAACCTTTTTGGAAAATAGAATCGTAAAATGACCTCCTCCTGAGCCATAATCCGCAATAATATCGCCATTTCGGAGGTTAAGGGCACTCAAAATATCCTCCGCTCTGCTTTTTTTCTTTTTCGCTTTGTTATTGAACATCCTGGCCTTTCTAAAACTCATTATTCAGCCTCAGTGTGTACATGCTTGGCCAATGAACTCACTCCTTTCTTGTCGACCATTATCGACCTTGAGAACTCGGCAGAGCTGACTTCTATTCTCTTAATAGATTTGATTATTCATGATTATGGTCTACTAATTTATTTAATAGATGCCGTGAAGATTATCCTGTCATTTACGAAAAACATCAAAATCTATTTCAATGTTCAAATTTGTTCTGAGAAAGAATCCAAGGAGGCAGTTCAATGATGAAAAAAGAAATCACAAATAAACTGACTGGTAAGAAGATCATAATCACTGGCGGAGCAGGATTTATCGGGTCACATCTAGTGGACCGACTGCTGAAAATGAACAATCAAGTAAAGGTTCTGGACAACCTCTCTTCAGGAAACATGGATTTTCTAGAACACAATTTGGATAATGATAATTTCACATTCAAAGAAATGGATTTAATGGACCAAAAAACCCTGGATGAGGAGATAAAAGACTGCCATTGGGTATTCCATCTTGCTGCCAACCCGGATGTCAGATTAGGGGCTAGCAATACATATGTCCATTTGGAGCAGAATGTCATCACCACTTACAATCTGCTGGAATCAATGAGAAAGAACGGGATCAAGAACATAGCTTTCACCTCGACATCCACGGTTTACGGGGAAGCCAAAGAGATACCAACTCCAGAGAACTATGGACCGCTGATTCCAATATCCCTCTACGCCTCATCCAAACTGGCTGCAGAGGGTTTCATAACCGCCTACTGCTCCAATTATAAAATGACCTCCTATATTTTCAGATTCGCCAATGTAGTGGGATCTCGGTCCACACACGGTGTAATATTTGATTTCATCCACAAACTGAGAGAGAATCCCCTAAATCTCGAGATACTGGGCAGCAAACCAGGCACCAGAAAATCATACTTCCACATCAAGGACTGTATAGATGGTATCATCCACGCCTGCCTTAATTCCGACGAAATGGTTAACATATTCAATATTGGCTCTATGGACCATATCACTGTAAAAACCATTGCGGATAGCGTATGCAATGCCCTTGAGCTGGAAAATATCGCATACTC
Source organism: uncultured archaeon (assembly GCA_964430885.1). GTDB lineage: Archaea > Thermoplasmatota > Penumbrarchaeia > JASLWR01 > JASLWR01 > CAYSHM01. Next base: position 42,687 of record CAYSHM010000019.1, on the reverse strand, counting down.
GTGGACAGGGGGAGTTGACGGGGGGAAAGGAGGATGGAAAGGCGATGTAAAGGTAATGCTCCTGGCCATGGATAAGATGAATGTGATAGGTTTTAAACCTGAATACACCTCTGAAGAAGCCGTATTGAAGGCTGCAATAGAGATAAACAATGAGTGCTAGAAAAATATACGTACTCAATGATAATTATACCAATCTGACGGTATCCAGATTGTTGGGGACTATAGTCTTGATACCGTATTTCTTTGTGATAGATGTGGCCAATTCTTTGGATTTGGAGGGCTCCCCGTGGCCGATTATTATCCGCTCCGGTTTTGGTTTCATGGTTGCAACATAGGAAAGGAGCTGCCCTCTGTCGCTGTGTCCTGAAAAACCATCAACAATTTCAATGCCTAGATTTATTTCTATATTATACTTCTCATCCTTCTGATGGATCGTTACCTCTTTCTGCCCGCGTTGGATCGCCATACCTATGGTACCTGAGGCCTGATAACCTACAAACACCAGGGCATTTTTCTGATTCGGACCCCATGACTTCAGGTATTCTAAAACTGGACCGCCGGTCATCATACCTGATGTTGCCAGCACCACACAAGGGTCCGGATCGATGAGAATCTTTTCCCTTTGATCCCTGGTAGCCACGTGCTTGAACACCTCCGCCAAGAAGGGGTTATCGGTCTTTCGGAATATTTTCCTTTTCAGATTATCATTCAGAAAATCAGGGTATGCGGTGTGAATTGCAGTGGCTTCAAGTATCATTCCATCAACATATATGGGAACTGTTGGAACTCTTCCGGTCCTCATTAGCTCTTCAAGGGTTATCATTACTTCCTGGCTTCTGCCCACCGCAAAAACGGGGATCAGAGCCTTGCCCCCCCTGTTTATTGTCCTTTCCAGAATCTCTTTCAATCTATTGGAGGCTTGCTTTCTGGAAGGCTGAAAATCCTTCTTCCCTCCATATGTTGATTCGATTATGAGCGTCTCCAGTCGGGGGAATGTCTTCGTGGATGAATTGAACAGATAGGTATTTTCATACTTGACATCACCAGTGACAGCTACGTTATGAAGCCCGTCACCGAAATGAAAGTGGCAAATGGAAGAACCTAGAATATGCCCTGCATTGTGGAAGGTCAATCTTATCTGAGGAGCAATATCCGTCGTCTCCCCGTAAGCTAGAGGTATTGTGTGGGTGATCATCTTCCTTATATTCGATGAATCGTAAGGGGTATTCCTGCCCTCTCCCAAGGTGACCTTGAGACCGTCCAACTGTAACAGGGCCATAAGATCCCTAGTCGCGGGCGTACAATAGACCGGTCCGTTATAATTATATTTATACAACAGGGGAATCAATCCAGAATGATCAAGATGAGCGTGGGTAACAATAACTGCATCAAGTGATTCTATGGGTAATATCTCAGGTACGGCTAGATAAGGAGAGAAATCATCATTTGATGCGCCCGGATTCAAACCGCAGTCCACAAGTACCTTGGTCTCGTTGGTACTGAAAAGAGTACTGCTTCTGCCCACTTCCTTATATCCTCCCAAAAAGGTGGCCCTTACCCATTTCATTTCCCCTCTAGGTTCCCTGTAGATCCTTTCCCCAAGCGCTCGGAGGAATTTTTTCCTACCTTCCTTGTCGTTCTGAAGATGGGCCCTTATTTCCATAACCGTCTTAGAATGTATCGGAGGGGTCCTCTTAATATTGGGTGCCCAACCGATTACCTTCTTGATCTTGTTGAGCCTCTCGCCCTTCTTGCCGATAACTACACTTGGAGAAGATGCTTCTATTATTACTTCTCCGACATCATCAAGGAATGTGATGTTAGTCACGCCCCCGTCCTCCGGAATGATCTCATTGATAAGTTTTTCGGCCTTATGGGGGCTCATAAGTTCACTGGGGTCCGGTCTGATAACTACTCTCTTCTTTAGAACCTGAGCAATTTTCCTCACAATATACTTGTTCCTGACAAATTCATCAAGATTTCTAGTATATATGACAATCTCCGGACCCTCAATATCTATCTCGCTGACAATCACCCTTACGGGAAGTATATCCCTTACCTTTTGGTTTATCTCATTTAAAATCTTGTTCCTCGTCGAACCCATTGGTATCAACTCGAATTGCTAGAAAGGCATCAGTTATTCTTCTTAAATTATGTATTGACACCTCAAATATTCATTAACCTAAACTTATGAAATCTTATCTTTACTTAGTGAATCAACGACATTGATCCAAAAATCCAACCTAAATTAAGGTATAACAACCACCAAACATGCTTGAACAAACACATACAATTTCTCAAATATAGCCCATTTAAATTTATCAAATATGAAATCCTTCAATAATCAAGGAACAGATTAATCTTATGGTCGATGAACAGCTTAACTTCAAGTATTAATCATAAAATCCTGACTCCGACCTCTTGTTCCAATAATCTATTTATTATCTATCGGCGCCATAATGATATGTGTATATTTAATGATTCAATTTTTAAAAAAAAATCGAATTTTTCATTCAATAAATATGGCCATTCTTAAAACCCATCCCAACCCTGATATCATAGCCAGAAATGGCATTTTAATAAATAAACCTTTCTTTCAAATAATATTACAACAGTTTCATTTTCTTCAGTCTTTTCTGAATGTCACTATCGGGAATCTGTTTCCATCCGCCCTTTTTGGAAATTACAACAATATCCATACCGTTACCTGAGGCGGCATCCCTCTTTATGGCTGCCTGAATACCCCTTAGGGCTAGATCTACGGCTTCGGTTTGGGTCATACCCATTTTAAAGTGATTTTCAAAAACACCATATACATATGGAGAACCCGAACCTGTTGTAACATAATCGTCAGGAATACTACCTCCTGCTGCATCAAGGGAATATACATGTCCGCCTTCGTCGTCAACTCCGGCTATGATCAACTGAACCCAATAAGGGTAATATTTTCTAGAATTCAATATATTTGCCATCAGGGTAGCTGCGGCCTTTATTGACATAGGAGCGTTTCTCTTAAGCTGATACAATTCCACCTCTGCCCTTAGGTATCTTGACAATACCTGGGCGTCGCCCACAAGACCTGCAGTGGTCAGGGCAATATGGTCCGCTATCTTGAACACCTTCTGTGTGGATTTATGGGCGATCAATGTACCCATTGTAGCTCGATGTTCCGAACCTACAACCACGCCATCCTTGTAATTTATCCCGACTGTAGTAGTACCTTTCAATAACTTTTTTTCCATTTGGAACGCCCTCGCGGTATTTATCCAATTCTAATCTGACAAAGGAAAAATTTATGAAAAAATCTGACGAAACTAATCCTCTAAACTCTATTTATAATTTTTTATGGTAATAATATTATGCTTAATAGTTGAAGCTCTTATCGGCCTCAATATGTGATCAATGCAAAAAGGGAAACTGAATGCAAATTTGAATCCCTAAGTTCATATCCATTTTAATTCAAAGATCCCATATCTCCTCATCCTCATCCTCCGCATCTTCACTAACATCAGGGGCATCATTCCTGTCAGCTAACTCTTCACCCTCCTCTTCGGGCTCATCAATGGGCTCCTTCATTTCCTCCTCCTTATCCACCTCATCTTCAACAGATACTGAGGACCCCTCATCAGCTGCTTCATTATCAGTTTCATCAGATTCATTTACCATATCTGCCACCTTTAGAAATTCGCCAGGAATCTCAAAGGTTGTGAAAACTGTTGTACCGGCCTGACCTATGTCGCATCCATTTTCCAACGCTCTTAGAGCATCCACCTCTAATATCACCGCGTCATCATATCGGTGCTCACCTGCAACCACAGCATCCTTGAAAGATCTGCTGAGGTGAACCTTCATTTTATCCGACGGGGTCAGACCCTCATCCAGAAGAAGACTCAATTCCGCCTGGGCAGCCGGATAGTATAATCTCTCGGGAATATCATCAGATGGAAGATCCGGATCCACATCAACAGTATGCCCGTAAGTAGCCCTGATCATGTTATTATCTACCTGGAAACGGCCCTTGTCATCAGTTTCCTTAAGTGCTGTAAAGTGATGCTTCCTTAACCAATGAAATCTTCTTCTGTTCTCCTTGACCGCATCCACCATATCATCTAAATTTACCCATCCCTGGGGATCTATATACAGCTCGAACTTATTTGGGAAATGTCGCAAAATCCCTGCCATCAATCTTCCTAGGGTGTTCATTTCCTGTTCATTCATAAGAAATTTTCCAGCCTTATTGCACACTGTACATTTCTCACCCCGGTAAAAACCATGTTCCTCACACTTGCCTAACACATATCTCACCTTTAAAGGTATATTAATAATAAATTTTTGACCGATATCTCAAATGGCCTGTTACAACGGTCAAACCCAACCTAATATAAATGTTCAATCCAATTATTGTTTTTTTTACGATAAACAATATTTTAGGCATACTTCACAGAATACCAATTCCATGTGAAAACTATCATTGATCTGTACGAGATTATTTGTTTCCAAATTTCTTGAGGTTCTCATTTATCTCACTGAGAAGCTGAACCATCTTCTCCTGCCGTTCCAGCATGAGGTCCAATTTCATCCAGGTAGCCCTCCATGGCGCCAATTTAAGTTCCACCTGACTTTGAAAAAGGCCTCTTCCCGATTCATTGATCAAATCCTGAACGTCACTTTCCATATCGTTCCGCTGATTCTGCAGTTCTTTGAACAAAATGTCCGGAGCAGCGGGTTCCACGTCGGGTTTGTCTAAGCAATCATCTCCACACTTTTCGGTTTTCTTATTGGATTTCCTTCCCGTAACAACACCTCACTTTCTAATTAGCTTCAGTCAAAATAATACGTCTCTTGCATTAGATAATGAATTCGCTTAAAAGAACTATCGCTCTTTTTGCCAATATCCTAACATCCTCCTTAAGGGGTTTAAAATCATTTAATCCAACCGGATCCAACCATTTGAATTCCCTTATGCATCCATCCTTGGGTTTCAGTTCACACGTCCGAGATATGGCAAAATAAATCAGATCAATATGTTGATGACCCGGCTCAATATCTTCCAGAAGAATACAGTAAGGAGAAGTCAATTCCCTCACATTATCTGAAATGATCCCATTTAGATCTACTGCATCTTTGATTTCACTGCTAACATTATCCTTTGACTTAAGACATCTGGGGTCATACAAATCCACTTCAAGTCCTGTTTCTTCAAGAACTTCCCTTAGTGCTGCAGCGTCCGGCAGTTCATCGGGCTCCAAATGCCCCCCTGGCGGCAGCCACATTTCCAGCCCCTGATGATAATGGAGCAGGGTCTTTCCTTTGAATACCACGAATGTGGTAGCTGTAAAATGCCTATGAACCTTCGGCATATGAAAAATCGCTCCCGTCGAGTTATATTTTTTCAAAGAATAATTAATGAATCTACAAAAACCAAAGCACTTCAAATATTTCCCAGTTTATGGAAATTAAAGAATAAATCTTTGTTCATATAGATTGTTCATCCTTCATTCTTGTTATATTCACACCCCATGTTGATACAGATTTCCCAAGGTTTCTTACCCTTTTTAATGATATTTACCACTGGAGAGCCGCAAACGGAGCATTTCTCCTCTTTTGGCCGTATGCCTCCGTACTGCGGAAGAGGATATGTATTTTTGCACTGAGGATAACTGCTGCAGCCAGCAAACCTTTTTCCTCTCCTGGACCTTCGGATCAGCATCTTCCCCTGGCACTGGGGGCATTCACCAAGAGTGTTCTGATCCTTTAGGGCCTCCCGGAGGTTATTGCGGATCAGAGTGACATTTTCTTCGAGGACCTTAAATATGTCCATTAGCATTTTTTGGGATTCCTCGGATACCTTTACCCAGTCCATTTTACCCTCGGCAATTTTAAGCATATCCTCCTCCAACTGACTGGTCATCTCAGATCGTGTGATCGGCTCGGAGTATTTTGACATGGTGCTGATCAAAGCTTTTCCTGACTCCGTTGGTTTCAATGGATTCGAGTTCAGGAAATTCCTCTGTATCAATTTCTGAATTATGGAATGTCTTGTTGATTTTGTGCCCAGACCCAGTTTTTCCATCTCTCCTATAAGATTGCCTTGATTGTACCTTGCAGGAGGTTTTGTCTCCTTTTCTTTTGATTCTATCTCCTTGATCGTTACCATCTCATCCTTTTCAAGTTCAGGTACATTTGAAGTACGGATTCCGTTGAACCGATAGTACTTCGTCCAGCCGGGCTGAACAACTCTGAGTGATTTGGATATAAACGGTTCCGTCTTTATATCAAATTCAATATTGCCTTTTTCAAGAATGCATTTATCACCCAGTGTGGCTAGGAATCTCCTGACCACAAGGTCATATATCTTCTGCTGTTTTTTCTCCAGTTTCTCCGGTGTTACACACTTTGTAGGATAAATCGGAGGGTGGTCGGTGGTCTGTTTTTTCCCCCTTGAAGGGCGAAGATCATTCTTGGCAAGCAGCTCCTTTACATATTCACCGTATTCCTTATGAGATGAGAACTTTCCCAATATGTCCCTAATATCTATGCCTTTGGGATAAACAGTATTATCGGTCCTGGGATAGCTGATATATCCCCGGGTATAAAGGTCCTCGGCAATGGCCATGGCCTCTGCAGCCGACATTCCCAACTTGGTAGCATCCTTTAAAAACAGGGTGGTGCTGAATGGTGAGGGTGGATAACGGTTGCTCTTGGTAAATCTTAAATTCATCACCCTAGCCTGCTTGGCATCCTTGACCTGCTCCATTACCCTTTTCATATCCTCTTCCTTTTTGAAATGCCCCTTCTTATGTTTAGCTTGAAAGTCAACTCCTTTATTCAGAAGAGCCTTAATGACCCAATATTTCTGGGACTTGAATGCTTCAATCTCAGCTTCCTTTTCCACAAGCAATGAAAGGGTAGGGGTTTGGACCCTGCCTACAGAAAGAAAATCCTGACCTACTTTCCCGGAAGTCAGGGAAATAAAACGGGTAAGAGTAACCCCCCAAACCAGATCTACATACTGCCTGGTGAAGGCAGCATCCACCAGATTCCAATCCATATCAAGGGGTTTTTCAAATGCTGAAATAATTTCATTGCGGGTCAAGGATGAAAAATGAACCCTCCTCTCCTTCATTCCTGAATTCGCATCCATGATGACATCTAGGGCCTCCTTGCCGATGAGTTCACCTTCTCTATCAAAATCAGTGGCTATTATCGTCTCATTGTGGTTCTTAGAAAGCCACCTTAAAGCCCTTATTATACTCTTCTCCTTATCAACGAGGATGGGATCTATGGAAACAAGATCCTTAGGTTTCACCTTGCGCCATGAATTATATTCTTCAGGATAATCAAGCGCTACAATATGACCCCGAAGCCCGATGATATCAAATTTCTCACCCTTCTCTTCATAAGAATAATATGGCCTTTTGAACTTAGAATTGCTCCGGGCTTTTCCACCTGAAAGGATATGGGCTATCCTCTTTGCCGCATTGTTTTTCTCACATATTATCAGGGTCATGTAGATTCCGCCAATATAAAATACATTTAATATCTCTAAATATAACCGAATGAATTGGAATAATCCCGGAAGGGATATATGATCAATGAACTTCAGACTATCCGGGCGATGTAGGTTCATAAACTATATAAAAAATATTTCTACGTTATTGGTGAACAAAATAATGTATACTCCAGCTACCTAAGGATTCTTTTCTGAAATCAATCCGACATACTCCTTGAACCTGGAATCAGTAAGTATTGTTCTGCAAACATTACATAACACGTCTGCTTTGAATATCTTTCCCAAATCGTCGGTCTTTTCATTGTTCTCCACTATATCCTTGGCCAAAATATCTGTATAATCACCAATATCTGGAAATACATTATTGAGATGATCATCATGTCCGCGGTTATCAGTAAGATAATGACTGACTGAAGCTTGAGAAATACCTAATATTTCCGCAACCTTGACCTGCTGCCAATTGTAGGTCAATATCAATGATTTTACAAGCTCCGCCCTTACCTTGGGTAATATATTTCTAGCAACTATCTCGCATTTTGGCCTCATAATTGTCACCCTTTACGTTATCAAAACCCTTCCAAGAATGATTAAGATAGGAATTCAAGTTATGATAGAATGATTATATATTATAATTTTATTATTTAAAAGTATGATTTAATCGAATAAAATTATGATTCAATAACCTGAAGAAAAATTTTATTAAGTAATATTACGCTGTTATACTATAACTGTTTTTGCAGGGGATATCAACATGAAGAGAGTTATAGAACTATGCTGCAGCGGTAACTGCCCAAAGATCGAGCTGCATGAGGATAAGGTCTTGATAGGTGAACTAGATAATACTTGTGAACTTACCATGGACCAATGGAATACCTTAAAGGATAAGATAATCAACAATGAATTGTGAATTTATTCCTTTTTGGGACCAAAAAGATAAACCTAACCACCGCCGCCAAATTCGAAAGGTGGAATTGGCAGCGTTATTTTTTTCCCCTATTATTTCATGATCAGGCATAATGACCCTATCAAATCAAAGGTGAAGGATTTGAGCTCAGGAATATCCCACACAGACACTGAATTTACTGATGTTGAAATTCAATTATCAGGATTGCTGAGAAAGACAAGGAAAGAGCGATCATTCATAACTAGATATCCGGAGGATTTCACCTATGATCAAATGTTGACTGAATTGGGTTACAGCAGTGATGAAAAGAAGTTCATCATGGTGATACTGAACGGACGAATCGTTAGAAAGGAAGAGACAATATGTGAAGGACCCATTTTTCTAACACTGCCTGTTGGAGGCGGATAACTGGATTATAAATGAAAATTTCTTCTATTTGAAATTCAAATACCTAATCTAATAATAGTATGAACAAATAGCATGAAAAGTACTATCTGTTTCTTATGATATTGATATATCAATAATACCTCAGATAGTAAATCGGATGAATAATATAATTATCAATTCGAAAAGTTAACAAGGGAGCGTCGTTCTATGTTAGATCGAGTCGAGAATATGAGAGAGATAATGATGTCCCGCTCCCGTTTTTCACTTCTTCTGGCATTATTCTTTACAAGCTTGATCATCTTCACTTCCATAATTGCTGGTGGTGTTGATCAGGACGAAAATAATCTCTATTCTCAAGACCCGAACCAGCCATCAGCCAATGATAAAACTGTAATCCCAGGCGGTATAAAAGCCCCTGCAGGATATGTTCATAGACCCCTTATTGAATTCTTCACTGGATTGAGCTGCCCTTCCTGCATGAATGGACCCCACCCCGAACTTGAATCAATATGGGAAGAAAACCATGACAAAGCCGACCAGCCCTTTAATTATATTGTGTTCCACGAACTGAACGGCGGTGGTGTAGATGACCTTGCAACCGATGAATCCCGTGAACGGATGCGGCATTATCAGCCTGGCATCTCCGGAACCCCTGATGCTGAATTTGACGGAGGTTATATTGAACTTGGAGGATTATCTGGCGGTACCCTGAACAAGGATACTGCTATAGGGGCCATTGAGGACTGCAAGAATAGGGATGAAAGAAATATCAACCCGCTCCATCCACTTCAGGACATCCGTTCAGACTTTAAATATCTCAATCTCTTTGTGGACCAGACAATAACCGAAAACGGCTATGCTGTATCAGTAACAGTGGAATATCTCGGCAGCAATGCAGTTCTTCCAAGGCCCCAGTTCCAGGGTGAACTTTACGTATTCATGGTGGAAGAGAATGCCGAAGCCTACAGCACGGTAGAGGAGAGGACCGTCCTCAATAGGAACGTTTTCCGGGGATATGCAATGCAGGCAATACCATTATCACTTTCCCAGGGTGAAAATGCTGTGGAAATGGCTCAATGGAATTTTCCCGAAACCACCATACCAATTAGACCTGCAAATGTTACTGCCATAGCAGCGGTGTTTGATACACAGGATACATCTTCCCAGGAAGGTAACCAGGGTAACAACGCCAATGTCCCAAGATGCGTTCAATCATCAAATCCAAGGTCTACCGCATACGATCGGGGGAATGATCTTCCGGTAATAGGCAATGTTCAATTAAGTGAGGAGAACGGGATCAATATTGCCGTAAAGATAGATGATGATGACGGAGTGAGCAAGGCGGTCCTCCTCTATAACTACCAGGGATCTAACGCTACTGAATGGTCATTCATTGAAATGAATCTTACAGGGACGGAGTTATGTGATGACAGCGGTGTTTGCTATGCCTTTCAGGACAGCAGCGCCAGCGCCAACATACCTGATGTTCAAGGCAGCAGGATCTTCGTTCAGATAATTGCCTACGACGGCAGTGGCATCGAATTCAATTCTTTAGGCGGTGAAAGCAGATCCGACATAATGGAATTTACAATCAGCAACTTCCAATCCGGAAAGGATGGCGGTAGCATCTCACTGGACGGTATCCTTATTGTGCTGATAGCTCTTATCATTCTGCTTTTACTTGGGACCATGATCTGGATAGGGAAATCCAGCGAAAAAGGGAGCTCAAATTCGAAGTTGGTCAACCGGATCAAGAACAGAGGGCGGCAAACTTATGCTCTCTTCGCCATTATCGCAGTCCTTTTGATCATCACTTCCGTTTATGCCATCTCTTCGAGCAGAACCACCAAGGCGGCTCCAGAATTCACTCTTACGGATATTGACGGCAACCAGTTCAACTTGAATGATTTCAGGGGAAAACCTGTTATTATCGATTTCATGGCAACCTGGTGTCCGGGATGCAACGATGTCATGAGCACCCTTAAGGAAATAAGCTCCAAATACGGAAAGGAGATTGAGATCATAACTGTTGATGTAGATAGCGAGGAAACAGATAATGACCTCAGGGATTTCAAGGAAAAACATGGGGCGGATTGGCGGTTTGCCATGGACACCCAGAATTTAATGCTCGATTACAATGTCAAGGTCATACCCAAATTGGTTATTGTAAACGGCGACGGAGATATATCCTTTGTTCATGAAGGCGACCTATCGGTGTCGGAACTCTCAAGTGAGATTGAGAAGGCCATATCCGGCACTTCCACTGGAGCTAGCATATCGTCAACAACCCTAGGATTAGCAGGATTTGCTATACTTGTAGGGATAGGTTCTTTCTTCTCGCCCTGTTCATTCCCGCTGCTTCCCGGTTACATGTCGTATTATATGGGAGACCAGAAAAAGAAAGATCTTAAACGGGCCCTTCTAGGCGGGAGCGCTGCTGCTTTAGGCCTCCTAATGGTATATGGAATAATCGGAATTATAATCGGTGCTGGAGGAACAGCAATTAAACCTTTCGTGAGCATTCTGGAACCAATAGTCGGAGTTATCATCATTGTGCTTGGAATACTGATGCTCATGGATGTTGACATCTCAAGGATACTCCACCCATTCAGAAAAGGAGTTGACAAAATATCCGATATCTCGGGCACGAAGAAAGTGAAGAAGAAGGGGTTTTTCTCACAGTACTCCAATCTTTTCTTCTATGGGGCTGGCTATGCTGGAGCTGCCGCCGGATGTACTGCTCCCCTCCTTTTGGCCATGATGTTCAGCGCTCTCTCGTCGGGCGGATTTTTCAAAGCCCTCATAATATTTCTAATAGCAGCTGGTGTCATGGGGATACTCATGATATTCATTACTGTTCTTACTGCAATTTCAGCAAACACATTCCTTCAGAAACTTAAGGTATCCACTTCAGCTATACAGAAGGTCAGCTCAGTGATATTGATAGGTGTCGGCATATATCTTGTAATATATTTCATAACTGCTATGGGCTGAAATCGGTTTATTTGATCTACATTTAAGGTGATGCTAATGGAACGGATTTATTTCGATAACTCGGCAACTACAAGAACAGACCCAAGAGCTCTTGAGGAACTGGTGCCTCATTACTGTGATTCATTCGGCAATCCATCTTCACTGCATTCCTTCGGCAGAGAGGGAAGAAAAGCTATCGACCTGGCTCGATCTAGGGTAGCAAAACTGCTCAATGCTAATGATAAGGAGATCATATTCACTTCGTCGGGTTCGGAAAGTGATAATCTGGCCATAAAGGGAACTGCTTTCAGGATGATGGACCATCTGAAGAACCATCCCCAGGGTCCACACATCATTATCTCTCCCTTTGAGCATCCGGCAGTACATAATACTTGCAAGTACCTTGAGGAATTAGGTTTCAAGGTACATATACTCCCCGTTGACAAATTCGGGATAGTGGACCTCGATAATCTTAGAAAAAGCATAACTGAATCCACCTTTCTTATCAGCGTGATATATGCACATAACGAGATCGGAACTATTCAACCCATGTCTGAAATAGGCGAGATCGCCAGGGAAAAAGGTGTGATATTCCATACAGATGCAGTTCAGGCACTGGGTAAATTGCCAATAGATGTTGAGGCCCTGAAGATCGACCTGCTTTCATTTTCAGGACACAAGATATATGCTCCAAAAGGGGTCGGCGGATTGTATCTCAACAAGAGAATAAGGGTTGTACCAATTATTCACGGCGGCGGTCATGAGAGGGGTTTACGGTCCAGCACTGAGAACGTTCCAGGTATTGTCGCACTCGGCAAGACATGTGAAATTGCGCGGTTGGAGATGAAAGAAGAAGCGGAACGGATTGGTAATATGAAGGGAAGGCTGATCAGAGGAATATTGGATAATATTGAGGAAAGCTATCTCAATGGACATCCCACACAATGCCTGCCCAATGTCGCTCATTTCAGATTTACTGGAATAGAGGGAGAAGCTCTGCTCCTCTCCCTTGATGGAATGGGTATTGCAGCCTCCACGGGCTCCGCCTGCTCCTCCAAATCACTTAAACCATCCCGAACCCTCATCGCAATAGGGCTTGATCCCGTGAGCGCACACGGGTCCCTTAGGCTGTCGCTGGGACGTTTCAATACTGATGATGAGGTGGATTACGTTCTGGATAAGATTCCATCGGTGGTGGAAAGGCTGCGGATGATGTCCCCTCTTTGGAATAAATAGAAATAAAATCCATTTCAAATAGAAATATATCGAAAATAACATAGATAATGAGCTTGTAAAGGGCAGTTCTGATTCAGGAATAACGGTAGGTCTTCTTATGTATACGGATGAAGTTATGGATCATTTTCAGAATCCCCGGAATATGGGTGAAATTGAAGATGCTGACGGAAATGGTACGGTGGGCAACCCCGTCTGCGGTGATGTGATGAAAATCACTATAAAAGTAGATGATAACAGGATTGTAGATGTCAAATTCAAGACCTTCGGTTGTGTGGCGGCGATTGCTACTAGCTCCATGCTTACGGACCTAGTCAAAGGCAAAACCCTAGAGGAAGCAAAGAAGATTACGAACAGAGATGTAGCCAACTCCTTAAAGGGACTGCCTCCTGCAAAAATGCACTGTTCAAATCTTGCGGAGGAGGGATTGGCCGCGGCACTGAATGATTATTTCATGAAGAATGGCAGAGATGACGAGGTCATTGAGATGCACAAAGGCCAAGGATGCCCTATGAACCATTAAAATTTTTAATAATACATATTATTGTCAATATTCAGAATTTGGCGTTTGCTGAAAAATTGGAGGGGAGCTCTATTAGCGAAGTAGAATCGATGAAAAGAAGAGTTCTGGAGTTGAAGAAAGAGAAAAATGCCGTAATATTATCCCATAACTATCAGATGCCAGAAATCCAGAACGTGGGGGATTTTGTAGGAGATTCCCTGGGTTTGAGTAAGAAGGCTGCGGCCACCGATGCAGAAATAATTCTTTTTGCCGGGGTGGATTTTATGGCCGAGAGCGCTAAGATTCTCTCACCAAATAAGACGGTAGTAATACCCTCAAGAGAAGCCAGATGTCCTATGGCAGCAATGATCACAGTACCTGAATTAAGGAAATTGAAGAAAAAATATCCTGATGCCGCAACAGTTGCCTATGTAAATACTACTGCGGAGATCAAAGCAGAAGTGGACATCTGCTGTACTTCTTCCAATGCAATTGAGGTTGTCAAAAGCCTTCCCAACAAGGAAGTAATTTTCATACCCGATACAAATCTGGGCAAATACGTACAGCGCTTTGTTCCGCAAAAGAAACTTATCTACTGTGAGGGTTTCTGCCATGTGCATCATAAAAGAATTTCCTTGGAAGATTTTTTAGCCCTAAGGGAGAAACATCCTGATGCCGAGATATTGGTTCATCCCGAGTGTCCGCCAAAGATCATTGACATAGCTCATGGAGTATACTCGACCCAGGGAATGGCAGACCATGTAAGTTCTTCGAAGGCGGATAAGTTCATTATCGGAACAGAGAAGGAGATGACCTATAGGCTGAAAAAAGACAATCCAAGCAAGACTTTCATACAACTGGAAAACGCAATCTGCTACTCCATGAAAAAAATAACCTTGGACAAGGTGATACGAAGCCTTGAGACACTTGAACCTGAGGTCAAACTCCCGATGGACATTATCAGAAAGGCCAGAATTCCCTTGGAAAGAATGGTAGCGATTGGTACGGGAAATCCTTCTAAATAATGTACCCTAAGTAAGTAAATAAAGAATTTTTCAGAAATTTTGAAAGCAGGCGGATGGGTAAAAATGGTGCAGTTTCAAAATGAAGATGATAGGGTTATTGATTGGTCAAATGATGTCCGATTCATCTATTTTGTAACTTCCGATCAGGAAGAAGCGCAGAAAATTGGTGAGGAGCTTATCTCATCTAAACTGGCAGCCTGCATCAATATGATCCCTAATATGAACTCAATCTATACTTGGAAAGGAAAGGTGGAAAGAGCGAAGGAATGCGTTTGTATTGCCAAAACAATAAATGAAAACATAATAACGGCTGTTGATATGATCGAGAGAATGCATAGTTATGATGTCCCTGCCATTCTGGTTTTACCAGTATTGGGGGGAAATTTAAAATTCATGAACCATGTAAGGAACCAGGTTAAGGAAAGTGATTGAATGTTAAAGGTTGTTTCTTTACTGTCAGGAGGAATAGACTCACCGGTAGCTACGCATCTTATGCTAAAGCAGGGAGCGGAAGTAGTGACCGTTCACATGGACAACAGACCGTTCTCAGATATGGATGAACTGAACAAGGTGCATTCTCTGATAGGTCTGCTTGAAGAGCTCCATTGCGTATCATTGAAAAACTATATTGTTCCCTATGAGAAATGCCAGAAAGCCTACGACAGATGCAGATACAACATAAGGTGCGTTCTCTGCAAGAGAATGATGCTTAGATTTGCTGAGAAGGTAGTACAGCTTGAATCTGCAGATGCAATTGTGACAGGTGACTCCCTGGCCCAAGTAGCATCCCAGACCCTTAGAAACATAAAGGTTGTACAGCAGGCTGTTGAAGTTCCAGTCCTGAGACCGATTATTGGTTTTGATAAGGTCGAAACAATTGCCATAGCCAAGAGTATTGGGACATATGAAATATCCATTGGAGCAGGCACATCGTGTACTCAGGCTCCGAAGAAACCGGCGGTAATGGCTGACCTGGACAAGGTTCTGAAAGAGGAGAGGAAATTCGACTCAAAAGAATTACTGTCCCTGCTGAAATGATTGTAACTGCTCATAGAGTAATCTTCTTGCCCGCTTTCAGGAGGTCCATGGCGTTTTCCTCGGTTTCCTTTTTCTTCTCTTCACTTTCAAGAGAGTCATGGACTGATCTGTTGTGGTCATCCATCAATTTGGACATCTCGGACCTGATCTTATCACGTTCTTTTCTTTTGACAAGAACATCATCCCTGAAATTAACTGCACGCTTGTGATAATGATCCGCCTTCTCACGCATGGTAATGTGTTCCTTGTGCCTCCGGTCGGCCTCCCTTTTGAGATGATCGATCTCTTTCTCCTTCTCATCGATCTTCTTCTGGTACTCTTCCCAGATACTGTTGATCTTCTTATCGAACTTCTTCTTTTCCCTAATATAGGTCTCATGGACCTGCTGGGATCTGTTGGATAGGTCCACAACATTATGGTGAGCCAGATCGAAATCCCTCCTTGTATCTTCACTGGAACTGTATTCCCGGAGCAGTTCAATTTCCTCCTTCTGATGTTCAGGAACCAGTCTTTCCAGAACCTGGATCTTCTTTCTTATCTCCTTGATACGGTCCATAGTCTTGGTTTCCTCGGACATCTTCATTGCGGTGGTATTGAATTTCAGTTCCAACTCCTGCATTTCAATGGTGAGCATGTTTATCTCGACTATTGGATCCACTTTCTTAGGTTTCTTATCCCTATCCTCATACTGACTGTCAATGGTCTTTTTCAGATTCTGACGCTTCCGCTTATGCATTTTCACCATTGTATTATACCTGTCCCTTTCCCTCCGCAACCCTGAAACTGCTTCCTCGGATTTTATCTTTAATTGGGTAATTTCCTTGTGCCGGTCATCCCTGAGCTTCTTGACCTCGTCTATGACCTTTCTTCTAGTGCCATTCAGGGAATTCCGCTCATTCCTAGAGAATTCAGCTTTCTTATTCCATTCGTTCCTTTTACCAAAAAGCCGATTGAGCTTCTTTTCAGCATCACCCAATTCCATCTCCACAATTTTAATATCTCTCTCTTCAGAAACCATTTCTACATCACTCCTTTTAATTTTAAAATGGGTTCATATACCTCATCAGGCACCACATTTATAATATCTGGTAATTACTGAACAATATCAATTATATCAAACGTGTCAAACAGGATATACAATTCCAAAGCCATACAAATAAATGTTGTTATTAAAAATCGTAGAGTATAATCTTCTAGGCCCTTTGATCGATCAAACTGATTATCTTGGCCGCCATCAATCCAGCCACCACTCCTGCATCAATATTTACTGTCAGCAGAGGAGAACATGATTGAAGCATACCCATCAATGCAGCTTCTCCGCCTCCTCCATAGCCATAACCCGATGATACTGGCAGTCCAATTACCACAGCATCGGTCAGGCCGGACACAACTGATGGAAGAGCCCCTTCCCTCCCTGCAGCAACAATAATTACTTTAGCATCTGCTTCATTCATTTCATCCAATACCTTGAACAGGCGGTGGATCCCTGCTACACCCACATCGTTATAGGATATAACCCTGCACCCCATTTCTTCCGCGCACACACGTGCCTCAAGGGCCACTGGTATATCAACAGTGCCCGCGGTTATTATTCCGAGTAATGGTCCCTCACCTGCAGGAACTGAAAACGATATACTTTTGGGATATACCACTGCCAAAGACGCTTCGGGATAACTCTTCGAATTGTAAGGAAGGTCTTCTATCTGTGACAGTAACTCCTGGTTTACTCTTGACAAAATAACCTTGCATCCCTCAGCCATTACGGCGTCAACGATCTGAATAACCTGGGATGCGGTCTTGTTCTCACAGAGAACAACCTCCGGTATACCTGTGCGTCCTTCTCTGTTCAGATCAAATCTGGCAACATCGCCTACCTTCAATGCATAGGAACGTATCTTCTTTTCCGCATCCTTTGTGGACAACTCACCGTCCTTGACCTTTTCCAATATTTCATTCAGGGATGCCATGCTTTCTTGAACAGCGCAATCGGTTTAAAAACTTTCTACACCACTTGAAAATGGAATCATTGACCGAACGCACTCCATCAGGTTCGGGAATGATACCTTGGTAATATCATACACATTGAAGGACTGAGCGCATTAAACCAATTCCGCCCTTAGATAGCTGTCAGTTCTGCCAATTATTTTGACATCATAGAATTCCCCCAGATCCAGGTTCATCTTCACTACTACCGGTCTGTAATTATCGGTTCTCAGTATAGTACTTTCACCTGTCCCTTTCTCAACGCTTAGTGAGCGGAGGGTCCTGCCTATCATCAACTCGTTCTTCCGGTATGATAGTTCAGACCTGAGTTTGGTAAGTTTTCGCGATCTCCTTTTGGATGTCCATCCTGGCACCTTGTTGGTCATTTCCACGGCACGGGTTCCTGGCCTCTGGGAAAAACGTGTGATATTTATGATATCCGGTTCTAGTTCTCCCATGATTTCAAGAGACTCCTTGAAGTGAATATCGCTCTCCCCGGGAAAACCAGTTATTATATCCGTGCTCAGGGTCAGATCAGGCAGACGATTTCTGAAAAAAAGGATCAATTCTTTGAAATCCCCTGCTGAATAATTTCGCCCCATACTTCTTAAAATATCATCCGACCCACTCTGAAGCGGTAGATGCAGGAATGAGTAAATGCGCTCATCAGAAAATACATCGGCCATATCATTCTTGATCTTGGCCAATCCCCAGGGATTCATCATACCCACCCTTATCCTGTAATCCCTTCCTTCATTATCCTTCAGTATGGATCTAAGAAGAGCTGGAAGCAGGGGATAATCACTCCCTTTGTTCAATCCGCCTCTATCAAATCCGTAGACCGCATTATCCTGGCTGGTGATAAATATCTCCTTCTTCCCGGATTCCAAAGCCTTTCTTGCATGTATCCTTATACTTTCAGGACTGTAACTTACCAATTTGCCCCTAGCAAGTCTTGTAATGCAGTAACTGCAGTTTCCGGCGCATCCATTGGATATTACTACTATCTCATTGGAGGTCATCTCGTTTGCCAGCGGAGTAATAATATTGGATTGTATCAGAGTGTCTATTGTTGAGGTAAATACCCCTAGACATTTGTCATTTTCTTTCTCTATAGATCCTGCTTCTCTAACATTGGGATCGTCCAGGATGGCATCTATTCTGCCAAGTATGTTATCCATGAGGGCTTCATCCTTGAATGAAAGCACATGGTATTCCGGGAACCGTTCCAATACCTTATCTCTTTTTACCGAAGGCAGACATCCAGTAACTATTACGGGCATTCCGTAAGTTCGGAGAAGCTCCATCTCCCTGAACATGTTCAGTTCTGTTCGTTCAATTACACAGCATGTCCTTATTATCGATGCATCAGCCCCTGAAGGTGCATTTACTATTGCATGACCCAATCCCCTCAAATGATTCATAATATCCATGGCCTCTCCGAAATTGGCCGTGCACCCGAAACATTTCATGTGTATCTTCATGGAAGGACCTCATCATTTTCATATGTTTATTTCCCATCTCAATCCTATGGTAACAGCATTGACAGTAATAAATAAATCCTTAAGGATTCATGAATAAATGATTTACCAGAAAAAAAATCTCACAAAGGTACATAATCCGAACATAAATTCAAAAGAATTAAATAAAGATATTTTTAGTATATTTCTATTCATATTCTAGATTGGATCAGACCAATAGATAATTGAAGGTGATGTCATGCAGACGCATTTTGGAATCAATATTGAGAAAACAAAATTCTCCAAACGCATTGAAGCTGAAACGAAGACCGGGAAAAATAAAACTATTGACAATATATCCTTATACATACCTGTGACCTTGGTTTTGCTGATTGCCCTGATCTCAATAATTTTGATCAGCGGGAACTCTTCAGCAGTCAACCCGCCCTCCCAGGGTGACTGGATAATAAATGACAATACCGTTATTGAGAACCAGACCGTCGATATAATTGGCAATATTACTGTTGTTAATGGCGGAAGTCTGACCCTTAAGAACGTGACCATAATCATGTCATGCAGTTATAATGGGGAGTTCAATATCACAATTGAGAATGGCGGTACATTGATCATGAGGGACCTTGATAATTCAAAGGGAACCACCTGGGATACCACCACAATAACAAGCAATAACACATTAGGAACCCATAGATACGGATTCCGTGCAGAGAAGGGATCCTCAGTTACCATGCTGGGCTCCAAGATTAACAACTGCGGTTGGGAAAATGAATACAACAACAGAGGGCCTACTTTATTATGTGATGACTGGCTCATTTCGGAATCCATATTCAGCGGAAACTTCATGGGTCTATTTGTCAACTCCTCTAATCTGGGTACGGTCAGACACTGCAACATCAGCGGAAACGGACACAACGGCATATACCTGATGAACTCCACCAACATCACTGTTGAAAGCTGTAATATCAGCGGGTCCGACGGCCATGGTGTGAATATGTTCAACTCCCATCATAATGAGATCAGATATAATGTAATGAGCGGTTTCTACAATGATTATGTTTGGTGGCCGGCAAATGACGGATGCGGAGTCTGGCTTGAGGAATCCACCTATAACCTGGTGGAGGAGAATATTATTCATTCACCCAAAGGGGCCAGGGGTATTTGGCTTGAAGCATCACACTACAATACATTATCCGGAAACTGGATGGATGGAAACACTTTTGATTCCACCATGTGCGGATTCGCCATGGGTGTCTTCAATTCAACCAATAATACTCTGAAGTATAATGAGATGAAGCATTATTTCTTCGGAATATATGTTCACTATTACTCACATTACAACATCATTGAATCGAATTTCATAGACTATACCATCAGACCTCTTTCCCTTAGCGATCCAGTTTACGGATACTGGGACCAGTTCAAGGGAGTATGCAATTATAATTACTTCGGAAATAATTCTGTGAACAATACCGATTTCCACGGCTTCATAATAATCGAGGGGGCAAGGTTCAACTACATCTGCAATACTATCTTCACCAATGGTACCGAGAGAACTCAGGATGGAATGAAATTCGGATTCCTTATAGATCATTCTGATAACAACACTGTAGTAAACAGCCATTTCGACAACAATACCCACTTCTCTGTGGGAATCGGTATTCAATATTCATCTGGATGTATTATCCGTGACAATGTAATTGGACATGATGGTTTGGATCAAGAAGCAATAAACCTTTACGGCGACTGTTATTACAACATAGTGGAGAATAACACCGTATATGAAAGAGAATGGTCAATATCAGTTGGCGGAAACAGCCATAACAACGTTATACGGAACAACCACGTATTCCAGTGCGACTACGGTATTGCGGTCTGGAGCGGAAGCAGTAATAATCTGGTTATTAATAATAGTGTGAACGATACCCTCACAAGCGGTCTTTACTCTTTTGATTTCGGCAACCAGAAAGCATACGACAATATTTTTACCGGAAATACAATCTGGGACTGCCCATGGGGTATTCACGGAACCGATGACTGCTTCAATCTAACAACACAAGGTAATCTAATTTTTGACTGCGACCAGGGTATTAGACTTGAGGGTTCGTTAGGACATTTTCTCGGCCTTGATAACATTTTCAACTGCACATCAGGAATACGCCTGATTTCCATTTCTGAATCGGAGATCAACAATTCTGAGGTCCACAATATAACCGACTGCGGAATAAATATTTCAGGGTCCCACAATATCACAATATCCAACTCAACATTCCATGACGATCTATTGGCAATCAAAATTGATTCCTCCTACAGCCTCCATGCAATCGGCAACGAATTTTTCAAAAATCCTCTTAATCTATTGACACTGGACATGTCAGATATAGGATTCAAAGGAAACCGCTTCCATCATATGGATGTAGGTTTCAGGGCCCAGCATAATCTCAGCTATTTCCAGGATAACAGTTTCCACCACAACACATACGGTCTAGAGCATTACTGGTCTAATGTGGATTTCACCGGCTGCATATTCCACAACAACACATACGGACTTGTCACCATCGGAGAGGGCTGCAATATATCATGTTCAACCTTTATTGATAACCTATATGGATTCCATTCAGAGAACATCGGTAATTCCAACATTTTCGACGGCCATTTCATCAATAACAATTACGGAGTCTATATAGACAGTGCCGATGGAATTCTGATCGAAGGCTCTACTTTCAGGTCAAATCTGGGTTATGGTGTATATTCTACCAATAACGCCAATGTGGATATTATGGATGGAATATTTTACGAAAATGTTCTATTTGGTATATACACTGAATTCGGAGGTAAGGCGGATTTATTCGCTGAGAATGACCTTCATTTAGAGAAAAACAGGATACTGATCTCTGGAAATATCACTATTGAAGAAGGCGGTGAAATGACCCTCCAGACTGTGGACTTGAAATTGTATTCCCTTCCACTTCTGACATGCAGAATCACAGTTAATTACCAAGGTATCCTCAATGTTCTTGATTCTGTTGTGTCACCTGCCACTGCTCTGCCATACCATTTGAACGTTCTTCAGGATGGCGAGCTCAATATCAGGAACAGCAAGATATTAGGGTGCGGAAGTTTGGGAGTACGAAGCGTTGGATCAGGGTCTGGAATATACCTTCAAGGAGCCCAATGCAATATAATCGATTCCCAGATCGGTGACTCAAAACTGGGATTATCAGCAGTTGATTCGACGATAATACTTGAGAACGCTACTTTCATGAACCTTGAAGACTGCATTCATATCCAAAACAGCCAAGTCCTTTTCAGCGGATGCTCTTTCATTCCTTACACAGGATATAACCCATCATTGATATTCGAGAACTCCCAAACTAGACTGGAAAATACTACTATTCTCAACACAGGCTATATTCTTGATGCAAGACATAGCACCAATATAACCATGATCAACACCGCGGTGGATGAAAACCAGTTATCCGCTGATGCCACCTCATATATTATATGCAAGTTCCAATATGAAATAATACTATTCGATCCGTTCGGTGGATTCATAGAAGGACAGTCCTATCAGATCAGGGACGGAAAAGGCGATCTAATACTGAGCGGAGCATCAGATAACAATGGTAGCACAGGGGATTTCTATACCATATGGCTCGTATTCAATAATGACAATGCTGACTATGACCATAATCCCCACAGTGTGGTAATACCCATGAACCCCTGCGCGCAGGTAGAATTATTCAATGTAGATTCCAGGGGAATGAAACACATTACGGTCTATTACTACCCTGAAATCATAACTTGGTGGGACCTCAATATTACCGAAGACATCCCTTTCCCGGATATTGTTGACCTAAATGATTGGTTCAATCATTCAACTTCTCTTGACTTCTCGGTGATCCCTGCAGATTATCTGAATATTACCGTGGATGAGAATGGCATGGTAAGCATCACTCCCCTTATAGCAAACTGGTTTGGAGAGGATTACGTGACCTTCCTGGCCGTTGATGATTACGGTATGACAAGTTATATTACCGTTAAAGTGACGGTATTGCCCGTTGATGATGCTCCTGTGATACTAATTTCTGATAGTTTAATTATCGAAAATGATGAGGTATTGACAATTCATCTTGAAAATATGGTTTACGATATTGACACCCCCCTTCATCTGCTGAACATCAGCCTTATGGGGCAATACGGAACATTTGACGGGTATAACCTTACTATACCCTACATACTCAACCACGGAGCGGTCCACATGAATCTTACTGTTTCAGATAATACCACAACTATTTTTCTCAATTTCACAATTTATTATGAACACAAGGACATTTACAGCATTATACCTGACATTGATGTAACTGTGGATTTTGAGAAGGTAATCCATCTTGAGGATTATTTTGATATCCTTACTGAAGATCTGCCTAGTTTATCGATATCAACCAGCAGTGAATATGCTGCTGTGAACGGTACTCAATTGATCCTTCATTATCCATACGGGATACGATATCAGACTGTATTTGTATTCTATGAACTGCGCGGGACGGAGGTTAAACGGATGTTCAATGTTACTGTTACAGGATATCCTTTACCACCGGAGTTTCACCAATTACCAGATATTGAAGTGGAAGCAGGGGAGACAAAAATTGTAGACCTATCGGATTATTTCAGCATATCCGCTCAGGACCACCCACTTCTGGAGATACGGATAAGCGGGAAATATACGGCCCTAATAGGCAACAAACTCCATCTGGACTATCCCGAAGGGACCGGAAAGGATATAATTTACGTGGAGTACATACTTACCGGTTATCTCGAAGGGAGAACCTTGAGGACATTCAATGTAACGGTCATAGATCCAAATCATATTCCGTACATGGTTGACCACTATGTTTCCAAAGAGGGATACAATTACACATTTACTCTTCTTGCCCAGGATAAAGATGGCGACGGGATCATGGTATTCTTAGAACTGGATGGAAATATTACTGAGATGACCATACAGGATGCAGAAACAGGTAAATTTCAGATAGTTGCGGAACTATCGCCAGGAGAACATGATTATCATTTCATTCTGCATGATACAGTTGAGATGAATCAAACCATAATCACTTCCTCCAATACTATCACGGTTCCATCCCCCGATTCAACTAAGCCTGATGATGATGATAGAACCGGTTCAGATAACAAGTCCAGGAATAATATTTCCTACATTCTACTGATCATATTGCTGATACTGGTTGTGCTCCTCCTCCTATTTGTCTTATACCGTAAGGGAAGGAAGGAACAAGATGAAGAGGAGGTAGAGAATCGGAAGAGAGACATTGAAGATGAGATGTTTGCAGACGATGATGGAGATGAAGAGGCCGAGGTAATTGAAGGAGAGAAGGAAGATGAAGAAAGCCAGATGAAAGTAATATCAACCTCATTAATTGCAGATGTAGAGGACAAAGAGGAGGGGGATGATATTGATGAATCTGCCGAGGGTATGATAGAAACAGACCACATTTATGGGGAGCTTGGAACTATGGAGCGCGAACTCGCTGAAGAAAATAGGGAGGAGGAAGATGAAGTAGAAAAAGAGGTCAGGATTAAGGAATCATTCAATAATGATAAAATCGAACCCATGAACCGCCCCCCGCCTCCCCCTGGTCAAATGATGAAGGACCAGGGACAATGGGAGAGCGGTATCCAATCCTTATTAATGAGACTTGAAGGCCAGGGTGAGATAAATTTGCATGAAGGAAAGGAACAGAAAGAACTTAATGAAGCGATGATTGAACAGCAGCAGGAAGAAGAGGATATTGGTGAGAAGTTACGAATAGAAACAGAGGAAGAATCCCTTGGGGTAACACCTGGGAATGAGGAGGGGAAAACTGCAGATCATGAAAATATTGAAGGTGAAAGCATTCCGCAGGATGATGGTGTGGAGGAAGATTTTGAAGAAAGGCCCGAAAATGCATCGGAAATAACCTCGGATGACCTCCCAACACCTGAGATACTTCCCCCTCCAGATGACCTCCCAGCACCAGATATGATCCAAAGTGAGCCTCCTGTTCCAGAATTGGAGGAAGAATCAATGGATGGTTCGGCCAATTTTGAGATTGAGAAAAATGATGTGGAGGATAAAGAAGAGGAAGATGAGAAAGTTGAAGACGAAATTGACGATTTCGATGAATTGGATTCCCTTCTGGATTCTATTTGAATCAGCATACTCTTATGTAACATATTATATTCATACCCAAGAAAAGAGCTAGGGATTCAGATTAAAGACACTGAATTCAGCTATTGTAATATCTATGTTCATTCTAAGATATTAAAATCAATAACCAAAACACGGGGTACATATCTCAAAATTGGAAAACAAATTTAAAAAAAGGAAGGGGATGAAATAGCATCCGCCTTCCGGATAATTTCATTCATCCAGTGAACTTCATCCTGGACAGCTGAAATTATTTTTATATTGATCTTGGGCTGATCCCTACAGCTACAATCCTCTCTTCTTTTTGAGTATCACGAAAACAACAATGGCGATCACTATCAAGAGGATCACAATTATCAAAGGCCAGTATGAACTGTCCTCGGATCCTTCGACCTTCATATCTCTCTCATTGTTATTCTCATTATCTTCCATTATGACATTGGTTCCATCAACCACTACCTTCAGGTCATGTGTACCCTTTTTGGCCTTCCAAGTGAAGTTTACAGCTTGTTCAGTGCCTGCTGCAAGGACTGATATCTGGGTAGAGTCAACCTGAGCATCATCAACATAGAGAACCACGTCAAAACCTTCTGCATCAACTACACCAATGTTCTTTACGAGGATATTAATATCTATCTTCTCACCCTCGCTGGGCTTGGAGTCTGACACCTCAAAGGTATCGATTATCAGGTCTGCTGCGGTAACGGTTATGACCTTTGTTCCCACACCGGTATTCCCAGCCTTGTCAGTCACATTGAGTTTGATGGTATAGGTTCCGGGATTGGTGAATACAGGTTCCACAAACACAGTTGTTCTGTTATTGACCATTGTGTTCACCTGGGTATCGTTGAAATCCCATAGAAGTGTGAGATTTGCCAGATCAGCTACATTGTCACTGCATTCCGTTGCATTCAGGAGAAGCTTCTCTCCGGCCTGGATCGATAGGTTCCCAAGAATGTTAACAAAAGGTGCTTCAGTATCCCTTATGTTTATGTTCAAACTTGTGACCTTCTTGTTTCCAACCCGGTCCTTCACTGTGAGTTCCACAACCTGCTTGCCAGCTTCCAGGAATACATGTGAAACTGTCTTGCCGAATACCTCTGAACCATCCTCAAATGCCCAGATATAATTACCAGCTACATCAGGTATATCAGTATCGTCGGTGAACTTGCTAGCATTGAACTGAATCCTCTGGGATTGGTTTCTTTCCCCGGGGAGGGTCTCAATGAGCTCCTCCACATTATCTAATGCCGGAGCTGTTGCATCAACTGTGATCTGAACCTTGCTACCTTCAAGTCCGTTGGTCTCGCCAGCGCTATCGGTCAGGGTCAGAGTCACATCGAAGGTTTCAGTGGCATCTGCGGCAACTGTGAAATTGTGGGTAACAAGATCGCCGTATCCCATACTTCCATCCCCGAAATCCCATGTATAGTTCACTATCCTGCCAACCATATCCTCGGATCCCGTTGCATCAAATGTGATGTTCTCGAAATCATCCTTGGATACAACCTCATCAGAAGCGGACCCTGCGTAGATCTCATCGTCTGAATAATACACTTCACCATTGATGGTCACAGTGATATTGGCCACAGGTTTCTCCTTCTTCTTCAGATCAAGGGTTGTGGAGTTGTATACTACCGCTTCATAGGGAATAGGTTCATCTTGATTATCCGTATTGAAGGCCCAATCGTCATTCTCACCGGTGACTATCTCATATGACTGGTGGAATACGATATTGTAATCAACTTCCAGATCGCCAAGCCAGACAGTGAAATGCTCTTCGGATTCGATATCCTCTTCGATTACATAGATCATGGTGGTCTTCATCTGCATGTCTGTCAGGTTATCTACTGCACCGTTAAAATTTGTAAGCAGAACAGTGAAGTTGATATCGTCACCGTCAAAATCAGGGCCGAATTCCGTATTGTTGACCATGAAGATATCGCCAGTATAAAGGCTGGCGGGGCCTATGTCTCCGATCTCCATCTTGAATTTGTTCAACTCGGTTGTGTTGACCACACCGTTGTTATCACCGTATTTCTCGTCTATTTTCATCTTTGGATTCCCTGCACCGTCACCGAGTATCGGTATATAGGAATCGGAAGTGAGATGATGATCCCAGCACACTTCAAGTATATCGAATTCCTTGTTCACAGTGAATGTAACTTCCAGAGATTCATCTTCATCGTCTTCAAGGTCGGCATATACGACCATGTCATGCTGACTGGCATTGAGTACAATACCCTCTTTGACATACGGTTTATAACCCACTGCATCTACAAAGATGGTGAAGGTTGATGGATAGAGGTCCATCTGGAAATAATCCGTAGCAAATGATCCATTGTACTGTCTTGAATACATGGTATCAAAAACTGTAACCTCGATCCCTTCCACTATATCTGAACTGAATGTATCCTGAGCGTATCCGTATATCTCAAAGACAACATCCCCGTCTTCCATGGTGAAATCTACAACCTTATCGGAATTTGTAACCTCTATTTCCTCTACTTGGGTCATGTTCCCATCATTGCTGACTGTGATCATATATGTCCCAGGTATGACATCGAACTCGTAGCTGCCGTTATCAGTGAGCATGGAGTCGTGGTGACCTATGTATCCACCTGCAGTGCAGTAGAGATCCACGGTAGCATTGGTTATTCCAGTGGCATTCCCTGTGCCATTGAGATACCCAACATGACCGGATATGGTTCGGTTCACATTGACCTCCACCAGTTCCAGCATTACCTTCTTGATCTCACCTTTTAGAACCATAACTCCCATATGGCCCATTCCTGAATCCTGATAGCCAGCAAATGAAGCGTCAATGGAAAAATAACCTATCTCATCATCCAATCGATAGCTACCATCCTCTTGAACAATTGTGAATTCTTCTCCTGTCTGTAGATTTGTAATAGTTACCTTTGCACCATTTAATACCTTTTCCGTTGAACTATCCACCACTCTTCCCCATAATCTAGTCTGATCGGTTTCCGCATCCACACCAATAAACGCTGGCATCAATAACGTAACCGACAACAACATTGACAATATTACGCCTGCCGTCAGTGCGGTTCCTTTTATCCTACTCTTTCTATCTAACATATATTGTTCCTCCGAGAATAACCATCTCCATTCCTATATACAGATGACTTCTTGAATTAATACAATTTATTTTCCGTTGGTAATCTCAAACCTTTTATATAAAACTTTTTAGACAAGTGGATTGATTCCTTCCAATAGTTTTTTCAATCCTTCATAAAAATTGAAATCGGGAGAAAACATAGGTTGTCAAATTATTTCCATCGAATAACATATTATTGAATAATTATTCTCTGCAAAAATTAAATCCATCGATAACCGTCTATTGAAGAAAGAATAAACCTAATTTACAGGTGGATATTCATAATATGTTTCTAGACCTCATATCCTCTATTATTAGGTCCACGATCTCCTCAGCAAGATATTTTGATGAATCTATGGTAATATCATAGATGGAAGTATCATTCATATCAAAACCATAAATATCGATATATCTTGATCTTTCACCTCTCTCCCGGATACTATTTTCCTTCTTAACAATTTCCAAACCTTTCTTTTCCCGGTTCCCCACCCTTCCCATTCTAACTTCAAAAGGTGCATACAACCATATCTTATAGCTACCGATTCCGTTACTATAAGCCATATAACCTGCCAATCTACCCTCCACAATGATATCTTTCTCACGAGTCAATTCGGTTTGCCTACGGTCCAATTCCCGATCTATCTCCTGATGCTTGGAAACATATTCTCCGAATATCTCCAGTTTCATACCCTTTTCCTTAGCCATTTGGCGGAATATATCCCCGGTATATACGTAACGGATATCAAGGCTCTTTTCCAATAATTCTGCCACTGTGGAAGTTCCACTACCTGGCAGACCCCCTATTGTTATTGATTTCATATTTCACACCGATGAATTAGAAAGTAGCTTGCTTGATTAAATGGATATAATATGAAAATTGAATCTAATTAGCTAATAATAGTTAATCAATATCTGACAGATTTTCAGGTCTTATTTCCGGCCATTTGTGATTTAATCTTCCTGGAAAGGGTCAATGCTTCCTGGTATTCACCTTCACCTATCATCTTATCCACCCGCTTCAATTCTTCCTCCAGATCAGCTGTCCCAGACCCCTTCATATCGAATAGATCAGCTTTTATATCCTTAGATACCGATTTGGCGCGTTTAAAAACCGCTTTCTGATTGCCTAGGCTTTTCCTAATAGCTTTGATAATATCAATACCGTCTTTGAAATGGCCATTATCTATCTGATCCTTTGCCCGGGCGTATTTTTTCCTGAGCTCCTTGATATTTAGGCCCATCACCTTCGCATCCTTGAGCTCCACCGCTAGATCCCTCAATTTTTTCTTGGAAACGCTCAAAGCTCTTTCAGTATCGTCCAGTTCCGATTTTAAAAGTTCTACTTCTTTCAAAGCCGAAGCGGTTTCCCCCATTTCATACTTTTGCTTAGCTGATGACAATCGGTTACGGTTGGATTCCATTGAGAATGATACTTTTTCCGACAGGGCATCTATTGATGATGACAGGGTTACGAGATCCTCCTTGAGGGTTTTGGATTCCGTATAATAAGCTTCATCCAGTCTCTTTTTGAAACTGTACATTTTAAAAGTATGCTGGATCACAAGACCCAATGGGACTGAGATCAGCATGTAGACTATCATCCATTTGGGAAATGGAATGATACTGCAGCACATCCTTGTCTTCATCATTTCCATTGAAGTATCCCAGGGAGTTGAGAGAATGGGCACAGTTAAACGAGTGATGAAGTCCCCCCATATCCAGGTAAAAATAATTATAACAATTAATAGGGTGGATATCATTGTCTTTAAGTTTCCGAACATCATGTTCTGCTGGGTGGCCATCATCTTCTGCTGATAATCGGTAATTTCCCGCTCCTTTTTGGAATCACCGCCCATCTTGGCTTTCCTCAAATCCTTATTGATGGCCTTTGTGCGCTTCTGGTTCCGAGCCATATCGATCCAATCGGTTTGAAAGTGTCTTACAGATGTTGTCACACTTATCAGCAGCAGAGCTCCCAGGAAAATTGTTATTATGGGATAATTGCCGTTGAACCCTATGAGAGGATAGAGAACAATACCAAGTTTTTCAGCCAACATCAATCTGAGTTCCATATTGAACATAACATAAACTGTGACCATGGTTAAAAATATGAAAATAAAACCTGTAGGACCCTGACACATCTCCATCTGAGGTACATCAGAGTTTTCTTTGTTATCTGCCATAATTAATCATCCATCTACATCGGTCAAATCACATAATAGTATTTCTGTCAGGTTCTTCAAGAAAATTTTTCTCTTCAAAACTGAAAACTTCAACAGAAACCTCATCATCATCTTCAAGTCCAAAAATATCTCTTAAGCAATACCCCGATATAATTTCCATAACTCCCTCATGTATGCTCCTCTCCGGCAGAACCGCCAGGCAATCACTACCATTTACCCTTGCCGGATAGCATTGAACATAACCAGGGTTTTCATCATCTGCGGACTCTGCCTTCCGGGGATGGATCATGAATGGGGTCAGCTCCCGAAGATCACCAATTGCTATTTTCCCCGAATGTATTTTAATATTTAGAGTACCGAGATAGGGATCAGAACCCAGTAATTTTTGAATCGGTTCATTGTACTCCTTCAAGGAGAGATAATACTTACCCCTACCCAATCCATTGATCACTCGCCCTTTCAAGGAAACGCCCTTTCTGTTAACCATATGCGGTTCTCCCACGCCTACCATTGTATCTTTGGCAGATTCGAAGTATTAGCCTGTGATGATTATGTTCTGAATCTATTAATTCTAAAACACTTATAATATTCCTCATTCCATTAAAAACTCTTTCCGGAACCTGACTAGTAATAACATTATAATTGAAAACGGAGAATTTAATGCTAACTTACTGGATTAAATATGGTCCGATGAAATGACCGCTCATACCGGAGGTGGTAGGTCGTCATCAGGAGGTGTGTCGGGAGCGGGGGGTTCCTCATCAAATGGTACTGGAGGCACATTGGCTTTGGCGGTAGCGCCCCCGGTCTGCTGATGTTCAAGCATTGATCCGGCTATTTCATTGAATTCCTTCACCTGGGTTTCCTCATCCCGGTACTCCACTACCTGGCTTCCCCTGGAACTCTTCTCCTTATCTGAATCGGTTACCATAAAAGCATTGATATCCACATCGTCATCCTCGTCAAAGACAAAACCCTTTTTCTCCTTGCCGAACGTTCCCGGTTCTTCAGCCATATAGAATCCTTTTTCACGATTGGCTTTCTTATTGCCCGGCTCTGCATCGAAGATTTCCGCAATAATCGTCTTCTGCTTCATCATAGCTAAGATGGCCATTATTATGAAAACAACAATTAGAAGTGCTACAGCAGCAGCAATTCCCACATATATCGCATTGAACCCCATTATAAGCATAGTTTCACCTGAACTGTTCACTTTAGTTATCGTTATTTTATTTAATATTTATTTATCTTGTTTCCATTTATTAATAAAGCTGGATGCCTAAAACATTTATTCCTCATCAGGTCCGATATACTCCACATCACCTATCTCCGCCTCGTCATCCTCTCGGTTCTCGTATTTAAACCTGGAAGATGAGCGCTCCTCTTCCACGAAAAAAGAATCCGTATCCAACCCCTTCATATAAGATCTTTTTCTAGCTGACATAACAATGAGAGTTATGATTACTCCTAACACTATCAGAACACCAACAATAATCAGGACTGTAACGATCCATCCGTTATCCTTTTCCTCTTTTGCATCATCTTTATTGGTCATCTGATACCTTGTTGGGTCTAAGGGGTGTGCATCAATGTAAAGATTATTCGGGCTGTCTATGCCCGATTTTCCAGGATTCCAATCATCCGGATGACCGTCACCATCACTGTCCTTGCTAGCGGATATATCATCAGGGAAGGCATCAGGATTTACTGCAGTTGGTAAATAGCTTCCAATTGATCTTCCTGTTTTCCATGACTCATTGTTGTAATTATCACCAAAGCCATCACCGTCCGTATCGGCCCACTGAGTTGCCTCATTTGGGAATGCATCCACCTTTAAACCTGTGGTGGTATCCTGCTCATCCCAGCCGGGATTCCATTCATCAGGATAACCGTCGCCATCACTGTCCTTGCGGGCCGCAGGATCTGAAGGGAACATGTCAGGATCTGTTCCTGACTTGTTATCGCCATAACCGTCACCGTCAGTATCCATCCACTGAGTTGGGTCCACGGGAAATGCATCCGGATTGCTACCCGAAGCATTCCCTCCATAACCGTCACCGTCAATGTCCCTGAACTGGGTTGGATCTTCAGGGAAAGCATCAATGAACAATCCTGTTGTTGAATGGCTCTCATTCTTACCGGCATTCCATTTGTTAGGATAACCGTCTCCATCCGTGTCCACACTGGCCGCAGGATCTTTCGGTAGGGCATCCAGAGTAAGGTTCATAGTTGAATCATCATCATCTTTGCCGTAATTCCAGCCATCAGGGTAACCGTCATTGTCAAAATCCCTACTTGCTGCAGAGTCCGTCGGGAATTTATCCAGTTCAAGTCCGGTTGTCGAATCCGCTTCGCTCAGACCTTCATTCCATGCATCAGGGTACCCGTCGAAGTCCGTGTCCTCGGATGCTGCAATATCATCAGAGAAATAATCTAATGTGAGGAAAGTAGTTGAATCGTCTTCAGAATAACCCGTGTTCCAAGAATCAGGATGACCGTCACCATCAGCATCCAGGGAAGCTGCTACATCAAGTGGAAATGAATCAATATGTGTAAGGTCAGTAGTAGAATTTTCCGGGCCCATGCCCTCATTCCACTCATCAGGATAATCGTCGCCATCATCATCAATGCTTGCAGAAGGATCATCAGGGAATGCATCCAAATGCAGATCCGTAGTGGAGTTCTCCTCAACTTGACCCTGATTCCATAGATCCGGCCATCCATCGCCGTCACTATCAACAGAAGCGGTCAGATCAGTTGGGAAATCATCAAGATGGGAAATACCTGTTGTTGAATCTGCAGATGATTTTCCCGGATTCCATAGATCCGGCAATCCATCACCATCGCTGTCCACAGATGCTGCCGGATCAAGTGGAAAGTCATCGGTATGCTCTATACCAGTTGTTGAGTCGGCCTGTGTTTTTCCCGGATTCCATTGGTCCGGGTAGCCGTCGCCATCTGTGTCCATGGCTGCAGCAGGATCCGTAGGATAACGGTCAGGATCATTCCCCGTTTGATTATCGCCGTATCCATCACCATCGCCGTCAATCTGCTGAGTATATTCCAAAGGCAGATCATCATATTCATTGGAATAACCGTCATTATCCATATCCCAGTCGGCATTGTCCCCTACCTTATCTCCGTCTGTATCGGCGGTTTCTGAGTCGTCATACATCATGTCATCGTTCTCATTCGGAACACCGTCACCGTCGATATCCGCCTCTTGACCATCGGGAATGCCGTCTAGATCAAAATCTCTCCATTCAGCTCCGTCGTTGGGAAAATGATCCAGTTTATTGGGCACTCCGTCACCATCACTGTCCTGATAATAGATGGAATCTGCTGTTGGAAACTCATCTGCCGCGTCGCCATAACCGTCTCCATCCGTATCTCCAACTCCATCTTCAATAAGAATCACAAATATAAGGAACATGACTGTTCGGCCTCCGAGGTAGGCATGGGTATTGTTTGCCCAACCCTCTTCGGGGGGAATTACTATCGTTTTGTTCTCACCCACATTCATCCCCAGCACACCTTCCTCCATACCATCAACAGTTCCTGATGTCACCTGATAATTACCGTCATTTCCTGAACCGCTGTAGTAAAATGATGATTTCAGAAGTACAGTGGAATCATGCACCCGGCCTATATTGGTTGTAAAAACAGTTCCGTCCATAAAATAACCAATATAATCCACATAGGGCTCATCCTGAGCTCCCACGGGTCGGCCGCCTTTGAATATTGGCATATCTGTGGATAAGACACTGGCTTTGGAATCAGCATCTATTTCGATATCATACAATAGACCGTGCACCGAAAGGCTTGTCAATATCAGAACAACGGCAATAACAAGACAAAGCAGGTTCCTTCGTGAAACTTCACCGAACACTTGAACACCTCAATAATATCAATTTTTCATTTAAGTCAAGGTCATTGACCGGTATCAAATGAAAGACATAAGACACCAGGAACAAACCTCTGAAATGTATTCGAAAAATTCTATTATCAGAACAAGTGCATTATACTTTAAATTTGTCCGAAAGTTGAACCCATGAATTAATGATATAATTTTATTTTGAAATACGGGTTCCCGCTTGGCCAACCAAAGCCTTACCGATATTTTCGGGAGATGTTATTATGACCTCACTACCACCCTTCTTGAGGAATCCGAGGGCCGCTTCCACCTTTGGTTTCATACTACCTGGTTTGAACTCACCAGCAGAAAGGTAACCCTCAGCTTCATCAACGGTCATATTGGAGATGATCTCTTCATCTTCCTTTCCATAATTGAGTTTAACACTGTCAATGTCAGTTGAGATCAGGAACATATCTGCGGAAAGATGCTGTGCAAGAAGTGAGGAGGCCAGATCCTTATCAATCACTGCAGCGGTACCTGTCAGCTCATTTTCGTTCCCCTCATCGACGAATACCGGTATACCGCCACCGCCTACGGCTATTACCACAAAGCCTCCGGCAATGAGGTTCTTTATTGCTTCAACCTCGATTATGCTCTTGGGTTTCGGTGAAGCAACCATTCTCCTCCAGCCTCTACCCGAGTCCTCCCCAACGAACCAGTTCTCTTTCTCCTTGAACTCCAAGGCAGTTTTTTTATCCATAAATGACCCTATTGGCTTGGAGGGGTTTTGGAAAGAGGGGTCCTTTGAATCAACTAGAACCTGGGTGACAACCGTTACGGCCTGTTTATCAATATCACTTTTTTGGAATTCATTATAAAGAGACTGCTGTATCATGTATCCAATAGCACCTTGGGTGTCAGCCCCCGCTGAGTCCATGGGAACACTATGAAGCTCGCAAGCGGAAAGTTCAGACCTCCGGAGAATAAATCCCACTTGGGGGCCATTCCCATGAGTTATTACAACATTCCAGCCTTTATTTATCATCTGAGCGATATACCTGCAGGTCTCCCTAGCAGCACCAAATTGATCCTTTACGGTTTTATGATTCTTGTCCCTGATTAGGGAATTTCCTCCGATAGCTATGACTGCAACCTTTGACATACAATTCCTCCATTATATTGAATTTATCATTATTCTGAACACCATTTAGTACATGTTATTTTATCACATAATAGTTAGATTGAATATGAACAGAAATAGGGGATGCCCATTACCGGAATATAAATATTAGCACGATAATTGAAATGGTAGAAACAATACCCAATACCGCAAACATCACTGTGGCTCTCCGATCCTTCCATACATATTTGGCTGTACGGGACAGGTAACCGAAAACAAGAGATGTAATCAATAGAACTACAAAAACTGCTGTATGCCAATTCAAATGAACCACCGCCGAAATTGAAATACTTACACATTCTAAGGCTGAATTATAGAAGAATACATAATTATAATATTCTGCACTTCCAAATTTTTATTCAGACAAGACCGATGGAATGATTATTTCAATTTCTTGCAATAATATTCACAGGAATAACGATTATTTTACCAGTTTGCCTTTGGAACCACAGTTGTCGCATTTGACAACTACGGGACGTTTTTTCGAAGGGATTGTCACAATGGATTTACACTTGGGACAAGGCATTGTATCCTTATCTTCCGCCTTTTTAGCCTTACCTTTACCGCCCTTTTTGCCTTTCCTTTTCTTACCTTTACCCTTCTTGCCCGATTTTTTCTTTGGTTTTGGTTCCTCAACTTCGAAAACGTCAGGTTTTTCCTCGTCGGCTGAAACTTCCGAGAATTCAATAATCTCTTCCTTTTTTGCCTCTACCTCGAAAACCTCGGGCTCTTCGTCCTTGGCCGGCTCTTCAACATCAAATACCTCTGGTTCCTCTTTGGTTTCCACCGGTTCGTGTTCCGCTTCCTCAGCCTCCTCCTTAGCTTTTTTTTCCTCTTCCTCACGAAGTCGTCTCTTCTCCCTCCTCCTTCGTTTTCTATCCTCACCCCTTTTCTTCCTCTCAGCCACGGCATCGGAACTCTCCTTTTCTACTCTAGCATAGAATTTCTTCTTCCGTTCAACCCTTTCGGAAAAATTCGGATCCTTCTTGGCCTTTTCCACGATCAACTTGGCTTTTTTCAGCGCCTTACCCGCCAATGGATAATCGCTCAGATCGGTATATATTCCACCAATATATCTCCAGGCCAATTCATCATATTTATCCAAATTGACCAGGACCTTGAACCATTTCAGAGCTTCCTCCAAATCACCCTGCTCCTTATGATGTTCACCTAAATAAATGAAAACATCCAGCATCAATCGATTATGGAGTTTGGTACTAATGTCATATCGCTGTCTCAGCCCATTGAGCATCAATTCACCATCATCATCAAGTGAACCGTCCGAGTAAGCTACTTTCAACGCATCTTTATAAATCTTGATATGTTCCTCTGGTATGTTGCCGTATTCTGACATGAACAATCCTCCTCTGAATATGTGATCACACTATCTATTGGCCAAGAATCCCTACAATTATCATCGGCTTAAATTAATGACCATTTTTCAAATATACCATGTATGTTCAATAACACTGAATCAGGTGTTTGGGAATACCAAATAAGTATTATAGTTAAATAATTAACCCTTTAAACTTCATTGTAGGAATAAATAAAATTGGGTCTGAATGTGAACTATGCACAATTAACTCCTGATCTTCCCTAGAAGGATATTACCAACCTTACCGGCAGCATGTGGGACATTTTGGAAATTTGGGAAGGTTCCCGGGTCTACAATCCAGATTTCATCGCCTATAACTATATCAAGGTCACCTAGAATAAGATCGGTTCTATTCTTAAAAGTTTCAACTATTTCAACCACGGTAGGCGGAACTGAAGTTTCCATAACTCCTTTCGTTTCATGAACCAAAGGTTCCTTTTCGAACATCATTATTTCATCGCCTATGAAATCAATCTCATAATGAGTGCCCTTAACCACTTTCTGCAAATATAGAAGCTCATTCTCCTCAAACTGGGATAACTCATTGATCGATTCTACCACCTTTATTCCCTGGCTCATTGATCCCAACAGAGGTTTGCTTATAGCTGGAAAGAAATCTCCCGGAACATCCTTTGAAATGTTTTCCTTTAGACCCATGACCGCAGGAGGAACATTCAATCCTATCCTCCTCAAAACCAGCTCGGATCTCCATCTATTCCTAAGATCATATGCCACTCGAGGATCTGGAACCACGGGCATTCCCGACTTCTTTGCCAAAAAGCCTGCATAAATGAATAGTTGAATCTTCGATTTCAATATCAATGCATCATAATTCATTATCTGTTCATCGATCAAACAATCCTGAAGCCAAATATCTACTTCAATTCCATTTTTTCCCAGATGAGAACTCAATGCCTCGACGAAATCATGCCTTTCTCTGCATAGAAGCAGCCATCTCATTGAACCACCTCCGTGAGATATTCTATCAGTAAATCCCGGACTTCATTGATCTGAAAACCGGGGCAAAGGTTCAAGTCCACCAAATGAAGGTTGCCATTTTCATCCCTAATTATATCCATTGAGCACATCTTGATCCCGATAATATTCACTACTTTGCTGGACAAGGCTATAACCTTATCTTCATGGACTGGGGTCATGAAGGAACGCTTGTTCCTATGATAATCAAAGGTGTTGAAAACGACCGGGGGATCGACCTGATATACCATAAATTCACTGCCCACGGAATATATCTTGAACTCCTCAAAAGGTTCGATATATCTCTGATAGTACCTGTAATCCCCAATTACCTCATCATATCCCTTGCCGATCCTTAAACGAAGATCGTGAGTATGCTTCACGAGATAGGAGTAATTCTTTATAATGGTCCTGTAAAAGGGATTTTTATCTTTAATAGAAATAGCAAAATCAGGCTGAGGGATTCCCTTCAATTTCATGATGGAATTCATTATGAAACGATGGTCTACATTGAAAATGACATCTGGCGGATTGATTATCTTGACACCAGTACTGCTGAGGGATTTCAAGTAGCACAGCGAAACAGGATCATTGGCCTTGGCCATTATAATGTCCACATCCCAGACCGGGGTTGTGAAATCCAGAACCAGATCCTCAGATATCCTTACTTCAACAAGAGCTGCAGCCCTAAGCTCCTGAATGAATTCACCCATCTTTGAAAATCTCTTCCGATCTGTTACAATCCCTACCCTTTTCATGAATCGGTTCCACCTTTCAAATTCAATGAAATCATGTTATGATTAGTCCATTTCAAATGGCTTGATGTCAGCCCAAAGTATGGGAACCCTTATTGTCAATTGCGGTCTGGAATATCTTCCCAGGAAAATTTGACCAGGAATTTATCACATTCTTAACGGAAGGAGGAGGGACTAGAGCAGTAAAACTTGGGCCCTTCCCAGACAATCCCGCTGCTACCGCACCTGATCTCAAAGCAGAATCAATGATAGCAGTATCATGACCAAGGGCAGCTGCATGTACAAGACCATTAACCACCTTTGTCGCATACAGCATCTCAGCACCTTGGGTTCTAGACAAATCAAATAAAGTATCGAATACTTTGCTGTACGGAGTGAATGATTTTCTATCGACCTTAAGGTGGTCCTTAATAGGTCTTTCCGGAGATAAAACTACAACCATAAGACCGTCGTCCAAGGTAATCCTATGAACCAATTCACGGCTATTGTAATCAGTAAAAACAACTCCGCCCAGTAATGAAGCATAGGCATCATCCAGACTTCCGGCGGTGGTAACACCCGACTCAATGGCCGACTGGGTATTTAGCTCAATTATCTCCTTGTTGGAAACATTGATCCCAAAGCATTGGGACGCTGCCAATATCAGTGCATTTCCCGCAGCGGAAGAACTCTTCAATCCGCTGGCCGGCGGGAGGTCACCCCAGGTTCTTGCATCAACCTTATAGCCTCTGATGTTCCGCTTATGAAGAAGATTGGTTAGGACATTTATCCCAAATTTCACCTTCAAATCCGGATGCTGGGCATTAACCAGGTTAATATCATTGGAACGGAATTCTTGTCCTTCCGTGTTCATTCTTTCGGCTTTTACCTCTGCAAATATCTCAAGACCTAAAGCAAAAGCGATACCCCTTCCGGTGGAATATGCACTCATGATTGAACCGCATCCCTTGGCAACCGATCTACCCATCATAACCTAACCCCTCCAATCATTTGATGCTGTATTTCTCGGCTCGCCTTATGATCTCGAAGGCTTTTTTCTCATTTAGGCCCTTAATTTTCATCAAACTGGATTTATTGTCCTTTGTAATGTCACCTATATTGAAAAAACCTGCTTCAATTAACCTTTTTGCCATTCTGCGGGATATCCCCAAACCCTCACTCAGGCCTTTGATATTTCTAGAAATCCTTTTTTTCTTTGGGTTCTCATTATCTTCCGATTCCTCAGGCGTACTATCGAACTCATCATAGATCTCTCCCACCAATTCCTCCATAATGTCCTCCAGGGTCATTATACCTAAAAACCTTTTCTTTTTATCGCTGACAACTCCCAAATGCACCCTTTTCTTTCTCATTTCCTCAAAAACCTGTGTTATCTCCCGACCAGGAGGTACAATGTATGGGTCCCTTATGAAATCCCTTATTCTGCCTTCCAATCTATTAAGTAGGTCCTTGGTATAAATTATTCCAATTATCCTGCGTTTCCTAACACCTTCAACGACAGGCAATCTTGTGTATCCATAATACACCATGGCTTTCTTCGCCTCCACAACTGTGGTGCTGCCTTTGAGGAACTTGACCTTCTTTGCAGGGATCATTATGTCCTTTACCTTGAGGTCCCCGAATGAAAAAACCCTGTAGATTATCTCCTTTTCAATACTTTTAATCTCGCCTGTAGCCGCCCCCTTCTTTGCTAGGAGTTTGATGTTTTTTTCCTGTAAATGGAACTCGTCCTTTGGTATAGGCTGTCCAAACCAACGGGACAGGGTCCTAGCTGTGATCTTCAGGAGTTTGATAAGACCGCCGAGAAGAATAAAAATGACATATATCATCCTGGCATTCTTACTGCTGATTCGAAAATTGTTCTTCAGAGCATAAGCCTTAGGGGTTATCTCTCCGAAAACCAATAATAGAAAGGTCATAACTCCTACAGAGATGGACACACCGATATTTCCCAGGAGACCCTGAAACAATATTGCTGCAAGAGAAGAGGCCAAAACGTTAACGAGGTTGTTCCCTACCAGTATAGCAATAATAGTGCTGTCCATATCGGAGACCAGTTTTTCAATATATTTGAAATTCTTGATCTTCTTTTCCTTTATTTCGGCCAGATCTATTTCATTTAGGGAAGTGAGTGCGGTCTCAGTCCCGGAGAATCGGCTGGATAGAAAGATAAGAACGATTAGAACCACAACATAGACCGCTATGCTTACAATGCTTATAGTCATCATCAACCTCTTGATTTATACAAAATACGTTAGTACACCTTAAAGTTTTATATTAATATCGCTAAAACTGCACATCCTGAAGTCCCTAGGGATTATAATAATGGCATAATATATTTGATAAAGTATGAAAGTTTATTAGCTGGATTTGATATTGGAATACTGGAATTCTAAGAAAGCATTTTTCAGAATTATTCCGAACTCAAATCATTAGTTAATTTAAAAATAAATTCCCAGGAAGGAATGATAAATATGACACAGCTGCTGAGCGCATTGAAAGGAGAAAGCACACCGGAAATGGAAACCGTGGCAAGACATGAAGGTATGGATATTGAGCATTTGATGAATCGGATCACCAAAGGAACGGTGGTGATACCTGCAAATATCAACCACAAGGATATTGAGCCTATTGGGATCGGACAGGGCCTTTCAACAAAGGTGAATTCCAATATAGGAACCTCACCCAATTCATTTGATATTAAAAGCGAATTACTCAAGACTGAGATATCCATCAAGACTGGC
Organism: uncultured archaeon; assembly: GCA_964430885.1. Taxonomy (GTDB): domain Archaea; phylum Thermoplasmatota; class Penumbrarchaeia; order JASLWR01; family JASLWR01; genus CAYSHM01. The sequence goes on along the minus strand of CAYSHM010000019.1, from coordinate 1,260 downwards.
GCCGATACAATAATGGACCTCAGTACCGGCGGAGATCTGAGATATGTTAGGAAGAAGATCATGGAACTATGGAAAAGGCCCATTGGCACGGTACCTATCTACCAGGCAGCGGTAGAGGCTAAAGGTTCATCAAATATTACAATTGAAAATTTTTTGAACGTGTTCGAGGAACAGGCCAAGGACGGTGTGGATTTCGCTACCATACATGCCGGCATAACCAAAGAGGCCATACCTCTTATCAAGAAAAGATTGTTGGGCGTAGTGAGCAGAGGCGGCTCATTTCTGGTCAGATGGATGATGGACAAAGATAAAGAGAATCCATTATACGAGCATTTTGATGATATTCTGGATATAGCCCTGGAGTATGATGTTACCATGAGTCTCGGTGACGGTCTGAGGCCTGGCTGCATTGAAGATGCAACTGATGAGGCTCAGCTGCATGAGCTCAAAAATTTGGGGGAACTGGTTATGAGATGCAGGGAGAGAGGGGTTCAGGTAATGGTAGAAGGCCCAGGTCATGTACCGATAAATGAGATTCAGAAGAACATTGAACTGGCCAAGGAATATTGCCACAAGGCTCCATTCTATGTCCTCGGACCACTACCAACAGACATTGCGGCGGGGTATGATCATATAGTCTGTGCTGTAGGCGGTGCTCTGTCATGTTATTACGGTGCGGATTTTCTCTGTTATGTTACACCAAAGGAACATGTGGGATTACCTGATGTGGAAGATGTCAGGGAAGGTATTATAGCATCTAAGATCGCGGCCCATATAGCAGACATAGGCAAAGGGGTCAAAGGTTCCAGAATAAAAGATAGGAACATGAGCATCGCCAGACGTGATATGAAATGGAATGAGATGGCCGATTATGTGATTGATCCTGTTCGTTTCAGGAAATTAAGAAAGGAAGAATGCGAGAGGAACCCGCATGCCGATGAGTACTGTTCAATGTGCGGAGAGTTCTGCGCTATAAAAACATATAAAGGGGATTAGAAATTAAATATTCAAATCAGAGTAGACTGAAACACCCTAGTGCATTTTATATTAGCACGTAAGACAGTCAAATGCAAATGTACGGTTATTATTTGGCAATTTTTCCTTCTGAAGAATTCTCATTAGATTTTGAGGTGGCAGTCTATTTTAAATTGACCATATATTTCGAACACTAACTATTGAAGCATATTTTCAAAGAAAATCTGCGCTTTTACATTTTGCTAGGAGGATTTATAAAAAAGAAGAAGTGGGAGCACTGGGATT
>CAYSHM010000018.1:28204-61232 GCA_964430885.1 uncultured archaeon | reverse complement strand
CCTGGGTGGATTGAAATTGCCCGAATTTCTGCACAAATTTGTGTGAGGAGCCATATAAATTTTGTTGAACACCTTTCAAATTATTAGTTATGATCCAATTACAGCATCTGTAACCGGATTCATATACCTATCCTAGAACATGGGCCCTGCAGGGCAATTAAAACAGAACTGAAGTTTCGATACTGGCCAGTCACATTGATGTCAACCTAGGATATCGGGGAAGGAGATCTTGAAGGTTGTTCCCTTTCCAGGTATGCTGTCGGCGATTATGATCCCTCCGTAACTGTCAACTATCTGCTTGACGATATACAGGCCCAAACCAGTGCCCTTACCATGCTTCTTGGTGGTGTAGAAGGGTTCAAAAACCGAAGCGGCCTCCCTGGGCGCAAATCCCTTTCCGGTATCGGTAACTTCCACCTCCACTTTGCCATTTGTTCTGGTGCTTCTTATGGTGATATTTCCCGTTCCATCCATTGCATCAATGGAGTTCTTTATTATATTTATGAAAACCTGCAGAAGCTCCCCCTCATTGGCATTGACATTGGGGATCTTATCTAGATCCATATCTATGTTCACATCGGAGAAATCCGAGGTCAGTCTGGTTGAATCCAAGCTTTTGAGTATGACCTGATTGAGATCCACCCGGGATATCACATTTCTCTTTTTATCCCTTGAATACATGTTGAGATTGTTCACAATATCATTGATCCGCAGGCCCGCCTCGCAAAGGGTACTGATATCCCTTTCGTGCCGGGATCCCTCTAGATCATCTTTGATCAGTTCGGACATACCTATCACAACCTGGAGTGGGTTCCTTATATCGTGGGCCACACATGCTGCTAGCTTCCCCATACCCGCTAGTTTTTCAGATTGCACAAGCTTGTCCCTGGTCCTTTTGAGCTTTTCATATGCCTTCTTAAGCTTTTCCTCATCGTGCTTCCTCAGGGTGATGTCCTCGCCTATGGCCTGATATTCAACGGCCATACCCTTTTCGTTAAAGGCAATTATCTGATTGGTCCATCTGAGCCATTTCCTTTTACCGGAGGAGCATCTAATGTCCTGTTCGTATCGGGACCATGCATTATTGCGGTTCAATAAATGGAACTGCTCTTCCATGGACCTCCAGTTCTTGTCGTCTATTATCCAGAAGAAATTGGAATTCAGTATGTTTTCCCTTTCCATTCTGAAGAATGATAGGAAATAATCGTTTACAAAGGTAATACCGCCGTCGGACATGAACCTGCAGACCAAGAGAGGCACATATCGGAAGAGGTTCTGGTAGGGCAGATCGCTGTTCACGAGCACAGCAGGACTCCCGTTCATTTCATCCCTTATCTCCCCGTAACACTGGATGGACCTCAGGTTCCCAGTTTTATCCCTGTCCTTGGTGTAGAGCCACAGTATTGGATATGATTCTCCGGTCTGATTGATCAACGGACTTTTATAGTACAGCATGGGGATGGAATCGTCATTAATAAAGGACTCGAAGGCGGATGCGGCATCTGGACCTTTGTCTTCAGGTATGAAATTAATAAAAAATGGTCTCCCTTTTATCTCTGAGCGCTCCATGCCTATGAACTCCATCCCCATCCGATTCACAGAAGTGATGATTCCAGCGATGTCAAGGTTAAGAATTATCTGGTTTACTGAATCCAAATACCTGTGTATCCCGTCATTGTTGTCTGTCAACATATCCATCTCCTCCTTTTGAGACATGCAGTAAACCTATCTTCAAGAGCAGTCAAATGACTGCGGGCCCACATGTGAACCACTGCCTTCTGGCAAAGGTTTACATATAACAATACCCAACATAGGTGTTGTTTACATGTCAATCAAAATAAATCGACAAACTGTTATAAAGCATTTTTAGGACAACATTTTAGTTGAACCTCAAATATTTCCCATTGACTGTACAATGATCGATCATAGACTGAAGTACCTCATAACTCCAGAATCAGGATTAAAAAATATTTTAACAATTATAAAATTTACCTGAGCAATCGTATCATCCCAGAATTGATGTAGCCGAAATGTCGGAAATCAAAGTTTCAATTCCGTCTCTAATTCCTTCTTCATTTTCATGGCCTGCTGGTTGGCCGGTTCGATTTCCAGAACCTTCTCCATACAGGACAGTTTTTCCTCCAGCCGGTTGACCTTTCCCAGTGCGATACCTTTATTGAACCATGACTTCATATGCCGCCCGTCCAGGGTGAGAGCCTCGTCATAGCAGGCTATGGCTTCCCGGTATTTCTTCTCGAAACGCGCGTTGATATTTCCTTTCTGGAACCAGATCTCTGCATCTTCCTTTATCTCCAGTGCCTCGTCGAACAGGTCCAGCGCCTGCTCCATTTCACCTAGATGGTAGGCGTATATCTTCCCCATCTCCGTGAGGGTTTCTGGGTTGTCAGTATCCAGTTTTTTTGCATTCTTCAGTGCGGTCATGGCATCATCGTACTCCTCGAACTCGTTGCTCAGGAGTTTCCCTTTCTCCAGCCAAGCTATGGCCAGATGCCGGTTAAGGAGGGTAAGTTTGTTGAAGCATGAAAGTGCTTCCTCATGTCTGTCAAAATGCTCCGAAAGTGTCATGGCCTTGTTGAACCATGCTTCCTCGTAGTTCTTCTCGATCTGGATTGCCAGGTCCCAGTTCTTTAGGGCATTTTGGTAATCTGAGCGGGCCTTGTATATGTTTCCGAGATAGAAATATGCCTGAGCTAGTTCCTCCAGTTCCACGGCCTTTGCAAGGGTCTCTTCGGCCTCGTTCAGTATATCGATATTGTAAAGGGCAATGCCCTTATAGAAAAGGGCCTCTAGATGCTCTTCCTTCTGATAGAGGGCTGCATTGAATACCATGATGGCTTCGTCATACTGAGCGGTCTTGAAATATGCCAGCCCCTTCCCCACAAAAGCCCTGTAGTTGTTCTCATTGATCAATAGTGCTTCCTGGAAGCATTCGAGGGCTTCCTCGTATAGGTCCAGCTTTAGAAGGGCATTTCCCTTGTTAACGAATGCCTGTTCAAAGTTGGGTTTGATTTTCAGGGCGTTCTGGAAATCATCCAGAGCCTTGTCGTATTCCTCAATGAAATAGTAAATCGCTCCCCTGTTGTTGTAGGTGTTCTCATTGTCCACACCGATAACTATAGCCTCATTGTAGGACTCGATTGCCTTCTCGTAGTCTTCGAGTAGGGAGTGGATGTTTCCCTTGTTGTACCATGCCTCCTCCAAATCCGGAAACAGCTCTATGGCATCCTCAAGGCATTCCAGTGCGGTCTCATAATTTCCTATCTCCTTGAGAACCGAAGCCTTTCTGGTATAAGCCAGATATTTCTCCTCATCGGTTGCCTTTCCTGATTGGAGTATGCTGTTGTAATGGGAAACCGCTTCCCTCATTTCATCATTGTTCCAGGCCCCGTCTCCCTGGTTTATCTTTTCCTCGACAGATGCTGACATTTATTATCACCGGATCAATCAAAATGGAATTATCACTTGATCATTACTGTAATTTCAATTTAAATAATGCTTATTATATGAATTATATCATGCCTATGTTTCTATTTGATACATTTACCTGTTTCAGCCGCCTATCTCCACATCTGAGCTGCCTGCATCGATCTTACCCACACCACCGCAGTGTTTGGTCATATCCCCCTTTCTGGCAGCCTTCTTTCCATTTATCATGACCGTGGCGCTCCCAATCTTTATCTCGAAAGTATTGGGTCCGCAGCATACGGCATGTATTCCCGTATCGCTCTCCCTTGCTGCCGGCAGTCCATTGATGAAAACATCCGTACTGCCGATGCATATTGGTCCCTGGACTGAATGGGGTCCTCCTGGACAGCCGTGGACATCGGCCTCGCATTTTGCAATATCGTTCAATCTTGCAGCTTCTGGCATATCAATCAACTCATTTTGGATATTACTGATCATCACTTGGACATTATATGAATATTCCTGGACTGGGTATGTTGGTCCCGCCTACCACCGGCCCGACAGGGGAGAAGGGCGGAGCGAAACTGGGCACGGGTCCGGTACCCATTACATTGCTTACCATGGTGGAAGCTTTCCATATGTCGAACATCATGCAGAATCCGTCTGCAAATGTATCGAATATCAGTTGGGTCAGGTCGTCAGGGGTCACCCCTGATAGGTTTGCCAGCATGAGACCTGACAACGCAGCTTTCTTCATCATTGGATCGCCGATGGAGGATCCGGTTATCACGGGCATAGGTATGTTGGGAGTGGGCGGTGCCGTGGGAGCAGGGACCGAAGCGAAGGGCGGATACTGGAGCTGAATGGTAAAACCTTTTTCCCATGCGCTCCAGGCGGTCTCAATGCCCGTGGCGACGGCTTTGGCCATTGGCATGAAATTGGCTCCCTGTCCCGGGACCACTGTAGCAAGTATCATGGCGGTGTTCATCATGACCGGACTGCTTAAGGTGCCGGGGGGGACCATTCCCGCGGGTCCGTTAATTACCATCCCTGATATCATAGCTGCGCTCTGCCAGTTAAGCCAGGCTGTACAAACTCCCCCTGCAAGTGCATCAATGAACTCTATCACTATATCGCTCACATCGTTGCAGGCGTCCACGGTGATCTTGTCCACACCGGGTGGGATGAATATATTGGTTCCCTTCGGTACTCCGGGCTGGTATTCGGGGAAATCGCTGTTATGTTCGAAAGTGTCGTCCCCCGCATAGTCCTTGGGTATCTGCATTGCCTCGGCAAGGGCCAACATCTTTATGGTCTGACCCATCATCTTTCCTTGGGGAGCTGGCATTTGTTTATCACCTTCAGTTCAGTTCAGTTCGATTTTCGTTCCTTTGATAGTAATGTTGCCGCCGGCTTCCATCTTGATGTCGCCGTCGGTCTTTACCTCGAGGTTGCCCTTGGCCGTAACTGTGATATTTGCTTCACCAGTTACCTCAACATCGCCGTCCATGGCCATCTTAACCAGGGTTTTTCCCGTTGTTATCTCGATCCCCGCAGGCTTATAGGATATCTTTGGTCCGTCCTTGAACTCTATGAGGAACTCATTTTCTTCATTGGTACCATTGAAAACCATCACATGCTTGTCCAGATCGGAACTGTCATTGGCCCTGTAAACTGATGGGTCGAATTCAGTGCGGTGTTCTCCTTCCGCATACAGGGGGGGTCTCTTCTCTGCTGAATATATTATTCCTATTATCACCGGCATTGCCACATCGCCGTTTATGAAGGATACTAGGACCAGGTCATCCACATAGGGTACTCTGACAGATCCTGAGTGATAGGTGGCTATGGGTACGTTCTCCAGCTTCAGGGGTTCCCCTTCCGGAGTGCTCCGCCCTTTCAGAAGCACTGAACAATCATAGTTCACAATATCGCTCTCGCTCTCGTGCATGTTCACGGTCTCTACGACGCCCAGTTCCAAGGTGTTCAATTTACGCACCTCTTCTCTGGCGATCTTCTGGATCATACTTATTATGGATGCCAACCTATTCCCTCCTATTGGTTCAGCCAGATATAACAGCCGATTATTTGATATTTCACATTTCTTTCCTCACAGTGCTCCAGAATGTGCTTCCGCACATATGGCATTCCCTTGAATCAACAGGCAGTGTTTCAAGGCAGTTGGGGCAGCCGTATACCCCTCTGTACTCGTCTTTCATGGACCGAGGAACCGGCTGGAGATCATCCAGAGGATGCCGGTCGGGCTCCCTTTCCATTTCCTCCTCGATATCCAGACCGCTCCACCCTCCGATGGTCTGACCGCAGCGCTGGCAGTATACGTCATTAATACCATTCCTTGCGTAACAGTACGGGCATACGTTCCCGGAGGATATGGGATGGCGCCTCTGCCGGTTTGTTAATCTCGATGAGTTTCTCAGATAGTCTCTCTGGCGGTCAATTCCGGTGTCCCTGTTGAGGTTTTTCCTCTGCCATATCAGGTAGATCAATAGAAGGATGAGGACCACGAAAAGGATCTCTATAACAAGCTGAAGCTGTTGGTAATAACCCATTTTTTCACCCTCTATGATAAATTAAGCAGAACGGTTCCCAAGCGATTCATGCATTGATTGAAGCATTGATCAGATCAGGAACTGGTACCCTTGCAGAGGCATAATCGATATGCCATAGTATTAGTATTATTTGAATATTTACCAAAATATTGCTGGTAAACCTAATTATTACGGGAGGTTGAAAACAGATATTAAATCATTAAATGGCAAGCTTTATTTATTATCATATATATTGAAGTCAGGAGGCTACTCGGCCTATGTATGTGTTAGCCTGTGCTTTAGAAAGAAGACTAAAGATATTACCACTGATTTATTATCATATTGAAGAGTGATATGATGTTTAGGAAGTTAAGTTTGGCAGGATCAATCAGAACGCGCGGTTTTAGAGCGGTGTTGTCCGTTCTTGTGATCATGGGATTCCTAACGGGATTTTTTCACAGCCTTCATGAATACCATGGAGAAAGCAGTGATGCTCGAATATCCTCTTTACCGGAATTAACCGATAAAGATTACGGTGATGAAGGACCGATTACTAGGACCGAATTGGTTACGGAAACCGAGGGAATAGATTCAATGGTGGCCGATTCCTTCGGCATATACGGAATGGTGGATATGAACTTCGGAGTGGATGAGCAGCTCTACCAGTCCTGGGAGAGCACCCAGCAGGATAATACCTTTTTTCCCTTCCGCACGGTCATACAGTTCAACATCACCCAGGTGCCGGCGGATATAGATATTGTCAAGGCTGAGATGAAGCTCTACTATGAACAGTCCGTTGACGTGGGCGGAAACGAAGGCAACATTGATGTACCTGTTACAATGGGTGCATATCCCATAACCAAGTCCTGGACCCAGGGTCCGGGAACCTGGGATGCACCGGACACGGAGAACCATGGTATTACCTGGAACAGAAGGGACGGGATCAACGCCTGGACCCTGCCCGGAGTAGATTACGATGCAGGGAAGCGCTCGGATGCCTCAACAGGTCTAGCCTATGGATGGGTTACCTGGGACCTTACTGATTTCGTGACTGAATGGGTGGGTGGGACCATGGATAACTACGGTGTGATATTGATAACCCATGACCGACCGGGAATGGATACCCTTAAGATGTTCACATCAATGGAGGGCCAGAACAACCGTCCCAAGTTGGAGATCGAGTATGAACTTCCTTATAACGAACCCCCTCTGGCCATTATCGATACCATCGACCCCAATCCTGCCAGGGAACTGACAAATATCACATTCACCGGCCACGGAGAGGATCTGGAGGACGGAACTGCCGATTCAGGCTTCATCTGGATGGTGAAGACAGATTATACTCCCTTTCAGGTGCTTGGCCATCAGCCAGAAATTACAGTTGACAATCTTACAGCAGGTGTCTATACCGTCAGATTCAGCGTTCAGGACAGCAAGGGCGATTGGTCGCCCTTTGCCATAATGGAGGATGAACTGGTTGTTCTGGAGGATTTTCCGCCAGCGGGAATAGATGACTTGGAGGCCATAGCCGATCCCTCGGAGAGCGGTGCTGTTAATCTGACCTGGACCGCTGTCGCAGAGGATAAGACAGCCGATGAGGGTTCTGCCTCCAGCTATATGATAAAATATTCCACCAATTATATTGACGAGATGACCGATTTCGAAAATGCCGAAGCCCTTGAGGAGTCCGACATACCCGATCCCGCAGCTCCAGGAGCCACTGAACTCGTGATATTGGATGGTCTGGATATGGGTGAGGAATACTACTTCGCCGTCATAGCAGTTGACGCCCGGGGCCAGATGTCTGGCCTTTCCAACATTGCACGGGTGATAGCCCCGGACAGGGATGCACCCACCTTCATATCGGACCTTTCAGCGGAGATGGGCGAGCTTGACGGTACCATCGAACTGATGTGGACCGCCCCGGATGACAACGGCGGCCCCGTGGACCGATACGAGATCAAGTATTCCGATACCCGGATAATGCACCAGTGGGATTACTTCAGTGCAGATTTAATACCCAATTACCAGGACGTTCCCCTGCCCTCTGCACCGGGAACCACAGAGAGGGTCACGGTAACCGATCTTGAAGGGGGTGAAAAATTCTACTTCAGCATGATGGTATGGGATAACTGGGGAAATGCCGCACCCCTGTCCAATAACCCCGAATCACTGGCCACTGACCGAACATCACCGGACCCAATAACAAATGTGATGGCAGAGGACACCCCCAATGACCGAGGCGGCAGCCTGGACCTACAGTGGGACCGATGCGATGCGGATGACTTCGAGGAATACAGGATATACATGAGCCAGAAGATATTCACAAGCGTCAAGGGAATGAACCCCGTGAAGGTCATCACCACACAGGATGATACCGATATGTCCATGACCACAAACGAGGAGATATCCATTATCCCCAGGAACGAGTATTATGTGGCTGTTGTGGCCCTTGATAACTGGGGCAACTACCAGAGAACCGTTGTACCCTTCGGTCCTGTAATTCCCATTGATAATATCTGGAAAGCTCAGGCTTTCGAGGATCCCACCCAGGGAAAACTGGCAACTGGTGAGCGGGTTCTGTCAGATCCCATGATAATCATAAAGGCGGACCTTCTTGATGTGACCATCACCCGGACCGAGATATCAGGGGACGAGGTTGAGGTAACAAAGACCTTTCAGATCGAAGGTACAATCAAGAGCAGTTCATCCCCCATCAGCCACATGGATATATACGATTGGGAGCTGAACGAGGATGGTGAGTATGTCTGGATACCTTTTGTGGACCAGGAAGAGGCCGAGGACCTCAATCCTAATTCATTCAATTACTACAGCGATCTCTATGAGCTTTTCACCCGCCCGTCTTTGAACAGGGACATGAGCCGCCCGGGAGAATATGTCTACTTCTGGTCAATGGATTACAATATCACCAGTGTATTTGACGTGGATGATGTTCCCGAGGAGGGTGAGGACGAGACACTGACCCTCTGTATTCTGGGTTGGAGCGAGCTGGACACCTGGAACTACATCGCCGATAATTATGATGCCGATATCACCTGGGTCCGCCTTGATGAGGACAACGACGGACTTCCTGATTACTGGGAGAGGGACAAGTTCAAGAATATCGCTCTCTATGGAGCCGAGGACGATCCCGATGAGGATGGATTCTCAAATGCTATGGAGTTCGAAAAGGGCACGGAACCCATGCTGGACCGGTCAGTTCCTCCTGGATTGGAAGGCGATCTGACAAAGACCGCCAGTTCCTCGGAATCCGAGGACGGTTTTCCCATGTTCCTCATCATTGCAATCATTGTTGTAATAATAATCGGAGCCATCCTCATAGGTCTGATAATGGTGATCAAGAAGAGCAAGGCCAAGAAGGCGGAAGAGATGATCGAGCCCGCCTCCTTTGAGCCTGAGGCCCAGCCTGAGGAACTAGCACCTGCGCCCATGGTCTACTATACCCCGAGCTACTACGATAACCAGGTCCCCGAGGAAGAATACGAACCCTATTATGACGAGAACGCCCAGGCTTTCATGACACAGCCCGGTGAGGAGTATGCAGGTGAAGATAGCTACATCGATGAACATGCACAGCCGTCTTGGGCCGGACCCCAGACACAAGATGAACCTGCAGTATCTCTACCAGGGCCCGGATTGGAAGGGAGCGAGGAAGCACCCAAGGCCCTGCCCCCCGCTAGAGAAGAGGACATTGCTCAGGAAGAGGCTCAGGCCGAGGAGACTGATGTAGAAGAGGAAGTAGCGCAGGAGGAAAAATCAGTTCAAAAGAAAGCCCCCGCTCCACCAGCTAAGAAACCTGCGGGAAAACCGCCTGCACCGCCCAAGAAGAAACCTCCTGCCCCGCCTGCATAGAAAAGGGCAGTTGATCCGTTCGTATTAGTTGTTCATTTAACAGTATTGATCTAAATCGGGTATCCAGGATATGAAGTTCATGCGATTGATTTTTCTAGGCACCGCCGCTGCACGCCCTTCCAAGGAGCGAAACGTATCATCTTCAGCTCTGGTTATCGGCAACAGGGTCATCCTTGTGGACTGTGGAGAGGGGACCCAGAGACAGATACAGTGGGCAAATTTCTCCTACATGAAGATATCTCATGTTCTTATCACGCATTTTCATCTCGACCATCTACTGGGTCTATTCGGTCTTACAGAAACAATGCATCTTGACGGAAGGGAAAAGGAGCTGACCATCATAGGCCCCTCGGGGACAATTACCCTGGTAGAAACCCTCCAGGCTATTGGTCTCATGAAGAGCACCTTTCCGATAAAATGCATAGAAGCTGAGGAAGGGATAGTCCAGGAACTGAAGGATGTGACCATTTCTACATTTCCCAATACCCACGGCCAATTGAGCCAGGGCTATGTTATAGAAGAATCACCTCGTCCCGGGAAGTTCAACAAGATGAAGGCGCTCCAGCTGGGTATTCCCGAAGGCAGACTCTTCGGCATGCTCCAGAGGGGTGAGAACATTACCCGTGATGGACAGGTTGTCACCCCTGATATGGTCCTTGGACCCCCTAGACGGGGACGAAAGGTGGCTTTCTCCGGGGACACTTATATCTGTGAGGATCTGGTAAACGCTTCTTTAGGGGTTGATGTCCTTGTCCATGAGTCCACCTATACTTCGGAGCACAGGCACCGCGCCGAGGAGTTCTTTCATTCCACCTCGGAGATGGCAGCAGAGGCTGCAAAGGAGGCCGGAGCAGGCACCCTGTTCCTGACACACTTCTCCTCACGCTATGAAGACTCTGATAGAATGCTATCCGAGGCAAAGGCTATCTTTCCTGGCGCCCACATTGCAGAGGACCTCATGGATGTTTTCATACCTCATGCAGACAGCGGAAAAGAGATGATCATTAAAAGGTTTGAGGAATGACGGCCCCCCTTCTTTCGGGTTTATTTTTATCTATTCAAGGACGGAGCAAAAGCCTATGAACAGGACCAAAGTATCGCGATCGTACAGGTGGGTCATACTTCTCCTGAGCTGTCTATTTATGATGGTTTTCGCCTTCACCCTTCATAATCTCTCACCAATTCTCACCATAGTAATGGAGGATCTGGCCATGACCCACAGCCAGGCGGGAATGCTCATGACCTTCTTGGCGGTCCCCGGGATAGTACTGGCCCTTGCCGCTGGTATCCTCTCCGACAGGTTCGGCCCTTTCAGGATAGGGGTCATGTCGCTGGTAATAACCTTGGTCGGAACCCTTCTTCTCGCCGTGAGCGATTCCTTCTTCCTTGCGGCTGTCTCCAGGGTAATAGCGGGCCTTGGAATATCTGCCATATCGGTGGTCTCGGCCCAGTTCCTCTCCCAGTGGTTCCGTGATGATAGTGAGGGTACGGCCATGGGCATATTCAACATCGTGGTGCCTCTGGGGACCATAATATGCTTCTCCACCTTCGGGAGTATGGCCCAGACCTGGAACTGGAGCATACCAGTCTATATCAGCGCTTCATTCTGTTTTCTGGTGCTGCTGCTTTTTGTCATTTTATACCGGCATCCCCCTGTAGGATCCTCTACTGCATCTCTCCCGAAAAAACAGAGGGGTGGACGCGTTGGAAGTAGGGAGACCCAAGGGACGGGAGGGAACAGAGAGGGTATTAACTCCATCAAAAGGATTCTAAGGATTGGTTTCCCCATCTGGATACTTGGCCTATGCTGGATGTGGTACACTGCCGCAACCATTGCTTTCAGCACTTTTGCACCTGATTTCTTTGTATCGGAGGGATACAGCATATCTTATTCGGGCTTCCTTTCAAGTATCCTCATGTGGTGCTCCCTTATCATCGCTCCCCTGGTGGGAAGATGGCTGGACCGTATCGGGAACAACGATCTTTTCATTGCCGGAGGCGGTTCCCTTGTTGCCCTGGGAATTTTTCTAATCACCTTGTCCGATGCCTATATTCCCATATTGCTGTGCATAGCTCTCGGTATGGCCTTGGTCCCCACGCCCACCTTTGCCTTCCCTTCAAGGATAGTAGCTAAGGAAAAATTGGGGCAGGCCTTCGGAATACTTACCATGTTCATCTCATTGGGAATGCTTTTCGGTCCTTATCTTACAGGTCTGATCCGGGACCGTTCAGGGGGCTACAGCGACAGTTTCCGCTTCCTGGCACTTCTATCGGTTCTAATTCCCATCAACGCTTTTCTATTGAGATTTTATCTATCCAGGCAAAAGGCAGAAGGAGGTATGAGCAATGAAAAATCCCGTCCCTGAAAGCATCATACCTGTCCTAGAGAACCCAAAACATGTTAATATCGACCTTGATGTCCTGGATACCCTGGTGCCCGAGCTGGCAAAGGAGGATTTCCCCGTTCCTTCAATGGTATCTCCCGCTTTCATTCAGGAGAATACTTCCCGGACAATGGATTTCTTCTTCATCACATCCAGCATCAATTTCAAGTTCTGGTATGAGGACACCAAGGAACGGTTCAAAAGCGATCTTCACGGAGAACGTTATACCGGTTCCATGGCCATGTCCGCATGTCTTCTGAAGGCCATGGAGAGTGGCATGGATGTTCTGGACCCTGGTTTTCTTTCCAATCTTACGCTCGACCAGGCAGGTGATATCTTCAAAGGGGACCGTCCTATACCCATGCTGGAGGAAAGAAAGGAAATACTCAATAAGGTGGGAAGGGTTCTCCTTGAAAAATACAATGGCAAGGTATCAGAACTCATAAGAAGATCCGGTGGAAGGTGTTTCTCCAAAAAGGGAAATACGGGTATAGTTGAGAGAGTGGTCAGGGATTTTCCTTCCTTCAATGACCAGGCGGTATACCGGCCCACGGGAGACACCATCAGTTTCTACAAAAGGGCTCAGATGTTCCCTTCGATATTATATGCTAGGCTCTACAGCCGCGGCCTCTTTGATGCAGAGGATATGGATTCACTTACCGTTTTTGCTGATTATCAGCTCCCCAAAGCACTTCTTTCCATGGGTGTCATGAGATATTCTCCAGCTTTGTGGGATAAGATAAAGAGAAGGGTTCTCCTAAGTAAGGGTTCGGAGGAGGAATTGGAGATCCGGGCCCATACGATCCACTCTGCGCAATTATTGATGAGCAGGATAAACGGACTGAGGCCCAGGGAAGAACACATCAATGCTCTGCATTTCGACCATTACCTGTGGAGAAAAGGGAGAAGTTACACAGAGCCTTTCCATCTTGTCAGGACTACCTTCTACTGAGCCAGTTCCAGCATGGTCTCAAGGGCAATATCGATGGTATCCTGTATGCATCTATTGTAGTCTGCAACCTTGTCGCTCTTTCCGGGACTGCTTATTATGGGACAGATTGTCCCGGCCCTGCAGCCGATGTTCTCAGCTATGTGGAAAATAAGGCTTGATTCCATCTCCATATTGATGACCCTGTGACCAGCGGCTTTGACCTCCGCCAGATGGTGCTTGATGCCAGGGACGGTGTTCTTCAGACCGTCTATGAACCTGCCGGAAGGCCCGTAGAATCCAGGAGACGACACGGTTATTCCCTTAACATAGTCATGGCCGAAAGATTCTGCATGTTTTACAAGCAGGTCTGTTATCTCAGGGGTACCTCTGGATGCATAGGGGAATATTTTTCCCTTGAATCGGGACCCGTCAGGGGTATGCCTGTTCAGGACATCTAACGCCTTTTCCTCTATCTCGGGAATGACAGTATCCACAGCAGGATGGTCATAGTATAGACCTGTGCTGTCAATCCCAAGAGCGTAGGTTGTTATACCCAGTGTACCCGGTTCAATATCTTTCTGGACACCCCCTGAGGTCCCTATACGGATAATGTTCATGGGGGGAAGTGCTGCGTCTCTGAGTCCGGTTTCAAGGTCGAATTCCCTGATATTATAGGCTTCCACCAGTGCAATCTCCACATTGTCGGTTCCTATTCCAGTTCCCATGACTGACATGGGGATGTTCCTGTAGGGCCCCGTCAAGGTAACAAACTCCCGGTTCCTAACCTCATGCTCAATAGAATCAAACCGTGAAGCCACCAGATGGGCCCTTGCCGGGTCCCCTACAAAGAAAATATTTCCCGCAAGCTCTCCCTTTGCCAGGCCCAGGTGGTATACCCTGCCGTTCTTCACAACAATCTCCGAAGGTCTGGTTTCCATAGTGATACTCTCCAAAAAGACACTTTTCACCCGAAATACTTTGCCACTTCCTCTTTTCCGGAAAGGGCGTCCCTGAGGTCCTGGGCTTCAAAAACTGCTATTTCACAGGGGCTTCTTTTCAGCACCGGAGACAGCGTATCGAAATCAATGTTTCCCTGACCTGGTATCAGATGTGAATCCTTCTTACCCCGGTTGTCGTGGACATGGAGATTGTATATTCTGTCCGTGTGCTTTTCAATGCTCCCCTCCAGCCCGCTTATATGCCCGTGGCCCATGTCATAGCATATACTCCATATCTCCGGTTCGAATCCCTCCGAGAGAGCAAGCAGCTCATCCATATCCGGACCTATCATGGATCTGTAGGGCATGTTCTCGAGACATATCGTCACTCCATGCTCAACTGCACATTCGTATATGGTCTCCATTGACCTTCTGGCTGTGGCCATTACCCAGTCCCTGTCCCGGAAGCTTATGGAAGAAGCGGAACCAGGGTGAAGGGTTGCCTTACCGATCCCGATCCCGGCAGCTGCTTCAATGGAATCCGTGATGAATTCCACTCCCAATTGTCTTACCCTCGGGATCACAGATGCGATGTTGATGTCCGAGAAGGGCAGATGCACCTGGAGACCCGTATCATAGCTCTCCGTGAGCTCTGAAGCGACCTCCGAGATGTCAGGCAGGTAATGCATATGTTCTCCTATAAGTTCCCACACATCATAGTGCCGGGAAAGGGTGTCAAGCATTTCCGGAAAGGGTGTTGTGCAGAAACCAGGTGATGATATGCCGATCTTCATGGATAGGTTAAGGTGGACATTCGATTAATTATTTATGGTGATATCAAATTTATTTGTTGTGCCCTGTTTGCAGCAGCCTACAAGCGATTGATTGATAATGGCGAGTTTGCCCGAGACCACCCTTAAATTAAAATACCATTTCTATATTATTACCTATTAAGACCAGGGTGGGTAAGAAATGAAGCTTATCGGAGATAGAACAGGTACTAGAGCATATGTCGGCGCAGCAGTGTTAACACTGACCCTGCTTTTCACCCTTTTTTCCGGGGTATTACATTTTTCGGGGGATATCCCTACTCACCAGGATACCGCTTCACCACTTATGGATGAAGGCTCAATTCCCTTTTCAGATGCCGAAAGGACCGGGGAGTTCACCAATGTGAACCTTTATTTCAAGGAAGGACCCAAGATGAACACCACGGCCCCATCCAATAATACCCCATCAGTTGATACGCTTGGTGACGGAGAACGTCTTGATTTCTCAACGGATCAGCCCCTATATGACAACCTCGATGTGAAGGCCACTGTGGATCAGGATATGAACGCTTTCAAGCTTTTTTTCACCACGGTCTATACCGGAAACACAGCCTGCAGCGTCACGATCCGAATATTTGACGGAGCCAAGGCAATAGCCGAGAACAGTTTCGGCGAGGAGGACCTCCGCACCAATCCCAAGTTCATCTATTTCATACCTGAAGTGGCTCCTGGGAGCGAATACCAGTTCCAGAAGGGAAGCCGGATCCGGGTCAGCATTAATGCATCGGTACAGGAAGGTCCCCTCAGCGGGGCTGTCACGCTGAGCTACGATAGCACCAATACAGACAGCCATCTATCTCTCTTCACTGACCACATGAGGGAGATGGACGCCGGGACCGAAAGGGACGGGGTCACGCTGAGCAGTTTCTATCCCAATCTCGGCGAGGGGGAACGATACGCGGATATTGTGGGGAACGTTACCGATGTGATGGGTGACCAGGACATCTCCGAGATCAAGGTAACAATAATGGACCCTGATGACATCCCCGCAGCGGTACTGAACGCCACCCTTCTACTAGGCCCCAAGGATCAGCATATGGGTTTCTTTACCAGGTGGAACTATCCCGGTGGCCATCCGCCGGGTACATACCCCGTCCATGTCAGGATAACTGACAGGTCCGGCAGTCAGTTCAATGCCTCTACCGAACTGGAGATGCGTGAGTTCGGGGTGCGGATCAACGCAGATATCACCGAACAGACCGGCGTTCCCCTTGGAACAACCGAGTTTACCATAAGGGTCCTCAACATCGGGGGAAGCCAGGATGCCATCCTTTTGGAGGCGGAATCAGATCCCGTGTGGGACCTGTCCATTCCCGGATCGGTGGAAGTGCTTCCTGGAGAGGAGTCCCTGGTGGACCTGGGGATCACGGTTCCCGGGGATGCTGAAGGCGGGGAGTTCTCCCATATCACAGTATCGGCAACTTCACAGGGTGACGGAGGCGAGAAGGACAATCTTCCCCAGCCCCTGAAACTGACGGTCCAGTCCAGCTATGTTTTTGAAGCCGGAGTGGAGGGCGATACCATCAGGGAAATATCTCCCGGAGCTGCCGCTGATTATATAATCACCCTGTTCAATACCGGGGACCTTGCGGATACAGTTGACATTCATATTCCAGTACTTCCGTCTGGATGGGGTCTGGAGGTCACAGGTGATACCCTTGAAGGTCAGAGCTCGGGAGGAGGTTCAGGATATTATTCCTTATACCTCACCAGCGGATCTGAGGCGGTTTTTCATATTATTATAACCGCTCCGGTGTCCCCTGACAGCCCTACCCAGGCGGTACTTTCCGTGGAGTTCAACTCCCGAAATGACACCGGGATGACCAAGACCATCACCCTCACCGCCAGCACCAGTTTCTCCACGGGACGGATAGTGCTGAGTGCCGACGATGAGGAGCTCACTAGCAGTTATGATTCGGCAAACGATGAGTTTCTGGAGCTGAAATTCTACTTGGGCCTTGATAACCTCCACGAGGAGGATCAGGTGTTCTCCATTTCCGTGGGACCGGATATGGTGGGCTGGACCCTGGACTACCAGGAGACGCTTCAGGTATCGGCCATGTCAAAGGAGAGCTTTACGGTCTCTGTCAAACCTCCTGATGACGCCCTGTGCACCGAGGACGGGGGGCTCCAATTCAGGGTATCGGCCGAGCCTTTCAACAAGAGCCTTCCCGCCAGTATGAGTGCCGACTTGACCCTTATAGCCGTAGTGGATTACCATTATGATATGACGGTTGAGGCCCTTGACGGACTGGACCTGACCATATCCTCCAAGGACACTTCCTTGGATTTCAGGTTCAAGGTGATGAACAACGGCAACTGCGTGGATAATATAATCATAAGCGATGAGGATGCCAGCGGTTGGAAGGTGGATTACACTGGAGAACTGATACTCTCTTCCAAGGAGGACAAGATAGTGACCGTGACCCTTGAACCTCCCGAGGACCTTGAGAACGGGGATGAGAAGGAGATAGAAATCACCTTCAAGAGCGCCGCTGGAAATGAGGTGGTGAATACTATCAGGCTCGAGGTCGATACTCCCCTGAGTGAAAGGTTCAGTTCCCTTTTCACCAAGGATGAACTGAACTTCTGGATAATCTTCGTGCTCTTCATTTTCCTTCTGGTGATAATTCTCAGGATCCAGTACCATCTTAAAGGGAGCCGGGGGAAGAACTGAAGGTTGCTGATGCCCAATGCCCGGGACCGATAGAGAGAATACAGAAGACCAAATGGGCGATCCAATGATGAAGAAAGCCGGTTTCTCCATGAAGCAGTACCTCCGGCTGATCCGGGCATTTTTTCATTCATTCCGTATAGGCAACTGTCTAATGGGTATTCTCATAGTCGCGGTTAGCTCGGCGGTGGTGCTGGGCAATGATTCTTTGGATTCTCTGGACAAGGTGGTGCCCGCAGGTCTTGCGGCTTTTTTCCTCATGGCCGGGGGCAACATGATAAACGACGTGTCCGATGCTTCCATAGACCGGACCATCCATCCTACAAGGGCCATTCCAAAGGGGCTTTTCACAAGGAGGTTCCTCCTGGTTTGGGCCTTGATATTCTACCTTGTGGCGCTGTTCTTCGCAATTACGGTCAACATTCACTGTTTCCTGTTTGTTCTGGGAGGCGAACTGATCCTGGGAGGGTATGAGCTGTACCTCAAAAGATATCCTCTGCTGGGCAATTTTGTGATCGGCCTTCTGGTAGCTTGTGTGTTCCTAGGGGCCGCAGCTGCAGTGGGGGGCTGGAAAAAACTGGGCGTCCTTGCCCTTCTGGGAGGTTCTGTCAATATTGCAAGGGAGATCATCAAGGACATAGAGGATATGGAAGGGGACGCAGACCGATTGACACTGCCGATAAAGTTTGGGAAGAAGGCATCGGCTAGGATTGCAGGAGGGCTGCTCCTGGGAGTTATGGTTCTGGGTGTTCTGCCCTATTATCCCCTGCAGCTTTTTACCGGCATGATGTATCTGATCCTGATAGCCTTTGTTTTCGCAATGATAATATTCAGTATGAGGTATTCCATAATCAAATCCAAGATGTCCCAGCAGGTTCTCAAGGCAGCCATGTTCGTGGCCTTGATGGCCTTTTTGTTCGGAAATGTATTATAGAGTTATAATTCTTGAGTCAGTAGAACCAACAGTATCGATGAAGCCTTTCAAAACACTAGCCGGTGACATACAAATGATCAAGGAACATGGAGACAGCATCTGCCTTGTGGGCACTGCCCACATATCACACAAGAGCGCCAGGGAGGTGAAGAAGGCCATCACCGAGGTGAAGCCCGACATTGTAGCGGTGGAGCTGGACCGGGCCCGTTACCTTTCTCTGATACAGAAGGAGAAATGGCGCAACACATCTGTGTTCAAGGTGATAAGGGAGGGCAGATCCGGACTAATGCTCACCCAGTTATTCCTCAGCACTATACAGAAGCAGATGGGTCTCGAAGAGGAGGCAGCTCCGGGAATGGAGATGGTAGCGGCAATCAAAGAGGCCCGGGCCCAGGGGGTTCCCATTGCTCTGGTGGACCGGGACATCAGCGTCACATTCAAGAGCGGCTGGCAGAACATGGGTTTCTTTGAAAAGATCAAGATGTTCTGGTACGGGATCAACGCTATCATAGGTTTCTCGGAAGAGGAGGATGGGGAGGATGGCAGTAATGAAAAAATGAAGATCGACGACCTTCTGGAGGAGGACACCATCACTGTGATGATCAATTCCCTGAAGGAGTTCGCACCCGGTATCGGGAAGGCCTTTATCGACGAGAGGGACACCTATATCGCCCAGAGGATATTGGCACTCAGGGACGGCCGGGAAGGTGTGATAAAGTCTACAAACAAGAGGGTGAAACGCGCAGTCATATCATTGGACCCTGGTGAGGATAAAAAGAATAAGAAGAAAGGGAAAAGCAAAAAGAGGTCCAAGGCCCGCCCTACAGGACGCATACCTGCACCTGTAACCCCAAAACCCGGGAAAAAACCCGAACCCAAAAAGGTGCTGGCAGTTCTAGGGGCCGGACATCTGAACGGGGTTGTGGACAATCTGAAAAAAGGTCCAAAGAAGGGCGAGATAGAGCGTCTTGAAAAGGTCAAGAAGAAGCGATTCTCCATTGGCAGTATTCTGAAATACACTATCCCCTCCCTTTTCTTCGGTCTTGTAGCATATCTGATATGGCAGGGCGACTACAGTACCCTGGGAGATGTGATCTTATGGTGGTTCTTGATAAACGGAACCCTTTCAGCCCTGGGGGCACTATTGGCCCGGGGTCATCCGCTTTCTATTATCACAGCTTTTATTGCGGCCCCGCTGACATCCCTAAATCCGCTTCTTGCCGCAGGCTGGTTTGCAGGTATTGTGGAAGGCTGGCTGAGGCCTCCCAAGGTGTCGGATGTGGAAAAATTGGGTTCCCTGGAAAAGTTCAGGGATTTTTTCAACAACCGTCTGGTCCGTCTCCTCATGGTAACCGCCCTGGCCAATCTGGGATCGGTTGCCGGAACTTATCTGGGAGCAGCCAAGATCATCCAGATACTTATCTAATAATATAAATGGAAACTCAATCCAGAAGCTCGCAATCATCCTCACAGAAACCGCGCTGGGGACTTAAAAGATCGAAATCATCACTGTTCATAAGAGGTTCTCCTTCAGTTATGAGCGCTGCCATATTCTTGCCCACGCCAGGGCCCAGCATCAGTCCGTGTCCGCACATTCCAACGGCAACATAATGCCCTTTTGGTCCGGCCTGGCCTATCATCGGTATACCATCCGGGGTCATTGGGTAAAGCCCTCTCCACTGTCTTCTGATCAATAGGTTCTTCAGTCTCGGCATCAGTCCTACCAGGCGGTTGGATATTATGGGCATGAACTCCGAGGTGCATTCTCTTGAGGTTCCCAATATCTTATCTATTGGAGTGTAGCAGAATATGATATGGCCTCCCTTCTCCTGTCCGAAATAGAAATTGGCGGTCTTACTTTCCGGACCCGGCCTGATATCCACGACCAGCGGCTCCAGGAATTCCCGGACCGGAGCGGTGACCGCAGCCTCGTGACTATCGGGTACCACTGGAAGCGCCAGTCCTACCATCTCTCCTACTTCCTTGGCCATTGCTCCCGCCGCATTGACCACTACGGGGGCATGGTATTCAGCTCCTCCTGCCTTTACACCCACGATTTCGTTATTCTCGGTAATTATGTCATCAACCTCGGTATTGAAGAGGAATTCAGCACCGAGTTTCCTGGCCAGAACTGCGAATGAGGTAATCACCTTGTGTGGGCTCACCATACCGTCACCTGGGGAGTAGGTCCCTCCCCGAAGACCTTTTGGTTCGATACCAGGTATGATCTTCAGAAGCTCCGCGCCATCAACCCAGGATATGTTCAGGCCGTACTTTCTCTGCTGGGATACTAGCTCCTTGAGCATAATCTCCTCCTTCTCTCTGTAAACTGGGAAGGAATACCCGCCCGGTTTCCAGTCTATATCCATCCCTGTCCTCTCTTCCCATGTGGATAATATTCTGAGGCTTTCCAGGCAGAGCTCTATCTTTGCGGGATGGGAGTGGGTGGCACGGATACCGCCTATAGCGGATTTGTTCTGGCCCTGGCCCACGGAGGGATGTTTCTCAATACAGAGCACCTTTACCCCTTTCTCGGCCAGATAATATGTGATGGGGACGCCGACGCTTCCGCCTCCTATGACTATGACATCGTAGCTCATCAATTCTCACCCCCTGACTCGTTCAGATCCTCACCACTTTTCTGTACAGAGGTCCGGAAAAAAATATCCATTGGAATTTCCTGGAAGAAGGGCCTGTTCACATGAGGCGCGATATTATCCGCTTTTACCCCTTCCCATCTGAAGAGCTGTTCTATCAGCGGAATGCAGGTCTTGCCCCCGCAGGGTCCCATGCCTACCCTCAATCTGGCCTTGAGGTCGTTCATATCCCTGACACCAGCCCTGATCTCTCTCAGTATGTCACCCTTCGTTATTCTCTCGCATCTGCATATGATGATATCCTCATCCCCTTGTACAAGTCTCTCATTTTCTGCCTGGCCCACCTCCCTGCCAAGGGGTTCATTTCCATATGTGCGTATACCTGCAACACCGTCAGCCAGGTCCCAGGGCACTTCCAGAGAGACAAGCTGTCTCCTGTTCTGCCATTCCGCTCCCTTGATGGCAACTACCTTTCCCTGGCCCATCACCTCACCCTCAAAACCCGTTACATTGACCTTCATTCCCGGGTCGATGGTACCCCTGGGCATCTCCCACGGCAATATGACCAAGGCCTTTTCCTTGCCGGGGTCGTAGCGCCGGTCCACCAGATTGATGGCGAGCCCTGGACAGATGGCAACGCATCTGCCGCATCCCACGCATTCACCCTTGAAGGCAGGAAGATCCTCTATCACAGAGGTTGGTATGGTTATGCTCCCCAGGGGACAGACCTCGGAACATGGATTGCAGGGGATCTCCTGTATGCATCTTATTATGGGGTAAATTCCCTCATCCTGTGTATCCATACGGAAATCGTGGACAGGTCCGGGCTTTTTTCTAAGTATGTCCAGCATCTCGTCCCATCTGCGGGGTACAATGACTGAATGTCCCATTTCCTCAAGTATTCGTCTGCCGGCTATCTTACCGCTGAACATTGCCGCGGATGCCTCGGCAATCTCCTGTGTGTCCCCTATGGATACGGCATTGATACCAAACTCCTTTGCCTTGTCATAGAGCTCGTTCACCGGGGATAACCCCACAGCGATCAAGAGTGTATCCACCGAGAATTCCTTTCTAGTACCCTCAATGGGCTTGAATGAGCTGTCGATCCGGGTTATGGCGACTTTGTCCAGCCGGTCCTTCCCCATGGCCTCCTGTATTGTATGGGACGTGTAGATGGGAACTCCCAATCTCTTTATCTTGTCAAGGTGCACCTTGTAGCCTCCGCAGCGGGGTAGCGCCTCTACAATACCCAGGACATCTATGCCTGCCTGGAGTGCCTGGTATGCTGCGATAAGCCCCACATTACCTCCTCCCACTATAAAGAGCTTGTCGGCGGCCTTTACCAGATCTCTGTTCACCAGGGTCTGGAAGGCCCCGGCTCCGTAAATTCCGGGGAGGTCGCAGCCCGGGAAGGCCAGCATTTTCTCCCTTGCACCAGTCCCAACTATGAAATAGCGTGGTTGAAGCAGCCTGTATGAACCTGCTTTGGCCACGCCCACAACACCCTCTGAGAAGACTCCCACCACCGGGGAGTCCATCCATATGTCCACCGAGGGAAGTGCGCTCACTCCTTGGGCCAGATAGGAGGCTATCTCAGCCCCTCTCATCCCGGCGAAACATCCTTTCTTGGATCCGAAGAAGTTATGGGTCTGTAGAATGAGCTTTCCTCCAAGGATGTCCTTATCGTCGGCTATTATGGTGGGGACATCCATGGCCCCCAGCTCCATTGCTGCGGCTAGACCTGCGGGTCCGGCTCCTACAATAAGCACCTCTATGTTCTCCACCTGGATATCCCTGAGGTGGACAGGTCTATCGTCCGGGGGCAGGGGAGGCAGACCGTTCATGGATTCCACCTTCATTCCCTGGGTCACCGGGGTCAAACAGGCCTTTTTGGGTATTCCGTCAACCAGGACCAGGCATTGGCCGCACTGGCCGTTGGCGCAGAATATACCCTGGGGAGAATCATCCATGTGATGTTTTCCAAATTCATGGATGCCTGAAGCGAAAAGGGCGGAGGATATCATCTCGTTCTCCAGGGCTTTGAGCTCTTTCCCATTGAATAGAAAAGTTATGACGGGGTCTCTTTTCTTATCGAGAACGGGATGTTCCATTATCCTGTGGCTCATTGTTCCACCCCCTTCTCTTCCCGAAGATGATCATGAAGCAGGGTATAAACGTCGGTTACCGGTATGCCTCCTGTCTGCCAGGAACCCCTATATTTGCAGATGTCCATATAAATTGCAGCATAGGGTGTTGAGGTCAGGATAAGGGATGCCCCCTGTTCTCCGGCTATTCTTTCATATTCAGAAATTTCATCCCTCGTCCTCTTTGAGAATCGGAGCAGGTCAGGGCCGGAACTCCCCATTTCGATATCGACGGTCCTGATCCCAGGGATGGATCCGAGAACCTCTCCCGAGCTCCGCCCTCCGTAACCCGTATGGTCCGGTTCTTCCGGTGAGATTAACAGGGCTGCGGTAATGGTGCGGTCTCCTGACTTCGCTATTTTCGCCCCCTCCCCTTCCAGGGATCCGCTGGCCGACAGTTTTTCCAGGGAGCCCATCATCCGGTCCAGGGCTCTGAAACCCTCTGCCTCCAGAAGCTTGCCTGCAGCTTTCCAGTAAGCGAACTGTTTTTTGACCTCTTCTCCTTCCTTATTATTCTCAGTAAGCTTCAGGTTCGGGTTCTCCGTGAGCCATTTCAGCTGAGCTAATGCTCTTGACAATGGAGCTTCTTTCGGAGATGGCGGATGGGGATTGGATCCTAGGGACGGGTGGTAACTGTCCATGGATTCCGCTTCCTCCATGCTGTTCATGACCTTTATCCGTTCCGGGTCAATACCGATGATCTCCAGGACCTCCTTTGTCCTGGATACTATGTCGGTTATGTTCCTGCCCGAAGGAAAATAATGATCTCCGCCGCTTTCAGGGGCCGAGGTAACTATTGAAATTTCTCCGGCGCCCTGTGCCAGCGCCTCTATGAACAGGAAGGCGGACAGGTTCCTTGTTCCCATGAGCTCCACAATATCATCCCTGAAAGTTCCCCCGTTCATGGTCCAGTACGAGGCAAATATTAAGGGTTTATCACCTATCTTCCCGATCGTATTCCCTATCATATCTTGAACTGCGGAGTTTGAAAAGGGACCCTGATCAAGGGCTCCAGAGGGGCATACCGCCTGGCACTCGCCGCAGCTTCTGCAGATGTCCAGGTTAATAGCGGCCTGGGTTTTGGAATCCATGGATAATACGATCTGGACAGCATTGTAGGGACAGGTTTCCTCACATCTTCCGCAGGCGATACAGCTGTTCCCGTCAACACGGGGTACCAGACTCATCAGTTCCAGGGCTTTTTCCCCTTCACTGTTCATCACGGCCCAATCAGTTTTTCCCTGAAGGACCTCCGCCCTCAGCTCTCCCGGGGCCTTGAGTAAGAAGGAATGACCATCCATGGCGCCATACAGCACGCCTCCGTCACATGAACTGACGCAGGTGTCGCATTCCAGACAGCTGCCGCATCCGGCACATCTCAGGGCCTCACCCACTGCCAGGTGTTCAGGGTATCCAAGTTCTACTTCCAGGTAGTTTCCGGTCCATTCTTGGGATGATATGTGCTCAGGGGCCGCCCGCTCACCGGTGTCCATTTCACTGGGTTTAACAACAGCGATGCCTCCCCTATCCTGCCTTTCTTCACCGGCTATGTTCCTGAGGGTACGGTGCACCGAATTTGCCAACCTGTGGCCGGATCCGATCACATCCACCACGGTGGACGGTCCAGTGACCGCATCGCCGCACGCAAAAACCTTCTCCCTAGGGGTCCTGCCAGCATCGCCCGCGTCAATGGTTCCCCATTTTGTGATCACCAGTTCCTGCCCGAAATCAAATGGTTCGGGGACCGAACCGATAGCGAATATGATGTTATCGGCGGGAAGGGTGAACTCCGAGTTCTCTATGGGAATGAAGCGCTTTCTTCCTACCTCGTCCCTTTCCCCCAATCTAGCTTTGAGAAATGTCATTCCACTTACCTGTTCATCACCCTCAACCTTAACGGGTACCGCAAGGGTCCGGATCTTGATCCCTTCCCTCAGGGCCTGTTGGATCTCCTCCCGGTTAGCAGGCATCTCCTCCTGGCTTCTGCGGTATACAATGGTCACCTCTTGGGCACCGCATCTCTTGGCTGTTCTTGCCGCGTCGAAGGCCGAGCTGCCTCCTCCTATTACCAGGACCTGCCTGCCCAGTTCCACACATATATCCTTATTGATGTCAAATAGGAATTCCAGGGCTCCGAGGATGCCTTTCTTGTTTGCGGATTCTATCCGGGGTTCCCTATCCTTGCCCGCACCGGTAGCAATGGCCACCGCTGAGAAACCCTCGTGGAAAAGGGAATCAATATCTTCGATCTTCCGTGAGGTAACAATATTCACGCCCTTTCTTCTGATACTCTCTATCTCAAACTCGACAATATCCTCCGGGAGGCGGTATCGCGGGATGCACTGATTGAGCATCCCTCCTGGACGGTCCTCCTTTTCGAATACCGTCACACTGTAGCCCATATCAGCGAGGTCCGAGGCTGCGGTCAATCCGGCAGGCCCCGCTCCAATCACGGCGATCCGATCATCATATAATACCGGCCTTTTCTCAACTACCAGCCCCCTTAATGAAAGCTCCTGGTCAGCCGCAAATCGTTTAAGGTCCTTTATGGCTATACCCCGATAAGCTCCCTCCAATTCTTCCAAAGCACATGATGCTTCGCAGGGGTGTGTGCATACACGTCCGCATATTCCCGGAAAGGGATTGGATTCAAGAATAACTCTCAGTGCTTCCCTGTATCTCTTCCGTGATATGAGATTGATATATCCTTTCACGTTGACCCCTGCGGGGCAGGAGACAGTGCACGGAGGAACAGGATCTATTTTCAAGGTATAGCGTTGGTTTTCCCGGACCAGTTCCAACGGACCCTTGCCCAGGATCTGATTAAGTTTATCGCTTGTCAAAATCAACTCACACTCCTGTTGGTGTATAGCCCTTTTCAGCTGAATTCCAATAAGAAGGCAGTGAAGAAAGAATTAAATTTATACCTTATAATGTTTTCTCTACAAATTTACAAACCTGGATTTATGATTTTTTTATCCATAATCTTACAATAATAATAATACAATGGCTCCCTTTCTGAACTAAATAACGCCCTGGTATCATTCTCACAGAATTTCCAGCAAAATAATTAATATGTTGATATGTTGAAATGAGGATTTATATGAGGAAGGGTTCGTTGAGAAAGGCATCCCAGGCTTTGTTCCTTATAGTATCGGTCATAGGTGTCTTCGGCATTGCAATGACAGGGATCATCTATCCCTATTTCTTTTGTGTCGCATGCCCTGGAGCGGTAGGCAACTGTCCCCTTGGTGCCGCTCAGCATTCTGTACTTGGTATAACAACCGATTCATGGCTGAAGATGGGACTCTACGTGTTCGGTTTCGTGGGTGTAGTGGCAATGATATTCGGCAGAGCCTTCTGCGGCTGGGCCTGTCCCATGGGCACACTCCAGGACCTGATCTCTCCCTTCACCCGAAGGATAAACAAGAAGATAAAACCGCCCAGCATAAAATGGGCACGCTATGTCAAGTACGGACTTCTGGGGATTCTTTTGGTCATGCCCTACTTCACCAAGGTTAAATGGTTCTGTCTCTACTGTCCCGGGGGCATGGTCACTGCCACCATTCCCACACTGGGGGTATCCCTCTACAACGGAGATCAATGGGTGGCCGGGGATTATCTGACTATGAAGATAGTGTTCACCGTGATCTTCCTCCTACTGGTTCTTCTATTCACAAGAGGCTGGTGCCGATACCTATGTCCCTACGGGGCCTGGACCGCTCCCTTCAACAAGATATCCTTCCTGAGGCTTTACAGGGATGACGACGCCTGCATACACTGCAACAAATGCACCAGAGCCTGTCCCATGGACATCGATGTTGTCAAGGAGAACCGATCACCGGAGTGCATACTCTGCGGTAGGTGCGAGGATGTCTGCCCGGTGAACTGTCTGGATCTTAGGTTCAAGGGCGGGAAGGGTCCAAAGAACGCTACTCAGGATGATGGACCCTCATCGGAAAATGATACCCCTCAGCCCGCGGACCAGTAGCCGGCCGAGAACATACCAATCCATAACCTCGGCACATATTGAAACTTCAAGAACCAATTCAGCACGTATAAAAAATCAAAATAATTCACTAATAACAACAGTAATCTCAAAGGTGATTTTTTATGAAAATCCTAAAGGTAGATATAGATAAACCAGAGGATATGAACTTCATACTTGGCCAAGCACACTTTGCGCCCAAATCCGCAGAGGGTCTTTACGAGGCTCTTATGAACAGCGTACCTGGGATCGAGTTCGGGCTGGCCTTCTGTGAGGCATCGGATTCAAGACTTGTAAGGACTGAGGGGAATAATGAAGAGCTTGCAGAGCTGGCAGCAAAGAATGCAATGAAAATAGGCGCAGGTCATTCCTTTATCATATTTTTAGGCAACGCCTTCCCCCTTAACGTCCTCAGCGCTGTAAGGAACATCCCCGAGATATGCCATATCTTCTGCGCTACAGGCAATCCCGCCAAGGTGATAGTGGCTGATGACGGAGAGGGCCGCGGGATCCTGGGTGTCATAGACGGCGGTTCGGCCTCGGCTGTGGAGAACAAGGAGCAGAAGGAAGCCAGAAGAAAGTTCCTCCGAACCATCGGCTACAAACTGGTTTGAAAAAGCGGATCTTTTTCTTTGCTCCGATGTGCCCGCCGGCGCGTTCCCCGCTCGGTTTTAATATATCACATAGCTCATGCTGTACCAAAAGATGGAGAGTATAATGCCGGCTATCAGCAGGAAATAGCTGTAGGACCTGCTCTTGTCCTTTTCAAAAATATAACCGAAGGCGCCGCCCAATACCCCGAAGAGCACCGGGGCCGCGATCATGCTGTAATCCAGAATGCCCAGTTTGTCATCGTGTTCTTCCGGGCCTTCTGTGTTCTCAATATCGTCGTACAATTCATCGTCCAAGATGGGGTCGAAAAGAACGTCCTCGTCCTCTTCTTCTTCACCGGCCTCGAATTCTATCTCCGGTTCCGCAGGAGGAAGTTCTTCAGTCTGCCATTCCTCCTTCCATTCATCAGTAAGCTCGCCTCTGGTCTTCTCCTCAAGTATGTCAGCGTCAAGGATGCTGTCGTCCTCAAAGACGTCATAGATGTCGTCCGGAGC
The DNA here is from genome assembly GCA_964430885.1 of uncultured archaeon. Lineage (GTDB taxonomy): Archaea > Thermoplasmatota > Penumbrarchaeia > JASLWR01 > JASLWR01 > CAYSHM01. Next base: position 32,858 of record CAYSHM010000018.1, on the reverse strand, counting down.
GTCCATAGCTGGTGCATCGTCCTCGCCCCAGAGTACTGCAAAGGGTTTCTCGTAAACATCCTCTCCCCTGAGGGTGAAGGCTTTCATCTCGATGTTGATGGGATCGATGACAATGGCTGATTGATATTTTTTCTTGAACATCTGCCGCTGGGTATCGATATCCGTAGGGGACATGAAGGATGTATGGCCGGGATGGGAGTGGTACCATCCCACAAGAATGTAGTCCTTGCCCTGTTTCTCCATTCTGTCCAGCTCGGAGAACACACCGTCAAAACTTGCGAACTTTACCGATACTGCTGAGGCATCCAGCTCCGAGGTTACCACATCCTCCACCACGGTGAACTCGCTACCGCCCCATGCAAATCTGTGACCCACCATGAATCCCATTACCTCGAGCTGGCTGTCCCGGTATTCCCGGCAGTGCTCCAGCATTTTCTCAGCTGCCTTCTTCCTGATGAAAAGGTCAACCTCTCTGGTGTCCAGTATAGGATTCAGTGGTTCTTTGTAGGAGGGTTTCCTGCCGGGTTTACTGGTGAGCTCATCCACCATCTCCGCCTCCACCAACTCCTCCTCTACCATCTCGGCCTCGTAGATATCCTCATCGTCCGGAGCGCCTGCTTCGGTATCAAGAATGGCGTAGGGTTTCTCGTATACCTCGTTGTTCTGAAGTGCGAAGGCCTTCATCTCGATGCTGATGGGATCGATGACTATGGCTGACTGGTACTCCTTGCTGAACATCTGTCTTTGGGTATTGACATCCGTGGGTGACATGAATGACGTATGTCCTGGATGGGAATGATACCAGCCCACCAGAATATAGTCCTTTCCTTCCTTCTCCAGACGGTCCAGCTCCTGGAAAAGAGGCTCGAAGGATGCGAACTTCACGGATACCGATGAGGTGTCCAGATCAGAAGTCAGGACCTCCTCCACTACGGTATAGTCCTTTCCGCCCCAGGAGTACTTGTGTCCCAACATGAACCCCATAACCTCCAGCCGGGCGTCCCGGAAGTCCCTGCAGTGCTTGAGCATCTTCTTGACCGCGCTCTTGTCTATGAACATGTCTACGGTCTTGTCCTCTCTAGTGGGGTTCAGTTGCATATGGATACCTGCCTGTATGACTGATTCTAGGTATGAAGGAAATCCTCTTCTTTCATGAGAGGTATTTCTTCAAGAATTTCTTCATATCGTTCATGTCTGTCTCCCCCGGCACATATTTGAAGTCGATGTTTGCAGGGGGCTCCTTTTCCACTGTCTCTTTCTTTGTCTCGCTGACGATCTTTATCTTTCCCATTCTATATCACCCGGAAAGTGGTTCTATACAGTATTATCTTGATCATTCGGTATTTGACTGATTATCAGGTATTAAATTGATTGTTCCATATTATATTGATTATATGTAAATGAATATTGTGAACTAGAGTATGAAGATATGAAATATCACTTTATTATCTGGGGCCCGCTCTTGGTGGATGAGACTATCCCTGGAGGATTGTAATCATTATCTATGAAATATCTGGCAGCGTTCATGCAGCTCTCCGAGCCGTAGGGGCTTCGGGGATTTGGATTGGAGAGCAGTGATTCCACCGCCTGAATGAAGGACAGAAGGTTGGATTGGAAATCCCATGTATCAAGTAGTTTTGTGCAGACGTAACCGCCGTCCAGTGGAAGCATTATGTTGGGATGGAATATTTCCGTATGCCATCTGACAATGGGTTTCTTGTAGGGATACTCATCGGTGATCCTCATGGTGAACACATGCTTCCATCTGTGGGTGACCCTGTTCATCTTCACCACCGGTCCCGGGACCCTGCTCATGGTGACCTCCAATGTCACCGGGAAATCTGCGAAATCGGGTTTGTCTATCTTGATCTCATGGCGCAGTTTTCGCTTGCACATCATCAGCTCCTGCTGCAGTCTTTTCTGTAGTATCTCCGTTGGCAGTTTGGGCATCTCTCTACACCGTATAAGTTATTTGATAGCTGATACAAGAATCCGGCCATAGGATGTCCCTCGCACATCCTTGGTCAATGATACTTCACTAAGATTTGACAATATTATTTTAATCTATGCTTAATTTTGTATTTTCCATAGCCAAAATGACCCCTGCCATACATCAGGGATCAGCCTGTTCAGCTGTAGGGTTTCTCCCTCTTTATCATGATGTAGTCGAGTTTATCCCTGGCCTTGGGGTCACTTCCTTTACCTTCCCCCTCTTCCGTTTCGTTACCGTCCATCTCTTTGGGCAGGGCAAGTGTGAAGCCGAACACCATCTTCTTTTTCACTCCGTGGGCCACCCTTACGCTTCTGGAAACATCTGACCATGTCAGCTCGGCATCTCCGTCAATATAGTGGAAAAGAAGGTCAGCGTGCTCCCTGTCCGGATCGCTCTGGTAGGCGCGGAAATGTGCACCGTACTTGAACCCTGTCTTCACGATGAACCCTCTCTTTTTCAGGTCACAGTAGAGCTCATACCTTTTATCGAAGTTCTTTTCGGCCTCCCTGCCCAATTCCATCAATGCCTCGATGTCAGGTGCTTTCTCGTCACTATCCTCCAGTTCCAGGACTCCTCTGTCCATAAGGTGTATCCCTTCCACAAGTGAGAACTGATGGGTGGAAAGCTGTCTTTGGCCCAGGAACTCCCTTACCCATAGCAGGTCCATGTCCCGGGTATCGAACACCACTATCCGGCCCCCCTGGAGGGTCCCTTTTATCCTGGCATCCCTTACCTTGGGGGCTGCACTGCCCTTGGGCCTCATGAGACCGATTCTGTAATAGGTCACATCCCCTTCTTCGTCTATTATCTGAACCATATAATCCTTTCGGAGGTCAACGGCCCTCTTTACCCTGTTCCTGAGTTCCGAGGTGTCCACCCTGTCCCTCTCCGAGAACACATCTGCAAATACCTTGGAAAGGGTCTTGGAGATCTTGGCACCACCCGGATAGAGTGAGAAGGCAAAGGGGGAGGTGAACTTCACTATAAAGCCCCGGGACTTGAGGTCCCTGTAGGCGATATAGAGCTGATAGTCGAACCCTGTTCTCCCTTTGAGAAAGGAAATAATCTCCTGGAATCCCAGCTCCCTCTCCTGGAAGAACACCCTTACACGCCCTTTCTCATGGAGATAGACGTTTTCCAGTGATGATAGTTCAAGTCCGCCTCCTGGAAGGGGGACGCCGAAGTAGTGTTTGTTGTGTATCCTGTTAGCGTCGTCAGCCTGGGCTATGACGCCCCTGCATTCCTCGGATAGTTGAACCCTTGCCGGTCCGCTCTTAGTCATTGTCAATACCCTCCGCAGCGATCCTTTGGAGTTTTCCATGAATGGATCATATTATATGGATCATCCAGCTTGGACACTTTACGTGTGATCCTGAACAATCCCAATGAATAGCTTAAATTCGTTAATAAATCTTTCATGGAAGTATCTCTACCGTACTATTTTGAAATTATTTCTGAATTCATTTAGAAGTGAAACCCCATGGAACTGAACTTTTTCTTGATATGTTCGTTGGATTTTAAATTCCGCTTTGATTCTTTATATGTTGGCCATAAACCTTTTTAGACTGTTGAGGACTACCCCAAAAACCCTTGGTATAAAGCAGAATTATTTCATTAGGGGAAAACTTAATTATATAATCAGTATAATGTAGAAAAAAATTCCATTCCCGAGAAATTTGAATATGACAGTGGAAAGAGTGGAAAACCGGGCGGATATGATCTGTTAAGACGATCCGTTCTATCTGATATATGAACACGATAAGCGATTTTTGTTCTTATACATATTTTATAGGTTGTGAGATACATGCCGAATGATGCTGAACCTGATCAAAGCGGAACCGGAATAGATGCAGATTACCTGGATTGGTACAAGAATAGGTTTGAAGTTGTGAATGGATATTCCTCCCTGGGTCTCGATACTAGCTCTATCATGGCCAAAATGGAGGCCATAACTGGAAAATTTGACTCCAGTGATATGACTGAGCTTATAGAACAGAGGCAGGCCGTAGATGAGGATTTTAAAGCCTTCGAGGCCGGAGCCGTCAGGGATATGATAAAGGAGAAGCTTCTGGGAGCCAAGACCCAGTTGTCCCAGCGCATGCAGGCGGGTACTCTGCCGGATGGCGCCAGGGACTATTTTATCCAGATTTCCTCTCAGACAAAGAAAAGGGATTATCTGGGCGCCCTGGGTAAGCTGAACGATCTGTTCAAACTGCTGGAGGGCGATGCAGGGGACCAGGAAGAACAAGTCCCTGGGCCTTCTGAGGATACCGCACCCCTGGCGGAACCCCAAAGGCCGGCCCTTCCCTCAGCCCCCAAACCCCCCAGTCCCCCCCCCTCCTCAAATCTAGGCCAGCAGATAAAGGAAGCATCGGTGAAGATGAAATCACTTATGAAGAACGCCCAGGAAAGGGGAATGGATATCCGCGATGTCAGATCAAAACTTGTTCTCATAGCAGAGCTTAGGAAGAGCGGAGACCTCGCTGGGATGCTCTCGGTGCTTCAGGATGGATGTGAAATCCTGGAGGCACGGATTACCGCAGTCCAGGAAGAACCAGCGGCAGCCGAGCCTGAAGTTGCCGAAGAACCGGAAACAGCAGCGGAACCCGAAGTTCATGAAGAACCCGAGGCCGCAGAGCCTGAGGTGCAGCCTGAAATTGC
>CAYSHM010000018.1:0-28104 GCA_964430885.1 uncultured archaeon | reverse complement strand
GAGGCCGCAGAGCCTGAGGTGCAGCCTGAAATTGCTGAAGAACCGGAAGCAGCAGCTGAACCCGAAGTTCATGAAGAACCCGAGGCCGCAGAGCCGGAGGCGCAGCCAGAAGAGGAGCCGATACCCGTGGAACCTGAACTTCCCACACCGCCTGGATTGAGTCCGCCTCCCCTCCCCAGTCCGCCCCCTCAACTGCCCGATGTGTCGGAGGAAGAAGCGCTTCAGGAGCCGGAATTGCCGCAGGGGGCCGACGCCCAGGAGCTCATGGAGGAGCTGGAGTCTCTGGACATGGATATTCAATCCCTTAAGAGAATAGACATGGACACCGCACTTCTGGAGAATGATCTTTTTTCCATCTCAAGCAGTATTGATAGAGGCCAACTGATAGGCCTGGAACATACCATCGAATCCCTTCACACTACCCTGGATGAGATATTCGGAACCGAGGTGAAGGAGATCGCCAGGGAATTGATAGTCGAGATAAAGGGAATGATAGGTGGACTCAGGGGCCAGGGTCTGCCCGCCGATGGCGAGATGGCTCTTTTCAAGGAGATAGCAATTCACATAAAGGAGGGTTCAAGGGAGGACTTCATACTAGGTATCCAAAAGGCCCGTGAACTGAGGGCAGGTATAATAAATGCCCTGGGAAAGCATCAGAGAAGTGGGTACGAGGCATCCTTGAAGGAGCTGGAAGTTCTCTTCAATGAGTTCCTTGGACTGGATCTGGACCCTACCTTGTTCCATCAGGAACTGGAAGAGATGAAGATGGATTACAGTCAGGGTGAAAAAGAAAAAGCAATGGAAAAACTTGCCCATCTGAAGATATCCGTTCAGGACAGTATAGCCGAACGCTACAGGGAGCTTGTTGATGAGAGAAAGGAGATACTCAGCAATGCTCTGGACCGCGCCAAAGAGATGGAACTGGATGTGGATTCCGCAGTTCAGGTGCTTGCGATGTTGGAACCCGCAATGGACCGAAGGAGCTATGAGGAGTCCGTACGAATACTGAATGAAAACATAGACCTAGTGGAGGAAGCCATCACAGAGGGCATTGGCCGGCAGAAAGGAAAGCTGGTGGATATAATAAGCGCCCTTGACGCCGATCTTACCTCATTCGAGGAGAGGACCGGGGAAGAGCAGAGCAAGCTCAGGTCCCTTTTACTTAATGCATCCCAAGCCCTGGATGTGAGCGATTTCCCCAATGCAGAAGAGCATATCGAGATGTTCCAGAGATTCCGGGCAGAGCTTGAATCCTCATTCGCTCTTGAGGAATCCCAGGGAGCCCTGGACCATATCAGGGAACAGACTGGACGGCTTCTTAACCTCGGCATCATGAATGATGTTCTCAAGGAGCTGACCGCTCACTGCCAGGACCAGCTTTCCAGTGGAGACAATGAAGCGGTCCGGGATGCACTTCAGAGGACCCGTGAGGAACTCGATAGGACACTTTCAACAAAGGCCAAGGAGCTAGCCCTTTCCAATGCCAGGCGCTCCAAGGAGATGTTTGCGTCCCTCAAGGAGAAAGGACAGGATGTAACAGAAGAGAAAGACCTCTTTAAAAATATACTTATGAAAGTCAAGGAAGGTGACTACCTAACAGCTAGTGAGGGTACAGTGGAGATAATTGCCCGCTTTGGGGCCAAGGAGGAGGAATATGAGAGAAGCGAGCTTTCCAAGATGCTCAAGGAGGCCGAGGCTACCTTTGAGGACCTGTCAGACAAGGAGCTTGATGTTTCTGAGGCGCGGGATCTTGCTCTCAAGGCAAAAGAGGGCCTGGATAGTTCAGAGGACCTAGCATCCATCCGGGAAATGCTCTGTCAGTCACTGGATATCTGCAGCGGGGTGAGGGACCAGCACGAGGCCGAGACCGCACTCGCTAAGATAGACGAAGTGGGCCGTTTCATGGATAATAATTCTGAGCTGGGGATAGATACTGTTCAGATGCGTGAAAAGCTTGCCAGTGCCAGAGTGCTTATTGAAGAGGGAAAACTGGATGAAGGAACGAAGCTGATAAGGGGCGCCGAGGACGGATTCAGGGACAAGAGAGCTGTGATAATGCGGGCCCGGATAACTGAACTTTTGGCCCAAGCCGACATCCTGTTCATCAATGCTCAGCAGATGGGTCTTGATGTCAGTTCCGAAAGGTCCACCTTTGATAATGCCAAACTTGTTCTTACAGCGGAGAAATACAGCGAATCACTGGGTCTTGTCAATGCAGTGGTCCAGTCTCTAAATGCAAAGATCACACACCAGAAAGCGGTGAGCGTCATATCGGAGTTCCTCTCGGAGAAGGACGATATCAAGGCTGAGATCGATGAGATGAAGGAACTGGGTTTGGACATGTCTGCCGCAAGGGGGCAGTTCCATCTAGCCCTGAAGAACGCTGAGGAGCAGGATATACGCAACTTCAAGCAGTACAGAAAGAGAATGGTTGAGCTGGTGGGAGTGGCAAAGGCACTCCAGGCCAAGGAACTGTCGAACCAGAGGACCAAGGATACTGCCAAGCTCTTCAAAGAGGTCATGGCCCAGGGCAACGACCTTTCTTCCAACAAGGAACAACTTGTAATGATAAACGATGCCAACAAGAACGAGGATTATGTTCTTGCATTGAAGATCAACCGCGACCTCTCATCCCATCTGACCCAGCTTCAGGAACCATTCATATTGAGGGTGCAGAAGCTCATAGAGGAGACCCGGGGTTTCATAACGGAAACAGTGGAGGTGGGACTCGACATAACAGCACTTGCCAATATCATGGAGGATGCACAGGAGTTCTACAACGAGGGTTTATATTCAAGAGCGGAGCGTAAGCTCAGGGAAGCAAAAGAGATTGCCATCAATGCCAAGAAGAACTTCACCAGAAACAGGACCGACGAGGTCTTGGATGAGGTGAGAGCACTTCAGGATGAATGTTCACAAAAGGGTATTCAGATCAACAAATGGAAGGTGAGCACCTTCATCGGCAAGGTGAGCACCCTTCTCAAGAGAAGGCGCTACTACAACGCCCTGTCAGTGGCAGAGGAGGCCAAGGCATACGTGGCTGATGAACTCAGAAAGCACAGGAGAACAGGATTGGAAGGCGATATCGAAGATATATCATCTCTCCTGGAAGCAGGGGCTGGAAAGGAGCTGGACATAACATCGGAGCTGGAAAGTTTCGTTATGGCCAAACAGCTCCTGCAGGAAGGTGACCTGGAAGGTACTTCGGAAACCCTTGCCGACCTCAGGGCTCGGCTGCTGTTGTTCCTCAACGGCGTCTCCGAGGAGGACTACCAGCTGGACCTGGGCAACCTGACAACCGTAATCCAGAAGGTCAAGGAGCAGGGGATTGATGTATCTGATGTGCCCCAGAATCTCATGGATGTCAAGGTTCTTTCCGGGGAAGGGCGGTATTATGAAGCCAAGCTCGAGGTGAATTCCCTGGCTGACGATCTTAACGGACGCATGGTGGACAAGACCAGATCAGACATACTGAAGGACATGTCCGATGCCAGGACCAGGGTGAAGAGGCATATCCGGTACATCGGGAATGCGGAGACCATTCTGGAGAATTTCGATTTCACACCGCTTGACATAGAGAAGCTTCAGATCCTCATTACCTCGGCAGAGGACCAAATGACCGAGGACCAGTACCAGCTTGCAGGGGAATCCATGGACGAGTTCAAGAGCATATCCCGTGAACAGTGGGAGCTTCTGAAGGAAAAAATATATCCGCTAATTGCCGAAAAGTACTCCGTTAAGGTGAAGGTCCTGGAGGACCTGGGACTCACCACCGCACTGGCCCGTGAGCTTATTATCAGCGGACAGGAGCATATTGAGGAGGGTGATCTCGACAGCTACATAGAGGTCCAGCATCACATAGAGGACATTCTGAACGATGCCGAATCCCGTATCAAAGAGATAATCAGGCAGAGATTGGTAGTTCTCAAGACAAGCTTCCGTGACCTGAATGCCAGAGGTATTGACCTCACAAGGGCAAGGGAGCAGTTCACCTCTGTTCAGAACGCCATCAAGGAGAGGGATTACATGCTGGCCGCCCAGAACATGCTCACCACCCAGGTAACACTGGAGGAGGAGAAGGGCGCATTCCAGAAGAATTTCGTGGAGTCCACCATGGCCGATGCCCAGGAGCTAATGTCATGCATAAGCGAGCGTTCCCAGGTCAAGGAGATCAGGCGGCGTCTGTACGATACCAAACGCTGGTACGAGAGGGACCGATTCGAGAACGCCTATATGCTGGCTAAAGAACTGCATACTCATATTGAACAGATGAAGATATCGTCTCTGAAGACCAAGGCGGAGGTGGACCTGAAGAACACCGATGCCCAGGTCAAGGAACTGGAGGCGAGCATAGGTCCGGCGGAACTGGAGGTCCAGGATATTTACAACCAGCTCACCCAGGCCAAGGATTCATTCCAGAAACAGGATTACCAGGGTACCATGGAGATACTCAAGCATATGGCCGAAGGTCTGTCCGTACTCAGCGACAAGAACCTCAAGATAAGGGTGGAGAGAGGGCTTGAGCACTGCGGGGTGCTCATACAGGAGGAGCCCGAAGAGGTGGCCCCCTTTGACGAGATGGTCCAGCTTCTAGAACTAGCCCGCTCGGATTACCAGTCAGGCAACATGGAAACTGCCATGGATAACCTGAATGCCTTCCGTATGAAGTACATAGAGTTCAAGCGGGGAGGTTTCCTTAACTTCCTTGAGGTGATCAGCGTATCCGATCAGGACGTTACAATTGAGGGCGAGGAGATCAGAATGCTCCTGGATACACTGGAGCTGACCCTTTCCGAGAAACAGTACATTGCAGCCATGGAAACCACAAGAGAGTGCTCCGAATTGGTAGAGGCTACCAGGCTCAAGGTGACCCAGATGAGGGAGTACCATCAGCTCTATAAGGAGACCGATCTTCTAATGACCCTCTGCAGGGACAACGGCATAGAGGTCCCCGAGGAGATAGAGAGGGACCTTGGTATGGCGATCAATCACAGAGAGAACAACAAGCTGGACATAGCCATTGAGCTCTTGAGGAATGTCACCCGGATACTGGGAGCTAAGTACAACGATCAGATGAGCGAAACCGCAGAGGAGAGGTTAATAACCCTGGAAGGCAAGATCAAGCTGGAGTTCGGAATGTTGGATGAGGACACCAAGACCGGTATGGCCGAGACCATAGAATCTCTGGAATCCAAGACCGCATACGCCCGAAAGGCTTTTGAAGAGGGTAATTTCAGGGAGTGCATAGCTTTTGTGGACCAGGCCCAGGAGCTATTTGCATCATTCAGGGACGACCGCAGCCAGCTGGAGGCCGGCGAACTCCTGTCCAAGGCCAGGGACCAGGTCAAGAGGTCCAAGGACCTTGGTATGGACGTTTTCAACAGTGAGGCTTACCTATTCAAGGCCAACAACGCCTACGAGGAGGGTAATTTTGACAACACCCTCCGGTTTGCCAAGATAGCCTACGAGTCGGCTCTGGAGGCCGAGATGAGCGCCGAGAGCGGAATGATCAAGGAGATGCTGAAGACAACAGAGCTCTTGGTTGCCCAGGGTGAAGAACTGGGTCTGGACATGGACCCGGTGGACCTCCAGCTCCCAAGGGTGGAGCACCTCTTGGAAGAGAGGGTGCTTCAGGAGGCCCGTGCACTCATAGAGGATACGAGAGCACTTGCAATGGATATTATCGGGCACCATCAGCTCAGCAGACTTGAGACCAGGAAGGCCGAGATCCAATCCCTTATTGACCTGGCTGGAGAAGAGAATATTGACATTGAGGCGTTGAGAGCGGAAATGGGATCGATTGCCGCCCTGGAGGAGGCCAAGAACTATAGCGATGCAATGGCCAAGCTCGATGGTATCGAGGAGGAGATAAGCAGGAAGATATCCACCAAGAACCGGGACCAGGTCAAGGATAAACTGGATTCCGCCTTCAAGTCCTACGAGCAGTTCAAGGTTGAGAGCGGTGAGGCCTTTTCCGACCTGGAGGAGATACTTCAGCGGGTGCTTGACCATTTCACCAACGGGGAGTATGATATCACCGAGGAGCAGTTAGAGCTATTCTACCATATGAGACAGACCAAATCCCTGGACCTTGCAAAGGACCGCTACAAGGAGATAGTCGACGACCATGAGGACAGGATGCTGACCTTCGAGGGTCTTAACATGGATGTCTCCGTGGGTAAGGAGCTCCTATACAGGATAAAGGGTTTCGTCAATGAGGGCGAGTTCGGCAAGGCCGAGGATGACATTCACGAGCTCAACAAGTATCTGGACGAGGACCTTCCTGCTCAGGTTCAGGTCAGAGCCCAGGACAACCTGGACGAGCTCAATACCATGATGGAGAAGCTCAGGTCAAGCGAGATAGTCCTTGACCGTTTTGAGAACGATTTCACCGATCTCCTTACCTCTATGGACAACAGGAAGTTCATGGTCGCCTTTATCAAGAGTACAAAATTGAAGGAGGAGATCTACGGGATTCTCAACAGCGCCAAGAGGGAGCGCCTCTATTCTCGATTGAAGGAGGTGGAGGATTTCTATCTCAAGGTCAGGTCCAAACCCTACTTCTCAGACAAGTACAAGGAGATCATGAAGAGAGCCCTGGAGGACTTGCAGTCCCATTATTCCAACGCCGAATGGGCGGCCATGGAGGAGAAGTTCGCGGCAATGGACAAGGTCATGGAGGAGCTGCGGGGAAGGATGGTGGACCAGGACAAGGTCCAGGAGATGCTCAGGAACGTTGAGAAGGCCATCGAGACCGCCGAGAACCTCGCCGCTGATATCGATGATGAGCTTAAGGTCAAGAAGACCGCCGAGAAGCTCATTTCAGAGGACAAGGGCGAGAGGGCCATGACACAGCTGCGCAATATTCTTGTGAAGGTGAAGAAGAAGATCAACAAAAGGCGCCGGGAAATTTCATTGGGGGTCCTGGAGGAAGCCGAGTACGAGTTCACCGAGAAACGGGACCGCATGGACCAGTCCGATATTCATTTCGCCCAGGAGCTTCTGCTGGAATCCAAACAGGGTATAAACGAGGAGAAGTTCGAGGAATCTATCCGATCATCCAGAAAGCTTGAGAAGTTCCTTGACGGTGTAAGGCTCAAGACGGAACCGGACAGGAGACCCGAACCCAAGAAGGAGAGGAAAGGCCCCATGAGGATGAAGATAGCATGTCCCTCATGCCGCAAACCCTTCGCCGCCCTTGTGGAGACGGTCCCTGCTGCAGTGGCCTGTCCCTACTGCGGAAAACGGGCTCTGATAAAGACAATGTAGAAGTTAATATTGGGATATAACCGGTGTAATTATCCTTTCTATTTTGCCTTTTTTTTCTTTGGGACAGTGTGAACGTTCCTCTAAGCTGTATGAATTCTCCCAAAACCTTCTGAAAATTCCTAGCATATTTGCATTTTCTTGAAAAAATCCTTATATATTTATTATTTTCAATCATAGGAATATTTAATTATCAATAAATATATATCAGATTTTGAAAGGGTGATTTTACCTCGCATACGGTATGTTTGATTACCCTAGATAATGCCCTATATAATACCATATGAAAGCTTTAGAAAACCCTAGGAATGTCAAAGGGTCACCCGATAAATATCTGCAGACCGCACCGGGTTCGAAGGAGGAGTTCTAGACCCATGCGAACCTGCTAACTCCATATCTGGCCTTTCCACCATCGGCCGGCGGAGATGACGCCCTGCTTCATTCGGGTAAATACTCCGGGAAGCTCAAGGGCTGTATCGCCTGAAATATACAGTACAAGCACTTGGCAGAGGAATATCCTCTAGCCCTATCCAGGTTTGGAGAATAATACTCTGACCATTTGGATTGCACAAAGGATCCCACTAACTGCACCAAAACCCTACTTACAATTGTCTATAAACAAAAATGAGCTGGTAAAAATGACGGCCGAAAACAGGATGAATGCGGAGGAAAAAACTTCTGGAACAGATAAGAACGAACCCGGACTGCTTGATGAACTGGCCCGGTTCAAGGATGAAGGTATGGATATCAAGGACCCTGAGTCCTTTTTGAAGGAAAAGGAAGAGGATATAGGTATTCTCACCGATCTAGGTTTGAACCTGGGCAAGGCCCGGAAGATGCTCCAGGATGCCATGGGCAGGTTACAGGAAGGTGACACATCCGATCTGGGAGACCAGATGGCAGCCCTGAATTACGAGATTAGCTCTGTGAAGAGAAAGGGCGCCAAGAAGATGGCCCGAAATATCCTGAAGAACACTCATAAAGAGTTTACCGAGATGCGTTCCATGGGTGTTGACCTCAAGGATGCCAACAAGGTTTTCCGAGAGATATCCAACAGGGTCAGGGACCGGGATTATATACAGGTGCTAACCCTATTCCCCAGTCTCAAGGACAGCCTGGATTCGTGCCGTCAATCCTTCCATTCCCAGAGGAGCAGCGAACTGCTGTCCATACTCAAGAAATCAATGGAGGAAGGAAAGGGGCTCGGTATGGATACCGATGCCGTTCAGTCCCTTAACGGGGAAGCGCAGTCATTTTACCAGGACAAGGATTTCAAATCCGCCCATCACAAAGCCGAGGAGGCCCACCAGCTCTATATATCCCTCCTGAAAGATCTTTTCAAGGAAAAGGCGGAGTCTGCTATGTCCGAATTACAGGTGCTTTTGGAGAAGGGTGAGAAGTTCGAATTGGACCTCGCGGGTTATGAGGAAAACCATTCCGGGCTGAAGGAGCTCATGGAAAAGGAAGAGTTCAGAGAAGCCTACACCGGTTCAGCCCCGGTATTGAAGGATATGGGATCCGCCCTTAATAGTGTTATGAGCGATATGATCCAACAGATGAAAGAGGATCTGGGCACCATGGAGGACCAGGCCCGACCGATTGAAGCTGACCTTTCCAGTATCATGGATTCCGCCGCCGAGGCTCACCAGCTGTCAGAGGATGGTGAACTTGAGAAAGCCATCGAGCTCATGAAGAAGGTCAACAAGAATGCCGAAAAGGCCATCTATGACAGGAACACCACCATGAGAAAACAGGACCTGGAGGATATGAGCAGGGAGCTCAGGGAACTTGAGAAAACCACTGGACGCAAGTTATCCGATGCCCGCTATCTGCTGAACAGGTCCGCAAAGGTCCTCATGAAGGGGGAATTCTCCGAGGTTGACTCTCTCAAAGAGGAGCTCAAGGAGGAGCTGCATCTCCAGGACCGTCTCCACCAGGTCGAGGAGTACGGGAACATGATGGATGGTCTGGAGGACGGCCTTGACAGGGTCAGGGAAGTGGAGGTCGATATAAAATCCGGCGATGAACTGCTGGAGGTTGTCAGGGAGAAGATAACCCTGGTAACCATGAAGGACGACATATCCGAGAGCGAGCTGGAGAGCATCAAGAAGAGGATAGATTGGATAAAGGAAATGATCGAGAACGCCAACATGGTCCAGGCCAAACCGCTGGCCCAGGAGCAGCTTGTTTCTTCAAAAGCCTACTTTGATGAAACTGCCAATCTGGGTGTTGACCTCGCTGCCGAGGAGAGGGAACTGGCAAAGGTTACGGAATTTATAGCGAATGATGATCACATTGCAGCCCTGAAGCTTTCCCGTGAAGTATATGACATGATCGCAGAGACCAAGAAGATACATTTCAAGAACGCATGCAGGGACCAGTTCCAGATCCTGAAGGAGCTCATGGGGAAGGCCAAGGGGCTGGAAATCGATATCACAGGGGAAGCCTCCAGCCTTAGGGAGCTCAGTGTCGTTTTCAAGAACGAGGAATACGTCGAGGCCCTGGATACCGCCCTGATACTCACCGAGGCTCTGGAGGGCAAGATCGAGAACCGGCTTCTGGAGCTTCTGTCCGAGCACTGGGAGGAGATCGAGGAGCTCATGGAGATGGGCGAATGCATAGAGCTGTCCGCCCAGTATATCGATCCCGCAGCGGGAGACCTGGAGAAGGCTGACGAAATGCGCGGGGAGGGCGAACTTGAACCTGCTATTCAGCTTCTCACAGACCGTGCGGAAGCTCTCAAGGGCTCGCTGGATGACCGGATGACCGAGATGAGGTCCGACCAGCTCAAGGAGTGCACCTCCTCTCTCTCGGAGATAATGGCCGAGACCGATGCGGAGTACCAGGACCTGCAGGAAATGCTGGATACCGCCAAGAGCTCCATCACCGACAAGGATTATGACGGCGCCGATACCCTTTTTGCTGAGTTCGCGACCAAGAGGGAAAGACATCTCAGGGATTTCAATCTTGATGAGACAAAGAAAACCCTGGAGGTGAGGTCCGGCGAACTTGAACCCATCGACAATGTCGACATCTCTACCGAACACATATCAGAATCTATCACACAGGCCCTCCAGCAGATAGAGGAAGACGACCTTGAAGGAGCCGGGGAGACCCTGACGGAAGTGGATGAACTTCTAAAAGAACTCAGGAACGAGACCGCCAAGGACGAGCTCAACCGGCGTCTTGAAGCTGTCAGGGAATATTTCCAGCGCCTTGAGGACACCGAGCTGGACCTGTCGGAACAGGAGACCATACTCGCA
This sequence comes from uncultured archaeon, assembly GCA_964430885.1. Taxonomy (GTDB): domain Archaea; phylum Thermoplasmatota; class Penumbrarchaeia; order JASLWR01; family JASLWR01; genus CAYSHM01. The sequence continues at coordinate 17,575 of CAYSHM010000018.1, read as the reverse complement.
TCTGCCGAGGGCGCCCTTTCCGAGAACAGGAATGTGGAAGGATGCGCCATAGTGGATGAGCTCGCAGTGACCATGGAGGAGATCGAGACTGATTACCTCCGGGGTCAGGCGGAAGTCGCCATGGATAAGGCCAATGAAATACTGGAGGTCACCAGGGAACTTGGGTTGGACACAGCTTCCGTGGAGGCTTTCCTTCTGGATGCCGAATCCCGGTTCTCCGACGGGGACTACGTTGAGTCAGAGACCGCTGCCGGTAAGGCCGAGGAGGAGGGATTGTCCATCAAGGCGGCCTATGACTGGAAATGTACCCAGGAGCTCTTTCATTCTGTAAGGGAAGAGATGAAGGGAGCCGAGGAGTTCTCTCTGGACATAAGTCCCATGGAGGATATTATGGACAAGGCCGGCCAGGAGCTGGAAGAGGACAGGTTCCAGGAAGCCCAGGAAACGGCGGATTCCGCCCTCAGGGAATACAGGGCCCTCCGTGAGAAGGAGATTCGAAAACTATACTCCGCCGAGACCGACGATTGGAACGAGATGCTGGTCAAAGGCCAGGGCCTGGAGGTTGACACTAGCGACCTTGAGGAGCGCTTCATGGAGACCAAGAATGTATTCCAGGAGGGCGAGATATACAAGTCGCTCATGGACCTCCGTGAACTGTATTCAGATATCAAGACCCGTGTGGACCGGAAGCTGGACGAGATCCTGGCGGAAAAGCAGGAAATTCTCAGGAAGCTGATGACCGAGGCCGAAGAGTACGAACTCGATACTGAATCGGCAGACGGATCTCTTACACAATCCGACCAGCTCAGAGAGACCCTGGAGTACCACCAGGCGATAGAGCTCATTGATAATGCCCGGGATCAGCTTCATAATACCATAGATGCCAAGAAGACCGAGCTCAAGGAAGGCGATCTAGAGGAATGCAGACTTTCACTGGAGAAGTTCCTTGACAGGACCGGCGGTGAGTACCAGGACCTCTGCGAGATGCTGGACCTTGCCGAGGACGCCATAAAGAACAAGGAGTACCAGGAAGTGGACCGTCTATTCGGGAGCTATGAGACCAACCTCGGGGACCACGAGCGCACATTCCAGCTTAAACTCGCCGGAGAGGCCCTGGAAGGATTCAGGGAGAATGTGTCCGAGATCAGAAAGGCCCGTATCGAAGCCGATGAGATCGAGGAAGCCATAGAGGCGGGTCTGCATCTTGTGGAGGAAACAGATCTGGAGAAGGCCCAGGAACAGGTGGGGTCTGTCAAGAAAATGGTTCAGCATATTGGCCAGGAAACGGCCAAGCATGAGCTCAGGGGCCGTATAGACAGCGCAAAGAAGCTCTTCGTGGAGCTCAACAGGCTGAGACTGGACCTGGACCGGGAGAAGAGGGAGTTCAACGGGATCCGGAATCATATCCAGAACAAGGACTTCCTGGGAGGATGCCAGACCGTTGATATGCTGCAGACCTCTCTACTTGATATAAGGACCGAATACCGCAGGGACCAGGCCCAGAAGGCCATGGACCTCACAGAACAGCTTCTGTCCACCCTTGAAGAGATAGGTCTGGACCGTGAAGAGGTCTCGGCGGGACTTGCCGAAGCCCGGGTGAAGTTCGACGAGGAGGATTTCCTTGCATCCCGTGAGCTGGCTGAGAAGGCCGTCGCCCTTGCCCGGAAGATCAAACAGGATTACGATAAACAGTGCGCCCAGGAAAGGCTTGACGAGCTCCAGAAGCTCATGGATGAAGGTCAGGAGCTGGGCATGAACATCCATCCCGTTGACAAGATAGTCTACGGCTCCTATGGTCTATTTGAGGAAGGGGATTACGGCGAGACCCAGGTGCTGTGCGAGAGGGCCCAGAAGATCTACACCTCAAGGAAGACCGAGTTCCTGAAGAACAAGGCCAAGGAGAAAATGGCCGAGGCCAGGGACCTTATCCAGGATGCCGAGGATCTGGGACTGGACAGTGTTTCCGAGGAGTCCCTTCTTAACTATGCCGATGCTGATATGGAGGAGGGCGATGACGAGTCGGCCCTGGAGTTCATAGAGGACGCCATCAAAAATCTGAAGAACATGATAGACCTGGAGCAGAAGAACCGGTTCTGCAGTGAATATATACGGGGCAGGGACGAGTTCGTGAAGAACATAGACCAGTGGGAATCCCTGGGCATGAATGTCGCCAATATCAGGGACTCCTGTGCCCTGGCCGTTGAGGCCGCCAGGAAGGGCGATGCCCGGGCCCTTGAGAAGTACAAGGAGGCCACCGAGGGTATAGTGGAGCATGTGAGGCAGGATCAGGGGAAGAAGCTGCTGGATGTGAATCTGCCCAGGGTCCGGTCCCTCTACGAGGAAGTGAAGGCCCATGAGACCGACCTCACCGAGGAAACCGGGGTAATGGAACGTGCCGAGAATGCCGCCGAGGAGAAGGATTATATCCTGGCCCTCCGGCTGCTGGACCAGCTCAACGATGTGCTCCTGGAGAAGCAGAAACCCTTCATGGAGGGAGTTTTCACCCTCCTGGTGGAAGGCCGGGCCATGCTGGACGAGCTGAAGGAGATCGGTATACAGAACCCAGAGGCCGATGGGATGATGGAGGAGGCTCAGGACAGTTTCAATAACAACATATTCTCCAGGGCATCCGAGCTGGCGGTCAGGGCCAAGGAGCTGTGCACTGTCAACAGGGACCGATTCTTCAAGGATGGCGCCTCTGAGCTCCTGGCTGAGATCAGCGGGATACTGGACGGCGAACCCGATGTGGATCTCGACTATTTCAGCGAGAGCTACGGCGGGGCCAGCCTCAAGTTCGAGGAAGATATGTTCAAACAGGCCCACGACCAGGCCGAGGATATCCTGGCCGAGCTGAAAAAGGCCATAGTGCAGACCAAGTATCAGAGAGCCTCTGACAATATCAAGAGATGCAGGGAGCTCCTCATGACGGCAGAAGAGGAGGAACTGGACCTCTCGGAGTACCTGGAGCGCCTGGAAGAGCTGGACCTACACCTAGAGGCAAAGGATTACGAGGAGGTCTCACGGGGAACCCAGGAGTTCAGGGCAGACCTGACCGACCTTCTGAACCGCCATTACCAGCCCATGTACCAGGAGGAGACGGAGGAGTTCGGTGTTCTGCTTGACGAGGCGGTGAAGGCCGAGCTTGATACCGATAGCGAGGATAAATCCCGGGACCTGTTCAGCCAGTCAGCCCGGGATGGCGCATACTATTCGACAACGCTGGAGCTCAGGGAGGTGGTGGAAGAGCTGAAAAGCAAACTCACTAAGGCCAGAAAGGATGAGCTTGCTCAAAGGATAACCGAGGCTCTGCGGATCTACGATACACTCAAGAGGGAGATGGAGGACCTCAAGGAGCAGTATCCCGAGGAGAGCTCCAAACTGCTGTCCATGGGCAACAGCCTTACCAACGCCGATATAGCCATGAAGGAGAATGAATTGGACAACTCGGAGGCCTTCCTAGCGGAGTTCGGCGGATCCATGAAGGGATTCAGGACAATACTTCTAAAGGAGGTTTTCCCTGCTGTGTTCGGCGATCTGGAGATCAGGCTGCAGGACGTTGGCAGGGCCGGATTCTCCGCTCCCATAGCGGAGGAGCTCCTGAACAGCGCCAGGGAGCATATCGAGGCAGGGGAACTTGACCCCCTCTTCGAGCTTCAGGCCACCATCCTGGAATCACTGGACGAGGCGGAGACAAGCCTCAAGGACGTGGCGAAGGAGAAGGTCACGGCCCTTCGGGCATCCTTCAGGGACCTTCAGCTCAAGGGTATAGACCTGTCAGACCAGAAGGACGCGTTCATGGATATAAGGATGGCCTTCAAGAACGGCAACTATTCCTCCGCCGTGGAGAACATGATCAAGGTGGAGGGGGCCCTGGAGCTGAGGATGGAGAGCTACTACACCCTGAAGGTGGAGGGCTTGTTGGCAAAGGCGGAGGAGTTCATCGATCAGTGCGAGGAGAGGCATGTCATCAAGGACCTGAGGCAGAAACAGTACGATATAAACACCCAACTGAACAAGAAGAAGTTCCAGTCTGCCAGCGAAAAGGCCGACAGTCTCATGGAATACATTGACGGTCTCAGGAGGGAGGACGAGCTTTCCGGCGCTACCGCCATCCTCCGTGAGGTGGAGGATATGGCTGGGAAGATCAGGGAGAACCTCGGGGAGGATATCTACAGCGGTAGCGGAGCCGATCCCATCCTTACAGAGGCAAGGGCTGATTACAGGGAGGAGCGGTTCGCCGACTGCCGGGATAAATGTATTGAGGCTAGGAACATATTGGCCCGGATCAACAGGGACCATATGAAGCAGAACGCCCAGGCTGACCTTGAGAGGGCACCAGAAGTGATCAATGAGATGGCGAGGCTGGGCCTGGACACTGACAGGGCCCGCGAGCTCCTGGATGAGGCCGGAGACCACTTTTCTTCCGAGAAATTCCAGCAGACCCTGGACACCTTAAGGGACCTGCGCCTTTTAAGGCTGGAGGCCGAGGTGAAGGACATATCCGAGTTCGTTGAACTTGCCCGAAACAAGCCCTTCATTTCCGATGCCCGGAAGGAGGAGATGCTCAGGGACCTTGACGAGCTGGAGGTCATGGTGGACAGCGGGGAAGAGGCAGGGGCCAGAGCGGAAATGGAGAGATTTGCGGTGCTAAAGGCCGAGCTGGAGATCCGCATGGATAAGGAGAAACAGTTTTCGTCACTCTACGAGGAGATCTACCAGCAGCTGGCCCGGAACGAGAAACGGGGAGTTGATACACCTGGGGCCCTGGTCAGCATGAGGGCAAAGGCAGACAGGGAGCATGAGGCCGGAAACCTGGACCCGGCAATAGACCTGCTTCTTGACATGAAGACCCAACTTAAGGAGCTTTACAAAACTCATATCGAGGGGCGAGGAAAGGATGAGCTCAAGGAGCTCAAGGACCGATTCAGGGCAGAACTGGAGGTCATAAGGGACCTTGGACATAACGCTATAAGACAGCTCAGGGATCCCATCAAGGTGATACAGCTGCAGATGGAACAATGCCAGAAAAACATCAGGGATAACGATTACGAGCAATGCGTGGATACCCTGCCGGAGCTCAGCACCAACCTGGACAGGCTCACTGAGGAACGTATGCCCATTGAGACCCAAATGGTGATTGGCAAGGCGGAAAAGGAACTGGAGCGGAACAAAGAGCTGGATCTTGAGGATTTCAACAGCGAAGCCCTGCTGATACGAGCCAGGGATACGCTGGAAAAGAAGGAGTTCGAGGAGGCCAAGGAGCTTGCCAGGGAAGCCGTGGAGATTTGCCTAAAGGCCCGCAGGGAGGCAGGATCAAAGAGGATGGATATAATATACGAGGAGGTGGAGTCCATGATACTGGAGGGACGTGACCTCGGATTGGACATGGATGTGGTGGAGATGCGTCTCTCGGAGATAAACGGCCTTATGGCAGGAGAGGATCAGGAAAATGCGGAAAAGAAGCTGGAGGAGCTTCACAAACAGGCGGAGGATATGATAGCTTCGGTCATGGGAAGTCAGCTTGAAAAGAAGAAGGAGGAAGTAATGTCTCTAATGCAGCTTGCCCAGGAGGACAGGGTGAAGATAGAGGACATCCAGAAGACCTGGGAAGATGTAAACGAGCGTGAATCCAAGGGCGATTTCAAGAAGGCTGTTGAGATTCTGAAGAGCTTGGAGAAGACCATAAATAAGGCCCTTGAGGTAAGAAAACTGGAGGAAGCCCAGGACGAGCTGGACATGGCATTCGAGGACCTAGACGAACTGAAGGATAATACCGGAAAGGACTACCCTGATCTGGAGGAGATACTCAACGATGCACTGGACGCATCCTCCGCCGGGGATCTGGAACTGATCAATCGGAAACTGAAGGAGTTCACCGAGGTCCTGGAACTGCAGAGATCGTCCAACGAGAAGGACCTCTATAAGTCCAAGCTGGCAAAGCTGGAAGAGCGCCTCCTGGGATATGAGGGTCTGGATATAGATACGACCGAGGGCAAGAATCTCCTTTCAAAGGGCAGGGAGCAGATCGAGAAGGGTTACTACGGCCAGGCCACTGATACAATGACCGAGATGAGGCATTTCATGAAGAGCGATCTCAACGCGCAGCTCAAGGTCAGGGCAGAGAACAACATATCCGAGATGGACCCCAAGCTGAATGTTCTCAGAAACAGCAGACGTGATTCCTCCCAGCTCGAATCCAAGTTCACGGCCATTCTGGACCACCTAGACCAGGAGAGGTTCATGAAGGCATATATAGGCAGCCTGAACCTGAAGAAGAGCCTGGACAGCGCTTATTACCGTATCATAGGCAACCATCTCTTCGCCCGGCTCAAATCAGTGGAGGCCTTCTACCTGGAGATAAAGAAGAAACCCTATTTCTCAGACAAGTACCTCAAGGTCATGAGAAGCGCCATAAAGGACCTTCAGTCCCACTATTCCGGTTCGGAATGGAAGGAGATGGAGGAAAAGATAGAGGTCATGGAGAAGATGATCACCGAGCTGCGGGACAAAATGTCCAATAGGGACGAGGCATACAAGCTGGTGGAGACAGTGGACAAGTATGTGGAGGCCGCCCGGGACCTTGCAGCGGATATCGATGCCGAGCTCAAGCTCAATACAAAGGCGGGCAGACTTCTGGAGGAGGAGGACATCGACAAGGCCATCACCATACTGAAGAATGTCATTGTGAAGCTCAAGGCCAAGATCAACAGCAGACGCCAGAAGATAGCCGGTATGGTACTTGATGACGCCCGTGACGAGTACGATACAAAGAAGGACAAGATTGAGACACCTACGGCAAAGAAGGTGGAGGCACTTTTGAAGGTTTCCAAGGACTCCCTTGATTCAGGCAAGTATGAACTCAGTATCAAGAACGCCAAGCATATAAAGAGGATACTCTCCAATTACGAGGGTCCTGAGCCCCCTGCTCCGACACAGTCGTCCAGACCCAGAGAGGAACCAAAACCCCGAAAACAGCCTGAGGAGGACGCTCCCAAGAAGGTCAGGGTAAAGTGCCCCAGCTGCGCCGGCGCCTTTGCGGTGATGCTGAAGCAGTTCCCTGCGGCAGCGGCATGTCCTCACTGCGGCGAGAGAGTGGTTATCAGAGGATAGGACCTGTAAGAACAACCAAACATCAAAATGATACATTTCAGAAGATAATTCTATATCTTAACGCTTGTTACACTGAAATTGCACTTGTTGCTGCAAAGATCATACTGTAAAATCCGGCGATAAAATGAACAATAGAAAATATTTTTCCAATTCACAAAAGGCCATGAAGACCGCGCTATGCCTGACCGTTCTCCTAATAATGCTGACTGTCCTCCCCGTAATGCTGGTCTCCCCAGCGGTGACCCTGGCAAGACCGTTCACAGCGAAATCATTTACCGACTCCTGTTCACCCACCGACACCCAAACAAGAAACACCTCCACCACGGAACCACCCGAACCCGAAGAGCCGGACCGGGTCCTGGTGGATACAATACAGGAGCGCGTTCTACTAGAGCCCGGAGAGGATTTCTTCATCCATTTCACCGATAACTATCTCCGAACCGAGGACCTGACCCGCAGGCTCCCTCCCGAATGCCGCGAGGCTCTGGATGCCACTCCCCAATGGCTGAGGGAGAACCTCACACACAAGTTCCTCCGCCTCTCACCGGGATCCCGCTCCCTTTTCGCCGAAATGATACTCGACATCGCCGACCTGGAACCCCTGCATATCGACGAGGTGGCATTCGTTATAGCCCATTCTTCCGTGGAGACCCTGGAGGACGACTATTTCTTCCCGGAGCTCATCCCCCACAATGCACGGCTCATCTACGATATAGCCCCCGAGCTTCCCTATGTGAACATAACAGAGAAAGGCGATCACACAACTCTCACCTACCGCCTGGTGGACGGGGAGAGCCTTACCCTGCCCCGGGACATCTACTACTGGTATGTGGTCCACCCTGACCTGTCCGACGAACTGCCCACCTATGTCGATCCCGAATACGATTACACATCCCAGCCGCCCTTCGACCGGAATTACGGGACCCCGCCGCCTGTGGGCAAGTACTGGCGCGATTATTTTTACTACCATAACGATACAGGCTACCCGCTTCTCAAGGACCGCCTCTCCACAGTATCCACCATGGACGAGGCCATAGGCGCCTTCAACGGCTGGATCGGCGGCTCAATGTCCTTCACCAGCAACCAGGAGCGCCCGGTCCAGCCGGTCCGTATCTATGCCAAGCATATCGGCCGGTGCGGCGAGTACCAGGACATGAGGGCTGCAGCAGCCCGTACTGGTCTGGTCCCGACCACCTGCACGCTGAACTCCGCAGAGGACCATGTCTGGAACGAGTTCTGGAACAAGAGATGGATCCACTGGGACGGGGCAGTGGACCGGCCAATGATGTACGAGAACGGCTGGGGCAAGACCATATCATCGGTCTGGAACACCCGGGGCGACGGCCATATCTGGCCCGTGACGCCCAAGTACACTGCCCACTGCACCTACAACGCCACGGTACTGGACAGCGACGGGCTGCCTGTTGACGGCGCCCTCGTGAGGGTATCCACCGAGAACTTCTACAATCCCGATCTTCTCACGACCACCACCTGGGGCTCAACGGACCATACGGGAACGGTCTCGATACCCCTGGGGGACAACCGAAACTACTGGTCGGCGGCCAACTCCGACACCCTGGGAGAGGATCCTGTCTATGGGACCACCAGCATAGTGGAGGGCTCCGAGGCCGATGCAGTCTATAACCATACATTCCGTCTCCCCAGGGCCGCCGACGCCCTCATAGTAAATCCTATGGAAGTGGCCCCTGATCTCACCAGACCCTATGAGTTCGAGATAAGCTACAACGTCGCATCAAGCCTGGTCCTTTCAGACAACGTATACACAGGGGACAAGGGCGACCTATTCGTCAACACGGGAAACATCGATCTCTTCCTCACAGACCCCATGAACTACAACCTCTACAGCGGCAATCTTCCATTCAGCGCCTTCCATTCATCCACCAGGACTCCCGGGGAATCCCTTTCAATGGAACTATCCCAGGGCGATTATTTCACCGTTCTGTCCAACGCTTTCTCCCAGACAGCCGCAAAGATCGTGGAGATCAATATCTCGGTCTACAGCAGGGTCAATATCGAATTCGATCAGCCAGTGGACGGCCAGGCCTTCTCCAAGGGCGGTCTTATCCAGGTATCAGGCGGAGCATTCTGTCATAAGGATATTGATTCCGTGGAGATAGAGTTCGACGGCAATGGCATCCAGCTCCCGGCAGAGGACCGCTCGTCCCCGGAAGAGCCATCATACAGCTACTGGGCCCTGGACATGGGAACCGCCAATATGGAACTGGGCGCCCATGAGATACGGGCAAGGGCATACTCGGGTCCGGCATATGCCGACACATGGACAACATTCAAGCTTGTGGACCTCGACCCGCCAGCCGTCACCATCAACCCCTCGGTATCCAATACCGACTACTACCAGGGCCAATCCATTCCACTTTCCGGCACGGCGGAGGACAACGAGGAGGTGACCTCGCTCATCCTGGTGGTTATCGATGCCCAGCAGGGCCCCCAGGCTCCCCTGGACATCACAGGCTACCTCTTTGACGGTATCTGGACCTATTCACTTTCAGGGCTTCTGCCCGGTGAACACAGCATCAAGGTCACAGCCGGGGACGGAGCCGGAAACACCGCATACAAGGCTGCCGACCTGACGGTCATAGAGGGCAATCCTCCAACTATCACCATAACAGCCCCTTCTTCAGGTACGATAATTAAGAAAGGGAATACCGTGGAATTCACCGGCACCGCACGGGACGACAGCGGTATTCAAAGCTTATCCTTTTCCATAAATGCAGGATTCGAGACCGACATAACCTACAGCCTCGATAACAACGGTGCTTTCAGCCATATCTGGGACACCGATGCAGCCCCTGAAGGGCCCCTCACAATAAGCATCAAGGCCCTGGATCCGTCGGGTAACCATGCCTCTGAATCCCTAGAGCTCATAGTGGATGCGGAAGAACCCGCACTCTCCTTTGGATTTGCAGAACATAAACTGGCATATTCCTACCTTGATCCAATTATACTAACCGGCACTGCAGCCGACGACTGGGAGCTGTCCGAACTCACCCTTTACATCGACGACATACCCACAGCCGATCTCACATCCGAACCCGATTCCCGGACCCCCCTCGGGAACTGGACATACTACCTCGACATTTCATCTCTGACCCCCGGCACCCACTACATAAGGATCACTGCCAAGGACACTGCAGGGCACGAGATTTCCCAGGAACTCGAGTTCACCGCGGATACTGGAGCTCCTGAACTTACAATGGACCCGATAGAGGAAGACCGTGAGACACCGATACTCATAGGAGAATCAATTCTAATTACAGGAAATCTCGAGGACGACACAGGCATATCCAATCTGACAATAACAATAGACGGTGTTCCTTATTCACTCACCCCCAAGGCAGGACAGTGGAAGCACAGGCTCCAGACAAGCTCCATGAAGGCGGGCCGCCATGAGATAACAGTGACAGCTGAGGACCTTGCAGGGCACACATCCACCCAAAGAGTGTTCATGGACCTGTTATCCTCGGAAACCGCCGACGAAACCCCCAGCGAAGATGGATCCTCATTCTCGGGCACCTCGGTCATGATAGCCGTTCTGGCCGCCGCTTTCATCATGATAATCGCAGGTGTGGGAATAGCCGTATCTAAAAGGAACTGAGACCCATTGCAGCCTTATCACTTCCGACGGGGATATTTTTCACCCGAAGGTTTTATAATTGGTCAATATTCTACTTCAATCCGATAATCTCATGAAATATCCGTAACTTTCAAGGAGGAATTCAAGTGAGCGAACCAATACCAGCCAATCATATATTCAACGCAGTAATGGACAGGCCGTGCATAATACTGGCCGCCAACACACGTATAATCAAGGGAATAACAAGAGGCATATTCAGGGCCGCAAAGAAGACCGATTCGGCAGTGATGATCGAGCTTGCAAGATCTGAGTGCAACCTCACGAACGGCTATACCGGGCTCTACCCGAATACCTTCGCCGAGCTGACCAAACAGGCCGCAGAGGAGGCCGGACACGACATCTGGGCCCTCCACGCCGACCACATAGGCATCAAGAAGGGCACCCCCGAGGATCTTGAAGAGACCAAGAAGCTCATAAGAGCGCAGATAGACGCGGGCTTCACCTCCTTCGCAATAGACGCATCCCATCTCTACGATTTCAAGGGTGCATCCCTCACAGAGGAACTGGGTCCCAACATCGAGGCCACTGCCAACATAGGCAAGTTCATCCAAACCAACATGGACGGACGCGATTTCGGTCTGGAGGTTGAGGTAGGGGAGATAGGCCGGACCAATCATGACGGCATGGTTCTCACCACCCCCGAGGAGGCGGTGGCATTCATTTCCGCTCTCAATGACCGGGGAGTATACCCGCAGGTCCTGGCCATTGCCAACGGCTCTGCCCACGGCAACATCTACGACGCATCCGGCAAGGCCATAGAGCAGATATCCATAGACATACCCCGGACAAGCGCCATCGCCCTGGCACTCAAGAACGGCGGCCTTGGAGTAAGGATAGCCCAGCACGGAATAACCGGCACGCCCCGTGAGCTGATCTACGAGAGGTTCCCCCACGGCGCCATCATAAAAGGGAACGTCGGCACCTTCTGGCAGAATATAGCCCACGAGGTCCTCAGGATCTACCAGCCTGCTCTCTTCAGGCAGATGTGGGACTGGACCGTTGACACCTACGGCGAGGAAGGCCGGAAGAGCGGCATCAAGAACGATCATCAATTGATAGGCAAGTATTCCAAGTTCGCCACAAAGCAGTTCTTCGACGAGATCTACGCCATAGACGACGAGACCGAGCACGCTCTGGAGGCACGTGCCTACGCCGAGGCTTTGACATTCTACAGGGCTTTCAAGTGCCAGGGCACTGCGCAGCTTGTCAGGGACCACATGGACAGCTTGTAATTGATGATTCCATCAGTTTTCTAGGGGGTGGATAATGGGGCGGCACGTGCGCAGCATGTGTACAAATAAATGGAGGGGGGCATGTGCGAAGCACATGTACAGTTAAAAAGAGGCACGTGCGCAGCACGTGTACGAACGAAATAAAAAAAGGTGATTTTGATGAAGATAGGGATTCTTACAGGAGGCGGCGATTGTCCCGGACTCAACCCGGTTATCAGGGCCGCCACGAGAAAGGGTATAGCCGACGGACATAGAATGATAGGTTTCAAGAACGGTTGGAAGGGCATACTGGAAGGCGATTACATAGTGCTGGACCGCAACGTGGTCTCGGGGATCCTCCACAAGGGAGGCACCATGCTCCGCTCGTCAAGGACCAATCCCCTGAAGGTTGAGAACGGCATAGAGAAGGTCAAATCCGTAATGGCAAACCTCAGTATAGAAGCACTTATTGCAATAGGAGGCGACGACACACTGGGCGCAGCCCTGGGGCTTTACAGGGGCGGAATAAACGTCATAGGCGTACCCAAGACAATAGACAGGGACCTTTCAGGCACTGACACCACAATAGGCTTCGACACCACCATCAACATAGTCATGGAGGCAATAGACAGGCTTCATTCAACAGCTGAATCGCACCACAGGGTAATGGTCCTTGAAGTTATGGGCCGGCACTCGGGTTTCATAGCGCTTTTGGGAGGTATGGCAGGCGGGGCGGACATGATCTTGATACCCGAAAAACCCATGACCGCAGAGAGCATAACCGAATCCTTAAAACGCAGGCACCATTCGGGAAGGGATTTCAGTATAGTGGCAGTTGCGGAAGGTTTCAAGCTGGACGAGGACGAGGGCTTTGTGACCCTGAACGACGAGAAGGACCAGTTCGGCAACGTAAGGCTGGGCGGTATAGGTCAGGTCATAGGCGACGAGATAAAGAAGCGGACAGGTTTCGATACCCGTGTGGTCAATTTAGGACATATTCAGAGAGGGGGCGCACCGTCAGCTTTCGACCGTATCTTCGGAACGCGTCTCGGCGTAAAGGCAATAGAGATGGTCAACAACGGCGAGTTCGGCAAGATGATAAGCATTAAGAGCGACCAGATGAGGGCTGTTGACCTCACCGAAGGCGTTGGCAAGAGGCGGATAGTGGAGGACGACCTCTATAAAGTGGCCAAGTATTTCTTCCCATAAAATGCGAATGTGGCTGATCCCATGCTGTCAGAAAAAACCAGGAGTATACTCGATGAACTCAGGGAAAAGGGCACCCGTAAGAACATTGAAGGCATGGCCCGGTTCGGCATCAATCCCGACAAGAACCTGGGAGTTTCTGTGACCCAGCTTCGCAAATACGCAAAACGGCACCGCCCAAACCACGCTCTCGCACTTGAACTCTGGGATGCCGGCTACAGGGACGCCCGGATGCTGGCTTCTATGGTAGATCATCCGGCTGAGGTGACCGAAGAGCAGATGGATCGCTGGGCCTCTGAGTTCAATTCCTGGGATATAACCGATACAGCAACGGGAACACTTTTTGATAAAACACCATTCGCCTACCCAAAGGCCGAGGAATGGGCGCATGATAAGAGAGAGTTCGTAAGGCGGGCGGGTTTTGCCCTAATGGCATGGCTGGCAGTCCACGACAAGAATACAACGACCATAAACAAGGACGACAAATTCAGACCCTTCATCCCCCTGATAATCAAATACTCCACAGATCCCCGTAATTTTGTAAAAAAAGCAGTGAGCTGGGCCCTTAGGCAGATAGGCAAACGCAACAAGGAAATGAACAAAACGGCCGTGAACATCGCCGAACAGCTTCTATCAACCAGCGACAAGACCTCAAAATGGATAGCCCGAACAGCCCTGAAGGAACTAACAAGCGAAAAGGTGCAGGACCGATTAAAATAATATTCATTCTCTTCTTATCCTTACCAAGCAGATCAAAAAGACCGCGCCCAGGATCAGGAAGAATTGAAATCCGGGTGTTGCTCCGCCGTCATCTCCGTCCTCTGAACCACCGCCGCTGTTACCACCGTCATCATCATCTCCATCCCCTCCCCCATCGTCGTCATCCCCTCCATCATCATCCCCGCTGTCCGAAACTTTGACCGTAACTGTCCTCTCAGCGGAATCCAGTTTCCCATCGGAAACCCATATGTCAATATCATAGTCGCCCGGAGTCGATGGGGCTTCCCATTCCACCCTGCTGCCCGAACCGATGATCACTCCATTCTCCGCTCTATAATGGTAGATGATATCATCCCCGTCGTCATCCCTGGCATCAACGGTTATACTGACCTTTTCACCTATTACCACCTCATTTATACCAAGAACCACTTCGACAATCCTCGGTGGGCTGTTCACCATGTCAGGGTCCACGTTTATCTCTACGGTCTTTTCATCCGACATAAACTCCCCGTCGCTGACCTTTACGCTGATCTCGTATTCCCCCCCCGCTGAAGGAGCCAGGTATTCCACCTGGTCTCCCTCGCCGATGATTTCCCCGCCAGTTGTTTCGTAGACGTATTCCAAAGTATCGTTATCCGGGTCCGATGCATCCGCCATGACTGTGGTCTTTCCTCCGGGAGGTATGACGTAATTGCTCACTTCAATACCTGACAAAACAGGAGGATGGTTAACGGGTATCGTAACTGCAAAATTTCGATCCTCCATATCACCCAAAGCTTCCTGATCGGCATTCGGGTTCACATTGGAGGCCTTGAGCCTCATACGGCTCTCCTCGCATATATCAAGCACAGATTCTATCTTCTTGAAGCTCTGGGTGTAACCTTCCTCATACAGTTTCATGATGCTGTAGCCCGAGGGATACTGTACCGTTCCCGCCACTGTCACCAGATACCGTCCGTCGCTGTCCTCGGTGACGATGTTCTTATGCATATGTCCTGAATAAACACCCAATACGTTCTTTCTTCCGGAAAGTATATTCTCCAACCTGGTCTTGGTATCCTGGTCCACACCGAAAACATCTGTCCTATCAATCATATGATGCATGAATACTATCACCGGTTTGCCGGCATTATCGTCAAGTGTCTGTTCAAACCACTCCAGCTGCTGTTCATCAATACTGCCGGCTATCTCTCCCTCCACAGCGCTGTCCAGAACCACCAAAGAATAACCGTATTTCTCGATCGAATAATAGGTCCGGTCATAGCGGAAATAATCTTCATACCATACCGACCAGTTGCTGTTCTGTTTGTCCCAGTTCCCGAGGACTGGATACCACTCCATTTCCAGCTTATCCATTACTGCAGAGTAGTTGATGTAATCATCCAGTTCGCCGTTGGTAAGGTCGCCAAGGGTAATAACAAAATCTATTGATGGATCAGAATTGAGCTCATTTACCAGGCTGTCAGTGATATGATGGCTGTCGGCATACATATTGCCGTTGGCAGTGTTCTCCCCGTTTGAATCATAATGAGTGTCAGCTACAATAGCGATATTGGCCCGGTGATTTCCTTCAGGCGGCACCAGGGTGGTTTCGCTCTCAATACCCGACCATCGCCCTCCTGCCCCGATCCTGTAATAATACTCAGTCCCCTGTTCCAGGCCGTCAACAGTGATGATATGGTATTGGGTTGTTTCGTTGATGGTGAGCTCTTCCCCTAGCTCCTCGGTCTCACCCCACTGTATCACCGTGTCCGCTTCCGTACTTGTCACCCAGGATACTGTAAATGATTCTTCCTCCAAGGTAACCAGTTCAATATTGGTGATGATGACAGGATTGATAATTTGGCTCTTGACCGGGTCGAACACAGCTATTGAAAATGATCCTGCAATTGTAATTATAAAGAACAGTAATATTGATATTTTTCTAAACCATGAATGTTTCATTCTTCCACCTTCCTATCCGCTTGAGTGAGTCTCTCGCTTACCAATTCATCTTAAAATTTCTATGTCTCAAATCATAAATCAAATATGATAATATTTGACAAAGCCGCCTTGATACATAGATTTTTCTTTAACAGGTTTATTTTTAGATATATAATGCCTTTGAATCAATACTGCCACATTATAGCCTATCAACCAAAAGGGAGCAAAGTATCTTCCAAAATAACTTCCCGAAAATGTTCTTCGGATAAAAAACGTTCCTAAATCCTATTATTCGAAAATCCATTTAATTAATAATTGATTAATTAAACTATGCTATCATTTTGTTTCACCAACCTCCCTACTTACCGTTTATATATTATTAATTACTTTTAATAGAAATGTCAATTGATTTTATAAAATAATATATCGCAATAAAGTAAGAGGTAATATAATGGAACTAGTAGTACTAGCCGATAAGGTAACTGAACTAAATAAAAATAATAAACACGGGAGCCAAAGTAATGAAGAATTCATAAGATTAACTTTCCTGAATACTACCCATCCAATTGGAAGAATGTTAAAGTTAGGTGGGGTATGGCACCCTGAATACCGATACTGGATGATCCCAAAAGACACAATAGATGCAAAAATGCTTATGAGTGAGTTTAATAATGCTGAATTATCATTGAGTACTGAGCTGATAAAGGATCTTAGTTTCCATAACGGTCCAGATTCAGACGGCATATCATACCTCATAGACAGGTTCAAAAAGAAATTACTGATAAAGAATTTCAGCAAAAACACTATCGAAAACTACAGCAGACATCTGAAGAAATTCCTTCTTTTCCATAACCGATGCCCCCTAGACCTCAAAATGCAGGAAATAAGTGAGTACCTAGCATTCCTAAGAGAAAAAAAACAGGCATCTTTACCATACTTCAATGTCTCAATCAGTGCAATAAAGAAATTTGTTGTACTTGTATTAAAGAAACCTGATATCTGGCAGAAGGTGAAACGCCCGAGAAGAGAGTTCAAACTGCCTGTCGTTCTAAGCGAAAATGAAATACATCGAATATTCGCATCAGTAAAGAACACCAAGGACAAGGTATTGTTCATGCTGATCTACTCGTCCGGTCTCAGGATCAGCGAGGCAGTTAACTTACAGGATGGTGACATTCATCCAGACCGCGGAGTTATCCATATAAAAGGGGGCAAGGGTAAGAAGGATAGATACACTGTACTTTCACAAAAAGCATACCTAGCCTTATGTCATTATATCGACAGCTTCAGACCAAAAGGGAAATGGCTCTTTCCCGGAAGAAAGATCAATACCCATTTATCAATAAGAGCAGTAGAGCTAAGTTTCCAAAAAGCTTTAAATACAGCAGGGATCAAGAAAAAAGCTTCAGTACATTCATTAAGACACAGTTTCGCCACACATCTACTGGAAAGAGGCATTAATCTAAGATATATCCAAGAAATGCTAGGCCATAAAAAAGCCGAAACAACACAGATCTACACACATGTATGCAAAAGAGACATATCTCGCATAATCAGCCCATTAGACAGTATATCTGAAGAACGAAATCGCTTACCTTTCATCCTCTAACTCCAAAGCGCAGCGGGCCAACCTCCCATAACGCCTTTACCTGAATTTATCCAAATCGCAGATAAAGGCGTTATAAGAAGTCAACTATATGTACTTTAAGCCCTGAAATATGGTAAAACA
>CAYSHM010000017.1:45287-64130 GCA_964430885.1 uncultured archaeon | reverse complement strand
CTGGGTGGATTGAAATTGCCCGAATTTCTGCACAAATTTGTGTGAGGAGCCTAAAATAGATTACGAGAAGGAATCCAATCAGGGTAATATTACTGATACCATGGGAAGAATTAAGCTCTTACACACCGCCGGTATGATCGGAACCTTTATTTTTGCTCTTTTGGCCATAATAACGGGAGTCCGTTTGATACCTGGTTGGCCTGCCTTGCTTGTCGGCCTTCTAACGGCAATGACCCTTATTGTCGGTCCGGCCCTTATGGTATTTCAATTGCCTCAAGCTTGGGAAGATGATTTCAATCCAGAATCGGATGATGAAGGACCGTGGGATTTCTTCTGGGGCGGTGCCGCGGGAAAATTTACTGAAACTGAAGGGAATCAATCCTTTTCATACGTTCAGGATAGTACATGGGGGCCTCATTGGTGCTGGTATGTTACTGTTGGATCTACCATCCTGTTGTTCATTCTATCAGGTATGTGTGCCGGGATCAAGAAAAAAAAGAAGAAGAAAAAGAAAAAAAAGGACAAATCGAAGACAACTAGTAATGTCAATGTCAATGTGGATCTTTCAGCCGGTATGCACGGAACACATCCGATGAGCGGATCCCCGCCTCCGGTAGCTACACCGCCCTGCAAGATATGCGGATCCGCAACCCGTTTGGTGCCAGAGTATCAGAGATGGTTCTGCGACAAATGCCAGCAATACGGTGATGAGGTAAAGAGCACAGCCACACCCGTTAAGGCCAAAGGTGCGGATACAGATTATATTTCAGAAACTGCTGATGAGGGAAATATTGGGGTTGAACCTGAGCATGGATCGGCAGATACAGGGTTGGGAGATGCATCTCAGGAGGAAACGGGTTCTGATAATCTAGATGATATGGAAAATGATCTTGAAGCCTATTCTGACAAGGAGATCAATGAAGGGGTGGAATATTCGGATAGCTCGACTGAACCGGGAATGGGTTATCCAGAACCTGGATCGGCCCCGGTCTATGGAGATAATGATGACCCCATGCCGCCTCCGAGTTTCTGATAAGTTTTATAGAAATAAACCATATTTCAAGTAACAAATAACCATTGATCACCTTTTGGTACAGGGGTGCTGAAATTGCCGCTGATGGAAGAATTTGGGAAATACCTTCAAAAGGGAGATAGGGATCGCTGTGTAATGCTCGCCCTACGGGCGCTGAAGGACGGAGTGGTTGATATCCAAGGTCTTTATGAGAAAGTATTGGTGCCCTTTCTTAACAAAGGCGAGTCAAGCCTGGACAGTCCCGCGAGTATATGGTCCGAGATGAGCCGGGTCAATATCCTGAAAGCAGTTGTGGAATCCTGTTATCCCTATGTATTAATGGAGAGGAGAAAGAAGGGCAGAGATAAAATTGGACAGCGGATCATGGTTTATTGCCCCAGAGAGAAACACCACGAGGTTCATGCTAGAATGCTCGCCGACTTCTTCACCCTTCAGGGTTTGGATTCGTTTTTCCTGGGTAATGGGGATCCAATGGAGCTTATCATGTATGGAGTGGAGGTCTACGCTCCTGTTTTCATTGTCATAAGTATATCCGATGTTTATGGTGTCAATGCGGCCAAAAGTTTTTTGGACCATTTGGTCAATTCTGAAAATCTCCTGAGGATCAATTACGGGATCGTCCTTACTGGGAGCGGAGTTGCCAAAGACCTGGAACTCTTAGAAAAACTCGGGGCTGACGGATATATCGGGAACTATGAGGATGTCTCAGCACTGACACAGCTGGATTGAGACCGCTATTTCCTGGCCTATTTAAATCGGAAGGTAGAATTATGGTTATTTTTTGTATATGGCGGAATCACTTGAAATATTCGATTAATTCCTTTTTGATATCCTGAAAGCTGTAGATTAGAAAAGCAGGGAATCCTATTTCTGTAAGCTGAACCTTGATCTTCCCATTTTCAAAGTTGTAGTATCCTTTAATTCCATTTCCGTTCAGGTCCCCTTTGTTTCTGTTGCCGGTAATGTGCAGTCCTAATTTTCTGCATTCCGATTTGGCCCTATTAATACAATCCTCCGGAGGTAAATCTATGTGGATTTCTATAGTAGGGTATTTTGTCATGGATTTGACATATTTTTATTACTATAAATAGTTTGTGCAATTTTATTTATTATTATTCTTCCTGTTTAAGCAATTATCAGGAATGATAATGTAAATCAATATTATAAAAAATCCTTTACAAGGACAAGTTTTTTTCTTCTGAATCTCAATGTCAAGAGATCTCCAGTCCATGAAGTGCCCTTGAATAGATCCATCATGATTTTCGGAGGATAATTTGCTTTCTCCATTTCCTCGAGAGAAAAGGTCTTTGACGAAAAGGAATTGATCTTACTCTTATCATGTTCCTTCTTTTCGCTTCTATTAATTATCAATGCCACTACTGCATCTGGCCTCAAACGGAATGCCCACCAGATCAGACCGGTTTCCGGGGGTGATCTAGTTCCGATTCCCATGGGGCTGCCGGTTAGAGGATCATAATCTGCAACCTCTGAAAGAAGATCGGGTTCCAGGTCGTATTCCCTGGAGATTACAAATCCTCTTCCATCCCTGAGGGCCATTAAAAATCTATTGCCTTCGTTTAATCCCATTTCCCTGACCTTATTGAATAAGTAATTGAATCTATCCCTAATATCTTCCTGGACGGGCTTCAATGATAGCGGATTGTTTCCCAATTCGATTTTGTTGAGATGGCGCCCCCTTTTCCTCTCAGTGCTGTCCTTTTCCATTTCTATCGAACTCCTTCTTTCCCGTAATGCAGTCTTCCTTAATAGGGCACTCGCTACATAAAGGTTTTTTCTTTCTGCAGTAGTTCTTCCCCAACATTACTAATTGAGCATGGAAATCCTTGAAAAAACCAATATCCCTATCCACATTATTGGAAATAAAACTCTGGAGAACAGAATAATCCCTTTTACCATTATACAAACCCGCTCTTTCGAATATCCTGAAAGTGTAGGCATCAATAACGAATATTGGATAATCCCCGGCATAAAGGAGGATGGAATCTGCGGTCTCGAATCCAATACCCTTTATTTTCAGGAGTTTCGTCCGGTTCTCCTGTGCCGTACCGTTTCCTCTCTTCAATGTCTCAATGCAGTTGCCCGGAATTCGGGATAAGTGGGCAATGCTCTTCAGCCTTTTTGCCTTCTGTCTGAAGAAACCGGAGGATTGGATCATATCCTCCAATTCAACTAGATCTGTAAATGATATTTTCTCCAGGCTTAGACAACCCTTGCTCCTTAGATTGCCTAGGGCCTTTTCAACATTTCCCCAGGAAGTGTTCTGCGTGAGAATCGCTCCGATGATTATCTCATCCTTGCTTTCGCCGGGCCACCAATCCTGAAATTTGAATCTGGCCCTTAGATTTGAATAAACTTGGTTAAGAAGTCCCGGAATATTTTGCTTAATTGTGCAAGCTACCAAATCGATCACTCATATATTTAGAAGTAGAATTTGGATAGATATTTATCAATATATTGTTGGTGGGATTATTCATTTCCCATCTAAAGAAGTCTTGTCTGATGATTCCTTCCGAAGATATTCTTTGAAAGAGCGGACCTCATATTATTGTCAATAATCCCGTTAAGCTCCTCGTCCTTATGGAAGGTATCTCTGATGGTTTCATCACAGGCTGCCAATTTTATTTGTCTGGTCCGTCCGTAAGCTCCGTGAGATATGAGACTTGCATCGATGAGGCCGACGGATCCCAGTTCAGATATGAAATCTGAGACCCTTCGTTTGGTCAGGTTCGAGATTCCCTTACTTCTGCATATTTGATTATAAGATTCGTATACGCTTCCAGTGGTGATTCTATTGCCGAGTTCATGCTGCATCAGTATTGAAGCCAAGGTCATTTTGCAGTGAATGGGGAGACTTGACACCAATTCCTGAACGCTGTCAGTCTCGATCTTATCCTGAGCCTTTCTGACATGTTTTTCCATTAGAGCGCGGTATCCGCTCTTCTCGGCTATTTCTCCGGCCACCATGAGAAGGGACAGGGCTCGACGTGCATCGCCGTTATCCCTGGCAGCGAATGCGGAACAGAGATTAATAACAGATTCTGGGCAGACGCTCCTGTTGAAAGCCTTAGCGGCTCTGAAAGATAGAATATCTCTAAGCTGTTCAGCATTATAGGGCTTGAAAACATTGATATCAAGGGCCAATGAGCTGAGTACAGCTGCGTGAACATTGCCAAGCACATTTGCATCATTGGATATGCACACCAGGCTTGTTGAGGAGAGTTCTAGTTCCTCATTCATCCTGGAAAGAATATGAAGCGTATTGTCACCTGATTTCTTTATTAGGTTATCCACCTCGTCTAGAACAATGATCACAACACCTCTGAACTCCTCAAGATGTTTGATCATTTGTTCGATAACCATATCTGTTGTCAGCCCGGTTGGAGGGAGGGGTTCGTTGGATTCTGAGGATAGAGAATTTGTTATCTGGGTCAATACCCTGTATTTTGTGTCAACATGCTTGCAGTTGAGATAAATGAACTCCACGTTTGTAGATATTGACCTCTTAAGATCATGGCCAAGAAAATCGCCCGTATTGAAAATCCGGTTGAGGAAGGTGGAATATTGTTCATAGGCTGAAGTGGGGTTCGAATTTATATTATCAAATGTACCATTATTACGGTCATTGATCTCCACACTTTCCTGAAGAATCTGGGGGAGTAAAAGGGAATTTACGTTATGGGATAAACTCCGGTTCAGCTGGTCCTTTTTATTAAGAAGTTGACTGCCGATATATTTGGTTGTAGCGGTCTTTCCTGTTCCTGGTTTTCCGCATATGAATATATTTGATGGGGTCTGTCCTCTCAAAGCATCGGAGAGCATGGATGCCAGATGGTTGATCTCCTTATCCCTATGAAAAATAACTGATGGCGTATATCCGATCCGAAGGACATCCTTATCTTTGAATAGGGATTTGTCCTGAACCTCCAGGTGCTGGTCGAATATGTTTTTTCCGCTCATCGTTATTCACTTCCCTTTGACTTCACATTAGAGTTTTTTTAGTCTATTACTATGAAGTATAATTCAGCAGATGCAGTTTTTCTTATTTTCACTACTTAAAATGCTTGTTATTGCATAATAAACTTACAATTTAATATATTTTCCACCTTATTGCCGAAAATATGAAAATACAATAACAGGTTCATTTTTTTTAAATCAATAATAACAAACCGTATATCTTACCCCTTAATATATGTTTCTGCAAATAGTACCACTTTAATTATTTTTTAAAAAATTGAAATTAAATATTTATTCCTGCCAGTAACCTAAATAAAACCCAATGGCCGAAAGTGAAATAAATCGCTCATGATCATTATTAACCCTATCTAGTTAAGCTTGATTTCTGCTTTTTTGAAAAATGATAAAAGGCCATGAAATTTTCTATTCCCAATTTTTTAGTAATTTATTTTTAACAGATGTTTCATTATAATTTCATTAATTTGTGAGTATTTACTTAAATGTGGTAAAATATTGCTTTATATACTCTTTGTATTACGCAGTTATTATTATGTCCCTTTTTTTAATGGAAAATCACATTATACTTATTATCCGCCTATATGAATATTATTATGTGTGAATTATGGTGCGTATGAGGTGATTTATTGAGTTATATATTAAGGTCTCGGTTCACTTAACATAGTTGCATTTGAAGAAATAAGCCGGCCGAAGAAATCGAATTTGTAATGGAATATTGTTATAATATTAAGCAGATTTATAAAATTAAAAACTATAATTTTTCAGGAATAATTTTTCACATAGTTTATAAGCTGCAGAGTAACATATCATTTTTAAAAATCGGTAGTTGCTAGATTGTTGAGGTAAAAACCGGCGGAATGTGTTAATTTTACGATATTGTCTCTCCCCCTCGCTTCTCTCTCTATCATCCCCTTGGTCTCGAGCCCTTTCAGCAGTCTTGTCAGCATGGTCTTTCTATTGGCCAAAATTCTCTTTCTTCTTCGCTTGAAATATTTTTCCATTTTAAAGAAATCGTTCTTTTCAAGGGCATCCAGAAGAATCATTTGGGATTGGGCGCCTCCTCCTTTTCGAACAAGCACTTTCAAAATTTGGTTCTCCTGATCTGAAAGCTCCAAATGGGGTATACTGGGAAGTAGGAATATTTCTTCAATCCCCTTAGACAGTTCGGTTTTGTATGGTGGCACCAAGTACTTTCTCCGCCTGAGCACGTAACTTTTGAATCCTTTCAATATTGAGATCTGTATTAGCAGGGCATTTACAAATGAAAACCCTGAGGATACATTTACATAGACCTCATTTTTTGGTACTTCATATGATGAAAGGATGGTGCTAAGCTCCTTAGCCACAGCATCAACTTCATATGTCCCAATGGTCCTTGCTGTAACTTTTATGGTTTTACCCATAGCTTTCTTTATCTTCTTTACGTTCCTGAGTATTATCTTCTCATCCCTATCTCCTTCGGTATAGATGCTGATAAGCACTGCCTCATTAGGGGGCTGAAGTTTCAGACCTTCCACAATGTCGTCAAGATGAAAGGAGACCGGTATTATATGCACAACCTTCCTCTTTTCCATGATGGGATTAATGTGCTATTGGGATAAGTAACTTGCCGTGAATATATTTTTTGTAATAGTTACGAAAATATGTAACAGTTAGAAAAAGTATCTTAATAAACGTCTTATGCATTACCTTTCCTTGAAAATGGGGAATAATAAAAGCTTAATGATTATCTGATATCGAGATCCAAAATTCGGTTCGGTCATGAGCTATAGGGATCTGTATGGTGTACAACCTTATCTCTTATTAGATACCCCTTTCTATTTGAGATTAAGGAGTGATGTGATTGGCTAAAAAGTTGGTGAAAAGAAAAGCCCTGTACTTTCTAAGAAAACATGGTGAATTGGATACAACCCAGTTGAAGGATTACATCAATTCATCTCTGAAATACGGTACCACTTCGAGCGAACTGGGCAACATACTTGGCAATAACCGCGAATTCGTAAAGATCAGAAGGGAGAAACGGGTTTCTGCAGGGGGACGATGCGCAGGCAGTTACGACGTTTGGGTGTGGAAATGCCAGATAGATGACGCCCGTTCTTTGGGAAAATAAATCCATAAAACACTTCTGTATTCGCGGATTAAAAACTGGTTTTATCAGTTATTCTATGAATATTCTCACATCAACCGCTTTTAATCCTGAGTCAGTGATCACAAGGGGATTGATATCTATCTCAGTAATATCATTATGGTCCCTGAGCATCTTTTCAAAGTTCAGAATAATACTTACTATTGAATGAAAGTCTGCTATGCCGAGTTCAAAGAATGAATTAAGAATTGGAAAAGAGCTGAGGGAGCAGATTTTATTTGTCACAAGCTCCTTGGTAAGGGTATTTTTTCCAGATGAAATACAACGGGACAGCATGAAAATATGGTCCCTTAGATTCTCTATCTGGCTTCCCCCTATACCGAACATTATATTATATCCCAATCCGTTGACCCGTTTCGCCCCGAGGGCTAGTTCTCCATTACCGCTGACCGTCTCCTGAATAATATAATACTCCGCTGACATTCCTAGTTTTCTCTTCATGTACTCCAGGGATTCCCTGAGCTCATCCAAGGAATTGACATCACTGATTATAGCTCCCATATGTTTCTTATGAATGATCTCCTTTCCGGAAGCTTTTAGATAAAGAGGATAAGGTATGTCTATGCTTCCTCTGCTTGGATCCCAGTTGTTTGTCAGGACCTTGAAAACCGCACAAGGGATACCATAATTTTTCACCATTTCAAAGGACTTGTCCATGGTGCACATCACTTCAGGGGTTCTTTTATCAGGTTGTGCCTTTACTTGTCCTAATGTTCGGGAAGGGTATTTACGGGGAGTGAGATATTCATTCTCAGTAATAGAACACATGGGTTCGGATGAGGTCAGAACCTTAGATACTGCCCTTACAGCGGTATCCAGAGATTCGATCACCGGAATATTCATATTCTCAATATTGCCCTTGAATTCAGATCTCAATCCATCATTCACAGAAAGGTTCAATAATACAGGTTTTTTGCTTTTAGTGCTGTAGTTATTTATGCGCTCCAATATTGATTTGGCATCAACAAAGAATGGTACTGAGAATAATATAATTATGAGATCTATGTCATCCTGTTCCTCCAGGGCCGAAAGACCAGCCTCGAAATCATCCGCATCACCTGTAGCCATGGTATCTATGGGGTTTTGGCTGGAGGAACCCGGGGGAATTGTGTTTTTGATTTTTTTCTCTATGTTACTGTGAAGTTCAGGGCATAAAATGTTCATTTCCTTCAAACGATCCACTGCCAGTATTCCCAATCCTCCTGAATTGGTAATTATACCTACACCTTTACCTTTAAGTGCAGGATATTTATCGAGAATAACTGCTGAAGCACACATAGAATCAAGGTCCCTGAAACTTAGTGCACCCCCATCATGAAAGATGCTCTCTATTGCTTCCCGATTAGTTGAAAGAATCCCTGTATGGGACAGTGAAGCACGGAAACCCTCATAGGACCGTCCGCCGTGAATTCCCAGTACTTTCTTCCCATTATTAACAGCTCTATAAATCGAAGAGTGTAGTTTATCCAGTTCGGTAAAGTTTTCCACATACAGAATTATTGTTCTCGTTTCCTCATCATGGGCTATGCAGTCCAGAAGCTCCGTTATCTGTATGTCCGCAGAATTCCCGGAGGAGACCTCAATTCTCACTCCGCCTCCCATTCTCTGGATTTTCTGGTTGATAACCTCTATTACACTGCCGCTTTGGGAGAGAAGGGATATCCCGCCTTTTGAAGGAATTGTTGAAAGGAAATTGCTGTAATTACAAATATGATCATCAGTGTTCATTACACCCAAACAATTAGGCCCCAATATACGTATCCCGTATTGGGATGCAATGTCAATGATATTTCTCTCGAGCTCCCTGCCTTCCTCCCCTGTTTCTCTGAAACCAGCACTGGATATTATCGCAAGTTTCATGCCGTTCCGCCCCATCTCATGAAGTATTTCAGGTACATCCTTTCCATTGATGGTGATATGCACAATATCCGGCGGTTCCGGAAGCTCTGAAAGGCTCGGTAAACACTTCAATCCATGGATCTCCTGGGCCCTAGGATTCACCGGAAATATTTTTCCCTTATAATCGTGATCAACTAAATTATTGATTATTCGATTGCCGATGCTGTTCCTGCGCTGTGAAGCACCCAGAACACAGATGCTCCTGGGGCGTAAAAGCCTATTTAGTTCCTTGATTATACCGACCTCTTTTCATCCAATGGGGATAGTTATCTTTCATATTCTGCTAACCTAAAGCTTGATGGATTGATTTTATCAACAAGCTGCACCCAATGTTTAGGTGCTATTCAATAGTGTATTTATAAGGTATGTCTTCATGAAATTAAATAAATAGCATTAAGTAAAATGGGTCCTTTTTATCTTTAAACCTTTGGTTTAAGTGCTCTTAC
The DNA here is from genome assembly GCA_964430885.1 of uncultured archaeon. GTDB lineage: Archaea > Thermoplasmatota > Penumbrarchaeia > JASLWR01 > JASLWR01 > CAYSHM01. Next base: position 54,613 of record CAYSHM010000017.1, on the reverse strand, counting down.
TTTTAAACAGTGGACCGTGTAAAAGATGTTATATGCAGGACCCCAGCCGGATGTAATACTTCTTACTCTTGCAATTTCATTCGTACCATCCATAATACTAACGGTCCTTCTGCGTTTCACGGAGAAATATGACAGGGAACCCTGGGGGTCGATTTGGACTGCTTTTCTATGGGGTGCCACAGGTGCAGTGGTTCTTGTAATTCTTGCCCGGGGAAGATTTCTGGTGTTCATGGAGGAAAGCTATCCGGCCATTGCTTCGGACAAGTATCTGATGACATTGTATGTATACTGTCTATTAACTCCTGTAGTAGCAGAGCTGATAAAAATCCTTGGTCTTTTCTTTGTTCGCACCGATCTTATTGAAGCTGAGGATGGATTGATCTACGGTGCCGTGATAGGTCTGGGATTTGCGGCAACAGAGACCATGCTCCATGGTATTTTTCTTTATTCTAGCTACGGAATCGAAGTGTTCATCAGAACAGTACTTCTAAGGGTAGTCTCCGTGGTGATGCTCCAAGGCTCCCTAGGCGCTATTGCAGGCTATGGGATAACCAGAGCTATAGCAAAGAAACATAAGAAAGGTTCTTTATTGCTGTTTCCGGTATTCCTCTTGATAGCCATCGTCTGTCATGCTGCCTTCAACTACATCGCAAATTCCACCATGACCAATAGCAGTATCAATATGTCCTATACCTACGCACTTGTGTTCTCCATTGCTATTGCAGGTGTGACCTGGACAATTATGTGGATCAAGATATTCAGGCTTGATCGTATGGACAGCGATAAGAACAAGGCAAAATTAAAGAAGAAGGAAGAAAAAAAGGGGAAAAAGAGGGGTTTTTTCGGCCGATCCGCCAAATCAAAAGACACTGAGGTGGATACCGATTCCAACCGGTTTCGGGGATATTCAAGGGACCGGACCGATCCGGGATACCGCCGTCAAGCAGATGATAGACCTAGTAGAACCCATAGGATTCCATCAGGAGCAGGAAGCGGAAGGGCTTCTTCAAAGAGGAATTTCTCCCAAAAAAGGGGCTATGTTCATGAAGGAGTTGATGACGATTATTTCTTTGATGAACCTGATTATATCAGTGATAAGAAAAGTGATCGGACCCAGAGCGGTAGAGGGCGGGAAACAAAATATCTTCGTCAAGAAGAATCTGACGATTTTATCTATGAGGAAAGGGGTTTTGTAGACCGCACATCTTCGAATGATTACCGGGATAGGGAATATTCGGACCGGAACAAGCGGGATGATCATTACCTGGATGATGATTGGGAGAGCGGCGACACCTGGGATGAAGATGAGGACGATTATGAAGATGACTACTACCGTGACGATAGATATGATGACGAATATGAGGATAATTATGATTCCAAAAGGGGCGGCAACAGGAATTCCAGGGATGCTAGCTGGGATTCGGATTTTGAGGATGATGACTTCTTCTAGTCCTTGAGTAACCTTTATCAGGCATTCAATAGGCAGATCGATTCACATACAATTTTTTCGATCATTGACAAAATCTTTTTGCGGTGCGGATCAATTTGTGAATTGATATCTTCAATAACCATCCATTTTGAAATATCGATATTCGCTGCCTTGAGAAGGTTTCTCATACTTTTTCCATTTGTATTGAAGAAATGAATATCTTGCAGATTTGGTTTCGATATTTGTTCCTGGTTTTCCGATACCTGCAAGCAGACATCTTCTTCATCTGCAATATCCCCATATGATTCAATTATTCTCAGGTTCATCTTACTGCAGATTAAAGCAGCTCTTTCATTAAGTTGGCTTCGGTCTTCTATTGGGGCGGAATCTCCATAGGGATTCTTCGTTATTTCTTGAATATAGTTTTTGTCCATGACAATCAGAATAAATGCATCATCTTTCTCATCAATCCCGAAGATATTCATTGCCTCGGATATCTGTCTTTGAGCCGAAAGCATTACCAGTATCTCCAGGCTGATCAATTTGGAATGGTTCCGGCCATAATGGAAGTTCTTGAAGGAATTGATCGCTGCAGTATCCAGATGTCTCTTTCCAAGGATGGGACCTATTTTTATACATTGAGAGAGCAGACCCATTTCCTGTGACTTTTCGTTTAGTTCTCTGAAAAATGATCCGTTCTCATCCTTTCCTTCGGATGCCTGTTTTTTAACCTTTAAAAGCGAGTACATTCAATCGAACCTCCGGGATAAAAAGATAATAAAAAATCTCCCTTAATATACAGATAGTCAAAGGAGGTGAATGGCGGATTTCCCTGAACATTCAAATTGTATGCTTAGGTTTTGAGCCGTGAAAGGTTGAGTTGGTCTACAGTCTCTTACCGCACCACAGACAGAACATAGCCTTTTCCGGTACTTCCTTGCCACATTTTGGGCACTTCCCTTCTTCCGCACCAACAGGTTCCTCGAAATAGTTCTTCTTGAATATGTCATTGTCCATGGCAAAGGAGATGTATTCCCTAGCCCTTTTGATCTTCTCATCCATCTGGTGATGTCGGTAAGCTGCCATTGCGACTTCCATGCTGTTCTTGGTTATTTCCCTGGCCTTTACAAGATCATTTGAATCCAAAGCGTCCCCGGCCCTAGCAATAAGCTCTGCCGCCCCCTTCACATCGACGCCGTTCAACCGGATATCCTCTATCTTGTCCTTCACGGAATCCACTACTGCCTCGACACTTCTGATATCTCTCTGACGTGTGGTGTTTTTGTGAACATCAAGAGCCATCTCAAGGCTGACCCTGAAATCCTTCTCCTTGTAGGCCGCCATGGCTTCTTTGTAGGTTTTTATGGGATCCTTAACATCCGCCTTGATATTTCGGGCATCCTCTATCATTGATTTTGCTTTTTCCAAAGCGTCTCTTGCTTCAGAAGCCAATTGATCAGTTCTTCGGTTATCGATCGATTCTCCTATTGAATCACAAATATCAATAACCAATGAGTATTCCTTGTTCTCGAAAGCGTCGGATGCATCTATCAATTTGGGTCGGAGGTCTATAACAGATATGCTCTCGTCTGCCGCACTGTCAATTATACGTCCAGTGCTGGAAAGGATATTGGCAGCTTCCATAAGTAATGAAGTATGGCTTAGCTTCTCCCCTCTGCGCTTTGATTTCTCAATAAGTTCCTCGCATCTATCGAAATCCCGCTGTTCCAGAGTCTCTACTGCTTCGGCCAGAATCTGCTGTGCTTCGGTAAGATTGGTCTTCTTTCCTATCTTCTCCAGGTGTTCCTTTGTGTCCTGGATCTTGATTGTTAGGATCTCATAGTATTTTTCGGAATAACGCTGGTTAAGAATCTCCCTATTCTTCTTCACTATCTTGAGGGATTCAGAATATTTTTTATCATCAAGAAGTGACCTTGAATTGTTCAGCTCCTCTAGGATCTCGCTGTTATCTATTTCCATCTCCTTCATCTTCTCTATGAGCTCTTCACCGGAATTGATGGCATTCTCAACGGTTATCCTCTTGAAATTGTCTCTGTATTTCCTTGCCATTGCCTTAGCTTCCATGGATAACTGATAAACTTCAGATATGTTTTCCATGGATTCATCAAGTACCAATTTCTGGATGATCTCTCTAAGCTCCAGAATGTCAACACCCTTGCTTTCAAGTTTTTCCGAAACAGAAGTGACTATTCTCTGGTTCTTCTCGATCTCAGAGACCATGAGTTCTCTCTCTGCCTTGGTGGTTAATTCCTCTACAATAGTGGCTTTGGCTATAGCTTCCTTGTAGTCCTTCTTCTCAAGAAGCTGCTTTGCATTTGCAAATTCACTTTCAGCTTCGGATATGTCTCCGCCTATCTTCTTGACCTCGGACAGATAATCGTATGATTTCAAGAGAGAATCAATGACATACTGATAATATACCCGGTCCCCTCTGGATCTTGCTTTGTTTACAAGGCGTCTTGCACTGTCGAAATCCTCCCCATCCAATTTCTCGGCGGCTAGGGTCAGATTATCAGTTGGTTCGGACAGGTCGACCTCACCACCCATTACCTCTATGATCTCGTTGAGGAAATTCGAAGTAATCCGAATATGATCATTGACCTTGGTCCTCTCGAAATCAAGAACAAGCTTATCTATTACCTTGGAAAGATCTGCCAGAATAGGAAGTGAATCAGTGAATTTCTCTCCTTCCATTAATTCAGTTATCCTTGCCAATATGACCTCGCCTTCCTCAATATTGCAGCCTTCCTCCTTGAGATTGATCATTCTGTTCTGTTCCATTTCCAACTTTTCGATAGCTTTTCCCTTGTAATACTGGATAATTCGGTTTTGGATTGCTCCGCCTGCATTCTTCAAGAGATCAAGAACTTCCTGGAACTTTTGCTCCTTTTTCAATTCAGCCAAAGGACCAAGTATCTGTTTCTCTTCAGAGATGTCCAGTTGAAGTTCTCTTGTCTTTTTCATATTTTCAGACAGGTTTCTGCTCTCTAGTTTAATTAATTCCTTAAGTTTTTCGGTGATCCGTTCATCAAGTGGCAAAAGGGCAACCTTGCATTTATTGGCCGTCTCGATATATTTTTCCTGTTCCATGAGTGCTTTCGCTTCTTCCATTATATTGAGTATGTCAGTAACATCTATTTCAAGGGACATGCCCTTCTCAATAGCCGCCTGAAGATTATCGAGATGTTCCTGACCCCGGACATTCAAATGAGATTTCTTTGCTTCTAAAGCCATATCCCGAGCTTTGTGGGCCAGATCTAGGGCTCTTTGGTATTGTTCGGTCTCATGAGCGACCTTAGCCTTGTATAACAGAGCCTGAGGCCTCAATAGATCCATTCCCATTTTTTCACAGTCATCAACAAGTTTTTGGATCTCCTCGAACAGTGATCCCACTAGAAGCCCCTTGTCCTTCATCTCCTGGATCTCAATGAGTTTTAGCAGATCTTTGCCCAGTTCAATGGATTGGTCATATTCACCATTCTCCATATGAGCTACCATTTGATTCAGGGAAGCTTCCATAGACTCAGGTTCCGGGTAGGTTTCCTTTACGCCTGAATATTGGGTTATTACCGTTTCCATGATTACCTTGGCCTTGATCTTTTTCTGTTCCCCAATTTTGAGAGAGAGCATCTCAATGGCCAGTTCAAATCTTTTTATGGATTCTTCGAATATTTGATCCTCAAGGTATTCCTTTCCTTCATCGATGGTCGGCAGTATCTCGCTCAGATCTGCCGAAAGCTCATGGGCTTTTTCGATCTCCGTGGTTATTATATCCAGCAGCTCTGCAGATCTTTCCTCACCTTGAATTTTCTCGTTGATGATCTCTTCCATTTCTTCGTATTCCTGCCAGACCTCATTTGCCAATTTCAGTTCATTGTCAGCCAGATGCATACCTACCTTATCCAATGTCTCCTTTACCTTTGTCTTGAAACTGTCGGAGAAGAACGGTTTTTCAGCAAATACAGGATAGAATTCCATAGCCTTGTCGTATCTGGCTATTATGCTTACCTGAAGGTATTCTTTCTCCAGAGCCGATAATGAATCACTGCACTGTTGGAGAAGTAAGCATCCGGTGATGAAATCCTGGGACTTGATGGCGGTAATAGCGTTTTGGAACATCTCCTTGGAATCGCCAATATCCACATTCGTCTGGCTCATTTTCTTGTAAAGCTTCTTTGTTGAGGCCAATAATTCACTTGCCAAACGGCGGGCCTTTTTCTTCTTAGCTTCTTTTATAATGATTTTCAGCCCGTCCACTTTTTCCGATGCATCCTGAAATTCATTTGCTTCCAGATGTCCATCGATATCCTGAAGCGTCTTATCAGCATTTTCCAGTGAAATACCGATTTGGGCAAGTTTATCGAGATCTGCCTTGATCTCATTGATTGTTTCGGTGAAACCTATCTTCTGATGATCCTTTTTCAGAACATCATATTTTGTCTGAAATGCGTCCAGAGCAAGCTGTACCTCTTCAAAATTGTTTTCATCAAGAGCTGAATTGGCTTTGTTGATAAGATCTTCTAGGTAGACCAGCTCTTCCTGATCCAAGCCTATCATTTCCCTTAATCTGTTCTGGTTCAGTGCAATGCTTTCCCGTTTATGCATTGCGGTCTCGTTCTGAATTTTGGACATCAATCCATGCCTTACATCCTCGATTTTCTCATAGGCTTCCTTGTGATTCCTCTGATTTATCAATTCCTTGACATTGAGCAATACTGAGGATTCGTCAGTGACTTCCAGTTCAAGTCCTTTTGCTTCTTCCATCAAATTGTTGATCTTTTCAAGTTCATTGGGTATGATATTCTCAAGTTCACCCTCCATAAGAACATCCAATTGTTTGGTTGAATTCTCTCTGAACGTATTGATATCTGCAATGAAATCCTCAAGATCTTCAAAATCCTTATTGTTAACTTGTCCCTTATAGAATTTAAGTTCATTATCGATGTCTGCCACATCGATGGAGACCTCTTTGGCCTGGGCGATCTTGAACTCCACATCATCAAGACTGCTTGCAGCTACGTTTAGCAAATAGGATTCCTCTTTGTCCAGAAGCCTTTTCTTGAGACGTCCTATCAGCTGACTTCCCCGAAGATAGTCATTCTTTTTAATAGCTATAATGCCGTCTTTGAAAATTATTTTTTCCTTTTCCAGATCCATACCGTATCCTTTAACTCTCAGCAATAGAGGTTTTGTGTCGGATATGAGGGCTTTAGCCATTTTCTTCATGTGCTCGCCCTTGGACATTTCTGCCAAAGTGGACTTGATCGCCGCAATGCCATCAACCTTTTCGGTGGACGCTTGTTCTTCTTCACTTGCCGGTTCTGCTAGATCCTCAGGTGGTGGAAGGTCTTCATTCAATTCACTGTTCGCCATTAGCGAATCCTCCTTCGATTTTAAGATTATTCAGTTGGTTTAAAAGATCGCTAGGAACTTGCAATCCTAGACTCTTGAGTTCTTCAATGGCCTGCTCCATGTGAGATACTTCTACACGTAACTTTCTATTGTTAAATGTTTCTATATAAGTATCTATTGGCTCCAACTCTCCAGATGATAGTTTTTCCTCAGCTTCAATAATGAGTTCGTAAAGCTTAGGATACTTCTCGTCATATTTTAGTGTCAATCCTTCTAGTTCTTCTCTAATTTTCTGAACTCTAAGGGTTTGATACTCTTTTTGATATTTCCTCAGTTTTTCATCACCCTGAGAAGTTAGATTTCTGACCTTCTCAGTCGCACTGTCGTACTCATTCTGATCAGTCAACAGTTTTATGTTTTCCAATTCTTCATCCAGATCCCAGGAAACGCCGATCTGCACTCCCTGCTCTAATATTACATTCAGCTTGGATTTCTCAGATTGGAAGAGGGCATCCTTCAATTCGATGATTTTTTCATTGAGAAGGGTATTGAGTTCGACAGCCTGAGTATAAGCCTTGTCGATCACCCCTTCCCTTACCATGGCTTTGATGTTTTCCAGGGATTGATTTGCTTCCTTTGTATCTATATCCAATTTTTCTGCTTCCTTGATCAGGTATCCGATATCCGATACTAGCATTGTTATATTCACCGTGTAGAATTCACGTTTTAGCTCCTCTCCGGCGGTCTTTGCCTTCTTGGCGATCTCATAGGCTTCGTCGTAGTTCTTTCTTTCAAAAGAATATTTTGCCTTGTATAGATGGATCTCAACGGATAAGGGGTTCAATCCTTCCTTTTTCAAATTGTTAACATATTCCTCTATACCTTCTATGAACTGACCTATTTCTCCTCTCTGTGACGATTCGCATCTATTTTCCAGTCCTTTGATCATTTCTGATGCTATGGATCTGGCTTCACTATATTCCCCTTCTTTGAATTTATCATAAGCAGTATTGAGAACGGGTTCTTCTTCCGATACGTCCAGAACTTCCTTTGATTCATTGAGCAGATATTTTCCCTTTTCCAACTCGGTCCATGTTTCCAGTTTCAGGGATACCAATTCCATTGCAGCTTTCAGATCTGACATGATATCCGAATATCTATCAGATCGGTAATTGCCCAATAATTCCTGAAGTATATTTTTCTCGGATGAAGTATCCATTTTCTTGGAATCAGCTTCAGCAATTAGTTTTTCGTAATTGGATGTCTCACGGTTGAATGTTTCCTGACGTTTTGAATCCACCTTTGGGGACAGGAACTTGATGGTCTCATTGAACAGGTTCTGTGCATTTTCATTATTGCCTTCCTCCATCAATTTCATTCCTCTATCAAGCATTGCCACCATGGAAGATACCTCTAGACCTAGCTCCTTTCCGAATTCGATCATATCCTCTATTATCTCGACGCTCTCGATAAGTTTAGACCTCTTGAGTTCACTTGTTCTCTCCAGATAGAAATCCCTTGTTTTGGATATGTTCAGCAGTGCTTCTAAAAGATCTCCAGAGCTGAGATACTCGAGGCCTTTTCTGAGAAGCTCTTGGGTTTGACTATCATCAATATCTTTACCTGCCAGTCTTTTCTGCAGATTTTCGATCTCGGTTACTGTAGCCGATATTATAGGTTTGATCTCCTTGTATATATAGGCTCCAATTTCCTTATCCAGCCGATACAATTCCTTTTCAATAGTATCCAGTTCCCCTCCGTCAAACAAGGGCTTGAGAGCTTCCATCTGACCCTTGAAAAGCTGTACATCCAATGGGATATCTTCAAGGGATCCGACCTTCTTTTTCATATTTTCATATCTATTTCTGAGATCGAGTATTCTATGTTTTCTCCTTGATTGTTCAAGGATCAATTCAAAGCTGCCTATGTTGTCCTTCATTGAAACCAGGTTCTTCTCGTTGAACGCCTTGGAAATGTTATCATAAAGCAATTTCAACTCAGGTACTTCCCCATCCCCCATCTGATCTGTGAATTGCGAATATGATTCAGAGGCCCACGTATGTTTTTCAGATATCCAATTTGATATCATTTCCTTCAGGAGCTTTCTATTTTCGGTTATGGTGCTGAGCATCTCCTCGTATTTGCTCTGTGCATTGAGTTCCTTAATTAATTCCTTGACCTTTTTAAGGTCCCCGATTTCGATACCCGCTGCAGTTGCTTTTTTCAAGCTGCTGTCGAATTTGACCATCTCGAATCCGATTAGACCTATCCTTTTATCATTGACCGCCCCCTCGATGTCCACCAGTGTTTTGTTGAGAAGTTCCTTTGCACCTGATAGGTTTCTATTTCTTTTCATTTCATCCGCTTGGATTATTATATCGCTGAACGGTTTTACATCGACGCCGATTTCAAAGGCTCGGTTAATGGCCTGTGATATTTCCTCCTTAAGATTCTGGGTATCGGTCTCGCTGAATTGTTCGGATATCACCTCCAGATTGCTAGTTAGGTCTAATAACCCTTTAGC
>CAYSHM010000017.1:0-45187 GCA_964430885.1 uncultured archaeon | reverse complement strand
GCTCAAGGAAACTATCAGCAGTGTTATTAATAAGAGGGATGAATTGTTCGGATATCACCTCCAGATTGCTAGTTAGGTCTAATAACCCTTTAGCACCCTTGAGGAAATCCTTCTCCTTGATAATGAGAACAATTTCCTTGAACTTTTTTTGTTCAACTGAAAGGTTCACTTTCAATTCCTTCAAAGAGTTCATCAGTTCCTTGGATTTATTTACCAGTTCCTTGATGTAATCCTTGATCTTGGCCCCCTTCATCTCTGCGACTTTCTCCGCGATAACAGGTTCCAGGGTCTTGTAGGAAGAAAGATCTTCGTTATCAAGATGCTTCTTTGCGGTGAGCATCAATTCCATTGTCTCAGTCATATCCAAACCAAGGTCGTAATATTTTGCAATATCCGCCTGAACATCATTTAGCTCCTTGAGATGGCCAGACACCTTTGAGGATTCCATTTTTTTCTGTAATTCGATTCGGAAATGATCAAGTGCTGTTTCGATGTCATTGTAATTGGACATTAATAGATTGTTCTCAGCTTGAGTAATATATCCCTCCATTAGAGTCAATTCCTCACCTGCTTCATGTTCAATTCCTTTCAGTTCATCCTTGGCGGTATTGATGCGGTTCCTGAAATAGTCGGATATCCTCAGTTTGAACTTTGCATATAGCTCTTTGAAAAGGGGCAGAGGATCATCCAGTTCGCCTCTCTCCCTTTTACCAACACAATCCAAATATTCATCAAGCTCGGCATCCACTTGTATATTATTCTCCTTGGCAACTGCACTCAAATCCTCGATGTTCTTGATTTCCTTGCCAATCAATCCGTCCAGTTTATTGTCAAGCAGTTCAACTATCCTTTTCTTTGCATTTGATGTGAGTTCAATGGCCTCATCAAGCTTCTCCTGGTCTATCAACGATCTGCTGTCCCCGAGACATTCCACAGCAAAGGTGACATCCAGTCCCATCTCAATACCCTTCAACATTAGGGTCTGAATGGAATTAACGGTCTGGGAAACCTTGGCTACCTTCTGCTCCTTGATAAAGCCTTCCAGGGCCCCCTTTATCGCCCGTATCTGATTTCCAGCTTCCACGAATTTCCTTTCCTTGAGTACCAATATAGCAGCCTTATAGCTTTCCATTTCCTTGGAAATGTCAATGTCGGTTTCCTTCAGTTCTGATATGATGTCCTTTACTTCCTTTGTTATATCCAGGGAATACCTCTTGACATCCTCGTTTATTGTATCCCTTATCATCTCCTCCAACTGGCTGCAGATCTTGCCCGCCTGATCATATTTACCTTCTGCAATGGCTTTTCTAGCTGTTCCGATAACATCGATCTTGCCGGCTACATTCAGTCCGAGGACCGAAATCTCCTCCAGCCGCTTCTCGGCCAAGTCCAGCATCTGGCTGTATTTTTCGGTTAGGAAGGACTCCTTTCTTTCCTTTATCTGGCCGTTGATTTTTTCCAATTTATTCTTGAAATGTTCGTACTTGAGTGCATCCAGCATAGTTCCTGCGGCTTCAATATCGTTTTGGAGTGCAGGATATTCTTCAGCGGTCAATGATTTAAGCTCAAGGAAACTATCAGCAGTGTTATTAATAAGAGGGATGAATTGTTCGGATATTGAATTTATCTTGTTGAGTATACTCTCCTTTGTTTTTCCCATGATGATAACAAGGTCACGGTAGCGTTCTTCCTTGAGCATGTTGTCGAACTGGTCAGCGATCTCCATTTCCTTGGAAATATCAACACCTTCGTCCTCGGATCTTTTGATGAGCCCATTGATCTTTCTTCTTTCCGAATTGATCATCTTAAACCGCTTGCTCTCGATAATCTCTTTTAGGAACCGGTTTCCTCTATTGGCAAACTGATTTGCTTCCTGGAATTTCTCCTGTTCGAAATACTGCTTGCTCTTGCTTACCATCTCGGTAATGAACTCCACATCCAATTCCAGTTCATCAGCTTCATTGAGAAGTTTCTTTGCTTCATTCATGGAGATTGTGCTCATCTCGATATAATATTCCCTTTCCGCTTTCCTGAGTTCCTCTTTGGTTCCATTAGCTAGCTGGAGCGCCTCGAAATGTTTTCCGATGGACTGCAGTGACTGATACCGTTTTACCATCTGTATTTCTTCTGTCAATTCCACCTCTGCCTTGGTCAATTGGGTCAACAGCTGCTGTATCTCCACATCTAAGATCTTTAAGGTATCTGCCGAACCCTGGGATTTCAGGGTGTCTAGGCCCTTTTTCAATTCATCCATAACAGTCTTGAATCCGCCAAAATCCTCCTCTTCCAGAAGTTCAGCTGCAGAATTGAAGTTATCTTTGATATCCTTGACATCCAATCCCATTTTCTCAAGTCCGTCAATTTCCTTCTCCAGATCGGCGATTGTTTCTTTGTAGGCAACAGCAAGATAGGAAAGTTCTAATTTTTGATATTCTTCCTTGAACCGCATATAGAGTTCACTCATTTTCGTAATATCCTGGATCTTGAAAGCTTTGTTGATATCTTCCTGAAGCTCTTCTAGGAAGGCGGTGTCCTTACCTCCTTTTTCTCTGAGAGTGACAAGGTTGTTCCTATCTGTCTTTCTCATTTGGATATAATACTCCCCAAAGCTTTCCATTAATTTCGTCTCAAATCCTGTAATGAGCTCCCTGCATCTGTTGAAATCGCCATCCGAACATAACTGGGAGATCTCCATAAGCTCTTGTGTGAACCCTTTCATATCCATATCCATTGTTTCCAATTTTGCAATAAGTTCCTCCAATTTATCCTTGTTGCCGGTGACTAATGTTTCCATCTTCTCATTGATCCTTCCCTGAAGGGAGGTGACAACAATCTGGGCAGTCTCATAAGCAGGCTGATATTCTTCCTTGTCGAAGAGGTCCTTTGCATCGGCCAAACTTCCAAGTATATCAGTAACGTCAAGACTGAGATCTGTGGCCACACCTAGAAGTTTTTGACATTCCCTGAGAGAAGTAAGTGAATTCTGGAGATATGCATCCTTCTTTCTTTCCTCTATCTCTTTGTGGACCGTACTGGAGATAATGCATCCCTTGATATAGTTCCCTTTCTTGATGGATTCAGCAGCATCTTTTATTAGGGCGGATGCCCTGTCCAAGCTGAGATTCATTTTACTGGCTTCATCCATGAGCACTTTGGTTCTAGCTATCATGGTCCCGGCAAGGCTCTTTGATTTGACCGATCTGATAATTTCCATCTGGTCCTTTATTTCATTTAGAAGACCTTTCATATCATCCAGTTCAAGAGAGTTGACCTTCTCAAAAGCCAATGCCGTCAAGGACAGAAGCTGGGATATGTCCAGGTTCAGGTCCTTGAGGGGTGCGCTCTCCTCATCTATCAGCTTCAGTTCCTTTGAATATTTTTCAGCATTGAATTGATTTCGGAGATTCGTCTTTGTGTTCTTATATTCATTCACAGCCGCCTTAAGCTTTTTAAAATTCCCGTCCTCATAAGCATCGTTTATCTCCATCAAATGAACCTGAAGCTCTGGCTGTTCACTGCCTATCTCAGTTTCAACCGCTGTTATCTCAACCTTGTAATCTCCTATCAGAGAACTATATTTGATCTTCATGAATGAATTGAATTTTCGGGTTAGAGACTCCCTGGATATTTTAGCAAGGTCTAAAGCTTCCCGCAGTTCCTCCTTCTCCTTCATGACTTCGATCACTGAAAGACCCCCATCTCCCTCAATCTGCAGTCCTTCTTCTCTAGATTCCGCAAGCAGCTCCTTTATCCCCTCCTCCTCTTTGTTCAGCATCTCCATGAGAATGGATTGGGTCTTGGTATTCAGTTCATCAGTGACCTTTATTAATTCCTGATACAGATCCTCAGGAGGTGTGCTCCCCTGCTTTTTACTCAGTTCGTCAATCTCACTAGATACTGCGTCCAGTTCCAAACCTAGTTCCCTGCCGAAAGCTATCTGTTCTACAGATTGTTTGAAGTTATTTGCCAACCGATTCTTGAAATAGTCATTTCGAGCGCTCTTTGCGTTTTCTCTGGCTTTATTGGCATATTCGTCAGCCATCATCAGATTTGAAGTTCTGATCGCCTTTCTAGCTCTGAATATCAGAGCCTCTGTCATCATCATATCGATGTTCAATTTCTCGTTCTTCTCGATAAGTTCTTCACATATTGAAAGCATTTTCTCTATTGCTTCCTTTCTTCCGCTCTTGATAATGAGCTCAATATCTGATATCACGTTGCCAGCCAGATCAAGTACTTTGGGATAATCCTTTTCATCAAAGGCAACCTTTGCCTCGTTGAGTGCATTGGTAAACCCTTCGGTGTTATCGAGAAGATCCTTATAATTTTCTATCATTCCTTTTGCCTTCTGGAATGTTTCATCGGCTTTCCTCCGGTTAATGTCCTCCATTTTACTTTCAAGCAGTTTATAGGTATTCCGAAGTATCTGAAGGGTCTTGCTTATATCGCTTCTTGATTCAAACAACGTTCCGGCCTGTTCTAGAAACTCTTCTTCCTGAGATGTGTCAATATCCACCTGTTTACAAGTCTCTATCAGCTCTCGAGTCTTCACCAGCATGGATTCCGATTTATTAAAATCAGTGATGAGATTTCTCTGAAGCTTGACAAGGCCTTCTATACCCATGAGCTGGTCGTAAGCCTTCTCTATGTCCCCTTCATCATAGGTTTCCATGACCTTCTGATGATTTGTTCTAATTTCGTCAATATCTTTCTGAGCGACAAAATCATAATCCTGGCTTCTTTCCAGAAATTCCTTTATCTTCTCGATCTCAAGAGCAACGGTTTCACCTCTGTAATTCCTCCATTTTTCCTCCAATATCTCTTTTGCCTTGCTGGATGATCGGTATGCTTCCAGGAAAAACTTGTTTTCCATAGCCTCCTTAGCCTTGGACAATCTCCCGTCGATAGCTCCCCTCTCTTCAGGATCGATGGATATCTCGTTCTCATTCAGTTCATTTTCCAGCTCAATGACCTCTTTAAGGACCATTTCCGTGAACTCCTTTGCTCCTTCCTTTTTGATCTTCTCTATCTTCTCATTTATTCCTTTTATCAGATCTGGTATGGGGCCAAGCTCATTCTCTTCCATCTTATTCTTGATAAGCTGAAGGTTGCTTTCTATCTCTGTCTCATCGAGCCCTAGTTCAAATGCCAAGGTCAGCTCCTGCTCCAATCCGTCGAGCTGTTCAATAAGCAGGCTTTTCCGATGTCTTTGTTGGGATTTTTCGAATCCTATCTTGAACTCGCCGACAATCTCATTGACCTTCTGATGCTCCTTGTTCTTCAGGGCTAAAACCGCCCCTCTCAGCAGGTCCAATAGATCAGGGTTCTTCTTTGAGGTCATTTCTTGGAATTCATCGAATTCCTTCTTCAGATTGACGATCTCCTGTTTATTGGTGAGGATAAGGGTTCTTTCCAATAATCTAGCCGCATCTGCCAATAATACAGAGCCCATTTCATTTGCCTTATCGAATTTCCTGTCATTGGTCAGAGATACCATTTCATTGCGCCTTTCTTTAAGACTTACCACATCCCCTTCCCTCTCCTCTATCTTCTGAATAATGGGATCTATATCATCTTGGATACTCTTGATCTCAGCAATTTTCTTATCACAGAACTCTATCTGAATGGTATCCAGAAGCTCAATTGCGTTTTTGAGATGTTCTTTAAGGAATATGAATTGTTCCAATCTTATTTCCTTATGGGCAAGGTCAAGTAGCTCCTCTGGTTCAGAAACGTCTGCACCCAAGCCTTTGCACACTTCCAACCTATCCTTTACATTGTAGAATAAATCGTTCAGTTCAGGAGACAGTCCCGGTACTGCTTCTCGCTCCAAAGCCGCCGGTTTTGTTATTCCTTCCGGGATTTTTTCTTCCTTTTTCTCCACCTGTTCACTCGTTTCGGCTTTCTTTAATGGGGTTTCAGTTTCTTTCTTCTCCTCTGATGTGCTTTCTTCCTCGGTCGGTTTCCCCTCCTGAAGAATCTGTTTAGCTTTAAGTGCTAATAAAAGGGAACGTTTCAGGTCCTTACCAAGTTCTTCTTTGGATTTAACAAGGTATTTTAGGGCCTTTTCCTTCAAAGTCTCTTGGTTGCTCTGATCTACCAAGGTCTCCACTTTGGTGATTATTGCTTGGACCTTGTCTGGCGTATATGAATTCTCTGTCTGAGATTCACTTTGTGTATTATCTTCCGGTACCATTGGATTCACATCTCTTGGTTTGACTGCAAAAAAACAGCAGAAAGAAGTTGCGTTCGATATTCTATTCTGCCTATAAAATTAACATATATCAGCATTATTTTATCAGATGTTAGTTGGGTATATATTCCCGACTTAAAAATACCTTATTATATTTATTACTTTTTCATCTCAAATACTATATCAAAATTGTTCCCGGCCATATTGACCGAAAAAAACCGTTATACCCCAATAAAAAAGGTCAAATATAAATGGTAAGCGATTCATATTTTTTGTGTTTTTAAGGAAACATGGCTCTTAAACGCTTTTTTATTAAGGATTATTGCCCTTTGCTTTCCCTCGTCATGGGTGATATTTATCTCATTAGGCTTGGATTTCCCATTTCCGGTTTCTGAAACTTCTCCCGTCATTTCTTCATTGAACCTATTCAGGATCAGAACCCTAAGCTCGCTTTCGAATTCTAGGTTATCCCTGCGCTTCTTCTTGAACACCATTTTCTCATAGTCTATTATTTTTCGGACCATGCTCTCTGTTTCTACCTTTGTTTTTTTCATTTTCTTTAGACCGAAGGTATCTCTGAAAACCAGTTTTCGGGAGCAAAGCCCAAAATTAGTAGGCGATATGTCGAAATGATATCCGTTTGATAACATCTTAAAAGCAATATCTAATATTTCGGGTATTTTTTCTCTCAGGGTGGGATGATCAAGGTCACTTGCTCTCTCGAAGTAGAACACCGGGTGTTTCTTTCTTCCGGAAAATCTGATAAGGTTAGGAACTGGAACCCCGCATCTCTCATATTCTCTATGATCCCTGAGTAGGTTATTCAGGATGGGAGAATAACCATATTTGTTCTTGAAATCGATATACGAGATCGACCTCACATATTTTTTTACAGTTTTTCTTATCACTATGGTGCTGCAGAACCTACCAAAATTATAATATCGGTATAGAATGAATTGGAAATACCTTGTGAAACGTGGAAATCTTTTCTTGCATTTATCTAATCCGAAGGTTAATGGGTTGAAAACGGTTCTAAGGACCATTGAATGAACATTGATATTCAGATATTTCTTAATGATGGTATCATTTTACAGGGATATCAAAAATTTTTGGTTTGCCTTCCGTATCCGCCGCCACCTGGTGTTTTGATCACTATTTTGTCTCCAGCTTCCAATTCTTCCTGGAAAGAGCTTCCCATGATCATTTTTTTTTCATTTTTTCGTATAAGGATGTTTTCACCAGGTTTACCATTTTGACCGCCCTTAATACCAAAAGGGGATTCCTTCCTGTTGGATGTGATCACCGATAGGATAACGTTTTCTAGGAAACGGATCTTCCTCACCACCCCATTGCCCCCTTCAAATGCCCCTCTTCCGCCGCTTCCTCTTCTTATTGAGAACTCCTCCAATATAACGGGATAATTATGCTCTATTACCTCGGGATCAGTGATCCTTGTATTGGTCATATGAGAATGGATAGCAGAACAGCCGTCATAGCCTTTTCCGGCTCCAGTTCCCCCGCAGATTGTTTCATAGTACTGGATGTTATCATTACCGAAAGCAATGTTATTCATAGTTCCCTGTGAACCAGCTTGAATATCCAGGGCACCCATGAGTGCGTTTACCAAAGCCTGGGAGGTTTCAACATTTCCTGCAGCGACAGCACTTGGATAGGCAGGATTCAGAAAGCTGTTTGACGGTATTTGGATTCGAATAGGTTCCAAACAACCCTGATTAAGAGGAATATCCCGGTTTATTATGGTTCTGATTGTGTATAATACAGAAGCCTCGAGAACTGGAATAGGTGCATTGAAATTATCCCCGCTTATATTCGAACTCCCATCCAAATCAATACAAAGAAATGAGTTCTCAGCTTTTTTATTAGATGCATTATTGTCCTTTTTCAGATTAATGGTAAATTTTATTTTACCACCATTATCCATTCTTAGAGTGAATCCTCTATCCTCGAATCCCTCCAGGGATGATATTACAGACTGTTTAGCATTTTCCCTGATGAAATTCATATAGGCGTGAATCATTTCCTTACCGTATTGGGATATCAGCAAATTAATCTCTTGGATCCCTTTGATATTGGCAGCCATTTGGGCTTTCAGATCTGCGATGTTACTTAGTGGGTCTCTCGGGGGATATTTGCTCCTTGAGAACAGTTCCAATAATTCCTTTTCCCTGAGGCCATCGCGGTCCTGCAGTAAAAATCCGGAAGTAATGAATCCTTCTTCATCTATGTGCTTACTTAAGGCGGGCATTGAGCCGGGACTGATACCACCTATATCCGAATGATGTCCCCTAGAGGCAACAAAGAAGAGTATTTCATCATTATACTTATCGAATACCGGATCAACAACAGTAATATCCGGAAGATGTGTACCTCCGTCATAGGGAGAGTTCACCATATATACATCTCCTGGTCTGAAGGTGAATTTCCTTTTCAGGGATTTGACTGCATGGGACATTGACCCTAAATGAACCGGTATATGCGGTGCATTTGCTACGAGATTCCCTAGGGGATCGAAGATGGCGCAGGAGAAATCCCTCCTTTCTCTGATATTGACCGATGTGGAAGTGTTCATCAGAACATAACCCATTCTCTCGGCTATTGATGCAAAAATATTGCTGAATATCTGGAGTTGGATCGGGTCGGCTTCAGAGATATCTTTAAGAGCGGCAGATTCAGCTGCTGCCGTCTCCATAATCAAACAGCCGTTTTCCAGGCCCCTCCCCTGCCAGCCCCTATAGATAACAGTGGTAGTATTATCCTCAATAACCAGAGCCGGCCCGTTGATTACTTCACCCGGAGAAATTCTGCTTCTCTGATATGCCGGACATTTCATCCATTTCCCATCAAAATATACCTCAACTTGGTCAATTGCTATGGCTGGAGCGGGGTTTTTTCTAACTGAAGCGACATTGAGCATTTCCTCTCTTTCAACAGCTTCCACAGATATACTGTCTACAGAAAGCTCCCTGTCCGTATAGATGAATCCGAACTGTATCCTATGCATCTTCAGGAAATCAGCTTTCATTCCATCTACATCTTTCAGATCCACTTCAATACTTGTATCCGTACCTGTGAATTTTAATTTAACCCTACGCTTGATACTGATGCTATGGGCTGTATCACCCCCTAATTTCCGGGAGGAGATCCCCAATTCTTTCTTTACCTCATTTTCCAGCTCAATAAAACTTTCATAAATAATTTTCAATGTTTTAGCGTTCAGGTTCGTTTCAATACTGCATTCCCTTATAGACCTTCTTGCTGACAGGCCCATACCGTAAGCAGATAGAACACTAGCCAAAGGATGTACTAAAATTCTTTTAACCCCCATGGAATCGGCCACTCTGCAGACATGCTGTCCTCCGGCCCCTCCAAAACAGCATAGTAGATATTCCTTTACATCATATCCTTTTCTGAGTGTTATTGATTTGATAGCCTGCGCCATGTTCTCCACTGCCACATCTAGAAACCCCTGGGCAACCTCATATGGATCCTTCTTTATCTCATGTTCAATGTTTATCCGGTCTGTCAGAAGGTGGAATTGTGTTTCCACAGCTTCAATATCCACAGCTTCATCGCCGTTCATACCGAAAATCTTAGGGAAATGATCCGGCTGAATTCTTCCCAGAAACAGATTTGCATCTGTCAAGGTCAGTGGTCCGCCTTTTCGGTAGCATTTTGGACCCGGGTCCGATCCAGCTGAATCCGGCCCTACAATGAATCTACTGTCCCTATAATGCAGTACTGATCCCCCGCCAGATGCTATGGTCTTGATGTTCAGCATGGGAGCTCTAATTCTGACTCCAGATATTTTCCGCTCATAGCTTCTTTCAAGCTCTCCTCTAAAGTGAGAAACATCGGTAGAGGTGCCCCCCATATCGAATGTGATTATTCTGTTCTCCCCTATTTCCCTAGATATCTCAACTGCACCAATGACCCCTCCGGCAGGTCCAGATAGAATGCAATTCTTACCTCGGAACTCATTTCCCGAGATGAGGCCTCCGTTTGACTGCATAAAAAGCAGGTCCGGACCGCTATTTGGGTCCATATAGGCGCTATTAGTATCCTTAGGGGTCCTTGGTTCATAATTGTTCTCTTGACAGGGTCCACCTGTTAGATCCCTTGAAATGGCGCTCTGAATATTCAATAAATAATTATTAAGCAAAGGAGTCAGATAAGCATCAAGAACGGTAGTATCGCCCCGGCTTACCAACTTCATGAGAGGTATGACCTTGTGGGAAAGAGATATGTGATTAAAACCGATCTCTTCTGCCAGCTCTCCAACTTTTTTTTCATTTTCAGGAAAAGCGAATGAGTGCATACATGCTACTGCAAGGGTTCTATAGCCTTCATTGTAGAGTCTTTCCAATTTTATTCTAGCATCAAATTTGTCAAGAGGTGTTATGGTGCTGCCGTCGGGACCAATCCGCTCAATCAATTCAACGACTTTCTTGTAGAGCATGGAAGGTTTGATTATCTGTAAAGAGAAAAGTTCTGGTCTGTCCTGATAACCTATCTCAAGAAGGTCTCCGAATCCTTTTGTGATCATGAGGGCGCATTTCTCGCCTTTCCTCTCCAGAAGAGCATTGGTACCTATTGTGGTACCCATCCTGATCTCATATATGGTCCCCTTGGGAATGGTTTCTTCCTTATTCCCACAAATAAGTTCCTTGATGGCCTCAGTCAATCGGACCTTTTCCTCTTCTTCTCCGGAAAGAATCTTTTTGATCCTTACATAACCTGCAGGATCGATACCCACTATATCAGTAAAGGTGCCTCCCCGATCTAACATTATCCTCCAGCCTCTTGGGTCCAATTCATTATTTGAGGTCATTCGGCTGTGTTATCTATTCCATGATTTAAACGTATTATGACCCTAATTTTCCAAAGAAGAGCAGGGGATCCACTTTCCCCATCAATCTATTCATCACATATCTTGAATGAGAAAAACTAATTAATAATGATATTAATCTCGAAATGGTATGAGATTTGAGATTTGGAAGCCGTTCTACAGAGAGATTACCAAGGATTTTAATTTCAGTGAAAAGAAGGACCAGGAATCAGCAAAACTCTTGGCAGGTTTAATTGAGGAAGGTGTTGATTCAGGAAGATTGGAGGACATCGAAAGGACATTGATTTCGGCAGGAGAACGGTTATCCAGGAAGAAAGCATATGTTTTCGGAGGAGGACCTAATCTTGAAAAGGAATTGGACATGATAGAGAAAATAGGTCTTTTCGATCTCACACCTGAAACCATATACAATAAGGCGGCGGATTTTACCAGAACCATCCCGACTCCCAAATGGAAGCGGGATATCGTCAAGATCACCGCAGACGGCACCACTCAGAAGCTAATGGACAGAGGCATTATCCCTGATTTTATCGTTACTGATCTGGATGGCGATATTTGCTCCCAGATAGAAGCTGTTGAAAAGGGTGCTATCATGGCGGTCCATGCTCACGGTGATAATATGGCCGTTCTCAAGGATTGGGTTCCGCATATCAAAGGAAGCATCATACCCACTTGCCAATGCGATCCGGTATCTATCGTAAGGAATTTTGGTGGATTTACCGATGGGGATAGAGCGGTCTTTTTCTCTCAGGAAATGGGAGTGAAGGGGGTGATACTTGTGGGATTTAATATGAACACTGTGGGGAACAAACCGGATGTAAGTTCAAAAGAGATAAGGTTAAAAGCTAAGAAGCTTGATTGGGCCTTTTCACTGCTGGGATTTGCTCGGAACAGTATGCCGGTGGATTTTTTCTGTGGTTGGCCTCTTTAAGAAGATTAATGAAAATGGATATCAAATATTGAGTTTTGAAAAAAATAATAAAAAAGAAAAATTGAGAAGGGCGGGCCCTTCTCTTTTTTATGTAACTTTTATCAGTTTCAGCCTTTTATAATGTAGAAATGGTCAGATTTTACCTTTTCAGCTGTCTTCTCCTTGTTACCCTCACGGTCCTGACCTTTGGGCTGGGAGCTAATGGTTTGAAATCGTATTCAGGTCTTCTAGGTGGTATTTCCATTTTATCATCCTTTTGAGGATTCCTCTCTTTCTTATTGCTGTTTCTTTTCTTCAATACCAGGAGAAGAGCCAAGAGAATTAGCAGAATACCCAAGGCCGCACCGAGATTTATAATGCTTCCAGTGGTTCCTGAAGTATAGCTGACCGTGCTTTCAGCTCCTTCAGTGTTTGTTGAGGAGTTCTTCTTCTCTCCAGCCGTATTATCCTTTGCATCGGATAATACTTCCTTGAAGGGTTCGATATCCACATCATAGTCATCGTTCTCCAAGAACCTATCCACAAGGGAATCCATGTCAAGACTGCCGATTTCTTCCTTCTCGGTCCCTATGATATCTTTTTTATCATAGTTCTCGTTCTCATCCATTACAATATTCATGGCTTCTTCATCTTCACCGTAGGGGCGGAGTTCAAAGATGAGTTCCATGGAGGGAATTTCCTCATTGTCGTATTCCTCTTTATCCTCCATTTCCGGGAAAATCATATAGACCTCCTTGAACGGATGATAGCCTTCAGCTTCAACCGTGACAGTATAAACACCCATGGGAACCTTGATCTCAAAGAAGCCAGTATCGTCAGTCTTTACCTTTAAAAACTCACACTCAGGGTCGGGTGGGCAGTGTTCCTTTCCCTCCTCCTTATATTCCTTCTCTTTGTGCTCCCCTTTGCATTCTTTTCCTCCTCTTGTCCTGTCCTCATCTTCCCATTCATCTTCGTCTTCCCAATCCTCGTCCTCATCCCACCATTCTTCTTCTTCGTCCCATTCCTCCCATTCCTCATCCTCATAGTGGTCCCATCCGTATCCCATGAGCTCTAAATATTCCATGAGTCCGGGAAGTTCCATGTGGAAACCCGGGAACATCCATGAAGCCTCAACCTTGATCCATTCAGGGTTACCATCGCTGTTCTCGTCAATGTAGACATAATGAAGGTCTACCTTTCCATCACCATCGAAATCAGCCTTCAAGAGCATGATCTCGGGATTACCGTCACTGTCGCCGTCATAATACTCGAATAATATGTGAGGTCTGTATTCTGGATGATGGGGTTCTTCTTGATATGGATGGAAAGATATTAATGCATGGGGAATTCCCTCTCCGCTGAACCCGTCAAACACGTTTCCAGTTATTAGGATAAATTCTTCAGGTTTCACATCTTCGAATGGTCTCAAACCGAATTCCAGGAATAACATTTCTTCAAAGACCTTGAACTCCTCCCTGATCTCATGGAAACCGGGATGTTCGATGTAAATAATGTACTCACCCATGGGTATCTCATCGAAATAGAATTCACCATTCTCCCCGGTCCAGGTCTCGAAGAAGAACCACTTCCCGCAATTTTCATTATTGTAGAATTCACCATCGTCACAGGGAACATCATCCTCCATCCAGTATTCCTGGGATTCAATGAAGATATAAGTTTCAGGCAGGGGTTTTCCTGACTCAATATCAAATATTTTGCCTTCTATGAAACCAAATTCCTCCTCCATATGTCCGAAGACTATGGTAATAAAGAAGTCTACACATTCAAAGATCTCATATCCATCTTCCACAGGTTTATGATCTGGTATTTCTGCAATCAGTTTGTAATGGCCCCACGGAAGTACGAGAATTGTGAACCCGTCAACGATCTCACCCCAATAGACTTCTCCGGTCTCCGTATTGATCATCTCAACTCTGCCGTGATGAACCAGTTCATCCGAATTCTCAAGAAGGAATTCAATAGTTACCAGAGCCTCTTCATTTTCCTCCTCTTCAGGAATAAGTTCCACAGTGATGGTGAAGTCAGGAATATCCCAAAGTTCAATGATATCGTCAAATCCCTCGTACCCCTCAGCAAAGACCTCCATCACATATTCTCCTTCTGGAACTTCCAACTCAATACATCTTTCATTCTCCATGTGTTCCCTGAAACCATCGCCTGTCTCAATGTTGATCAACGATGCCACTGCCTCGTGAATTATCTCACCCTCAACGGACAATGGAATGATCTTGACCATAACTGGTTCAGGGTGGTGAATGGGCATAAGGCCAATTTCAAAGTTCAATGATTGGTTCATTCCGTGGGTATCGAACATGATATGCCCCGGTTCATGACCGCGGTGATGAGCTTCCACCAGATAAGTGCCGTTCTCCAGCCTCCCGGAGAATGTTCCATTCTCATCGGTAAAATGCTCACCCAAGAATTCTTCATTTCCATTGGGCTCTACCCTAAAGAATTTCAGCAATGTATCTGGAAGGAGATCGTTCTCCTCTAGATCAAACACAATGATGTTCACATGATTGATACCGCCTCTCGCATCCTCGTCCCTCTCTGACGAACCCATAGTTGTCATTGATGCACTCAGAAGCAATACCATACACAAGATCGATGATATTATTATTCGTTTTTTTGTGATCATTTTTTCAGCCTCCATAATAAAAAACCGATTGGGGAGTATATAAACCCTGCCGGGAGATATATGTTAGATATATCATATGTTCGAAACACTTTTACATTGGCAATTGACTATAATATTGGCTATTATATCAAGTTTATTGAAATTACCATTTTGGCGGTATATTTTAAGCATATATATCTTTTGTAGTTACCTCATTAAAATTACCCTAATTCTAGACTCATGAAATCTATCCCAGTCCTCTCAGAAGCTTTTTCTACCATCTCTGCAGCAAGTAGGTTCTGTTTATCTATGGTATCTCTGAGATCCAGATTTAAAAATCTGCCATCCATTATCTGGGGTTCTCCGTTGATTATATTCAGATCAACATTCATAGGACCACATAGAACAAGCGATGCCAATGGATCGTGCAATCCGCCTGCAAAGGGAAGTTGATCCAACCGGAACCCGATAATATCGGCACCCCTCCCCTCCTCTATTATGCCCACATCATCACGTTCCAGGACCCTAGCCCCTCCGGTTGTGGCACAGGCCAATGCCTCGTAGGGTGTGAAAGCGTCTTCTCCGTACTTGACTCTCTGCAGCATCATAGCCATCCTCGCTTCATTGATCATGTTGGATGAATCATTGGAAGCGCTGCCGTCAACACCCAGGGATACCTTGACACCCTCATCAAGCATCTTTCTTATGGGAGCAATTCCCGAACCAAGTCTCATGTTCGACGTAGGACAATGGGACATACCTGTACCGGTTTTGGCCATTTCCCTTATTTCCTTATCATTCATATATATGCTGTGCGCAAACCATACATCTTCCCCGACCCAGTCAACTTCCTTCATATAATCAAAGGGTCTTAGACAATGCATGTCAACACAGAAATCCTCCTCGTCCTTTGTTTCCGCAAGATGGGTATGGAGCTGTACTCCATATTTTCTAGCCAGTTCCGCTGAGCTCCTCATAAGCTCTGATGTGACTGAGAAGGGCGAACAAGGGGATATTACTATCCTTCGCATAGACAAGGGATCCGGATCATGGAATTTCCTGATGGCAACCTCGGAATCTCTAAGAATGTCCTTTTCTGACTGCACCACGTGGTCTGGAGGAAGCCCGCCGTTTGATTTTCCTCTGGACATGGACCCCCTGCAGGGATGAAATCTTATACCCATCTGATCCGCCGCCTTGATTTCCGCTTCCAGAAGTCCCTTTTCATTCCGAGGGAAGACGTAGAACTGGTCACTTGCAGTGGTGCATCCGGTGAGCATCAGCTCCGCCATCGCTATTTTTGCCGATGTATGTACAATTTCAGCATCCACCTCGGTCCATATCTCGTACAGGTTCGTCAGCCAGTGAAAGAGCTTTGAGTTCTGTACCAGGGGTACAGCTCTCTGCATGGTCTGGTACATGTGGTGGTGTGTGTTGACCATTCCCGGCATAACTACCATCCCGGAGCAGTCTAGGATATGCTCTGCCTCAACCTCCAATGGGTAAGGTGATATCTCCATGATCAGATTATCCTGAATATGGATATGTGCGTTTTTCATCTTTTTCCTCTCACCAAGGTCAAGACCCATGGTATGAATGTTTTTCAATAGAATATCCGACATCGATGATCCAACCTGTCATTTGCTTTATTTAGTTTACAATAATTTTTAATGAAATGCGGTTCATTTTCCATAATTGCACTGAATTGTATTTTTTTCTGGACCTTAAGTTCACTGAAAACCTTTTTTTTATTATCTGGACTTTATAATTATTTTTTCTATGACAGAATACATATTAACAAAAATCCCAATAATACCTGAAACAGTAATATATATAAATAATTACTATATAACATAAATTGAATCTACATTTGACCTGAGGGGGTTATTTTGCTTGATTAGGAACAGAACTGTTCTCTGATAGAGTTGATACTATCAACCCATTATTGATGGTATAACATTTTACCCCTTCTGCCTTAGATGCCTTTCCGGTTATTTACCGAAAACGTATCAGCTCATCAGTGATAGATAGCAACAAATAACGAGCGTGGAAGTTATGAAGGATATCGATATCAATGACATCCAAATAGAAAATGGGCTTGACGAAGAGGTTAGAGAGGATGAAAGTTATCTTTTCAATTATGTGCCCGAGATAGAGAGCCCGCTGAACCCACTTATAGATACTGAGAACGATTACATAGTCCTTGGAAGAAGAAGAAGTGAACACCAGGAGATCGGGAACACGGGACTAATGGATATTGGGGTGGTAGCGGAAACACAGCTTTCAGGTGACAATCATCTTGCAAGACAGATAATGATCGATAACCAGTTCCCTCATATCATATTCATCTGCGGGAAAAGGGGAAGCGGAAAATCCTATACACTGGGAACCATAGCCGAAGAACTGGCCAAGGGAGAACAGGGCATAGGAACGGTGCTCATTGATCCAATAGGGATATTCTGGTCTATGAAAAGGAAGAACAGGTCAGATAAAGAGATAGAGCAGCTGAGGTCCTTCGGATTGGAAGCCCGCGGTTTTCATAATGTCGATGTATATACTCCCATGGGATACGAGGACGGAATGGAAGCCGTAATAGATGATAATTTTTCAATAGCGATACATGAAATGAGCGCTGGTGACTGGTGTACAATGTTCGATGTCAACCGTTTCAAGGCTCAGGGTCTTTTAATTGGTGATGTCATCAACAAGGTAAGAGAAGGTTATATTGCTCTATACGGGGAGAGAAAGGTTGAGATGCCTGGTAAGGACAATGCTTACTCCATAGGCGATATAATTCAATGCATAGAGCATGATATTGATTTTCAATCCAAAAAGAAAGGTTACGCGGTTTCCACCAGAAGGTCAATGGGGGCTAGATTCTTGGCAGCTGGAAATTGGGGGATATTCTCGGTTGATGGAACCCCCATAACCCAGCTTATCAAAGCCAACAGGGTAACTGTCATCGACGTTTCACATCCCAAGCTCGACGATGACAAGAGAGCCCTAATCGTTGGAATTCTGGCTCGTAAGATCCTTGAAGGGCGAATACAGGCCTCCAAAAGAGAAGAGGCCATTTCCATGGGATTGAACGTCTCTCGAGGCGAGTCCATTCCAGTTACCTGGCTTCTGATAGATGAGGCGCATCTGATTCTGCCTCACAGGAAGAGCACCCCTGCAACATCCGCTCTTATCGAGTATGCAAAACTAGGCCGGAGGCCCGGCTGCGCTCTTGTCCTTGCTACCCAGAGACCGGCATCCACCGATGACGAGGTACTTTCCCAGGTGGACATGATGCTCAGTCATAATTTAGCTCTGAAGGATGATATACAGGCCCTGAAAAAGAGAATACCCGCAAAGGCGCCAAATGTACTGATGAACACTGATTTCATAAGGTCCATACCTACGGGAATGGGCATTATTGCCGATCAGAAGACCCAGCAGAGGACCTTATTCGCCAAGTTCAGACCCCGGCAGTCATATCATTCAGGGAAAGCTGCAACCCCCCAGAACATCGTGGATTCCAGGGAGAGTGTTTCTTATGCACCTGTACCTGAATCCGTTACCCCTAAGTTCAAGGCAGGCGGCTCCTCGGTGCTGACCCCATCTATCAATGTGGAGAAGATGTTTGTCCATATTGATTCCCCTGAAGAGAAAAAGGAGGAGGATACCAGACCGGTTTTTGTGGTTGGCCATGCAGGTTTGGAACCCAAAATGAGGAAAGCCCTTGTTGAAGATGAAAGCGCTTCCAAGGAGCATGGAGGGGAGATACTTGGTGATGAACATGTAAATGACAGTCTTCTTGAAGATCCGTTCCCTCCAGAATTCAGATCTGAACATCCCGAGGATAGGAAAAAAGAGCAGGGAGAAATTAAAGCGGATGACCGCGAAATCCAGCGAAGTGGCTCGGGGATTGTCACTTTCTCCGATCTGGCCAGAAAGAGCCGGCAGAGAGGCAGGGTAAAAGAAATTATGGTGGAACCACCTGAAAAGAAAGACCCGATAATAAAATCCGGGAAAGAAAAGGCCATTGAAGAAGCTCTAGAGCATGTCAGTGACCAAGACCTTCCCCAAATTCAGAAAGATGAGGAGATCGAGGAGGAGAAGGTGACAACGGAAGAGAAAGCTGTGGAATCCGTCAGGTCTTATGAGGATATTGATCACTTGGCTCCATCCAAGGTTTTTACCGTAGAGGATATGATGAAGGACGGTGAGGTCGATCTAAAGGAACTTGATACCCCGGTAGAGGAAAAGAATGAAGATAAGTCGGATAGAGAGGAAGGACCTGCAGATGATGTTGATATTGATGATGAATCAGTACAAATACCGGAAGAAGAGGAAATGGAGGGGAAACCTGAGGATTCGATAGAACCTGGACCAGAGGAAAAGGCAGAAGTGGATGTATTGGTTGAGGAAAACACGCCTTACCAGGAAGAGCAGGCTGATGAGAAAGAAACCACTGAAGTCCCGGCTGAAGAGAAACCTACCGCTCCCACTGCTGTACCTGAGAAGAGGGAATTGGATATTCACAGTGTCATAACCCAAATGGACCTGGAAGAAAGAAATATCGATGATATTGAGGGATCTGAACTTCTAATCAAGGCCCTTGAGGAAGGACCTCATTTTCTTTTCAAAGACGAAAGGGGTAAGAGGGCAATCGAGTTCCTGAAGGACCTGATGGATGATAAGCAGCCAGAAGAGGATACCGAGGACAGTGAAGAGGGGGAAGAAGAGGATAGTCTCCAAGACCGGAAAAAGGTACTTCTGATCTCCCGTATTCCCCGATCCAAAGTATTGGGCGAATTTTCAAAGAAGGATGTCATTTATTATTGGTTATCACGTACTCCCATTAAGAACAGTCTTGATCCAAATGACCTCTGGAACATGGTTGGAAAGATTGCCGAGTTCCTCAAGGAGAATTCCCCGGGATTTGTATATATCAACGGATTGGAATATATTATGACCGTAAAGGGATTCAAGGCCATGATCGAGGTTGTCCAGTGTATTCATGAGATCGCCCTGGTACTTAAAGGAGTGGTGGTTTTCAACGTCATGTCCCGTGTACTCGATGAGAAACAGCTTCTGCTTCTGGAAATGGAAATGGACAAGGTCTTTGACAGAGAGCTTATTGAAGGGACAGAGTATGAAACCTATGAAATTCCGGAAAAAACCCAAACGGGTATTTCAGCAGAACCTGGGCCGGAATCAGAAGTTTCCCTTGAAGATGCTAGTGCTGCTGAAATCGTCTCAGAAGAAGAAGAAGAAGATTTTGATGATGATGTTGGAAAAATGGACGCTGAAGGTGAGAAAGCAGAAACCAAGGATGATAGGTCCAAAAAGAAGGCGGAAGCCGAAGCTGATCTGAATAAAGCAGAAGATAAAGGAGCATCCAGTGATGATTCAGTGGATTGGGAACTGGATTCTGACGCTGCCGAGAATGATGATGAAGTAGATCCTGAGGCAGGGGTCCACAGGATCGAGGAAGTGTTAGCCAATGATGAACTTTCGATTAAGGAGTCGCTCAAGGAGAAGGTGAAGGAGGTACCAAAATGGGCGGAGGAGGAGGAAGGTGTGGTTATCGAGAAGGATGAAAGCGGAGTGGTTTTCAAGATCAAGGAGGATGTCCTTGATGAGAAGAAAGAGAGGTTTATCGAGGAATGGGTGGAAGAGGATGGCAACGTGGATATAGAGGAGAATGAGAACGGCATTACATATGTCATAAAGGTGGATGAGAATGATGAACACCGAGACGATGCCGGAATGCCAGCTGCGGGATATCGCCATTTTCCAGGAGGGCAGGTAAGGGACCCGAATCAGGGAATGGGATGGCCGGATATCAGGTTCAACCAGGATTATCTCCGCAGAACCCTGCAGGGACGTAATATCAGGGAGGAGGACATTCAGAAAGTTCATCTGCCTGCTCCTGGACCTTCCCCCAGAGAAGAGATGGTTGCAAGAAGAAGACCAGGAGAACCCTTGAAGAGAATGGTCAAGCCCAGGAAGGTACTGGATCTTCGACCTGAAATGGAGTCGTCCCAAAGAATAACTGAATCCGAATTTGCAGATAAGGTTCATCGTGAGGAATTGGCGGCTGAAATTGCCCGAAGTACAGAGTTGTCAGGAACCGAGATTCCTGTTGGTCGGGATGAACCTGGATCAATAACCGAATCCGAACCGCCTGCCAGAGAAGATATATACGAAGATTACGATCAGCCGGAATTCGATTTCTTGGCCCCCGGTAGCAGGCACCTTGTTGTGGAACCCCAGATAACTGATTCACGTGCGGAGAGTTCGGCAATGTCGGATCTTGAGACCAAAGGCCTGATAAAGAAAAAGAGAATAGAAATGGTAACCGGATCCCAGATAACCTTCCTTCCGCTGATGCGGCTGACCGTGAGCCGAACAGAGGGTCTTATCCGCAGGAAAAAGAAAAACTATACCCTTTTCTTCGATCCGGTAACTGGAGAACTGGTCACGAGATACAAGAAGGGTCTTAAAAGAACCATGAACCTCTGGCATCTTTTCGGTAGAAGCGTCTCTGAAATCAAAACACTCTATTACCTGAGGAGAAGCGCCTTTCTCATGGACACTGAGCTCAAGCTGAAAACATCTCTACGGGCTCAGGATCTCAACCGGGCCTTGAAGAACCTGGAAAAGGAAGGACTGGTCAACAAGGAGGTTTCAGGCGATGGAGGTTACAGGTATGCCAGGGATATTGATCTGAATGTGCCTTCAAAGTTCACAAGAGCTGTACCGGACCTACCTTACATAAGGGAAGGGGATATAAAGACCGAGGCCCTTAAGCCAGAATACAAGACTAACGATATCAAGAGTATCATAGATACCCTTGGGGACGGGCTGTCTTTGGATTCTGAGGATGTGGTTTATTATCCCTATTTCATTATTTCAATAAAGGGAAAGAGAGGACCGAGGCAGATATTCATAGACGCGGTGAACGGAAACAAGGATGATATCCTATCAGGTCTGACCAAGTACCAGCTTGAAGATATCAAGTAGGAGAACTATTATCAGATCTTCAATAATGGAACCAATTAAAAATTTCCAATATTTTGTATAAGATGAATGTTCTATTCTTTATCTAAGCAAACGAGATGTGAGCTTATGAATGAGATCAATATTGCGGTAAAGTGTCCCGAGTGCAGTAAGCCCGGGATCAATTTTCAGGGTGAAGGGAACGATCCCTTGAATGATGACAAATACTGCCCCAGCTGCAATATATATTTCAGGTATTCAGATAAGAAAAAGGAACACCGCCGAAAAAACCTAAGGGACCGAAAACGCAGGAAGAAGAACATTCCAATTCTTGCGGGAATAGCCGTTGTTCTTCTGCTCCTGATATCCGGTTCTCTATATTATTATTGGACCAAGAACACCGAGGCAGATTATGTTGATATAAACGATGTTGGCCATATCAGGGGTTTGGAAGCGAAGGAAACTATTCCCCAGAGAACCATGTCCAAGTCAAGATTGAAAGATTATCTCCAGGATTCCATCACTCCCGAGGATCTTGAGGATTTTCATCGAGAGGAGCGGATCTACAAGGACCTGTTCATTATAGATGAGGAAGCAGATCTCTTCAACGGCTCCCTTGACTCTGCTGCGGACCAGATCGCTGGATTCTATGATCCGGACACTAAGGAGATGTACGTGATCGGAAGTCATTTCGAGCCCTATGTGAACTATATTCTGTCCCATGAGTATACCCATGCTCTTCAGGACCAGCATTTTGAACTGGATAACTACCTTTGGAACAATTATTCCTTCGACGAGTCACTTGCCCGACTGTCTGTTGTGGAGGGTGACGCAAGCCTTGTCATGACAAAATATCAGGCTGATATGAGCTGGGAGGATCTGTTATTAATGAACCTCGATGCAGGGTTCACCTCAATATCCTCCATTACCTCCCAAACTGGCGGGGTTTCAAGCAAAGCACTTTCCACCCTTACTTTGTTCCCCTATATTCAAGGGCTCTTTTTCGTAGAGCAGATCTATTCAGGACGCGGCTGGGACGGAGTGAACGACCTGTATATGGAACCTCCGGTATCCAGTGAGCAGATTCTGCACTATGAGAAATACAGGTCAGACGAGCTCCCGGTGGAAATATCATTCGAAATTCCAATTGATAATTTCATCCTTGATTTCTCTGAAACAATGGGGGAAGCATTCATACAGCAGATGCTTGACCAGTATCTGGGGGATATTGAGGACATCCAGGTCTCTGAACTGCTTTCCGGCACTACCGGCGTATTGTCCCAGGAAGCCGAAGATGCTGCACAGGGTTGGGGTGGCGACAGATTATATCATTATACAGGGAGTAACGGAGAAATCCTCTGGGTGTTCTACACAGCATGGGACACGGCAAATGATAATACCGAGTTCGATCTTGCCTACGATAAGGTTATTGAGGAAATAGCCTATCCTGCAAACAACGGTATCTTTGAAGTTGATAACGGGTATATCTACAAGACGAGCTTTGAGAAGGAAACAATAATCCATTTTTCTGAAACAATTGAGACCCTTAGATCTTTAATCGATATCTGATCCGCCAATTTATACTGCCCATGGTTGGGGATATCTCATGGAAGCCTTCTATTTACCCTGCATTTAATTCTACCTCCCCTTTCCAACTACCTAAAGGAACAAACCTAGGGATTACAGTTTTCTCCTATTGAGATATCCGCACTTGCATCTGCGTCTCTTTTCCTCTAATTGTTCACTGCACTTCGGACAGACGGCAGTCTCAATGAGCTTCTCCAACCAGGCTTGTTTGATTTCAGGGATCTCTTCCATTTTTATCTTTGCAAGGAGCTTCTGCAGTTTGGGAGTTGATGCTATCTCATTAAGCTCCTTTTCGGAGTATTTTATCTTTATCATCTTCTTTTTCTTCTCAAGGAGACCCGCTTTCTTCATTATAAGAGCTAGCCCTATGCCTACTAGAAGACCGTTGAAATGGGTTACATGACCCACACCATCCGATACACCGCCAAGGACCGAGAAGCTTTCAATAGCTCCATACAGCAGAGCGATAATATATACCGGCCATGGTCTTAGAATGAAGCCGAGGGGGAACATCACCTTCTCTCTAGGATAAAGGGCAACAAATGCACCTAGAACACCGAAAATTGCTCCTGACGCTCCGATCCCATTCGCTCCTGCAGAAAGACCGGGAAATTCACCCATAAGCGCATAATAAAACAGTTTAAGCAAAGCGGCCCCTATTCCAGCACCGAAGAACAGAATGGCAAAATTCCGGGCCCCGATCTTTTCTTCAAAGGGAACGCCGAGAAGAAGGAGCACAAGCATATTTGCGAATATGTGGACCAGGTTTGCATGGATGAAAAGAGCAGTGACCAAGGTATAGAGTTCATCTCCTTTAATAATATCAAGGATCCGGTATCCCAGTTCATCCCAGATCAAAAGGTGAGCGGAAGGTCCGTCCCGGGATATCAACGAAACCGAACCCGACAGCAGTTTCGGTTCATGGATCACATGGGTGATGAAGATCAGGAGATTCCCGATTGCCAATATCATCGCTACCATGGTCTTTTTCTTGGAAGGCAGGATCAATACGGCAATTAGAATGAGTACTATCTCAAGAACGGTTATTATGGAGAAAAGTTCCATTTTCACACCCATTGGAAGGAGAAGTTTTGAAAAATATTCCCTCAACCCAGGTATATATTGGTATAATATAAATAAATATTCAATCCCGGTTGATACGGGACCTAAAAAGCTTTAATCGAAAAAAGCTTAGCTTTTGTAAAATCCTATTTCAGCTTTGAATTTCATCTATGAACAAGATGAACGGTGCCGACTGATAATGATTGTTATGATCGGAAGATTGGAGGTGCAAGATCATTTCTTCTTCAGCAGGTTCCAGTCCTCGATCATTTTGGAAAGGTCCAGTGCAGGTTTTGTCCTATCACTGTGTCTGCCGTAACTGCAGTAGGCAATTTTTATTTGAAGCATTTCAGCATAAGTGGAGCTTATATGTCCCAAGCTTCCTATCCCGTAGACGGTAAAGGGAATTTTCTTCTCCACTATTGTATCGGCCGCGCCAAATACCTCTGCCAAGGAACTGTGATCGTCCACATCGCATACGAGTTTGTAGAGTTCTGCCTTCTGGTCTGCTATGATATCGAAATCTTCAACAAGCTCGTCCTCTTCAATAGGATCCTTTCGCGAGTTGCTGGAAAGTATTATTTTGATACCCGAACCATTGGCAATTTTTTTAATTTCCTCAAAACTTTCGTTCTTGTAATCGTCGATATTTATGTCAATATAGGCTGGTGAACCTGCCAGAACCTTTTTGAGCAATTCAGCTCTTTGAGCAGCTTCTTTGGATGAGTCCTCTCCCAGATCACGAAAACCAAGTATTACCGGAATGGAGCTTGACTTGATGAGTTCTTCTATGTCGCTCAGTTCAGGTTTTTTGAATATCTCTTCGGGATCTTCCTCAATTATCTCAGTATCAACAGCAAGGTCCGGCTCACCCCAATCTTCGATTTCCTCTTCTTCATCAGTAGATGCCTTTTCGTCTCCATCTTTATCAGCGATCTTTTTCTCATTGCTCTTCTTTTCATCCTTATCATTATCGTCGCTGCCGGTCTTCTCCATATTGACCTCGGAACTCTCGGTCTTGGCAGCCTTTTCCTGCTCGTCCTCTGATTCACTAGGTTCTTCGGATTCATCTTTGGTCTCTGCAGCACTCTCTTCAGCCTGTTTCTTCTTCTCCTCTGCCCTTTTAATATCCTCGGTTGGGTCATAACTCATGTATTCATCAATTCTCAGTTCGATCAGGTCCGCACCTAGTTTGGAGACAGTTTCCAGATCCGCCTTGATACTTTGCAGATTCTTTTCACAGGACAAAACAACGCATTTCCGTATTTTTGAAGCCATTGATATTCCACCAATTCATATTATTCGCCGTACTCTGATTTACGTTCAAAAAGGCTGATGGGTTATTATCAGAAGGTTTTATAAAATCTTCCATTATAGTATCGTTAAAAATATCATTGATGGATTGA
Organism: uncultured archaeon; assembly: GCA_964430885.1. Taxonomy (GTDB): domain Archaea; phylum Thermoplasmatota; class Penumbrarchaeia; order JASLWR01; family JASLWR01; genus CAYSHM01. The sequence goes on along the minus strand of CAYSHM010000017.1, from coordinate 19,531 downwards.
TAACATTATAAGAAAATAGTCAAATGAATTGAAGAGGAGTATAGGTCCAATATTAATTATATGATAGCAAAAAAATCACGGATTCCCAGAGGCAGAGGATCTAAGCAATTCCTGAACTGCCAGTTCTATAGTGAAAATGACGAATATTACAAGCATGATCAAGGAATAAACTGGAGTGTGGTCATTGCGGCCTGCAGTCTTACTGTAGGGGTCGCTCACTGTAAAAGGTTCCGAAGCGGTTTCCGAAGGCTTTTGAACCGTTCCCCTGAGTGACGCATCACCTGGGTTCGAGAGCGAAAGGCTTAGCTCTACCGCATGTCTATCCCTTCCATGTCTAGTTCTGCTCGGAACACTGTTCGGATCCGTTGGATCTGTCTTTCTAAGGAATTCCTCAAGGTTGATGTGATCGTCCTCATCGGGGTCAGCATTGCCGTCCATAATCCCGTCATTGTCGCTGTCACCCTCAAAAGGATTGAACAGGGCTGTCATGATATTCTCGGGAATATAATCGTTGGGTCCGTAAATGTATATGTTGTATCCGCTGAAAAGACATTCCCAACCATTGGGCAGCCCATCGCCCTCAGCTATGTTACCGTCATAGGAATGCTGCCATATCTCGGATCCGTCGGTCACGCTGTTTGAATCAACATCTGGATCCACGGGATCACAATGATCGGGATAGAAATTCGACCACCAATATTCCTCAATATTCACGAATGGATGATAATATTCCAATCCATCTATCTCGTAATTATGGCCGTCCCTGTCGGGGTCTTCCTGTGCGTCCCATTTAAGCGGATCCGGCATCCAAACCTTCAGATCGTCCAGATAGGTAATATAGGTCAGCTCCCATCCGTCAGGCATTCCGTCGGAATCGGTGTCCACAAGTAAAGGGTCAGTGGAAAATGGCAGTCCTGTTTTGTCGGAATATGATGAGAACTCCATGTAGTTGGGGAGATCGTCCCCGTCGGGATCCAGCAGTTTATCCTCAGAGAGCAGAGGATTTATTATGTTGACAGCGGGAAGATCCTGATCAACAAGGCCGTCACCGTCTTTATCCAGGAACTCTTTCCAATCCGTTCCGTTCCAATTGTATTTCAGATTGACATATTCCCTCTCAAACCAGGTGTCCAATCCCACATCACCGTTGAAGCGTTCAATTAAGGTGATCTTTCTTGTAGCACCGTTATCAGTTTCCCATCCGTCAAAAATACTATCCCCGTCGGTATCCTTGATGGTTGGATTTGTGGAATGAACGCCGAAAGGTCCCGTTGAACCCCTGAAGGGTAAATGGTCGTTCAGTACCTCCACCCCGTCATGAAGTCCGTCCTCATCGGTATCATTTAGAAGAGGATTGGTCAGATAACCGTAAGTCCCTCTGACCTCTTCACGGTCATTCAGTCCGTCACTATCGCTGTCTTCCCTGAAAGGAAAGGTATGAATGGTATTGATCTCTTCGAAATCCTCCAATTCGTCATTATCAGTATCTTCATTGGACGCATTGATCCCATTGTTGATCTCAAAATGATCAGACAGCCCGTCCCCATCGGTGTCCTGGTCCAAGGGATCGGTGAAATATATCCAATCCGGATCTTCGGTAAAATATATCCCTCCCAGAAGCTTTCCACGGTGGCCCACAAAACATTCAGCACCGTCTGAAAGACCGTCATTATCGCTGTCGGGGTTAAGGGGATCCGTGCCCTTATTGAACTCCCAGACATTTGGCAGAAGATCATTGTCCGCATCCAGATTCCCATCGTTCTTGGAGGGGTCTACCTCTAGGACACCTGTGGTGGAGTTCCTTCCCCAATCTATTTCCCATCCGTCAGGCATTCCATCCCCGTCGCTATCAGGATTGTTGGGGTCAGTTCCATGGAGGAACTCTCTCCAGCTTGTGAGGTTGTCATTGTCAGGGTCGAGATTTGCATCCTTTCTGTCAAGAGGATCCATTTTGTTCTTTACTTCCCATCCGTCAAAGATAAGATCTCCGTCTGTATCTGAATTTAAAGGGTCGGTTTTCCAAGTCACAATTTCCACCAGATCGTCCAGCTCATCAGAATCAGTATCCTTTGAAGAGGGATTGGTGCCCATTTCGTACTCCTCTATATTGGTGAGGCTGTCTCCGTCGTTATCCTCGCCGGAATCTGACCCATCCCGAGGATCCAGTTTGAAATAATTCTCCCATCCGTCCAACATGATGTCGTCATCGGAATCTGGATCGTTGGGATCAGTTCCAGCGATATACTCATCTCTGGCGGTGAAGTTTATCTGGAGGGTAATATTATTGACCGTGTATTCCACACCGTCTGAATCCAGGTCCAGAATCCAATCGGAGGAAATCTTCGGGTTCATGTTATGGAGTGCTTCCCAACCGTCCGGTATCTTATCTCCGTCGGTATCAGGATTATCCGGTAGGGTATCCTCCTTATACTCGTCAATATTGCTCAGACCGTCTCCGTCCATATCTTTATTTCTATCCTTGGAATCCCTGACATCCAATCCGTAGAGGTTTTCCCATTTGTCAGGCATACCGTCGTCATCTGTATCATAAGAGGTGGGCGGGACCGAATATCTGATGTATGAGAATATGGACAGACCTACGATGATGGCTACTATTATGGTGACTATGTAAACATTGTATTTCCTGCCTGTACCCTTCTGCCCTCTCTCTCTGTGAATATGGCCGATATCTATCTGAGGAAGCACAAGACCCTTTGAAGAGCTTAGTTTCTTTTTAGAAGATCCTTGAGTCTCCATTCCTTCTTTGGTATCAGTTGGCTCCTCTTCCGGGACCTGGACATCACTTAGTTTGATACCTGCCATCTCCTCAATACGCTTCCACCTTTCCATCTCTTCTGCGGTGGTCTCGTCCTCTGCACTATTCGGATCAATTTCCTCTTCCTTGCCCCCTACTTCCAATTCTTCATCTGAAACCCCATCCTCGCTCTTTTTTTCCTTCTCTGCGGTTATCCTCTGGTTTTCTTCAATATATTTTTTATCAGTATCAACAGTCCTTTTCTTTTTAACTACACGCTTCCTGACTGTTCTTTTGGAAGCGGAACTGCGGGCGGCCGTTTTTTTATCCTTTTCCGACATCGGTTCAACCTTGGAGGTTCTTTTTAAACACATCATAGCAGATCTTCTATTAAATGAATCGGATTGCGAATGATTCAGTGTAAAGATATAATAATATATTATGAAGGTTTTTGTTATTATAATTACCCTATTCAAATGATAAAAAATATATCATATTATTTTTAAGACCATCTATAAGCTAGATTGCCATTTATTTCTATCTTTCAAACCATGAATTTTCAAAGGTCGAATATCAATCTAGCTCCCCAACTGTCATCACCGCATTTTTTTACAGTGATCATGTGGTAAGTGACTGCCTTTATCTCTGTGGGGTGACCGAAGATATGCGGATCATATTCCATTGTCCAGAATCGGGAGGCAAGTCTTTTATTATTTATTAGTTCATCCTCCCTGCTCAATATCTCCGAGTTCAGGACCAAGAGGTTTTCGGCCTCAAAAAGGTAGAGTACCTCGGTGAGATAGTTCACCAGAAGACTTTCAAGATCCATTCCATCTATCACTACCTCCAGGTGATTGTTTTCTCTTTCTCTGACCGATCTGGAATTGATCAGCCTGCAGAACTCGGTTTCATTCCTGTCGGTTATGATATGGAGCATCCCTGTTAGACAGTGGTCAAATAGGCTTGCCAGCTTATTATTATTGGCTATTATTCCCACATCAGCGGTATGAGAGAATTGGCGCAATAGGCCTGGCTTTAGGGTGCATGGTTCCAATATATCTATTGCCATGTTGATCATATTTTTAATTTTAGATATTGGGTAATAAGCCCGGGGAATATTATTATTATCGAGTCATACATCGCAAAAAATAATCATGTAACATGATAATCAAATAGCGGTGTCATAAAATAAACTGATATATCATTGCACCCAAAAATAAAATATGTGTTGGAACAATATATCCGGGTTCCCACGGACATAATGAGGAGATCCAATGGTCAATAATGATAAGAGCACACCGGGAAACAAAAGATCTGCTGCCGGGCATGCCGCTTCAGCTTCATTGCTACCGGTACTGATGGTCCTATTTTCTATCTTTCCGGTTTTCAGTGTTCATATCTCATCATGTGCTCATGTTCAAGCCAATACCTGGATTCATAGGGAAATGGGTCATGGCATCTGCACTAGAGTGAACTCATCATCTACCCTATCCCTAGAGCACGATATCCCAGATAACTGCAGTTATTTCTATCCTCATATATTTAGGTTCTGGCAGTCAGGGAATACATCTGCTAATTCTACCTACCCTGCAGCCAATATATTCACCCTTACAAACAGCCTTCTTGGAGATATCATTTTCAATGATGAGCTCCATGCTGATGAGAATGAGAACGGCACCTATTACTATTGGCTAAAGGGTCCTGCAGCTTTGGGGCCGGGCAGTTATTCGTTCGCGTTCAATATTTCAATTCTTAACGGTACCTGTGAGGTCAAGGGCAGTTTCAACATAACTCTGCCAGTGGTGACCTTCAGGGTGGACCCTTACAGCGGAACTACCAATTCGATCCTATATTTCAAGATGCGCTTTGAGGACCCAATAGGATTGGAACCTGACTATGTTTGGGCCGTGATTGACAACACCACTCATTATCTTATGAAAAATGAAAAATTGGGAGGGAGCTATCGGAAAGGGGTATATTTCTACGTGAATACATCCAAAATAGATACATATTTCAGCCCAGGTTTTCATTCATTTTATCCCGCTGTGCACATTGACAATACTACCTATTACGGGACCCAGGAAGGCGTTTTCAATTTTTTCATTTCTGGGACCAACGAGGATAAAAGGGACAAATCAGACGATGAGGCCTGGTATGAGGACCAATGCTGCTTCATTCCCTTCCTGGTGCTCGTGATCCTGTTCCTACTGTCAATAATTAACAATATTATTGTAGCCTACCAGCGGAGGAAGAGAAAAAAGAAGGGAACGCTGAATTATCCCCAGAAAAGCATTCCCGGTGATCCCTACAGACCCAGCCAGAGTGGTTATGACGAAAGGATGCCGGTCTTAGACCGATGTCCGAAATGCAGTGAAGCCAAATTAAGCGATTACAATTTCTGCCCCAGATGCGGCGAGCAGTTCAACCCCCCGCCTTCAGGCCGGGATTTCGGAAGAAAAGGGATCGATAACAGACCCGGGAAATCTAGGGGGTCATCCGGAGATGAATCAGTAAAAAGGACAGTTATTAAAAAGAAATACAGGAAACAGCGTATAACAGATCCCGAAAAGGTCCAACGTAAGGAAAGGTCTGATAGGGAACGGAAATATCAGGGATCCTGGGATCAAAGGGAGTCTGAAAGCAGTTATTCCATATGCGCGGTGTGCGGTGCCAAGATGAGGGAGGATAGCCCCGCCTGCCCAAGCTGCGGTGTGGAATTTGAATGAATTACTCCTGAATGTTAAAAGTATTTTCGGAACCATTCTGCTATACATCTCAACGGCACATTGCCTGCACCATTAGACATACAACCAATACGGAATGAATTAAGATGCAGATCTCCACAGCAGCAGCGGTAATTATGGCAATAATCGCCTCCATAAGCTGGGGGCTGTCCCCTACATTATTCAAGCGTATCACCCGGACAACAGGCCCTATCATTTTATCCAACCTCACTAAGGACAGGCTGCTGAAGCTTCTCAAGAGTCCCTATCTATACGCTGGAACCCTTTTAAAGATATTTTCCGGAGCGGTCTTCATTGTGGCATTGTCCGAGGCAAAGGTATCGGTTATAGGCCCGGTGCTGGCATTTGTCTATCCTTCTCAGGCCTTGTCATCCAGATTGATCAATAACGAGCCAATAGCAAAATCAGACCTGATATCGATATTCGGCGTTTCCATGGGTGTTTTATTAATTGTCATTCACGGGGTGGGTGTGATATGAGTAAAAAAGAGGCCAGGGAAAGGAGGGGGGTCGATAGGGTAAAGAACAGGATAAAAAATACCCGGAAGAAGATACTCACAACTCCTGACAAAAGCCCATGGCTTGCAAGGCTTTTCTGTATATTGTTCGGTTTTATAGACGGCACTATAATCCTCCTGTTAAAGCAGGGGATGGATGAAACCAAACCCCGTCTCCCCAATGAAACCTTTAACCTTACCTCGGTGGATAACTGGTTCCAGGTGATCTCCAACCCGCTGATGATTTCGGCAGTGATCCTGGCGGTAATATCCATAATAGGCATGACTGCAATTTTTTCCCACGACCGATCCCATAGACTTTTTTCCATAATCGGAGGTGTGTCTTATATTACTATTGTAGCAGGGTCGTCCTTTCATCTTGAGGAGAATGTGGATGCATGGGTGTACATAGGCGTGGGGATAATACTACTGTCCCTATCAGTATCGAATATCTTTCATATGGTATTTTGGTTAAAAGATAAAGTTAAATATTTAAGGAAAGGAACTCAATGATTTGAAAAAATCCATAAGGGTGATGATATGTCCATTAATATAGTTGGTGCAGAAGATAAGGGAAAGACCGAAACGGTTGCCAAGGTGGATGCAAATAAAGGTTCAGCACTACTGAAGATAGGATCCCTCAACGACGACAAGTTCGAGAGGTCCAAAAGAATAAAGAACATTGACATCGATGCAATACAGAAATCAAAGGTTCTAGTGGTAGGTCTGGGCGCGATTGGTAATGAAACAGTAAAGAATCTTGTACTTTCAGGTTTTCGGGAACTGCATCTTGTGGATATGGATTATATTGTCCGGTCGAATCTTAACCGCTGTATTTTCTTCAGGGATATTGATGCCAATACGAAATCTCTCAAAACTGACGTGGTGGAGAGAGGTGCTTTGGACCTCGATCCTAGCATAAACGTAACAACCTACAACGGCATGATCCAGGATCTAGGGGAGGATTTCATACCCCAGTTCAATATGGTGTTCGGCTGCCTTGATAATATCGATGCAAGACTGCATGTCAATGCCCACAGCTATTATTCCAAGGTTCCCTATATAGACGCAGCCACAAACGGATTTATAGGCAAGGTCCAGGTTGTTCTGCCCCCAAAGACCCCCTGTTTGGAATGCACCATGAACAAGACCCATTTCAAGGTACTGCGCAAGAGATTCTCATGCACCGGAACAGATGTTACTTTTTTTGAGGACAAGATGCCGGCAGAGATCACAACAACATCCATAGTATCGGCGGTCCAGGTGAAGGAGGCAATCAAGATCATATCCGGGAATTCAGAGAAATGTATAAGCAACATGTTCTACTATCACGGGATAAACAATATGAGCGATGAGCTGGAGCTCGAGCTGAACCCCGATTGTCCTCATCATTTCATGTAAACCTATGAACAGTATGCCTACGTTAATATCTTCTTCTTGCTGTGCAGTGATAATAGTATCAGGTTTAGGTTTAACGGGTGTAAATTCTAGAACAGCTTAGAAAAAGTCCCAATCCTTGGAATATCTGGTCCTGTAGTAAAGTGATTCCTTCTTCTTGCGGCTTCGAAACAGAAGGATGATCATTATAAAAATTATAAGGACCAATATCAAACCGCCCAGTAAATAGACCAGTATGCTTTGATCTTCCTTTTGATCTCTGGGCACTGAAAGCGGGTCTGTGGGATCTGAACCTCTGTCCAATTCTTCCTGGTTCCAGAAACCGTCTCCGTCCATGTCGGTATCCCTGAAATTGAACTCTCCATCTCCGTCAATATCACCAAGAGGGGGCAGAGCATATTTGCCGAAGGTATCATTCCACCTATCTTCTACTTCCTGACTCCAGGTCACTGGGTCCCCCCAATGGCTGAAATCTGTTGTATCCTCTTTAATGGTGATCCTCATCTCGGAGTAATTCACTGAACCGTTCATATCCGTTATTGTTAGATTGAAGATATGTTCACCAGGCTGGTGAAGTGAGAGTGTGATGAATTTTCCTTCTGGATGGTTTCCTTTTCCCATGGAGGCTGGATCCAGAGAAACAAGGTTCTCTTTGTATATGTGAAGCCATTCAAAAATAAGGGGATAACCATCCGGATCAAAGGAATCGGAAGCGTTGAGGGTGAAGGTTCTGTTCTGTATTATTCCTTTACCATCTAGACCGTCCTCCAGAATGATCTTGATCCTGGGAGGCCTATCGAAGTATTTCTTTACCGGTTCGACGATCACAACACTGGTTTGGGTGAAGCGGCCCCGATCAGTGTCTATGAGCAGTGTAAGATTGAAACTTCCAGTATGGGTGTAGTTAAAAATGAGGTTATTCATATCCTCCGTACCGGTTGATAAACTTGAATTGGTTCTGTTATTCGGCCCCCCATGCTCCAGCACCCATTCGATATTAACTATACCCTGATAGAATCCGGTGATATAACGAGAGAAATTGATCTTGACAAACCCGGCTTTTCCAATTTCGACCTTGATATCTGAAAGATTGATAATGTTCCCGATCCTGAAAATGTAGGAGGTATTGTCCTGGATATCATTGGAATCCAGCACCTCCAGGGTCAGATTATAGATACCCCATTGGGAAAAGTAGTAGGCCACTACCTCACCTGATACGTTCCAGACGACGTCACCGAATCTATAGAGGGTCCACTTGAATTCCACAATATCATATCCGAAACTTGGATCCGAGTGTGAGCCGTCAAAAGTATGGAGTGTATCAACAGGGAGAACGTGCGGCGGATCCATCACCCTGGCTTCGGCCCTGTTAAGATGTCCCTTTTTAATATGGATGGATCTGACGCCTGACCATTTTCCGAGATTGTCCCTTGCTTTGAAACCCAGCTGATTGTCCCCTGTATCCAGAAATGATATGGGAATGGTCTTTCCCCAAAACAGGACATCCCCGGGCTGGCGGCTCTGGTTATCGTTATTGATCTCAATATCTATCCAAATACCATCATTTATCATGAAGCGAAGAGATGAGACATATCCGTCAGGATCTGAGGTGGTACCATTGATATCAATGCTTTCCTCCTTCAAAAGGGTGTTGTTTTCAGGTGAGGTAATCTGAAGAGTGGGCCCCATATTTTGGTTACCGTTATTGATATATATCTGCATGGATACCTCTGAACTACCCTCTGCATCAATTGCCTCTAGAACCAGCTGGTAATACCCGTTGGCAATATCGGAGCTGTCCCAGCTCAGATTCCGGTCCACAAGTGTGGCCCCCCAATCCAGAATGAACTCTGTCCAAGAGAATCCGCCCAATCTCCATCTGCCCCCTACCATGTTTCTATCCGGGTCCTTTACAACTATATGCATATTGAGATCGTCAGTTACATTCATGGCGTCGGGGTTGATATCAAGGGTTATCATTGGTAAAGTGTTTGGTGCATCGCGGTTGAAGAATCTAAATTCCTTTTGGATTACGGTCTCTCTATCCTGGGCATCCGCTGCCTTGACGGAGATGTTGTGTTTGCCGTTGCGGTATGCACTGGTATCCAGGGTAAAATTCCACTGAACGCTCTTACTTTCTTCAAAACTTATATTCTGCCAGAGATAATCATCAACCCGGAATTTCAAGACCGAGATCATCTCCATTTCAGAATCTGCATGCCCCTTTACATCCACCTCTCCGCTTATCTCACCGTCATTTCCCGGAGAGGTGACAACCACATGTATATGGGTGGTTCCCTCCACGGGAACAGACGGAATATTGGCGAAGAGAAAAATCAGGAGAATGCCCATGATCAATAGCTCAAGCCTTTTTTCATTTCTCATAATAACTCACTCCAGAAGTTTAGGAATCAAATATCTGCTTGGAAAATATAAGCTCACAGATATAAATTATTTTCCATAACATCCCACCATAAGCAAGACTAATTCCAATTTTCATTACCAAAGACATAATATGCTGACAGCGCTGATTTTCATTGAATTTATCTTTTCATCATTTCGATGGTTGAGATATTATTTATGAAGTTTTTACAATATAATTTATATCCCTCCTTTTTTCTATTATAATCGTTCATTAATTACTGCCCAACTATAATCATCCATATTTAACCATACAGAAAGGGAAATGGTAAGAATGGAAATCGTGCTGTTCATCACCCTGCTGATTCTTTGCGCAACAATATTAATAGAGTCAATACTACTCTATGTGCAGCTCAAAGGTAGAAAGATTACGAAAATGTTTGGACGGAGTGGTTTTAAGGTCCACGTTGCAGTAACATGTTCACTTTGGGCCTTGTTCTTGGCCGCCCTTTTTTTATTGCAGTTTCAGGAAAACCAACATTTTCACAGCAATGTTCTCCTCTCATATTTCGGGCTGGTGGTGTCTCTGAACGGATTGTGTTTGGCTGGTTGGGGATTCAGCGCGTTAGGCCTTAAAAGGTCGCTCTGCATTAATTTCTACAGACCCAATATCGAGGTTGTTGACCGCTCGATTTACAAGCACCTCTATCATCCTGAGGACATAGGTTTTTTCCTTATGCTCCTGGGACTGGCCCTTTTTACCTCATCCTTTGCCAATCTATTTCTGGCCCTCCTTTTTGTATTACTGATAATTCCTCATGCTGTTATAGAGAACCGGCCCCTGAAACGCAAGATAAAGGTTGAAGAAGATTTCACACCCATTCCCAAACCGTGAAACAGAATTAGAATGACCTCGGCTAACGCCGTATATATCCTTATATATATGAGAAACTCTCTATGGTCGGAACGGGATTTTCTATGGATGAGATATTAGTAAGGATCATTGACGGAACCTATTCCGTGGAGAGGGGCAGTGTAAGGGTGGAGTTATTCGGAAGGGCCAAGGACGGAAGCTCCGTGACCTTGGTTCACAAGGGTTTCTTCCCATATTTCTATATTATCTCCCCGGACAGTGATGTTCTGGGGGAACTCAGGGAAGACGACAATGTCATTTCACTTCAAAAGAAGATCCTGAACGTCGATAATATCGACCAGAATTGTTTCAAGGTCACTATAAAGCGCCCATTTGACGTACCCTCTTACAAGAGAAAATACGGAAAGAGCTTCAAATTCCTGGCAGCCGACATACCATTTGTTCAGAGGTTTTTCTTCGATTTCGATCTGGGATCAGTGGTCAAGGTTAGAGGAAACTATCTCATGGAGGATGACCATCAGCATTATTATACCACGGATTCGGTATTTCAGGTAGCTGAGATCGAAGCCTCACCATCTTTCAAGACGGATCTTAAGATATTAAGTTTTGATTTGGAGAATTCCATAAAGATGGGGCGAATACTGTGTATTTGCTGTGCTGTAAAGCAGGGACAAAGGGATGTTGAATATCATGTTTTTACCGGTGACGAGGAGAGCATTATCACTGATTTCATCCACCTTGTAAAGCGTGAGGACCCGGATATCCTGACTGGCTACAATATCGAGAACTACGATATACCCTATATAATAGACCGGATGGCGCACAATCATATCGGGACCGAACTCATCCTCGGAAGAAACAATTCTGGCATGAGCAGGGACAAAGGACAGCCTTGGAGATGTACGGGCCGGTGCGTCATGGATGCATGGTGGCAGGTCAAGATAGAGGTCAAACCCAAAAGAGAAACCCTATCTTATGTGTCCTCAAAGCTCCTGGGTCTTGATAAATTAGATGTGGACGCCTCCAATATCGATGAGGAATGGAGCAATAATTCCGAAAAAGTGATCGAATACTGTAAGAGGGATGCTCTTCTCCCCATGAAGCTTCTGGAGAGGATTGGAGTGCTCCAGAAGAGCGTTGATCTTGCCCAGGTGAGCAGGCTTCCACTGGCAGAAGTTGTGAGGGGCCGGACCTCTGTGCTGATCGATTCGCTATTGATAAGAGAGGCTGATGCAAAGGGTATCGGGGTACCCATGACCTCACATTCCGCCGGGGGCAAGAACATTGTAGGCGGTTATGTCCACAGCATGCAGCCGGGTCTTTATCATTGGGTATGTGTTCTTGATTTCAAATCCATGTATCCAATGATCATGATAGCAAACAATATCTGTTTCACCACCCTTTTAAAATCGCATCTAGATTCTCCGAACAGGACAAAGGATACCGATAGTTTCATAGTAGCCCCCAATGGAGCCAGGTTCATAAGATCGGAGATAAAGAGAGGTATTCTGCCTGCGCTTTTGGAGAAATTGATGATGGAAAGAGAGGCCGCAAAGAGAATGGCCCAGTCGGCAAGGGGTAAGGAAGAGAAGGAGTACTACGAAGGTTTTCAGTATGCTATCAAGATCCTCATGAACGCATTTTACGGAATTTTCGCATCCAATTTCTACAGGTTCACTGACAAGAACATAGGGAGCGCCATAACTGGTCTTGCCCGGAAGAACATCACCAGTATTATAAACGAGCTTCAGAAAGAGGGGATTAGCGTTCTTTATTCCGATACGGATTCCATTTTCATCAAATCCCCTTTTCTGCATCTTGAGGAAACCATATCCTTCGGGAAGGATCTGTCAAAGAGATATTCCAAAGCCGGAGCAGTACTGGAATTCGAGAATATACTGTCAAGCTTCTTTGCCCACGGGGTAAAAAAAAGATATGCGGGGAAAATAATCTGGCCTGAAGAGGATATTCTGGTGAGGGGTTATGAGATCAGAAGGAGCGACAGTTTTGATCTGCTTTCTGACACCCTTAAGAAGGTTTTTAATATCATTTTATCCGGGGAGGATGAGGAGAAGAGTGTAAAAAAGATGCTGAAAGAGGTCAGGGAGGTCGTCCAAAGATTGAGAAGGGGTGAAGTGGATAAGAAGAAATTGTTGATATCAAAGACAGTCAAATCCGAGTCCCACTACAAGTTTCCGGATCGTCTCCCCCATGTTCAGGCAATGAAGAAATTGATGAAAAAGGATCCGGAGTTCACCCCTGGAATGAAGGTCGCTTATATAGTAACAGACAGCTCCAGAAATCCCCAGGAAGTTGAGCCTGTTACCGATGAACGGAATATTTCCATCAAACCCGATATGGACTATTATTCCAACAGGCTGGCGAAATCACTTTCCCGTGTAACCGAGGTTTTTGGATACGATATGAAATATCTTCTTGAATCCGAACATCAAAGCTCCATTGACGGATGGGTGGGGACTGTAAATGCAGACGGAGTTTCCGTGAGTTCAAAGGAGATTACAAGGAGCAGGGAGAGCAATACCGGTTCGTCCGAGGATTCTGAGAATGTGAAGGAAGGGAAAAAAACCCTATTGGATTTTATGTGAGGTGAATACTTTTGACAATTCTGATCACCAACGATGACGGTTATAACAGTATAGGATTGAAAATGTTAGCCGAATCCCTGATGCCTCTGTATGATATCCGAATAGTAGCCCCGCGGACTCCCCAGAGCGGGGTATCAAAATCCCTTACCTTTGATTCGGTACTTAGAAAAGGTGAACGAGGCCTTGTTCTCGGGGATAAGGAGATATTGGTAGAGACTGTTTCCGGAACCCCCGCTGACTGCGTTATGTTCGCCCTCTCGGACAGCGGTAAAAAATATGATCTTCTTGTCTCAGGGGTTAACTTCGGGGATAATACAACCTATCATTCCATTTTCTCATCGGGAACCTTGGGCGCGTGTTTTCAGGCTTCCCTCTATGGTCTTCCAGCAGTAGCGTTTTCCTATGAAACCCCACCCGACAGATGGTTCTGCAGTTCAGGCTCCGGTGTACCCGATCATTCCCTTTTCATCATCAGGAAAATCATCAGTAAGGTGCTGGATAAGGGTTTTCCATCCAATACAAAACTACTGTCTGTGAATCTGCCCGCCGAAATATCTCCAAAGACCCCAGTGAGGGTGGCAGTACCCCAGATGCTGAAACTTGTGAACAATCCGCAATTCGGGAAAGACCCCACTGGAAACCATTACTTCTGGCTCGGCAGTATCGAGGAGCAACCCATGGAAAAGGGAAAGGACTGGTGGTGGCTGAGCAAGAAAGGGGCTGTTGTGATCACACCATTGAAACTTGACATATGCCCCTTGGAGGACATTGCAGTACTGAAGGAGACCTTCGAAGATTAGATCTTAGAAATATCGATCCAATGGGGATGTGCTGACCTTGGAGATGATCTTATTGGTTGTTTTCCATGAGAGCCGGGTATGCTTTGGAAATTTCCTGTTCTTTTTATAATACCGCTCAAGATACTTCCGGGTTCTGGCATCTGAGGGATAACCGCTCCCGAAATTCGCCCCTAGCTCTTTTTTAATACTCTCAACCTCACGCTCCCTGAAGGACTTAGCGATTACCGAAGCAGCGGAAACCACCGGAAATATGTCGTCCGCTTTATGCTTGGATACTATAATACCTTGGACATGTTCAGTCAGCTCAGTGATCTCATCATTTAAGCAGTTTTTCAGGATCCCCTCTTTCATACAGTTATCAATCAGGGCTTGTGCCACATTCTTTCCGAACCTTTCCTCCTTGACATCGCATGAATCCAGAAAAATTCGGCTCTTACCAATGAAATCCCAGAAACCATTGAACCGAGGTCTCAACTTGTGATATATTCCCAAAATGGCTTGGGAAAAACCTTTCACTTCCAACCAATTAAGGTTGCTTGACTTGACCGCCTCATCAACATCCTCAGAACTGTAGCATATATGGGAAAAAACTATATTCCCAACAAGCTTCTCAAAGGTTCTCTCTCTTAATCGAGGAGTATAGGCCTTTGAATCCCGTACTTTGATGTCCTTAAGAAAACTCTCATCTTCAACTGCCGCAGCACCAATGATCAGCGGACCTATTATGGGCCCGCGCCCTGCCTCGTCAACTCCTATGAGCATATTGAAAAACCCCATTTTTCACTTAGATCATTTCATCGATGATTCCTTATGGTTAATAACAATTTTCACCCGTTTTGCAATCTTTATGACTGGTGTTCTGGCTTTCATAGGAACTTGATGTAGGAGAAAGCGTTGCTTCCATCGTTGTAAAAATCCTCAAGCAGTCCCTGTTTCATGAAACCGAACCTCCTGTAGAGCCTCTGGGTCCTGATGTTTTGAACCTTTACCTCAAGAACGACCTTGAAAATGGCATTCATTCTGCATCTGTCCAGAAACATCTTCAGCATTTTGGTGCCGAATCCCATGGACCTGAATCTATCGCTCACTCCGAAGGCGAAAACCCTAGCTGTATTATTTTCCAATCTGTTCCCCATTAGAAAACCCTCGATATTGTGTCCATGTCTGACTACCAGACTGCCTTCAGGCCATTCTTGGAGGATCAGGGTCAATATCTCCTCGGTGTGATACTGCTCAAGTATTTCCGATATTACGTACTGAAGCTCTTCCGCGTCTTCGAGCTCAGCCTGGGTGATGAACATGCTTAATGGTATGGTTAGGGGATTAGAAAAATCTTTTCAGACCTTTGATCGTTTGAAAAAATCGATAGCCGGGGATAATATCTATATAAACAAAGGTTTACATGAAGGAAAGGCCATAGGTCATTTAGGTGTGTATCCATGGATAAGGAATGGGATATAATAATCATTGGAATGGGACCGGCAGGTATGTTCGCCGCCTATAAGCTCATAAAGAAGGCCCCTCATTTGAAAATACTAATGATAGATAGGGGGAAGAGTGTGGATATGAGGTCCTGTACCGCTCTGGAAACCGGAGTTTGCGTACAATGCCCTGTATGCGATATCATGTGCGGAGAGGGAGGAGCAGGCATATTTTCCGACGGGACCCTTAATCTCAGATATGACATTGGAGGGGATCTTTCGAAGTATGCCACAGATATTTCCGAAGCCGAGGAACTTATCATAGAAGTTGATGAAATATTTCTGAAATTCGGTGCCCCCAGTGATCTGGCTAATAAAAACAATACCAAGAAGGTACGGGAGCTGAAACTCAAGGCTGCATCTGCGGGAGTTAGGTTCATAGATATTCCCCAAAGGCATATAGGTTCAGATAAGGCGCCACTTCTGCTGAAGATCTTCTCTGAGGAGATCAGATCCATGGGTGTGGATGTAAGACTGGGCACTAAGGTGGAGGACCTTATTATTGAGAAGGGTGTCTGCAAGGGTGTCAGGATCAAGGGCAAGGATGGACTGGAAATCAGATCCAAAACTGTCCTCATCAGTCCTGGAAGGGGAGGTATAAGCTGGATAGAGAAGATAATCGACCTGCATCCGGTTAAGGCCAGTTACGGGGGAATAGACGTGGGTGTCCGGGTAGAAGTGCCAGCAATAATAATGGATGGCATTACCTCCATTAACCGGGACCCTAAGTTCCATATTAGGACAAAGACCTACGATGATTTTATCAGGACCTTCTGTACCAACTGCCACGGCTTTGTTGTCAAGGAAAAGTACAAGGGATTCATAGGGGTCAACGGTCATTCCCACAAGGAGAAGGAATCAGTAAATACCAATTTTGCATTTCTTGTACACATTAATCTAACGGAACCTATGGAGAACACGACCAAGTACGGTAAATCCATAGCCAAACTTGCCAGCACCATCGGTGGAGGAGATCCCATTGTTCAAAGGATTGGAGATCTCAAAAAAGGAAGAAGGACCACATCCAAAAGGCTCAAGAGAGGACATGTGAAAAATACACTCCGAAGTCTTACTCCTGGAGACATATCAATGGCGCTTCCCCACCGTATAGTCACCGACATCATCGAGGGCCTAGACAAGCTTGATGAGGTTATACCAGGGGTGATGTCCGATTCAACCCTTCTGTATGCACCGGAGATAAAGTTCTATTCCATGAAAGTGGCTGTTGATTCCAACATGCGCACAAGCATAAGGGGTCTTTATGCTGCAGGTGACGGTGCGGGGCTATCTGGGGATATAGTAAATGCATCAGCAACCGGTCTTCTGGCGGCAAGAGGTATTCTTAACAACCTGAATACCGGAACCTGAACCAAATAACTGAAGATTTCATCCCATTTGTTATACGATCAACAATTACTCATCAAAAAGCATTATTACCATTTGAGATCGGTTTTCCAACCTTAAATTTACTTAAACCAATAGAAAATTCAATCCCTATAAGGTAAGGCAGATACTATGACAAATGTGAACAATAGTGATTCTGAAAGACTCCGCCGTTCAATGGAACCTGCTAAGAAAGGTGTGCCTTGGCATGCACATTTCAAGGGAAAGATAGAGGTAATTCCCAAATGTTCGGTCCGCAGCTTTGACGACTTTTCCGTATGGTACACTCCGGGTGTGGCCTCTCCCTGCAGGGCTATCGAGGAAGATAGGGAAAAGGTCAATCAGCTTACCAATCGATGGAACACCATTGCAGTGGCAAGCAACGGCACCAGGGTTTTGGGTCTGGGTGATATAGGCCCTTATGCAGGATTGCCGGTAATGGAGGGGAAAGCCCTTTTATTCAAATATCTCGGCGGCGTTGACGCACAGCCCTTGATGATAGACACAAAGGACCCTGAGAAGTTCATCGAGACGGTCAAACTCCTTGAACCCACATTCGGAGGGATCAACCTGGAGGACATATCCAATCCCAATTGTTTCCATATTCTGGAAAGATTGAGGGAGGAGATGGACATTCCTGTATGGCATGATGATCAGCAGGGAACGGCCAGTATACAGCTAGCGGGTACGATTAATGCACTTCGTGTTGTGGGAAAAGATATCAAGAAAGCAAAGTTCGCCATTGTAGGTGTGGGAGCAGCAAATGTAGCATATCTTCGCGTTCTTACCAAGTACGGTGCCAAGAGAAGTAATATTATTCTTGTGGACAGCCGGGGCATCATTCATGGGAACCGTGAGGATCTGCCCACTATGAGAGAGACCAATCCTTGGAAGTACGACTTTGCCTCTACCACCAATCCCCATGGACTGACAGGAGGGATAGGGGAGGCGGTCAGAGGAATCGATGTTCTTGTCGCAGCGTCAAAACCGGGCCCGGGGATTATTAAGAAGGAATGGATCGAGACAATGGCTGAAGATGCCATTGTATTTCCGGTTGCCAATCCAGTACCCGAGATTTGGCCATGGGAAGCCAAGGAGGCCGGAGCAAGGATAGTGGGAACCGGAAGGAGCGATTTTCCGAATCAGATCAACAACTCATTGGGTTTCCCGGGTATTTTCAGAGGTGCTCTTGATGTAATGGCTACTACCATAACAGACGAGATGGCCATTGCAGCAGCAGAGGCAATAGCCCAAACAGCTGTGGAGAAGGGTATACATGAAGACTATATTGTTCCCACGATGGATGACTACGAGGTTTTCATCAGGGAAGCGGAGTATGTAGGTTTGAAAGCTATAGAACAGGGAGTTGCCCGAAAGATATTGACAGCAGAGGAGATAAGGGAAAGGGCCAGGAAAAGTATTACCGATTCCCGGGACAAGACCCGCATGCTCATGGACAATGGTTTTATAGGTTTGCCTCCTGAATGAGTGTAGGATCAGAAGTCTAAACTGAACCAACCCTCATTTGAGCTTTCTTTTTAGATCATTATAGAACTGCATTTCCCTGGCCAGAGAGGTTTTTCCCTCCAGTATGACAGGGATCTTGTACTTTTCCTTCTTGATCCTTTTCTTGAGTTTGAGTTCTTTTAGAAAGAGCTTGACATACTTCTTCATCTTCAGTTCCCCTTCATAGACGGGGGTCGAATTGATATGTATGTGTCTGACCCATTTCCTTATCTTCTTGTATCGTTTCTTTAACTTGTCCTCCTCTATACCCAGAAGATTTATTATATCCAATGTTGCGCCCAACCGGGGGTGGTTGATGGTCTTCAGAACGTGCTTAAGTTCCCTGGGATCGCTGCAGAGCTTATTTCTGCCGAACATTGTGTTTTCAACAAGGATCATTATACTGGTATCTTCCGTGTAATCCAGATAGTGCTCTATAACAGGTATCACATTATCCAATTCCTCATAATGCTCCCCGCCCTCCGAGTAACCTGCGTGAAATATGACCCTGTCAGCACCCAAGGATTTGGCAAGATCAAGGTCTTCTTCATGTCTTCTTATCTGTTCATCTGACATGTTCATCAGGTTCATACCTTTGTGGGCGGAATGTATGGAGAAGTTACTGATCTCTGAATAATCAGGTTTTGAATTGATAATATCCGCTGCCTGGGTCAGATCTTCCTTGAGAAGCTCAGTCTTCAGTTCGATCCAATCCATTTCCAGATATGTGGCCATTTTGAGTATGAACTTCAGGGATTCACCCTTGAATATGCTAGTTGAAAGTCCGATTTTCAACAATATCACCCCTACGAGTAGTCGGCAGGTTTAGCTGTAAAGCTTGATATTAACTGATTATGGAGTATAGATACTCATTTACAGATTTTAAAGTTTTCACCTTTAAGAACTAAATAGCTATTCGGAAAGCCTGATTTGGAAAGGAACATTAGAGGATAAATAAAGGAGGTCAACTTATGATAAAATTTATGTTAATATTTATAAAAATAAAAATTGTTTTCCATCCTTTTAATTTCAAATTTAATGTTGCATGGATTTAATTATATTTTCATATGTTATTTGAAATTTTAATGAATTGGAATTTTATATAGATTAATTGGATTTGGCAAAAT
>CAYSHM010000016.1:0-67325 GCA_964430885.1 uncultured archaeon | reverse complement strand
TTTCTCGTGTACCTGTGCGGTCATTTGGTCATCTCTAACAAATAATACAGCCTAAAATATATCAATATTCCCTGAAAATAAATAATATTGCTGTCCGAAACAGGATGCTGAAAAGAAAAAGATCCATGCATCAGCCCAAGGGTTTCAAGGATCAAATGCATGGCAGTCTGAATTCATAGTTCTAAAAAATGGTTGCTTATTTGATCTTAACTTTGCCGTAAACAGTGTTCCCGTCCATCACATAGTTATCCACGTTGACCAGTTTCAGGTCTTCCATGATGGTGTTTCCCTCTATCACCGCATTATCGACGTTGTTCAGCTTCAGATCCCCGTCAACTGTCCCGGTACTCACGTCAACATTATCAGCCTGGGTCACCTTCAGGTCGTCGTTCATCTCCGTGCCTGTTATGGATACGCTTCCGGATTGGGTAAGTAAACACTGGTCGTATACGCTGCCCCCGCCCATGACAAGATCGCTGTTGTGTACGGATAATTTTTCACCGATATCGGTATCGGTAAGGTCAAGGGCTATATTGTTGCTCTGTGCCTTCCCGTCTATCAGGCTGTCAGTGATGATTATCTGGTCGCTCCCGGTTGAAGAATCAGCAGCACAGGTCGCCATTAGATTGTTGTTAATGGTGCTGCCCTCTATCTGGAATTCGCAAGTTCCTATTCTGGTAAGAGGGTCGTCGCCGTTCTGATATCCTGCACTGGTTATGTCAATGACCAGATTGTTTCCGAGATAGGAATTCTTCATACGCTGAATTATATCCTCCCCGTCCTGATATCCTGCGCTTGTTATGTCAATGACTAGATTGTTGCCCACATCCGTTTCGTCCATTTCCAGCAGACCTGAGCTTGGTATGTCGATCACCAGATCGTTCCCCAAATCTGATCCCTTTATATTCATGTTCCAGTCGAACTGAAGCCCTTCGGGATAGGAATCCTGGCTAATGCCCGCGTCCATAACAACATTTCCTCCAACATTACTGCCTTCCATGTCCAGTTTCCATATGACCCCTAAGCCTTCAGGATAGGAATCCTGGCTAATGCCAGCTTCCATTGTTACGCTATCTCCAATGGTGCTGTCCTTCATGCCCAGATTCATTTTTAGGCCCAGACCTTCCGGGTATGAATCCTGCTGAATACTGCTCTCCAGTACAACGCTCTCACCTATGGATACCTCGTCCATTTCGAAGTTGAACTCATAACCGTTGTCGTCATAGAGTCCGGCACTGGTATGGTCGATATTGATGCCGGCGATTATATTGGTCCCCTCAAGACGGATGTCGCTCTTGTCAAGTTCAAACCCTGCGCTGGTGATATCAATTACCAGACCGCTCTCGAAGGTTGCATCCTCCAGTGTCACCGCATGGGGATCCTGGAATGTGAAATCGCCCTTGATAACCGACCCGTCCTTGATATTGGTATGTAATGTATTGATGCGGATCCCGTTTCCGAGCAGTGTGCTGTCGGATATCTCCAGTATCCCGCCGGTATGAATTATATCTCCTGTCACAGTTGAACCGTCCTGAATATAGATGTCTCCGCCCTCGGTTCCGTAGATGTTTCCGTCAAGTGTACTGCCTTCGGTCAACCACAACACACCGCCGTCAACAGTCACATCGCCTGTAGCAGTAGCACCGTCTGCAATGGCCATGCCTTCATCAGGTCCAAGCCCCCATTCGCCTCCGTCATCGTCTATTATGGCATCCATGATATGAACATATCCAGTATGGGTATTGTCCTCGATATCCTCCTCGAAGGGAACCGGCGCCCAATCGCATACTATCTCGTGCACTCCAGTCAGGATCAGCTCCGTGGATATTGTACTTTGGAGAGAAACTGAATCTCCCGGTAGGAGGTCAGTAACTGTGAAAGTGTCCACAGTGTCAGAATCAATGGAAAGTGTACCGTAGAACGTATCGGTGATATCTCCTTCGTTCTTGATCTCAATATCAACTACAAGATCCGCACCGGCCGTCAGAAGTGTGGGATAGCTGATACCAGTCATGGAACAGTCTCTTCTGGGTGCTTCCAGGGTGATCTTGGCAAAGCCGTTTGAAGGAGCAATAAAACTGCCCACCGGCCCAACCAAGGGAACCGTTGGACTCGGGTCTCCGTCTGCCATGTGCACCTTGAAACCTATCTCATCCCCGGGCAAAAAGCTGAAATCCTTATCATCTCCGCTGTCCAGAAGACCTCTGAATTCCACGGTATAGGTTCCGTAGGTATTGGGTCCGGGATTGGAATGGGTGATGGCACCTATTATATCGTTGGTGCCCCCGTAATGGATATCCTGGCCCAGCTGGTATCCTCCCTGGATCTTGGTGAATCCGTCGGCTACAACACCGCCGTCATAGCGGATGGCCCACATGTTCTCGCCCTGGTCGCCCACGCCGTTGTTGTTGTCGTCAAAAAGTATCCTGATAAAATCCCAGTAAGGCTCGTTGGGATCAGAGTAATCCGCATTGCTTATCTGGACAAGCATGTACAAGTAGGTGCCGTCGTTCTTTATTCCAACGGTCACATCCTGAAGACTGCCGTCATCTGCTGTAACTGTCTCTGTTGCAGCATTAACATCGGTCCATTCGTCCACTCCAACGGTTCCGTCGATAGTGGGTATGTTTACAGCTCCTCCTCCCAGAGGTGTATCGTCCAGGCCGCCCTGCACGGCGGGAAGCCAGCTCATTAAACCTAATATTAACACAGAAAGTGCTATCATCGATATTCTTTTAATCATATTATTCACTCCAAAAATTTTTTTGTCATGTAGAAGGCATTATTCTGATATTAGATTAACCGTGATTTCTGAGCTGGATGTAACAGTTCAGTTCAGGTTCAGCCAGAAAATTCATAAAAGAAATTATCCGTCTATATCGCCACAGCCATCTCGAACCTGCCAATATTCCCGGAGAGTGTGCCGTTAACAAGCGTTAGTCCGTGGGTATCCTTCACTGTACCATCCGAGGAAAACACCGTCAGATTGTCCAATCCAGCCTCGAGATTGATGTCTATAGTTGTATCGTAGGGCGCAAAGAACACAGCTCGGTCCTTACAGGCTGTAAGATAACCGTAGGATGGCGCGTTGTACACCTCTCTTCCCGCCATCTCGTTGGCCAGTACTGGACTTGCACCCAGGTGAAGGTATCCGCTGTTGACAAAATACACATTGTCCTTCTTAACGATTAGCCCAGTGGGATCGTCGTAGGCTTTGTCCTTGTCCTTGGAGGCCATGCCTTTCAGTATTACCTCTCCCTCGTAGGCGTCAGGGTCTATCATGTGTACGTAATGGGAATAGGTCTGTTTCCCTGCGATATCGTTGAACCAGACCTCCATGCTGTAGCCGGCATAATTTATCTCACTGATCCCGTCAGGGAAAGCATATTTCGCTGTAAGAGGTATCTTCTCGTGGGTGGATTTGTCAGTCTCGGAGCCTATGCACTTTGAACCGCTTATACCCAATTTATCCGTTACCTTCTTCCAGTTGGTCTTCTTCCCGAGGCTTCCGGCTACCTGGTAGTAAACTGGTTTGTTCCCGTCAACAAGGTCTGCAAGTTCGGCAGGCAGGTCGTCTCCGGAATCCCAGGCCATACCGTCGGTGAATACGTAATACAGGTCGGCATCTGCATAGGGTTCGGATTTGGTCACGATTATATCATATCCCGCTGCAAGCATGGCATTGGTAATGGAGCATACTGAACTTAAAAGCCCCTGGAAGAAGAAATCGTCGTTATCCGTATCAAGTGGAGGTTTGTCCAGTATCAGGTTGGCTACGGGTTTCACAGCATCGTTTTCCTTTCTTCCGTAACTCTCCAGAAGAGGCAGCAGTTCATCATCGAAATCATAGTTGTTCACATAATCAGGTTCATCCTGGAATATGAGGCCGTCGTCCCCGGTGGCTACGACGAAGAAGTAGAATCTCGGTGAGAACTGTATTGCCCTCATGAGTGCTATGTTCTGATGGGTCTTGGGGCCCAGCCCCCATCCTCCTGCAGTAAGCACCCCTGATTCAGCGTTTTGGTAGCTCGCACTGCCGAACATGATGTTCAGGTGCCCCAGAAGACCGTAGTATGCCCCTAGTTCTGTGAGCTCCAGCATGTAGTCAATATCCGCCTGGTCCTCCCTTGCATCCATTGGATAGTAGGCGTAATCCTCGGACAGGTACATGTCGGCCCTGCCGTCCAGGTCCTCGAAGAAATGGATGTAGGTCACCCCGAAATCATTGCAGGCCTCGGCTATTGCGTCCATGTATTTGGGCGGAAAAGCCTCCTCTGTGACCCCCACCTTCATGCCGGACTCGGCTGCAGCAGCTGATATGTCCCGTATCCAGCCCTTTATGGTCTTGGGCACCAGCTTGCCCTGGCTGATGTCGTCGGAGTAATCAAAGAAGTCCTCCACAATATGGGCCGCGCTCTCGATCATTATGATGACCGATATATTGTTCTTCTTTCCTTCCTTCAGTATTTCGGGGTATATGTCCCCGTATTCGTCATCCAATTTAAAACCGCAGTAGAACAGGCTGGAGGTATTCATTGCTATGGTGCCGGCCTCGATATCCATGAGGTCTATGCCGATAACACCTATTCCCCGCTCACTGGCCGAGCTGAACCAGCCTGGAATGTCGCCCTTGAAATCCGCAGGTGTGATCTCCTCAAGGCCGAATACATACCTCTCATTCGAAAAGAACTCCCTGGCACCGGTCTGGTCAACTGGGTCCAGGTTTACATGTTCGTCCATATCGCTGAGGTCCACCTCATCGCCGTCATCAAAACAACCTGTTGTGAAAACCACGCCCATCATGATGATAGCCATAATAAATGCTTTGCATTTCATCACCTCACCAATCACCAGTGCTGTCGGATTGATATGAGCTGCCTTCGTCGTATGGTGCCTCCTGCTGGGCCGGGACCATGGGGGGTCTCGGGGTATCGCCTGCATCACCCTGGACCGGAGGCTGATGGTAAGCGGGAGGTGCGTCACCCACTGGCTCCATCCCATCATCCTGGTGGATCTCAGCCTCTTCATCTTCCTTCTCTCCGCCTTTCTTCTTCCCCCTAGTGACCAGTATCAGCACAACAACAATGATGATTATGACCAGCACAACACCGGATATTATCAGAATGAGCGCCATATTGCTTGAGGAGGAACCGCTGTCATCGGTACCGCCCCCGGTTGTTGAAGATCCCGACTGTCCCGGTTTCACCGTTACCTTGTTCAGATTGAAAACATCATCGAAGTTGGCATTCGGGTCGTCCATCTTCTCAAGGTCCAGATAACCTGCGATAACAGTATAATCCGTCTTAGGCAGGAACTCGGGCACCATGATTTTACAGGTGACCTTTCCATCGCTGACCTCCACGTTCTGGGTCATAAGACTGTCACCTCCCCATGTATCCCAGGGGAAATCCTTGCCCCATTCCTCAAGACCTTCCCAGGAGGATACCTTGGTCGGAACCCATATAACAAAGGGCATGAAATCCTCCGGAAGTCCTGTGATGGTAACATCTGTGAGCCCCCCGTGTTTCATGTTGCCAACGCTGATCTTTACAGAGGTGGCATCGAACTCGGGATTTCCTTCGTCCTCATCCTCTTCCACCCACAGCCAATCACCAGTGGAAGCATATTCCATACCATCAAGTGTGTCCTCCCGGTCCCCGAAGAAACTGTAGAACTCCTCATTTGCAATCTCGAAATCTATGTTCAGGGAATCATCGCCGCCCTTGGTATAGCTGAAGCTTATGGTGAACTCTCCGTTTATATCAGTGGTCACAGTACCATGCGCGATGATCCTCTCCTGGTCGTATATGTAGTAGTGGATCTCCTTGTCCGATACCCTCTGGCCGTCGAGATAGGCTATGCATTGTATCTCCTGGGAACCTGAACCTGATACTGAATCCCTTGACATTATGACCTCCAGGCCGTAGCCGTAGGGCTCTTCCTCTTTCCAGCTCTCGTCATCATCGTCATCTATCTCCTGGACCTCGATCCATCCTTCAAAATGCTGGGTCTTGCCGTCTGCCAGGACGGTTCCTTCTACCTCGATGTCGCCCGTCTTCTCGTCATGGGAAAGCTGGAAGGTGGCCTTTCCTTCGCTGTCGGTGAGACTGGATTCTTTATCACCGTCACCTTTATCTCCCATCCAGTCAAAATTGATCTCGGCGTTCTCAATGGCCTTTCCATCAGGACCGCAAACGTAGATGTCGAACTTGGTTATGGTCTTGCCTATGGTCACCTTGTGGTACCAAACAGAAAGAAGGTCCACTCTGGTGAACTCCCAATCCCAGTCAGTATCCTCTCCGATGGTAGCCTCGGCCTTTAGCTCAACATCGAAGCTTTCCTTGCTGGTACCGGGTATCTCCAGTTCCAGTTCATAGACTCCGGTGCTTATCTTGTTGTAGGGAAGGTTCTTTGATTCGCTGCCTTCAAGTTCGAACTCATATTCCACGGTTAGGTCCTCGGCATCGGTGAGCACCCCGCCCTTACGGACCTCAACGGTGATGGTTATGGTTTCTCCCGGGGATGCAGCATCGGGTACTCCCTTGAAATTGACGGAAACCTCTTCGTCCTCGGTTGTGCCCTTGTCCAGGCTTAAATATTCGCTTGTTTCATCAGTGTTGTAAATTGTA
This sequence comes from uncultured archaeon, assembly GCA_964430885.1. GTDB lineage: Archaea > Thermoplasmatota > Penumbrarchaeia > JASLWR01 > JASLWR01 > CAYSHM01. The sequence continues at coordinate 60,696 of CAYSHM010000016.1, read as the reverse complement.
TCATTCTCATCGGTCTTACCGTAGGTTGCTTCAGTGTTTAGAGACATCATATCGTTGTCATCCACATCGCTTGTGAATATGTCGAATGTTCCGCTGTAAATACCTGTTGCATCTTTCTCAAGATCTATATCCCGGGCATTCTCTGGTACGCCCCCGTATTCTGGCTCCAGGGCGCATTTCGGTGCATCATCGGGGTCAACATATTCGCCCTTGTTGAAAACGTGAACTTTCACAGTCCCTTCGTCCCCTCCTTTGTAATCTTCTCCCTTGTCCAGGGTGATGATAACTTTCATTCCGTCGTTCGCAAATGCCGTGACAGCAGGTATTGCGAAGGTTACAATCAGTAATGCAATTGCAAGGATCACTAGTGTTCTGTTTACTTTTTTCACAATAAAACCTCCGGTTTAGAACGAATAGATTATTGACCATTAATATAGTTTTGCGGTGATTTGTAATTATTTTGGTACCTTGGTTTTTAATAGTGTTCAGTGTTATTCAATATCCAATATAAGATAAAGGCTGACTGGTCGCATGAACGAGAAACTTTACCGCAGGTCCCTATTACTGTCATATATTACTGTTGGCTACAATGTTGTAGAAGGCATCTTATCAATTTTACTGGGTTTTTTTGCCGGAAGCTCAGCCCTTATCGGTTTCGGTTCCGACAGCTTCGTGGAGTCTATATCTGGAAGTGTTCTGATATGGAGATTCCGAAAGCACGGTAAAATATCTCCCGAGGAAGAGGAAAAGGTTGAGAAGAAGGCAGTGAAATTGGTCGGCATCTCATTTTTTCTACTTGGTGTGTATGTGGTATTCGAATCCGTTAGGAAATTGTATCTCCACGAGGAACCGGACCCCAGTATTTGGGGGCTGGTCATTGCAGGGGTTTCCATGATCACAATGCCTCTCCTTTTCTATGTGAAGTACCGAACCGGGAAATCACTGAAAAGCGCAAGTATGATGGCGGATTCAAAACAAACCCTTGCTTGTTTCTTCCTTTCAGTTGCTTTATTTGCCGGCCTTGGTGCAAACTATATTCTAGGATGGTGGCGGGGAGACCCTATTGCAGGCATCGTTATTTCTCTGTTCCTTTTCAAGGAGGGTTACGAGACGCTGAAGGAGAACGAGCTTGGCTGATCCATTGAAAACCTCCCATTTCTCCGCTGGAATATGTTTCCGAAAGGATTATAACACGATTATCCGATTAACTACCCAAGGAGGACCTATTTTGGCCAAGAGATCGAGGGTCGGACTCGTACAGGTATACACAGGCACCGGAAAGGGAAAGACAACTGCCAGCCTTGGGCAGGCCCTGAGAGCTTCCGGCAAGGGCCAGGATGTTATAATAGTCCAGTTCATGAAGGGTGAGATAAATTACGGAGAACTGAACTCAATAGAGCATCTCCCCAATGTAACCATCGAACAGTACGGAAGGCCCGATTTTGTGAACAAGGCCAATCCGGCACAGGTGGATATAGATTGGGCGGAGGAAGGATTCCAAAGAGCGAAGGAAGTGATATCTTCCGGGGATTACGACATGGTAGTGCTGGATGAGCTGAACATCGCCCTGGACTACAAATTACTGGATATAGAACCAGTCCTTGAGATGATACGCTCGCGCCCGGAACATACTGAGCTGGTGCTCACTGGGCGATACGCTCCTCCGGCCATAATCGACATTGCCGATCTGGTATCGGTCATAAGCGAGGTCAAGCACCCCTACATGAAGGGAATAGACGCAAGGGAAGGTATAGAACGGTGATCAGCATGGATGACAAGGAAAAAATAAAGAAGGCCAGGAAGGAATGGGAAGAGAAGACACTCCAGCCAGTACTCGATAAATGGCCCGAAAGACAGGAGGAGTTCATAACCACTTCATCCATGCCAGTAGACCGAATATACGGACCCGATGATATTGAAGACTGGGATTACCTTGAAAAACTGAACTTCCCCAGCCGTTTCCCATTCACAAGAGGGGTCCAGCCCACAATGCACCGGGGGCGTTTATGGACAATGAGGCAGTTCGCAGGTTTCGGTACCGCGGAAGAAACAAACCAGCGTTTCAAGTTCCTTATTGGACACGGTGAGACCGGTCTTTCCATCGCCTTCGATTATCCAACTCTATACGGCTACGACACGGACCATCCCCTGTGCAAGGGCGAGTTCGGCAAATGCGGTGTGGCCATTTCTTCCCTGAAGGATATGGAGATCCTCTTCGAGGGGATCGATCCCAACAAGGTCAGTACCTCCATGACAATAAACGGTCCCGCATCGGTCGTATGGGCCTTCTATCTCGCCATGGCCGAGAAGAAAGGCGTGCCCATGAACAGGCTCCGGGGCACCATACAGAACGACATTCTCAAGGAATACATAGCTCAGAAATCCTTCATATTCCCGCCCAAACCATCCATGAGGCTCATAGTGGACACCTTCGAGTTCGGATCAAAGCATGTACCTCTTTGGAACACAGTATCCATCTCGGGATACCATATCCGGGAAGCAGGATCCACGGCGGTACAGGAGCTGGCATTTACCCTGGGCGACGGTCTCGAGTACGTGCGCCACGGTATAGAGCGGGGCCTGGATGTAGACGAGTTCGCACCGCGCCTCAGTTTCTTCTTCAACGCACATAACGACCTCTTCGAGGAGATAGCCAAGTACCGGGCTGCCAGAAGAATATGGGCCCGTGAGATGAAGGAGACCTTCGGTGCCAAGAATCCCCGATCATGGTGGATGCGTTTCCATACTCAGACGGCAGGGTGTTCATTGACGGCCCAGCAGCCCGAGGTAAACCTGGTCCGTGTGACCATCCAGGCACTTGCAGCAGTTATGGGCGGAACGCAGTCACTGCATACGAACTCCATGGACGAGGCTTTGGCCCTTCCCTCGGAGAAGGCCGTCCGCCTTGCCCTTAGGACACAGCAGATAATCGCCCATGAGAGCGGTGTGCCCAATACAATCGATCCATTAGGCGGGTCATACTACATAGAGTGGCTCACCGATAAGATGGAGAGGGAATGCTACGAGTACTTCGACAAGGTGGAGAGCCTTGGAGGTGTTATACCGTCACTGGAACGGGGTTTCTTCCAGATGGAGATCGCCGATGCGGCGGCACGCTACCAGAAAGAAATTGATGACAAGACCCGGATAATGATCGGTGTCAACGATTTCACTCTGGACGAACCCATAGAGATACCACTGCTCCAGATGGATCCTGAAGGTGAGAAGAAACAGATACAGAGGCTCAACAAGCTCAGGGCTGATCGGGATAATGATGAGGTCAATAAATGCCTGGAACATCTCAGAAAGGTCGCTGAAGGTACGGTGAACACCATGCCCGCCATACTGGACTGTGCAAGGGCCTACGCCACTTTAGGAGAGATAACAGGAGTGCTTCGGGACGTGTTCGGAGAATATAATGAACCGATAATATTCTAGGCCATCCTCTTTCTCAGGGGCGCCAGTATCTTCTCTGATGCCGTATAGGGGTCGGTCTTTCTCTCGATTATTTCCTCTATTAGGCCGTCTATATCCTTCCCCTTTCCGGCCAGATCCACCACGAGTTGGGTTATCTCCTGGTTCATTATCTCCAGAAACTCGCTCTTGGTAAGCTGATATAGCACCTTGGACCACTCACCGCTCTTCTTCAGATGCTGTAAATGCTCCTCAAGGGAGTCAACCATCTCCGAAATACCTTCGTTCTTCTTGGCGGCCGTCTTGAGAACAGGAGGTCTCCATGCACCTTCAATTTTATACGAATTAGTCAGATCAAGCATGGTCTCCAGTTCACGAACCGCCCTCTCAACACCCACCATGTCGGATTTGTTAACCACGAATATATCGCCTATCTCGAGTATACCTGCCTTGATAGCCTGGATGTCATCACCCAGCCCAGGTACCTCCACCACAACCGAGGTATGGGCCGTCTTGACGATGTCCACCTCGGACTGCCCTGCACCAACGGTCTCAACAAAGATAATATCTTTACCGAGAGCATCCAGCACCTTAATGGCATCGTTGGTGGCCCGGGATAGCCCGCCTAGATTTCCTCTGGTGCCCATAGAGCGAATGAAGACCTCAGGGTCCATGGAAACCGCCCCCATGCGTATTCGGTCCCCTAAAAGTGCGCCGCCGGTAAAAGGAGAAGTGGGATCCACCGCTATTATTCCTACCGTCATCCCCCTGCTCCTGCATTCCAGGGTGAGCTTGTCAACAAGTGTGGATTTGCCTGTGCCGGGGGGGCCGGTTATCCCGATGATGTGAGCATTACCAGTATAGGGGAAAAGTTCGGCCAATAACTTCTTGGCCCGCACCGATGAGTTCTCCACAAGGGTTATGATCCGGGCCGCAGCCCTTCTGTCCTTGCAGAGAAGCCTTTCTACCAGAGGATCCATGTCAATTCATTCCTTTTCCGTCACTGCACCCCTGATGTACTCTATAATATCATCAAGAGGTGTCCCAGGGCCGAAGAGTTCGCCGCAGCCCATCTTAACAAGCCGGTTCCGGTCCTCCTCAGGGATTATACCCCCGCCAGTGAGCAGTATGTCCTCGGCCTCGTTCTTTTTGAGTAGCTCCAACACATCAGGGAATATGGTCATATGTGCTCCTGACAGTATGGAGAGCCCTATGACGTCCACATCCTCCTGGATGGCTGCCTCAACAATGCGCTCGGCGGTCTGGTGAAGGCCTGTATAGATGACCTCCATGCCGGCGTCCCTCAAACCTCTGGCCACTATCTTGGCTCCTCTGTCGTGGCCGTCCAGGCCGGGTTTGGCAACTAGAACCCTTATCTTTCTATCCAAGAATATCACCTTTGAAAAATATTATGAGAGTAAAGGAAAAGGGGCCGCATGAACAGCCCCATTAAATAAAACTGCAGTATCAGAGGCCTAATGCGCCAGCGATGACCATCCTCTGGACCTCGGATGTGCCCTCGTAGATCTCGGTGATCTTGGCGTCCCTGAAGTAGCGCTCTATGGCGTAGTCCTTGGTGTAGCCGTAACCGCCGTGGATCTGCAGTGCCTTTGTGGCTACCCACATTGCGGTCTCGGCCGCAAATAGCTTGGCCATGGCGGCATCCTTGCTGAACCTCTTCTTTGTGTCCTTTGCATACGCAGCGGAATACACGAGGTGTCTGGCGGCCTGGGTCCGGGTCTCCATCTCGGCCAGTAAGAATGAGATGTACTGGTTCTTGCAGATGGGTTTGCCGAACTGCTTTCTCTCCTTGGAGAAATCTACCGCCTTGTCGATACAGCCCTGTGCGATACCGAGAGCCTGGGCAGCCACGCCTATCCTTCCGCAGTCAAGGGTGGCCATTGCGATCCTGAAACCCATCCCCACATCACCTAGCCTGTTTGCATCGGGGATCCTGACATCGTCCAGAAGATACTCCGCGGTCTTGGAGCCCCTGATTCCCAGCTTGTCCTCATATCCGCCCACGGTGTATCCAGGGGTGTCGGTCGTGATGATGAAGGCTGTTTGCCCCCTGTGTCTGGCTTCCTTGTCGGTCTGGGCGAACACTATCATGGTGTCGGCCATACCTCCGTTGGTGCAGAAGATCTTCCTGCCGTTGAGCACCCAATCCTCGCCGTCTTTTACAGCGGTTGTGTTGTAGGTGAACACGTCGCTGCCGTGGTCGGGTTCCGTCATGCTGAAACCGCCCAGCTTCTCGCCGCTGGCCAGGGGTGTCAGGTATTTCTTTTTCTGCTCCTCATTCCCGAACATGAGAAGGGGATAGCAGGCCAGAGAATTGTTCACAGACACAATAATTCCTGTGGATGCGCACACCCGTGATATCTCTTCTATGGCAATGGCATAGCTTATTGAATCGCTTCCGCTTCCGCCGTACTCCTCGGGGACTATCATACCCATGATGCCCAGGGGGCCGAGCTTTTCTACAGTCTCGTGGGGATGTCTGCTTTCCCTGTCGATCTCCTCTGCAATTGGTTCCAGTTCCTTGAGGGCGAAATCCCTTACGACCTCGCGGATCATGTTCTGTTCGTCAGTTGCCTCGTATTTCATAATTATCACCATACAAAATAAGCCGTATATCAATACGAATCGCACTCGTATATCAATGTTGAATTATATAGATTTCGGTGGAAGTTTCTTATTGTCAAGAGCGATGGAGATCAAGGCAAGAATGGATGCTGAAAAAGGTAAAAAACCACAGGAACATACACCTTTTCCTATTATCGCCGCAGGGTTGAAATGGAATTTTTCCTTGGTTTATTCCTGAATGAACAATAAATAAAAAAAAACTAATACCATATGGTATCTAGACCAGATAGTTAACGAATTCTATATTATCAGATCATTTTTTATTGAAGACTTTTACATATGAATCATTGATAATAGGTTGGTGTTGAAATGGGCAAAAAGAGCACGAAGGATAAATTGGAATTGAAATGGGAGAACACAGATACCTATAAGCTGTATTACAAACCCTATGAATACGTTACAAAATTGCCGCCAACAAAGGCAATTTACGAGCACGCTAAGGCAGTGAACAAAACAGTTATTCTCACAAAAAAATTATTCCTAGCTTTCATGAACGAGGATTTTGATAAAGCAGAGGAACTTCATCCCAAGGTGAGATTGGCTGAGTTCAAGGCGGACAATATAAAATCCATTATCCGGGATAAATCCCCTAGACGTTTCTTCTCGGCCCTTACAAAGGACGATATGCATACATTCCTATCTGAACTAGATGCGGTAGCAGACAGCGCAGAGCATCTGGCAGATCTGCTTGTGGCCCGGAATACGGTTTTCCCCAGCGAGATAAAGGCCGAGTTCAAGAAACATCTGCAGATAGTGGAATGTTCAGTTGGCCTTCTTCTGGATGTTATTAAGGACCTTGAAACCCTTGTAAAACGGATTTTCCGGAAAAAGGATGTCGATAAGGTATTGGAGAAACTGCACAGGGTAGGCATAGCCGAGCATGAGGCTGACAAGATAAAGGTGAAGCTCCGGAAAATGATATACAACCTCAAGGACCATGACATGATAGCGATATATCACATGCTGAAGATAATTGAATACGCCGATAGGATAGCCGATCACGCTGAGAATGTAGAGGGACGGATAAGGATCATTATCCAGCAGCAGTGATTGTTCCGGGCCGTTGTTGGAATAATTACAGTATTGGATATTATTATCTTTATAGAAGAAGGCACAGGAGCATGTAGATAATAACGGTTAGCAGTGCTGCTGCCGGGATGGTTATTATCCATGATAGCGCGATCTTTCTTACCACTTTGAAATCTATTGCACCCGCACCCTTGATGAATCCAACTCCAATGACACCGCCCACTGCACAATGGGATGTGGATACGGGAAGTCCCAATTTCGAGCATATTAGAACTGAAGTGGCAGCCCCGAAGGTTGCGGCAAAACCCCTTGAGGGAGTAATATTTGTGATCTTGCTTCCGACGGTCTCTATCACCTTGTACCCCCATGTGGATATTCCAATTATTATGGCAAAACCTCCCAGAAGGAGAACCCATAACGGGATGGATGATGAGGGGTCAACAAAGCCCTGTTTTGAGATGGAGAACACCGCTGCAAGGGGACCTATGGCATTTGCGACGTCATTAGCACCATGTGCAAAGGCGATATAGCAGGCGGTCAGTATCAATAGATATCCGAATATCCTGTCCACGAGGTCATTCTCGCTTTCGCCTTTCCTCTGTTTGATCATTCTTACCAGTACCATGGAGAGAAGCCAGGATATGATTCCCGCTATCAAGGCTATTTCCAGAGCAGTGATTATATCCAGTTCATATAGGCCAATGTTTTTCAATCCCTTATAGATCACAGAAAGAGCCAGGATAAAGAATACCACTGCTACGAAAATGGGTACTATGTTCTTAATAGCTTTTTTCGGATTGTCTGAATGAAATATGTACTTCCTCACAATGAAGAATGTGATAAAAGCAAATACCCCTCCTGCCACTGGAGATACCAGCCAGCTAATCACTATCTCGATAATCTTCTGATAATTGATCGCGGAAAAGGACATATGTCCCTGAAAGGCGGATGTGATGGAAAATCCTACAATGCCTCCTACTATCCCATGGCTGGTTGAAACAGGGAGATTCAGGTAGGTGGCCAAAGTTATGAACAATGCTGTGCCCAAGAGCGCCGCGAACATACCGATGGCAATATAGTTCTGGTTGGAAAAGGATGAAGGGTCGAAAATCTCTCCTTTAATGGTAGCTGAGACATTCCCTCCTACAAGCAGGGCCCCTAAGAAATCGAAAATCCCTGCGATTATCACGGCTTTTTTAAGAGATATTGCCCCGCTTCCAACCGATGTTCCCATGGCATTGGCCACGTCATTGGCGCCGATGGTCCATGCCATATACAGGGACGCAAGTATTGCAAGTATCAGAAAGATGGTTATCAGTTCCAAATCTAGTTACTCCTCTTTAATTCAATTTATTCATTAATAATATCCCATCCATTCGTAACATGGGCAGAATCATTTCAATTAAGCAGCAATATTATAAAAAATTAAGGTATTATTTATATCAGTATATGTGGCCAACAAGTATTAGCCTATTAATATCAGTAGTAATTATTTACTTATCTTATGGGTATGATGTCTAATAATTGAACGCCCGTAAGCTCCAATATAACTTCAACATAATATCATAGGAAAAAGAAGTAGGCGCCCAGGAACAAGAGGAAAACCATAACGCCAGCTACTGGCAATGTCAGTACCCATGATACCACAATCTTCTTGAAAAGTTTGTAATCCACCTTGCCGCTGCCTCCCACAAGCGCTACGCCCACAACAGATCCCACCAGAACCTGGGAGGTGGATATCGGCAGACCCATTCTAGCGCAGAAAAGAACTGTTGTAGCTCCGCCGAATGTCGCTGCAAATCCCTGGGTTGGTGTCAGATGTGTGATCTTTTCACCCATTGTCGTCATTACTCTATGGCCCCATGTGGACAGTCCTATGACGATGCCGACGGCACCTAGGCCAAGGAAGGAGATCATTATTGTTGACATGGAAAAGTTGAACGGGCCGTTCTCAAGCTTGAATATGGCAACCGCCGGACCGATGGCATGGGATACGTCAGAGGCGCCGTGGGCAAAGGCTATGTAGCAGGCAGTAACTACCAGAAGACCGCCGAACATACTCTCGACCTGATCAAAATTGTTCTTACGTCTGTTCTTGGATATGAAATTGAAATATATGAAACAGACCAGAGTTGTCATTGATGCAACGACCCCTGATAGAGCCAATGCCTCGGGAAGGGTAGGGTCGAAGGAGATGGCCCTTAAACCTTTGTAGGTTATGGAGATCAGAAGAATAAAAATCACCATTCCGGCCAAGTAGGGTCCGATCATCCTTGCCCTTTTGGCCGGTATCCTTGAATGATGGATGGTCTTTACTATAAGAAGGAATAAAAAATAGGCGATCAATCCTCCGACAATGGGTGATATTACCCAGGACAAGGCGATATTGCCAATGGTATCGAACTGCACATCGCCGAATCCCATCTTGCCTAGGAGTACGATCCCGCACGCAAAGCCCAGTATGCCGCCGATGAGACTATGCCCTGTGGATACTGGCAGGCCGTAATAGGTGGCAAAGGTCACCCATACGGCTGAACCGATGAGCACGCAGAGCATACCTATCATGAGTATCTCGCTGGAATCTGCGAAAAGAGCGGGGTCAATTATGCCTTCGCTGATGGTCTTCGTAACGTGTCTTCCCACCAGTACCGCACCTAAAAATTCGAATACAGCCGCGATCACAAGAGCCTTTTTTAATGATAGAGCACCGCTTCCCACACTGGTACCCATGGCATTGGCAACATCATTTGCGCCGATGGTCCATGCCATATACAGTGTGGCGATAAGTGTCAGTATCAGTATAATTAAGATAATATTCAATCCAACCCCTCCACAAGGAGACTACATTCGTAATTCCATAATTTTCAGGGTATAAATCAGGAACCAGTTGCATAATACATATGTTCTATAAATATTTTAAAGTCCCATTATTCCTGGCAGATGGGGAACTTCAGCCTTTTTACCTGATCCTCATTGACTTTGACCTAAAATATCCTCTAGATATAATGCTTGAAAAATCTATCGAAATACCCAAAAACCCATTTACATATCTGTGTCTTGATATGGAATAAAACCTCTAATAATTTTAAATATGCTTTGCACACCTATATTTCCGGATGCAGCGCCCTTTTATTCCTGCTGTCCAATACCATTAATGGATCACACAATGATAGTTCCAGATGATTTCCCTATAAGGTGGTTCCAGTATGCCGAAAAACCCATGCAGTTTGAAGTTCATTATTGTAATGACCGCTCTTGTAATGCTGTTCAGTGTCCCTTTGGGGTTAATATCCTTTTATTACTCGGAAAGCACCACACCCGATTCAACTGTGGACAGTGTCAAGCTTTCCAGACCCACCACGGCCCAATCACCCTACGAGACCCGTAGTCCTGGGAAGGGCATCTATTTTGTCACCGGGACAATAGCGAGCTACGGTTACGGGAACGGACAGCATTCCCGCTTCTTCATCATCAACACTTTCGATTGGCTTTGGCCCACCCACGCTGACAACGGCCCGATCCTTTTGATCTGGGATCACAGCGGTTGGTCTGATGGCTGGAGGAGCGAGATGAACAACCGGGGTATACCCTTTACTCAGATCAGCGCCAATAATGTTCAGGATTCTCATTTCGATGTGGCCCAGTACAGATTGATAATTATATCCGAATACCAGCCGGACCAGTACCTGAACAAGATGGAGTCAATGGTTTCGGTAATGGAGGATTATGTTGCTCACGGCGGGATACTCATCGACATGGTCGGGACCAACTATCAGAGAAGATGGTCCAGAGGGGTCCCAGGTCCCTTCGGAGTTAGGACCCAGAACGGAAACGACGGCGCCAATTATGTTGCGGCAGTAGGCCACCCAATGGTGCACCAAATGAATCGTCCCTTCTTCACGGGTTCATCGGCATCACATGCAAGGATTACTACCATACCTACAGGTTCGGAGACGCTTCTAACCATAGGCCAGAGCCCGGGAGGTCTGCCTGTGGCAAGTTGGCTGGAGATAGATCTCAACGCCTACACCGACAATGTAGCCCTGTCAAGGGGCGATCCAGAGAATATCTGTTATGCCCGGAGCAGGGAGTATACCATGCTGGTCAATGTCACTTCCTCCAAGAACCTCAACGACGCGTCTGAGATAAGGCTTTATCTGGATTACAACACAACCAATGCCACCTTCTGCTACAACTGGACCAATGATACTTTCTTCAAGCTTCAGGACCATGACGGTCATGTTCAGCTCATAACGGACCACTGCAATATTACCACGGATTTTGTTGAGAACTGGTGGCTGAACTTTACCTTCCATATCAATTTCACCTTTCCCCACGAGGGGATGGTGGACTGTTTCGTGAACACTACTTCGGGCACTGGCCGGTTCAATCTGGTGAGGTTCCCATGGCTGTTCAGGGTGGAGAACGATCTTGAGTTCTCTGGCACGCCCAAACTCACCGCCCGATACCAGGGTGAACTTGAAGCAGGAGACTGGGTCAGAGGAAATGAATCCATCACCGTTGAGGATCTGACGGTTCATTATCAGGGGGCGCCTAACCTCATTCCGGAAGATGATTTTTTCGATGTTCGAGTAATGGATCGTGCAGGGAACAAGTGGTGGGATAATCAGAGCTCAGGGGAGAGCATTTTCATCAACATAACCACAAGGAACGTTATTGACCCTGACGAGGAGATCCTGATAACGGTAGAGAACATAATGGACAGCGGGATATGCACCAGCAATCTGACCTTCCCCCTGAAGATCGATGCCCAGGCCCCCCTTCCGCCGGATGAGATCAAGACCTATGCCTACGGTAAGACCTCACCTTTCACAAAATATCCCACCATCAATATCACCTGGAAGGATTCAGCGGACAATGCCTCAGGTCTCAAGGGGTACTATTATTCAGATCATGACAACTCCTTCACTTCCAACGGGACATTCACCGACCTTACAGAGGGTGAGATAAGAGGTTTGAACGAAGGGTTCAACAATATATTCGTCTGGTGCGAGGACATGGTAGGAAACATAGGTCCCGCCTTTTCTGTTCCTATACAGGTTGACCTCACAGGGGTATCCTTCAGCAACTTCACCCCCTCGGACAGCATCTGGCAGAACCAGAGCACACTGGACTGTTCCGTTGAGATAAGCGATCATGGAGGAACAGGCGTTGACGGCTCAAGTATATTCTACAGCATCTCCACGGCAGGCCCCCGCCAGTTCAGTTCATGGGTGCCGGTCTGGGTCCCGGAGGACGGCATTCTCCTCAGGGTGGAGTCCAAATGCAAGTTCGACGAAGGGGATGACAACTACATCAAGTGGAAGGCAATGGACCTCGCGGAGAACGATTTTGTGGAATCGGAACCCCGACGTATACTCATAGATACTTCCCCTGTTGAGTTCAGCGAAACACTGACATCCATCAGAAGCTGGTATCTCTACCGGGAGATCCCTTCCACAATAGAGGTATGGGATACAGGGGACAGCGGGGTCGATCAGAACAGTGTAGAGGTGCGTTATTCTGTCACCGGAGAGAATGATCTAGGTCCCTGGATGGCTGTATCCCCTGACAACATCACCGCCGGTGAGAAAGGCAGGTGGCAGGTGACCGCCTCCTTCAGGTATCTTCCCGGGTCGGAAAATTTCATTCAGTTCAGATGCACAGATACCGCAGGCAATCCCATGGTCTATTCCAAACGTTTCAATCTCAGGATCGATACTGCCGGCGTGGAGTTCGGCGATTTCATCATAGAGGATACCGACGAGCTTCCCGAGGTGGAATGCTCCATTCGCCTCTCGGATAGGGATTCGGGTGTGGACGTGGACAGTATTTTCTATTCCGTGTCAACCGAAGGCGACATAGAGGAAAAATACGGTGAATGGCAGGCTCCATCCCCCATGAACATCATAACTGGCAATCCGTTCATGGTATACTGCACCCTTACTTTGGAATGGGGCAGGCAGAACTATGTTAGGTTCAAGGCCGATGATGTGGTTGGATGGGAGGAGGTAATATCTCCCAGTTACAGAATGAACGTCACCTCGGAACCGGTAGCCAGGATCTCCAGACCCGAGAACCGTCGAACCGAGTTCCGTGATGACCAGATAGTTGAGCTGGACGGTTCGGGCTCCTCCGATCTCGACGGGGATGACCTTACCTTTGTATGGTCATCCAATATCTCAGGTTTTCTGGGAAATAATTCTACTTTGTTCATCTATCTGGAACCAGGGAACCATACAATCACATTGACCGTAACAGATGCTGACAACAACACTGCCCAAAAGGATATCCTTGTGGATATTAAGTCCAAGACCGCTGCCAAGAAGGAGGATGACGATACCACAGAAACCGAAACAGGCGGTATAAGCTCCGGTGAAGGCTGTATGTGGTGGTGGATAGTGATAGCCGCTGTGGTTTTTCTCCTGATACTGCTCCTGATATTCCTGATACTCCGGAGAAGAAAGAAGAAGTCGGAAGAGGATGAAAAACCAGTTAGTACCCCTTCCCCGCAGCAAAGGAAACCGGCCTATCCTTATCCCTATCAACAGCAGCAGAGGCCCCCGCAGTATCAGGGCGGCCCTGCCCCGCAGCAGAGCGTATATCCGCCCAGGTACAACATGAATCAACCCCAAAGACCGGGCCTGCCCGGGCTTGCACCCCAGTATCCCGCCCTTCCCCAGCATGCAGGTCCCCAGCCTTCTCCGACATCCAAGCGACACGGTATTCCGCCTCCAGCTCCGCCTTCCGAATCACAACAGCTTCCGCCGCCCAAGGAAGCCCCACCCCAGTATCAGCTTCCCTCGTTCTCAACTGCCGAGGGCGAACAGGATCTGAACAGGATGGCCCTGCCGCCAGCTCCGGATGAGGTTGACAGCGGTCCCCATGAACATACTAAAGAGCTCAAGAAGGCTTCCCCACTTCCCCCGCCGGGGATGGAAGAAGCACAAGAAGGGTCCCCCGAGGAAGAAGAGAAAGAAGAGGAAAAGGAAAAATCCTCCCCTTCACTGGATTCGGTCTTTTCAGGTCTTACCGAAGCCGCGTCAGACTTTCCACCCCCGCCCTCATCTCCCGAACCTTCACCAACAGTTCCCCGGGAAGAAGAACCTCCTGAGCCCAAAGTGGATGAACCCAAAACCCTCCAGTGCCATTCATGCAGCAGGGAATACCAGGCCATCATCGAATCATTCCCTTCCGTTGTCCAGTGTCCCTACTGCGGAGCCCAGGGCATGATAGAATCACTTTAATGTTAGCCTAGGAACTACTTCCTGTAATACTGCTCACCCCCGTTGGATTTTTCGTAGTTTAAGCGGAAAATATTATTATGCATTCCCAGCACTATATGGCTTTCATCTTGTGGGGTGTGCATATGTTGAATGAACGAGGCAACGGTTTTTTAACCATTCCGATTCTGGGTGTAATAATTCTCCTTCTGGGATTGACAGTTATTCCCCTCCTTGAGAGCGGGTCGGTTGAAACCCTCAGGACAGAGGTGAAGGACCTAAGCGCCAATGATCTCTTCGAGCAAAAGGTTTCAGCTACCAGGTCACTGCAGCCAGACTGTCTCTACTACAATTTCGAGGAGGGCAGCGGCAACAGTGTATTCGACCTTTCCACAAGCGGAGGCAACGACGGAGCTAGGAACGGGCAGGCAGCCTATACTGGTACTTCCAGGCACGGCAACTATGCCATGTCTTTCCCGGCAAATTGGCAGGCCCATGTATCCCTGCAGGACCCCCAGAACAATCTTCATCAGGATACTGAATATACCTTCATGGCATGGATCAAGGTGAACGGAGGCGGTCTGGGCGGTCTGGTGATGCTCGGTGGCTGCTGCAATCCTCGTAACGGTTATTCCATTCAGACCAGCGGCAGCAGTATAAGGTTTTGGGGTGGAAGCGACAATGACAACAGCAATTACAACACCAACACCAATATAAACATTGTAGACAACCAATGGCATCATATAGCCATTACCTGCAATCAGAACACTCTCAGGATGTATGTCGATGGCAACCAGAATTCCCAGGGTACTGAGAATGTTCCAACCACTCCAAGGACTGGAGGAAATGACAATCGTAATGGTCCGCTGATGTGTATAGGCGGTGATAACGTGGACGGCCAGTGCCAGAATACACGGATAATAGACGAGGTGGCGGTTTTCGGCAGAGAGCTTTCCCAGTCGGAGATACAGCAGGCCATGGAGGGTCTGAGACCTGTGCCCAGCGTTGAATCTGTAAGGGCAGGGGATACGGACAACGGAACATGCTATGCCCGATACAGGCCCTACACCTTATCGGTGAACGTCACCTCCCCCCGCCAGCTGAATGATATTGCAGAGCTGAAGGTGCACTTGGACTACAATACCACCAACGCGACCCTCTGCTACAACTGGACCAGGGACGAATTCTTCAAACTCCAGGATGAGAACTCATACATGGAGCTCATCACGAATATGTGTGATATCACGAATAACGGAGCGGACAAGTGGTGGCTGAATTTCACAGTGAATTATAATTTTTCCTTCCCCCACGAAGGCTGGGTGGACTGCTTTGCCAATGTAACTGCAAATGACGGGGAGTCATTTCAAAACAGGTTTCCGTGGCTCTGTCGTGTGGAGAACGACCTGGACTTCAAGGGTGAGCTGAAGATCACCGGGGAATACCAGGGAGAGCTGGAGCAAGGAGACTGGGTCAGGGGAGCAGAGATGCTGAACCTGACGGGTCTCACAGTTCATTACCAGGATGCACAGCTGCTGTATCCTGCAGAGAAATATTTCGACGTGAAGGTGGCCGATGCAGGCGGCAACATCTGGTGGGATAACCAAAGCAGAGGGGAGAATATGTTCATAAGCATGATGGCCAGGGATGTAATGGATCCTTACGAGGAGCTCTATGTCACAATAGTCAGTATCCCTGCTGACGGCTACAGCACAACCAACATCACTACCCCCCTCAAGATAGACTCCGAGGCGCCCCTTCCTCCCGGGGAGATAAAGACTTATGCTTACGGGAAGCAGTCTCCCTTTACAAAACACAGAAGTATTAATATAACCTGGCAGGAGGTTCAGGACAATGCCTCGGGTCTCAAAGGCTACTATTATTCCAACCGCGATAATTCCTTCACTCCCAATGGCTCCTTTACCGATCTAACGGAGGGAGAGATCAGAGGTCTGAGTGAGGGTTACAACTCAATCTTTGTCTGGTGCGAGGATAAGGTGGGTAATATTGGATACGCTTTCTCAGCGGGGATACAGGTGGATCTGACAGGGGTTTTCTTCAGCAACTTCACGCCCTCGGATGAGACCTGGCTCAATGAGAGCGCCATCGACTGCAGTGTGGATATTCAGGATTTCGGAGGGATAGGTGTTGACGGTTCCAGTGTATTCTATTCCATATCAACGTCAGGTCCCCACCAATTCGGTTCTTGGGTCCCTGTCTGGGTCCCGGAGGACAGTATTGTGATGACCGTGGAGGCAAAGTGCAAGCTTGAGGAGGGTGATGATAACTATATCAAATGGAAGGCCATGGATGTGGCTGGCAACGATTATTCGGAATCGGAACCTTGGCGTCTGAAGGTGGATACGTCTCCTGCGGAGTTCTCGGATGAACTGCTCACCAGAAGGATATGGTATCTCTACAGGGAGATTCCCACAACAATCGAGGTATGGGACAGAGGTGAGAGCGGGATAGATATGGATAGTTTTCAGGTTCGGATGTCAACTGAGGGCGACGATAAGTTCTCTCCTTGGATGGATATACCCTCCGGCAATCTCACCACGGTGGAGGAGGGTAGAGTCCAGGTTACGGCGACCTTCAAGTTCGAACCCGGGGTGGAGAACTACATACAGTTCAGGGGTACGGATATTGCAGGTAACCCGGTTGTCCATTCCAAGACCTTCAATCTCAGGGTGGACGTGTCGCCAGTGGAGTTCGGGGAGTTCATCATAGAGGATATGGACGATCTTCCGGAGGTTGAGTGCTCCATACGGGTGTCAGACCAGGATTCGGGAGTTGATATTGAGAGCATTTACTATTCCTTCACCTCTGAAGGAGACCTAGAGGGAAGATACAGTGACTGGATCTCTCCCGAACCAATGAACATCATAACCGGAAATCCCTTTGTCATATACTGCAACCTTCCTCTGGAATGGGGCCGTGATAACTACGTCAGGTTCATGGCAAATGATGCTGTGGGCTGGGATGACGTGATTACACCTGGTTACAGGATAAACGTAACATCGGCCCCCACTGCAAAGATAACCCGGCCCGAGGACCGCCGTACCGAGTTCCGGGAGGACCAGGTGGTGGAGTTCGACGGTTCAGGGTCTTTCGATCTGGACGGCGACAACCTTACATATGCTTGGAGCTCTAATATCTCGGGGGTAATAGGGAGTAATTCAACAGTGATACTGCAGCTTACCCCCGGTAATCACACAATAACCCTCACCATTGCTGACCCCGATAACAACACGGCATCGGACGATGTACTTGTGGACATCAAGCGGTTATCTTCTTTTGGGAAGGATGACGATGACGACGATGCCACCGGGACTGGGACTGGAGTTATAGGTAGCGGTGGAGGTAGTTCATGGTGGTGGTGGATCATAATTGCCGTGATAATACTGCTTCTTCTGCTTCTGATAATGCTGCTTGTAGTTAGACGGAGAAAGAAGAAAGGGGAGGGAGAGGATGCTGCCGAACCTAAACAGGCGCCTCAGCCCCCAATACGGCGCCCTCAATACCCTTACCCCCATCAGCCGCAGAGTCCCCCGCAGTATCAGGGCGGCCCCGCCCAGCAGCAGAGCGTATATCCTCATAGGTACAACATGAACCAATCCCAAAGACCGGGCCTGCCCGGGCCTGCGCCCCAGTATCCCGCCCTGCCCCAGCATGCAGGTCCTCGGCCTTCTCCGGCATCCAAGCGACACGGTATTCAGCCTCCGGCTCCGCCTTCCGAAACACAACAGCTTCCGCCGCCCAAGGAAGCCCCACCCCAGTATCAGCTTCCTTCGTTCTCAACTGCCGAGGGCGAACAGGATCTGAACAGGATGGCCCTGCCGCCAGCTCCGGATGAGGTTGACGGCGGTCTCCATGAACATACAAAAGAGCTCAAGAAGGCTTCCCCGCCTCCCCCGCCGGGGATGGAAGAAGCACAAGAAGGGGCCCCCGAGGAAGAAAAGAAAGAAGAGGAAAAGGAAAAATCCTCTCCTTCGCTGGATACGGTATTTTCAGGTCTTATAGATACCATGTCAGACTCTCCGCCGCCCCCCTCGTCTCCCAAACCTTCACCTTCAGTTCCCATGAACGAAGAACCACCGGAGCCTAAAGAGGATGAACCTAAAACCCTCCAGTGTCATTCCTGCAGCCGGGAGTACCGAGCGATCATCGAATCCTTTCCTTCAGTTGTCCAGTGCCCCTTTTGCGGAGCCCAGGGAATGATAGGATCCCTGTAATCTCTTATGGACTGCGGAGCTGTAACAGGTATGAGCCTGTCTCTATTATGCTTGAAGTATTTTATTTAGGCAAATAAAATAATATATTGAGAGCTTATACTTAGTCGGCTAAACGGTGGTCCATGGGAATAATTATGCGCGAAGTGTAAATATAGATATGATCGAGATCTTGAACCGCATCCGCACTTGAATTCTCTGCATCCATCCAGAATGATACGGAACATCCTTGGAGGAAAAGGATATGAACATGTCCAGTAACAGGCCGGGGAAAAAGATTTTCCTGTCGGTATCCATTATTCTTGTATTTATGACGGTCCAGTTTTTTTCACCGATCAATATGCAGATTTCTCCTGAACCAAAGATGTCAACAGAACGGCTGGAGATACTTCTGGGACCTGATGATCAACCCGGTGCCCAGGAGATGGAAGGGAGCCGGTACGGGCTGAGGATAGTTGAGGAGTTCAAGAACCTCACCTATGTGGACCGGGAGAATACCACCTGCCTGGTCAATACTTTCGACCATCGAGCTATTCTCTCCGGTGACACCCATAATTCCTTGGTTTTTCAGCATGACGCTCAATGCACTGGTGGATGCGGAGACCATTCAGACTGGTACACCTATAATTTCGGTCTCATGACCTGGGACGAGGCCGAGGAGATGGCCAATATGTACGGTGCCCAGTTCATGGGTGCCCCGGATTTCAACCACTACGGGTACAACGCCCCCTACGAACAGCTGGAGAGATGGGTTGGGGACAAAGATGCTAGTAACGCATATACCAGCACAGGAGGGTGGTCCAGTGTTAATACCCGGCCCAAGAGCCAGCAGCATTACTGCATTCTGGCCTACGCCAATGGTCAAACTCCAGGATATCAGCAGTTCGGTAACAGTGCAGTGGTAAACGGCAAGCTCTACTTCTATCATGATTATGGAACCATCTCTGAACGGCAATGTTATACCCACTGCAGGGAACACGGCGCACGCCCTCTGAACCCCTATCTTTTCGGTATAAATACAAGGGCCCATATGGTTGAGAACCATCCCTGCCATGGCAGTGTACAGTATAATGGTGCAGGAACCGCCGCTGACGGCAGCTCCAATCACAATTACAGGGGTTTCATCGGTTATCATGTTTCAGCCCAGGCCACCCATCGTGGATATTTTCAGTCACTTCCATTGTATATTAAATGGCCTACCATCGGTGCTGTTCGAATGACCTGGTACGAATATAAACCTGCTGGTACTGACATTGTATACAACATGACCGCGGACGGCGAGCATTGGGTCACAATGGAGAACCATACCAATACCATATTCCAGCATCAGGGGTCAAGGCTCATCTGGAATGCAACCTTCACCACCGACGATGAGGATAAACAGCCCTATATTTCCAAGGTGGTTATTGAGATCGACCGGGTCAAGGAACCTGAACCCCATCTCCCTTCCTCCAAGGTCTGGCAGGGCTCTTCAACTCCAGAATTGACATGGAACTTCACCGATCCGGATAGTGTTGATCATCAGTCCGATTATCTTGTGGAGATCTTCAAGGACTCCCAGATGCAGGAGTTGGTCTACAATTCCAGCTGGCAGAACTCAAGTTTGGGGGAGCATGTGATAACCCAGGAGCTTGAGGACGGCACCTATTTCTGGAGGGCGCGGACAACGGACATGTACCATGCAAAGTCCAATTTCTCCCATCCCAAGAGGATGAAGATAGATATCACGAAACCAGTGGGGAATATAACCATAGAGGAGGATGTATACAGTGTGAACGATCAGCTTGTGGATATCACAATAAACGCCGTGGATAACGGTTCCGGCGTATATGAGATGCAGATCATAAGTGATACTGGCAGCCCTCAGGCATGGGAGCCCTACAAGCTTGAAAAACGCATAGCGCTTTCCCCCACAGACGGCCTTAAAACAGTGGGTATTAGGTTCAAGGACCGGGCGGGGATAATATCGGATATATTCCAGGACGAGGTCTATCTTGATTACAAGGGCCCTGGAGACATATCAATAAGCTCCACTACTCATCCAGATCCTGAGTGGTACTACAGCAGCAAGGATCCGGTTTTCAGCTGGGAGGTGCCCTTCGAGGTTACAGCGGTGAAGGGTTATGCATATATGGTGGATGTGGGCCCCACCTCGGAACCATACAAGGATGTGACAAATCCGGCCAGTGCTACCCAGACCACAACGTCACCGGGAGAGTTCAAGGGTTTGAAGGACGGTACATATTATTTCCATATCGCCGCTTGTGATGTCTATGACCAGTGGAGCAATACTTCACATTTCCAGTTCAACATTGATTCAACCATTCCATCGGTTTCCTCTCTCCTCCCTGAAATGGATGCCTGGTTCAGGAGCGAGAATGTAGAGACCTCGGTGATATTCGAGGACAAGAACGGTTTCGGTCTGGACCTTGATACCATTCAGTATTCGGTAAAGCTCAACAGCAGCAGTTCTTTCTCTCCCTGGACCGATGCGGGCATCGAATTTGAGGTCCTGAAGAAGGGTTTAGGGAACAATCCTACACAGGTGAAGGCAGTGGTGTCTGTGGAGCTTGAGGAAGGTATTAACAACCAGGTGCACTGGCGAATCACCGATCTGGCAGGCAACGGCCCGCTGGAGAGCAGTGAGAGGACCATACTGATAGACCGGACCCCTGTCGTCTTCTCTTCGCATTTCCCCAAGGAGGGTGAATACACCAATGATCTCGAGGTTACCTGTGGGGTCCGAATATCCGATTACGGCAGCGGTGTCATGGGCGAATCCATAGAGTACTCAATATCTGATTCCGGCGATGATGAGAATGAGTTCAAGGAATGGTTCGAATCGGGAAGCCGAATGCAGCAGGAAGTGATACTGGTCAGTCTGGACCTGGAATTTGAACCGGGAAAGGACAACTATATCAAATGGAGAGCTACTGATGTGGTGGGCAATGAGATAGTTACCACCGATCCCTACATGGTCTGGGTCAACTCCCCGCCTGTAGCCGTGCTGAAAAGTCCCAGGGACGGCGAATCCTATGATGCGGACAAGAACATCCTGTTTAACGCTGCAAGTTCTTCCGACCCTGACGGTGATGAACTAGGCTTCTACTGGGTTGTCAAGACAAAGGAGACAAAAACAGAGGTTTTCGAGGCCTATACCGCCGTTCTGAACACTTCTCTGAAAACAGCAGGAGATTACATAGTATATCTATATGTAGATGATGGTCACCAGCAGAACGTTAGCCAGAAGGTTAACATAAGGATAACTGGATCCGGCACCCCTGTGTCTGGCCCCTCGGAGACCGGAGAGGAACCGCTGGAATCCGCGTCCTCCTCCTCGTTCATCAAGGACTGGTGGTGGCTTTTGGTCCTTATAGTTGGAGTTCTTCTGATAGTACTGCTTCTGATCATAATTGCGGTAAGACGGAGGAAGGAGGACGAGGAAACCCCAACACCCACCAAGACCGCTCCCGGAATAGGTGCCTCCGGACGCCCGGGGTACCAACAGCGTCCCGGTCAGGGTCCCAGACCTGGACCCGGCGGTATGCCGCCCCAGTACCCCAAGGGGAGACCTTACGCCCCCTATCCTGGACAGAAACAGGGTGCATATCCGCAGCCTCGCTACAATACAGGGACGCCTCCGCCTCAACCTCCTTCACGGGCAGGAAAACCCGCTCCAGGGTATGGAGGGCCGGCCTACGGCAGTATTCAATCTTCTACCCTGCCAGCCTCCACCGCGGGACCTGCAGATCGGCCTGCCCTGCCCCCGGGAGCACCGCCTCCATCCGGGCCGGAAGAACAGCCTGATACGGCACCACTCCCTCCAGAGAGCACCGCGCCATCCTACGAGCTTCCCACATTCTCGACGGATGGAGGCCAGCAGGACCTGAACCTCCTGTCCCTGCCTCCTGCACCTGAACCTCCGGCTGAAACGGGAACCGACCTGGGGGAAACATCCTCAGAACCCTCCCCTGCACCGGGAACTGATAGTGAAGCGCCCGGATCGCCGGATCTTACCGTGGATTCCATCTTTCAGGGACTTGTTCCCCCGGAAACTCCGCCAGAAACTGCGGGAGAACTTGCCCCTAGCTCTCCCGAGGCTCCGCCTGGTTCAAACGAGCTGACCCTTCAGTGTCATAACTGCGGTGGCCAGTACACGGCGGTGGTCGAGAGCTATCCGGCCCTTGTGACCTGTACCAGCTGCGGAACCCAGGGGCAGATACAGGGTTAGGGTCCTATTGCCTGATTAGCGGACCAGGATAAATAGTGGAGATTTCCTCCGAAAATCCTTTATTGCAAGGGAGAATATTGTAAGGTTCTAAGGCAGGATTTGTTTTCTGTCAATGATATATCTCAATCAGGTATCTTTGGCAGTTCTGCCGTGTATATGCTGTTTCCTGCAGGAGCTGAATTCCATGACCGAAGATAGAAACCGAATTTTGGTGAATGATGGAGCTGCCAGGGTTTTATTAACCTTAATTATTTCAGCTTTGATGGTAACCGTATGTTTTTTCTCAATAAAAGACACCGTCCCGAAGTTTTCACGGATCCAGGGATTCAGCTCGAAGACCGATATCAGTACCTATGCTTCCACGAGGTACGCCAACCGCTTTGCGGAGGAGTTCAATAATTACACCAATATTGATTATTCCAATACTACTGCTTTGATCAACACATATACTGGACGTACCTATCTCTCGGGCGGCGGCGAAAATCCCCGATCGGAGATCAGGGACCTCTCCACTCCTGATCGAACCCGGAACTACAACAGATTCACCGGAAGGTGCGTGGCCCAGGACGGAAAATTCTATATCAGGAACCAGTATAGTTCCAACCAGATCAATATATATTCCTCCCTGAACTCCTTCATGAACAACGGTAACCAGATAGGTTCCTTCAACCTGCCCTTCAATCCTTCCAATTACGGTCAGATGATATATGTGAACGGGCATCTCTATTTTTCCAATTCGAATACTGTGGACAAGTACCGGTTGGCGGACAATACGAAAGTACAGTGCTCGCTCAGCGGCCAGGGTGCCACATCCTGGGCTTGGGGAGGTGGGTCTCAGTGTGGACTGACCACGGACGGTACTTATATTTACACCTACAGCGGAAACCTATTGAGGATATATGATATGCAGGAGAACCTGGTGCGTCAGGTCAACCTTCCGGAAGCCCAGAACAGTCTCAGTACCTGTTTTTCTGCAGGCCACTATTTCTATCCTGTTGATTACTCAGTAGGGAACGTTGTAAGACGAGTGGACGGGGATACGGGAAACATCGAGAACTATAATGATGTTGTAATGCAGGGCTTCACATATCTTACCTGCTTCAATTATGATTATTTTGGAAACAGTCTGATAATGACCAATGGTAATTCAGGGAACCCTGATAAGACCTGGACCATAGATAATTTCTGCTATACTTTCGGCGGTACCGGGGATCATGACAGCCTGGGTTTTATTCAGTCAAAAGCCCTTTTCATGGAGCAGCCCACCATAGGCGCAGCGAAGATAACATGGTATGAAAAGAAACCGGCCGGAACGGATATCGTGTACAACATGACCGTGGACGGTGAGAACTGGGTCACCATGGAGAACAATACCAACCATATCTTTCAGCACAGGGGTTCCAAACTGATATGGAATGCCTCCCTCACGACCACCGACCCGGAGGTTTCACCCTACATTGAAAAAGTGGTTATTGAGTACGATCTTTTCAGCGATCCTGTGCCCCATCTCCCCCCGACATCGGAATGGCAGGGCAATTCCACACCTCTTCTGCAGTGGAACTTCACAGACCCGGATGCAGGAGATCATCAGTCTGACTATCTCATAGAGATATTCAATGATACTCTGCTTCAGGACCAGGTATACAACTCCAGCTGGCAGAACTCCACTTTCGGTCAGCACAGGATAACCGAGGATCTAGATGACGGCACCTATTACTGGCGCGTAAAAACAAAGGATATGTTCCATGTGGAATCCAATTATTCCGGGCTCAAGAGAATGAAGATAGATGTATCCAAACCGATAGGCAATATTACTATTGAGGGGGATTTATTCAGCGTGAACGATCAGCTTGTAAACCTTGCCATATTTGCCTTGGACAACGGTTCAGGGGTGCACCAGATGCAGATCATAGACGATTCGGGGGAGACCCAGCAGTGGGAACCTTATAAGACCGAGAAACGGGTGGCCCTGTCAACATTTGATGGCCTAAAGACACTGGGAATACGTTTTAGGGACCATGCGGGTATTCTGTCCGATGTATTCCAGGACTCCATCTACTTGGACTATCTTGGTCCGGGGGATGTAAATATCTCATCCCCGTCGCATCCTGACTCGGAGATGTACTACAGCAGCACGGATCCCATATTTACCTGGGAGCCCCCATTCGAGGTTACAGGTATCAAAGGATATGCATATCTTGTGGATGGGTCCCCCTCCACGGAACCTTACAGGGATATCAGCGGGCCTGAGAGTGCTGCCCAGAATACAACTTTTCCCGGGGAGTTCCCGGGACTTCAGGATGGTACCTATTACTTCCATATAACTGCCTGCGACGTTTACGACCAGTGGAGCAACACTAGTCATTATCAATTCAATATTGACGCTACCCCGCCTATTGTCGATGAGATGATGCCGGAAGAGGAAGTATGGCTCAAGACAGCAAATGTTGATACCTCGGTAATATTCAAGGATGTTGAGGGTTACGGTTTGGACCTGGGAACATTGGAGTATTCCTTCAGGGTCAACGGGAGCAGTGAATGGACTGATTGGAGCGGTGCAGATATAGAGATGGAAGTATTGGATACCGGTATTGCAGGCAACCCCGTGAAGGTTAAGGCAGTCACTGCAATAGAATTTCAGGAGGGTGTAAACAACGCTTTCCGCTGGAGAGTTACGGATCTATCTGGCAACGGTCCCGTAATAACAGAAGAACGTTCAGTGTCCATCGATGCATCCCCGGTATATTTCACGGAGCATTTTCCAGAATTCCACGAGTATACCAATGACATGACGGTTTCATGCGGCATCACTGTCGCGGATAATGCCAGCGGGGTCCTAGGGGAGTCTATAGAGTATTCGGTTTCGGATAAAGGCAACGGTTCGGAGAATTTCAAGGATTGGATGCCACTGGGGAACCGCATGAAACAGAATTCCATTCTGGTAAGTCTCGATATTGATTTTGACCCGGGAAAGGAAAACTATATCAAATGGAGGGCAAAAGATGTGGTGGGAAATCCGCTGGTGGAATCTGAAGCACACAGGGTATGGGTTAACTCTGCCCCCTTACCGGTGATGACCAGCCCCAGGGATGACCAGGAGGTGAAAGGCGGCACCCTGCTGCTTCTCGATGGGTCGGGGTCCAGCGATCCCGAGGGAGATGTTCTATCGTTCTATTGGCTTATAAAGAACCGCACTCAGAAAACTGTTGCGTTCCAGGGTTGGAACATTACCATGAACACAACTCTGGACCTTCCCGGTGATTATGTGGTCTATCTCTATGTGGATGACGGTCATGAGCTGAACGAGAGCAAGAAGGCCTACATCACCGTCACTGGCAAAGGGAGTTCAGGAGGAGGGAGTTCGGATGACGATGATTCCTCACTGGATTCCTCATCGGCTTCTTCCGGCAGCAGCTGGTGGTGGCTGATAGTTATTGTGGTCTGTCTTTTGCTGGTGATATTGTTGGTAGTTCTGCTGGTGGTCAGGAGAAGGAAGAAGGAGGAAGGAGCAGACGATACTGCGCCGACAAAGGCAGATGTGCCCTCGGCAGAATATCCTCAAAGCTCCTATGGTCAGCCCCCCCCTTCAGGCCAACCCTCGTATCCCTATCCCCAGCAGGGCTATCCTACATACAATACACAAGCACAGAGTTCATATTATCAAGCTCCAGGTTACGGAGCCCAACCGGGACCGCCCGCTCCAGCTTCTCAGGGTCCTGATTATAATGCACCTGCACCTCCGGAAACGTCGGGACCTGGTGTACCATCTGCAGGACCTGCCTCATCTGTTCAGGATAGGCCTAAGAGGCTATTACCGCCCCCTCCGGCATCACCGCCTCCCAGCTATGTTCTTCCCCAATCAACTTCAGCAGGTCCCGTACAGGACCTGAGCCTCAAGGCCCTGCCTCCAGCTCCTGATGAGATCCCTGAAAAGGATATGCCATCAGAAGAGACGGAAGTCCAATTGCCTGAAGAAGATGTTCAAGTAACCCAGTTGACCCTTCAGTGCCATAACTGCGGAGGCCAGTACACTGCTCAAATTGAGAGCGGCCCCGCTCTGGTTACCTGTGCCCACTGTGGGACCCAGGGCCAGATAAATGCATGACCCTTCTACTGTGAAAATCTCTGAATTCATGGGGGATTTTGAAGAAGTGCACTTGTATTTCATTCGATAATAGTTTTATATTAATAACAACAATTAATCAATTAAAGATGGGTCCCTCAAGCAGGTACTTTACGTTAGATGATTTCCTGCTTTCCCACCATCATTGCGATAGGTCGATCCAATAAAACCCAGGTTGATGAGCGATATGATCAATATACCACCCCGCAAGAACAGATTCTCCCCAGCATTGGTTTGTTTGCTGTTAGCATTATTTTTCCTTTTTCCTCATCAGCCCTTTCATATTCACCCTGATACGGAAAATTCATATGCAGATGTCATTAACATATCATCCCCCTCCGGTGATCATGAGAGTGAAGATACCCGCTACATCAACCGTCTGGTAGAGGAGTTCGTTTCGCTTGACAATGTATCCATGAGCAACACTTCGGTCATAGTAGATACCTTCAACGGAAAGGTGACCCTCATGGGAAGCGGCACCCCCAAGAGCAATATCCGCCAGGTCACCAATCACGACCATTTTGTGGGTCACGGCGGTTTCAATTCCATGGCTGTGGACGAGAACGGACGTTACTATCATCTCAATGGGGGAGGCGGTACCACAGTGGAGATATTCGCCAGCTGGAACGATTATTTTAATGGTCAGCCCAACATTGATAACATGAATGTACCTGAATCACAGCATTCAACCCAGATGTTCGTGGCCAATGGTCATCTTTATACCTCTTCAGAGTCCAGCAACAACCTTCGTAAGGTACGTCTGGCGGATAAGCAGGCAGTGAACAGCAATATCAATCACGCCCGTACTACAAACTGGGGTTGGAGAGGTCCTCAGCAGCAGGGAGTGGCCTGTGACGGTACATACATATATACCTGGTGTGATACAACTCTAAAGATATGGGATATGAACGAGAACCTGATACGAACTGTGAGCGGTCTTCCCAATAAGGGAGGGTACGGCACATGTTTTGCTGTTGGCCATTACTTTTACTGCGTTGATTACAGTCAGGCTCACATCACCCACCGAGTGGATGCTGACAGCGGGACGGTCCATGCTTATACCAATGAGGTTTTCATCAGCAGTAACTACGTGGTGGATGCAAGTTACGATTATTTCCATAACAGACTGTTCACAAGCAGGGGATGGCAGGACACCTATGCAATGGATAATGTTGCCTACACATGGGGCAACCAGATGGGTTTCACCAACGGCACCATACAGTCCCTTCCCATGTATATGGATTGGCCTGCCATAGGGGCCGCCAAGATCATATGGTATGAGAACAAACCTGCTGGAACTGACATAATCTACAATCTTACCGTGGACGGTGAGAACTGGATCACCATGGAGAACAACACGGATTTTCTTTTTACAGATAGGGGTTCCCGTCTTATGTGGAATGCTACCATGACAACTTCCGATGACAGTGTTACCCCGTTCATTGAGAGAATAATTATCGAGTACGACCTTATAAGCGACCCTGAACCCTATTTTCCTCAATCTTCAGTCTGGCACGGGGATTCGACACCCACACTGAAATGGAACTTCACAGATCCTGATGCAGGGGATCACCAGTCTGATTTCATACTGGAGATATACAACGATACAGGAATGCATGACCAGATATACAATTCCTCTTGGGTCAACTCTACACTGCCTGAGCACAAGGTTCCTGTTGATCTTGACGACGGGCAGTACTACTGGAGGGTGAAGACAAAGGATGCATACCACGCAATGTCCAATTATTCCTCACTGAAGAGCTTCAAGATCGATACTGCCAAACCCGTTGGGAACATAACAATAGAGGGAGGTCAGTTCGACCCCGAGAGCACCAACAGCCAGCTTGTGACA
The DNA here is from genome assembly GCA_964430885.1 of uncultured archaeon. Lineage (GTDB taxonomy): Archaea > Thermoplasmatota > Penumbrarchaeia > JASLWR01 > JASLWR01 > CAYSHM01. Next base: position 31,949 of record CAYSHM010000016.1, on the reverse strand, counting down.
CTGAGGATATACGCCGAGGACAACGCTTCTGGTGTGGACGAGATGCAGGTGATGAACGATCAGGGCATAGCTCAGCAGTGGGAGCCCTATAAGGAAGAAAAGGGTATTTCTTTATCACCGGAAGACGGTCTCAAGACAATTGGTGTCAGGTTCAGGGACAACGCCGGAATAGTATCTGAAATATTCAATGATACAATTTACCTTGATTATCTGGGTCCAGGCTTCATCAGCATATCTTCGCCCACTCATCCCGACCCTGAAATGTATTACAACAGCACTGATCCCATTTTCAATTGGGAGCATCCCGGGGAGGTAACCGGCATCAAAGGGTATTCCTATCATGTGGACAAGAGTCCCCTATCTGAACCTTACAAGGACATCACCAACCCTGCCAGTGCAGAGATCAATTTTACTTCACCCAGGGAGTTCTCCGGTCTGAAGGAAGGCACATATTATTTCCATATCACGGCCTGCGATGTATACAACCAATGGGGCAACACCAGCCATTTCCAGTTCAATATTGATTCAAAACCTCCTTTAATTTCCTCCCTACTTCCAGCAGAGGGCCCATGGTTCAGGAATTCAGGGGTTAAGGTAAGTGCGGTTTTCGAGGATAAAGGCGGATTCGGTCTGGCCCTGGACCGTATTTCATATTCCTACAAGCTTAGTGGAACTTCTCACTTTTCGGATTGGACGGCTGAGGGAGTGGAGATAGAGATTTTGGATACCGGTATTGCAGATAATCCCTCAAAGGTCAGTGCTGAAGCTTTGGTGACCCTTTCGGAAGGACCTTTGAATTATGTCAGGTGGAGGGTAACCGATCTTGCAGGGAACGGCCCTTTACTGAGCGAGGAAATGAATGTCCGGATAGACCAGTCACCTGTTGTTTTCGGAGATTTTTCAATAGAGAACATGGATGATCCCCCAGAGGTCCAGGTTTCCATTGAGATATCTGATAGGTACTCTGGTGTTGACCCTGGCAGATTGAAATATTCCATATCCACCGAGGGGTCTGAGAACGGGTCCTTTGGTGAATGGCAGATCCCGAACCCTTTGGATATCATCATGGGAGATCCCCTGAAGATCTATGTTGCCGAGGAATATGAGTGGGGACGGAGCAATTATATACGCTTCTCGGCAGGTGATGTGGCAGGTACGGGATCCGTGATCTCCGACCCTTACAGGATCAATGTAACTTCGGTCCCGGAAGCAGTAATCACCCTGCCTGCCGGAAAAAGGGTGCAGTTCAAGCATGACCAGGAGGTTGCTTTCGATGCTTCAGCTTCCACCGATCTGGACGGGGATGCCCTGAACTATTCGTGGCGTTCCAATATCAGTGGATTTCTCAGTTCCAATATGTCCTTTACATCGATGCTGGATCCAGGCAATCATACCATCACTCTCTATGTGACCGATATTGACGGAAACAACGTAAGCGACGATATAAAGGTGGATGTCGAGGGGGGAAAGAAGTCTAAGCCTACTTCGGGTGACGATGACGGCGGATTAGACAACGTTATTAACGTGGGCGGGAACGGCTGGAGCTGGTGGTGGATATTGCTGCTGATACTTCTGTTACTCCTGATTCTGATTATCGTATTTATCCTGATACGCAGGAGGAAAAAGGATGAGGAAACCCCGAAGAACACTCCGTCTGGAGGTCCCCCGTCACAGCCCGGTCAGGCGCCGCCTCCGCTCCGGTATCCTTATTATCCTGCCCCTGTTTACAGAGGAGGGCCTGCTCAGCAGCCCCATGCTTCTCCTAGTACCCGACCGGGTTACGGCAGTCCGGCAGGAATTTACCCCGCCAACACCCCCTCACAGCAAAATAATCTCCCGTCTTCGAATGTGAATGCCCCTCCATCCTCGCCCCCGCCAAAACAGCTCCCTCCGCCGCCATCGGGTGCAGGTCCAGAGTCCGCTCTGCCTCGGCTCTCGCCCCCCTCGACTCCAGCACCGGAACCTGAATACCTGCTGCCAACTTTTTCAAGCGCTGGTGGGGACCAGGACCTGAATAGAATGGCTCTTCCCCCGGCCCCCGATGAAGTGGTTCCAGAGAAGGGTACTGAAGGAGAACCGGGAAGGTCCCTGCAACCTCCGCCGGCAGCAGGATCGCCCCTTGCTCCTGCAGGTGTTGAAAGCGGATCAACATCCTCTGAATCCCCAAGTATGGATGATATTTTCGGGGACCTTGAGAAGATCGCAGGTCCCCAGGCCGCTTCAGCTGAGCAACCCCCTGGTCCATCAGACCAGACGCCCCCGATTGAAAGCTTGACCCTGCAGTGCCACAGCTGCAAAGACCAGTACACAGCGGTGATAGAGGGATATCCAGCTCTTGTGACCTGCAACCATTGCGGTACCCAAGGACAGATAAACGGATGAAACTAGACTGCGGTCCTTTTTTGTTTTTTCGGATAATCCGGTACGCTGTAAATAAAAATGATTAGAGTCTTTGTTTTTCTGGAAGTGGTGCATAATTGAAAGGAAAATACTATGATGAAACAGATGATGAGTTCATCGAGGGAGAATGGCGGAACAGGGAGCCTAGGGAGTACTCGGCCAATGATCCCGGCAGGGAAGGGAAAACATATGGGAAAACCTTTTCCAAGAAGTTCGTTATTCGAATAGGTGACCCGGGAGGGCACAGTGTTTTTGGTTCAAACAGGGTTAAAGGCCATAGCGGTTTCGGCAGATATGATGGTCTGGCGGATAGGGGTAGTTTCAGATTCTCCGATACCGAGAAGAGACACCTATTGATAGCCGGTCTGGCCCTTACCGCGGCCTTCACCATTTTCCTCAACGGTGGTTTCACCTCCAATATGTTCAGTGGTGACCGCCTTCCAATTATTCTATCCGGTGCACTTGTGGCAGTGATAACCGGCTTTTTCACTCACGAGCTGGGTCACAAGTTCATGGCCCAGAGAATGGGATACTGGGCCGAGTTCAGGTACAGCACAACAGGTCTTTTCATGGCCATTGTTGTCTCTTTTTTCGGGGTGTTGATAGCTGCTCCGGGAGCGGTTTACATAAGGGGCCGGCTAACAAAAAGGGAGAACGGCATCACATCTCTGGCGGGGCCGGCCATTAACGCATTTTGGGCCACACTTTTCCTTGGGATGACATTCCTTCTGGGATACCTGGATGTTCCTGATACCGGTCTTGGTATGAAAATATTATGGACCGTAATGGCATACGGCTTTATCGTGAATTCCATCTTCGCGGCCTTCAATCTTCTGCCTATAAAGTTTCTGGGGTTGGACGGCTACAAGATATTGGCCTGGAATCCTCTTGTATATTTCATTTTCTGCGGAGTTGTGGTTTTTTATATACTAATGATATTCGGTTTTATATGATCCTGCTTTCTACCCATAGTTCCTCTGCCCCAAAAGCCCGGTCCCAACCCTCAGCATAGTAGCGCCTTCCTCTATGGCAATACCGTAATCGTTGGTCATACCCATGGACAGTTCAGGGAGGCTAATACCCGTAGATTCTTCCAGTCGGCCCCTTGTTTCCTGCAGTCGCTTGAAACATTGCCGAAGCACCTTCTCATCATCGGTATGGGGAGCCATGGTCATAAGCCCCTTTATAATGACCCGGTCCAGTGCTTTCAGTTCTTTGAGGATGTCGTCTCTTTTCCATATGTCAGCATTGAAACCATGTTTAGTCTCCTCACCGGAAGTGTTGATCTGTAGAAGTATCTTCTGGGAGGTATCCTTCTGCTGGCAAGTGAACTGTATCTTCTTGGCCAGTCTGAGCGAGTCCACGGAATGAATATATTCGGCCCTGCCCACTACCTTGTTTGTCCTTTTTCTAGCAAGATGCCCGATGTAGTGCCAGTTGATCCTTCTGGGAGCTATTTCATGGTACTTCTCCCTGAACTCTTCGACATAGGATTCCCCGAAATCCCTGAGTCCCAATGAATAAAGCTTATCGATTGTCCTCACTGGATGGGTCTTGGTCACGGCTATCAATCTTATTTCGGAAGTGGACCTGCCCGAAACCTCGCAATGATGAAGGATGTTCTTTGTGACGAACTCCACAGAATCCTCTAAAAATGCATAACCCCTGCCATCCATTATCAACACCATTCATACTACAGGTCAAACATACCTTAAAACTAGGGTCCTTATTGTAATGAATCGTGATTCTCATCTGTTATACGAGAAATATCTCCGCCCCGTAGACCACTACCGATACCTCGCCGGCTTTGTCATCTATCTCTATTTGGGAAGGTATTACAACATCCACAGTGGCGTAGCTGACAGGATGCATGAGTTTCAGTTCCCGGCCGTTCTTGTCCCGTGAAATGACCACTGCCCGCATGATGGAGTCCTTACTACCTAGGACCTCGCAGCCTTCGACGTCCTTTCTGTAGAACCTGTCATGGCTGCCAGTCCGCAGCTCCATGAGGTGCACGTTCTTGCTTGTTGCGGAGACCACCTTCCAAACACGGTTGTCATGGTGAATGTAATCTTCCTTTTCGAAAAGAGGGATCCTGAGGGCAAAGGTTACTCTCCTGATATCCCTACCATCCCGTTTGCTCACAACTGAACTTGATTCCTTGATGGGAACACCCATATCAATCGAAAGAGCTGAAGCTATCCTTCTGGCATCGGATATCTTGCTGAGATACAGGTCTACCCCCCCTCTAACTTCCTCGATTTCTGATATGAATGAAGAACGATCTTTGACACCCTGTCTTTGGATTTCATCCTGAATGAACTGAATGATCTCTGTCAGTCTTCTTAGGGAACGAGCGTCCTTGTCGTGTCTGATCTGGACAATGGATTCAAAGTAGCCGCCTGCTTTTCTGGAACATCTCAGACATTGTTCGCTCTTGATGAAGACAGTTGTGGACTCCGCCTCATTCAATTGGGCCCGGCCCACGGACCCCGTAACCTTCACCTTCACCTCTCGTCGGTGTTTATCAAATATCCTGTGGGCCAGCTCTATGTTGTTGGTGTTAAAATTCTGGTCAACCTCTAGTTTCTCCATTATCCTCTCATCGATCCTATCGTCCATCTTATCAAAATAGCACCAGCCCCCCCTGTTATAATCCGATGAACAGGTTGGACAGTAGGTGAAGTTCATGCTCCTCTCAAGAGATATGAGCTTGCTTCGGCGGCCGTAGCATTCACCGCACATACTGCCGGTGACGGCTTCCAGCATTCCGCAAACAACGCATTTCATAGAATGATCACCTATAAAAAATATTGAGATATTAAGTGGTTTTGTTCATAACTGATACAATGCTCAATAAATATGAGCTGGAGGGGTCAATTAAGCAGCTTGAAAGGCTTTGAAGGAATTGATGATCCGCATCACTCTTTAAAGGGGGAAATCCTGACAACGTTGTTGCCCCGAAGTACTATCATTCCCAATCTTCTTCTCTGCCCTTCCTTCTCTTCTTCGGTATCTTCAAGCACCATGTTCATGTAGTCGTCAAAACCGGACAATCTTCCTATGATTATTCGTCTATCCTTCAAAAGCAAGGTGATCTTGGTGTTAAGCATTTTATTCAATTCTTCTTGAGGCATGGGCATAGATACAACCACCTGATTAATAAAAATACAATAAACGGGTTAAATAGCCATTATAGTTATAAATTTTTCCTTGGGTGTTATTACCCGTCTCGAAAGATGTTATTGGCAGAGGTATTCGAAAAATGGAAAAATATTTGGCGCACATTTTTAAGCTTCAAGAGATTTTATGTTTTTGAATCTGTTTTTCATGTTACCATTCTATATGTTTTAATAGATTCTCAGATCCAAGGTGATGAACAATGCTGGATAAGGTGAAGAATAACGACCCGCAGGATATGTTGGGGAAGGTAGAAGCTTTCAAATCGCAGCTTCAAGAAGGAAAGGAGCTTTCTTCAAAAATGACCGTTTCAGATAAACTGTCGAACAGAACCTTTACCAATATCGCCCTGTGCGGCATGGGTGGTTCAGCAATATCCGGGGATGTTATGGCGGCCTATTTCAGAGAGGAACTGGATATACCTTTTCAGGTCGTCAGGGACTATTCGCTCCCTGCATGGGTAGGTAGGGATACCCTGCTCTTTGCCGCAAGTTATTCGGGCAATACCGAGGAAACGATATCATGTTTGGAGCAGGCATTGGACAGAGGGTCAGGGGCATACGGGATATCATCCGGCGGGAAGGTAATAGCCAAGTGCAGGGGGGCGGATATTGACCATATGGTCATCCCCTCAGGCTGGCCTCCCCGCAGCGCCCTTGGTTTTCTGATAACGCCCATAGCAAAGGTGTTGCATTTATTGGGTCTAGTCAGTACATCTATGGAGGATATGGTGGATTCTGCCTTGGAACGGGCCGCTTGTTTAGGGATTGAGTTTCTGGAGCAAGCCCATGTGGAGCCCAATATTTTGGCCCAGCTCGTCAATGAATTGAAGGATGGTCTTCTGATGATATACGCGCCGCCGGAACTTGAGGTTGTTGCAAGGCGCTGGATGACCCAGATAAACGAGAACTCCAAGACCCTTACTCACTGGGGTGGCATTCCCGAGATGAACCACAACGAGCTCGTGGGTTGGAGCGGAACACCGCTGCGGAATAAATACACTACAATATTCCTCAGCCATGATAATATAAACAGGAGGACCGCCGAGAGGATAAGGCTGACGGTAGAGGTGCTGAAAAGCAGAGGTCTTTTCGCAGAGGTGCTGGAATTGCCTGGAGCGGACCACAAGGAAGCTCTCATTTCAGGGATCTATATGGGCGATATATTTTCGTTATATCTTGCAGGATATTATGATCAGGATCCATCACCCGTTAAGGTCATTGACACACTAAAGGGCGAATTGGCGAAGATGTGATTTCTTGAAATAGTCTCAAATAGTTTTTTCGGTCAAGATTTTCTCAGATTTTCCATGAATATTTGTTTCATCGAAATAAAATGGTGCAGCAATGAAAAGAAGGAGGTCCCCATCCCTTTACAGGACAAGTGACCCCGGCAGAGCCAAGAAGGCCTCTATACTGCGTTTGTTTCTGGTATTTCTTTCAATCTATGTTTTCATAATTTCCATAAAGCTCCTGGGATCCGGTTTCAAGGATATGGGCGAGGGTTTTTCAGAAGGATTGCTTCAAACCGTGAAGAATCCCTTATCCGGTCTATTTATCGGTATTGTTGCAACCGCAATAATCCAAAGCTCCTCCACAACCACCTCTATCACCGTAGGTATGGTCGCATCCGGCACTTTGCCGATCGAATACGCAATACCAATGATCATAGGGGCTAACGTGGGTACCACTATAACAAACACCCTTGTGAGTCTTGGCCATATTTCAAGAAAACAGGAGTTCAAAAGGGCATTTACGGCAGCAACTGTTCATGATATGTTCAATCTCTGCGCTGCTTTTCTATTTTTCGGTGTAGAGCAGATAACCAGGATAACCATGGGGACCGGTTTGATCCATTATATTTCGTCTTTCTTCAGTAAGGGTTTGGGACTGGGTAGCGACCTATGTCTTGTGAAACCGCTGGAAATAATTATCACACCCCTGAAGGACCTTATTCATCATGGGATTATTGAGCTAGCCGGCGGAGAGGGATTATTTTCAGGAATCCTGGCCATGGCCCTTGCAATTGTGATGCTTGTGATTTCACTCAGAACGATAACCTCTACAGTGAGAAAGCTATCCGGGGGAAGAATGCAGAGGGTAATAGATACCTTTCTTTTCCGGTCCAATGCCTCCGCTTTCGGTGTGGGAGTTGGATTGACATCCGTGGTGCAGAGTTCAAGTGTGACCACTAGTTTTGTGGTACCCCTTGCAGGTGCAGGCATGGTAAAACTGGATAGGGTATATGCATATTCACTTGGAGCAAATATTGGGACCACTATAACTACTTTCATGGCTGCTCTAGCCTGCTCTACAGGCCATAAGGCGGCCGTCACTGTGGCACTAGTTCATTTGATATTCAATATATTCGGGATAATGGTATTCTATCCTCTGAGGAGGATCCCGATGACCATGGCCGAGACCCTTGCTGAAAACGCCGTTGAACGAAAATGGCTGATATTAGTATTTATCGGGCTCGTATTCTTTATACTGCCCTTATGTTTGATATTTATATTGAGGTGATAAGATTGCCTTTTAGAAAACTGTACGAAACACTGAAAAAACCCGCTTTTCTGCGGGGAATATTCGATGATCTGAATGCACTGCATGAATTGACAGAGGCAACCTATCTTTTGGCAATGAATTCTTTCTTTGAACATGATGCATCCAAAGCCAGAAAGGTATTGGCGAACGAGGAAAAAATCGATAGTTACCAGAGAAAGATACGGAGCAGGGTTGTTGAATATTTGGCGGTGAATATGGCCCCGGACATAAGCAGTTCGCTTGTAATCATCTCAATAGTTATTGATTATGAACGCATCGGCGACAATGCCAAGAACATAGCTCAGCTGGTGTACGATTACGAGCTTGAATTGAATGATAACGAATATTTGAAGGATGTCAAGTCCATGCATGATATTATCAGGAAGAATTTCAAGTTCTCAATTGAGGCTTTCATGGGGGAAAGCGGCAAGCTGGCGCTGAAGGCTATTGACAAACACAACCAGGTCAAGGATATTCATTATGGAATAATAAAAGCTCTGATCAAGGATGAAGAGATTAGTGTTAGGGAGGGAATAGTTATAGGTCTTTTAACAGGTTTTATAAGGCGGATCAATGCTCATGTAAATAATATTGATACTGCCGTAGTTCAGCCCTTTCATAGAATAGGTTTCGAACCGAAATAGAATAAATGCTAATAGGCCGAAGAATTTACATAAGTGGTGTTTCCTCCCCAGTTGCAAAATGGGGTGATATCAACTATACCAGCCTGTCGCCGTCCCACTGGAATTTCGGGCCATTACGCTTCTTCCAGTTCCGTCCCTCCAGCACAGCTCCTGCGATCAGAGGCAGACCTATGGACAGCTCAACATATACCATCTGGTGTGTTGCATCGGCATCTATCTTACCCCATGATTGTGCTTCTCCCAAGGTGGATCCGGAAAGCCCTCCCCATTCGACCCTGTCCATTGTGATCTGGAATGCATATTCATGACCGGGCTGATCACCGAATATCATATCCGACATGACCACGGCGTCGTTGATATAGTTCTTGGGGAACCCTCCTCCTAGATATACTGCTCCAGTAGATTTGGACCTATTCATTATCTGAGCCATCTCGTAGTTGTCCCTGATAGTATCAAGAACGAATATGTCCTTTTTGGGGATCCCTTCCTTCCTCTGCCTGCTGTAGGATGCGGCAAGACCTATTCCTATTGAAGAATCGGCAATTCCCGGACAGTAGATGGGAACTTTCTCTTCAAAGGCGGCGCCCAGTATGGAATCCTCGTCGTGAGTACATCTCTCTCCCAGAATGGCCATGAACTCCCTGGTGGAATAACGGCCTCCGCCGAAGGACCTGAGAAGCTTGCCTATGGAAATGTCCGTTTCCCTGAACTTCTCCTCGTCCACGTAGGTATCGTATATCCGGTCTATCATTATCTCGTGCAGCCTAACGTCGTCGGAATGGACATTTCCGCGGTAATGATGGTGTCCCTTGGCCTGGTAATAGTCCTGGTACACCACTGCGCCCGTAGTGACGATAACGTCCACGAGACCTTTCCTTATAAGTTCTGTTAATACCTTTCTGAGGCCGGCGGCTATCATAGACCCTGCCATTCCAAGAAATATCGTATGTGAATCATCCTTCTCCGTCATCTTCCTGTAGATGCTGACGCAGTTGGCCAGGTTTCTAGCCTGAAAGGAAGTGCTTTTGAACTGGGAAACGAGTTCACCCAATGAGAGCTTTTTCGACAGGTCCAGCATTTTGATGGGGTTTTTTAAAAAATCTTCTCTTGAGGGTATTTCGGACAAGTATCTCACCCCTCTCACGGAACAAAGACCGCGGCCGCAACCGCAGTGGTCCATTTACCGTCATCATTCGCCTGGGTGAAAGAGGTTATGTTCTGGGTATGGATGATCCTGCCGTCCATTTTGAATAGGTCTCTCTTCTCATCATATGCCGAATCTACATCGAACTGTATTCCTAAGGTGGAAGCAAGCATCTCTGCGGCCATGTCCTCGGCATAATCACCAGCATCCTTTGCTTGCTGGCCGTAGGAATGATGCTCGGACAAATAACCGTAGAATTTACCGTTCTGGGGTATGGCCATGCCGATGGATGCAGCAATTCTTCTTCCCGGTTCGTTGGATTCGGCCTTGCTCATGACGCAGAATACTATCTGTCCGGGTTCAAGATATTTGACACCTTCTTCCTTGGTAATTATTGTAGCGCCTGGAGGGTAAATGGATGATACCTTCACAAGGTTGAACTTCTCAATACCTGCATTGCGGAGTGCAAGTTCAAAACTCGCAAGCTTTTCCCTGTGTCTGCCCATTCCCGAGGTCAGGAAAACTCTTTTCGGCCTTAGACTGATAATTTCATTCATAGTCCCGTGAAGACAAATCTACACCTATTTAAAGAAGGTGATTTTCTTGGTTACCTTTGGTCAAAAAAGGGATTTGTTGCAGAAAAAATGGTATGCAAAGCAGATTATTTTGGGCAATTGGGAGTGCCCCGTTAAGAGGATAATTATCAGTACAATTCCCTGGACTTGCACAGGTTCTTCTCGTCGTTTGCTACACGGCCGCATTTCCTGCAGATAAAAGCAGGTTCGTCCACCAACCGGATATAGGCTCCCAGGTCCTTCTTTAGCATCTTCTTACAGTCGCAGAGTTTCTTGTGTTCCCCGCACATGGAATATCAAATACATTTTATTTATTTATAGAAATATGGCACAAATATCCCCTGAAAAAAAATTTAGAATCAATCCAGGGGTGCATATATCTCCGTAAGGATCTCTTCAGGGGGTATTTCTTTCGGGTCGTTCAGATATACTTCCCGGAGCGGCCCCTTGATTCCCTTTCCGTTCTTCATGAGCCAGGCAAAGAGCTGGTTGTATGTGGGTTCACATGCCTCATAGGGACCCTTGTGAACTATCTTGGCCATGCTGCCTCCTGGCAGGGTATAGCACTTCATATCTTCGCTCTCCTCTATGCTGTGGGCTATTGGAATGGCCAGTTCTATCTTTGCGCACCCTTTCTTATCAGCTTCTTCGACCTCTTCCTTTGATGTCTCATGGCACAGGAATAAGGGTGCACCGGTGAATTGAGCCTCTTTCTCAAGGGCATAATGAAACAGCATCGGAAGATACTTTGCAATATCGGTGTACTTTCCTTCCTTGGTCATTCCCAGTACAAGCTGGGGTTCAACAATGATCTCATCAATTTCACTCAATTTTCTTCCTCCTAAATCGTACAATAATGTACATTTTTCAGATGTATTTAGCATAGAAATTTTACTATATAAGAGGTGTCAGGAGAAGGGTGAAAGTAAACATATTTGTTACAGCTGTGGGTTTTGATAACCGCAGGAAAATCCACGTGAATCTATAAAAGCTATCAGCTGATTTCGGTGTAGCTGAAAGCCTATTTCAAAAGCGGAGGAGATAATATGGATGAAGAAGCGAAATCAGGATTTGAGAATTATTCAGCAGTGTATCAGGACAGTTTCGGTGTCCTCCTTGAAGAGCTAATGGAGGATCTGGATTATGTACCTATAATCGATCAGGTTGTGGGTGAGGATGTTTCCACTGAAAAACTTATGGAGCACGCACATGAGATAGTTGAGATGGCAACGGAGAGTATAATGGCCAAACTGAATGATATGGACGAATTCACATCAGCAGCCCTCCGAGTAAAGAATACCATCCCTCCGGTAGTTGAATATTATTCCTATCTTCAGGATATGGATCTGGACGACTACAAAGAAGTGGTCCTGAAGGAACTCTCCAATACCATTACTGCAAACCTATTCGCAGGATTCCAGTTCTTCCTTCAGATGCAGCAGAACGACGACGAGGATGACATACTCCAGAGGTCCAGAGAGATGCTTTCAGCACTTGAAGAGGAGGATTGCTCTCATGTTGATTGCTCATGCGAACATCATGAACCAAAACATCCCGAACCCGAAGATATCAAGGAAATAAACGGTGCTTTTGATATTATCGAGGGTTTCGGAAGGCATTTCCCTGAGTACAGGGAACATATTGGGGATTTCCTTCATAGAATCGAGGATTCATGGACAATTGAGAGAATTCAGAAGCTCAAGAGAACCTATCCCTTTGATGAGGGAAAGGAGAAGTAATTATCATGAATACAAGGGCAGCTTTTCTTTATTTGTTCGGTTTTATTCTTATTATAATGGCTTCAAGTGTCTCCGGTGCTCAGATAGACCACCGGGTGGGTCGCGTTCTTAACAGTGATCAGGATGCAGTGGAAGATGTTGAGGTGTCATTCACTATAGAAGGTTATATCTACATCAATATGACCGATTCTCAGGGTTATGCGTATTTCAAGATAGCCGCTAACACTTCAGTTGATGGGATCGAATATACTGCGATCAAGGATGATATTGGGATAAGATGGGTAGAGGGCCAGAACATACCTGTTTTTACAGAACAGAATACGGATAACAGTTCTAGCCCGATTGTTTGGCTAAGCCTTATAATGGCAATTGTATTAGTGGTCATTATCACAGTGATACTGATCCTTTTAAAGGCAAAGAAGGCCCAGATGGATAAGGCAGATAGTGATCTGGAGCTTCAGGCTCTAATGGTCGAATATGACTGGGACAGCAGGAGCAGGGAAGGACTGGAAAGATATGTTCTGGAGAATGAACTTGATATACCCAATATGAAAGAGATGACCGATGCTGATCTGAGGGCAACCATTGATGATATTGTCAGTGAACAGATCTAAGATGATATATCCTAGAACCTTTATGAGAATTCAGAAGCGCAATAAGACCTATCCATTTTCAGATGAAGATAATTGAGACAATTTATTCCTAAAATTGGACAATTTCAGGTTATTGGCCCAATACCTTTCAAATTGCCATTTTTCAATTCCAATGCAAACATTTATCATTGGGTATTTTTTTCCCTCAGGGAACTAAAACTAATTAAGGTGATATTTTCATGAAAAAAAAAGCTGCAGTAATCTTTTTGATTGGAATGATGTTCCTGTGTGTTCTGTCGGGAATATCCTGGGCCCAGCCCACTGAAAGCGGAGAGCGTGCGCCCATTGTAATAACTACATTGAACGATCTTCAGAACATGAACAATAATTTGGCAGGTGATTTTGTCCTCAATATGGACATCGATGCCTCTGCTACCGCAGGCTGGAACGGTGGAGCGGGTTTCAACCCAATAGGGAATGAATCAGCGTCTTTCACCGGTTCATTCAACGGCCAGGGGCATACTATTACAGGCTTAGTTATTAACCGACCTGGAATGGACAAGGTAGGACTGTTCGGCAAGACAGAGGGAACAGGCAGCATATCCAATGTTATTCTGGAAGGAGCATCTGTGACAGGCAACGGTCATGTGGGAGCCCTGGTTGGAGAATCCAACACATGGATACATACATGCCGTACTAACGGTACTGTGATAGGATCTGACCTCTATGTCGGCGGATTGGCTGGAGATACATGGAAATCAGTTGAGAACTGCTCATCATCATGCATGATCGGCGAGACCGGGGACTTCTTTGGAGGTCTCATTGGTCACCCCTTTGCAGATGTGAACTATTCGTATTCGTACGGATTCGTTTTCACTTCGGCCACCGATGGCGGGCTTTTCGCCCAGAACTATGGTGTGGCAAAGAGCTGTTACTGGAACACCCAGACCTCCAACCAGGGCAGCAGCGACGGCGGAACGGGCAAGACCACCGTAGAGATGAAACAGCAAGCCACCTATGTTGATTGGGATTTTACCACCAAATGGGCCATAAACGAGGGCAGCAGCTACCCATATTTCCAGTTCGAGGTCGTACCTGATGAAGCACCTCCCGAGATAGATGACCGCAGTGACCTGGAAGTATTTACAGGTGATCCTTTCCATTTCAAGGTTAACTTTACAGATGTTTCGGATATCGATGAGGCTTGGGTCCATTACTGGTTCGGGTACTTGGAAAGAGCATTGATGAACGCTTCCCTTGAATACAACGCTACATCCGATCTTTGGGCCCATGAAATACAGATACCTCTGAATAGCCTGGATAATCTGAGCTATCAAATATTTGTCAATGATACACATGGGAACCTTAATTCCACTGATATTTTGGAGTTAGTTGTTGAGGACAATGACGCTCCTGTGGCTGTTGCAGGCAATGATGTGGATGAAACCCTTGGTGAACTGGTGGAACTCAATGCATCAGGCAGCAGCGATAACATAGGAATTGTCAATTACACCTGGCAGTTCAGCTTTGACGGCGGCAACCTCGAGTTCTACGGAGATTCCATGGAATTCTTATTTGATATACCTGGCAGTTATGAAGTAATCCTGACAGTCACCGATGCAGAAGGCCTTGATGATACTGACAGCCTTTGGGTCAACATCACTGATGTGAATGCACCGGTACTGGACAATCTCACCTTTGCTGATGCGGTTTATATCGAGGATACTATGGAAGTGTTCGTCAATGTGACCGATGACAGCGGGGTTGCTCAGGTCTATCTCTTCTACACGGATGTTTGGGGCAATGACTTCAACACAACAATGGACACCCTGGATGACCTTGTATGGTCCTATGAATTACCTGCCCAGAACATGACTGGGATAGTGGAGTTCTACATCGAGGCAATGGATAATTACAACAACTCTGCAGCATTGGCCAATGAAACCATTGACATCATGGAATTGCCGGATACAACAGATCCCGCGGCTGAAGCAGGGAATGATACCACCGTTAATGAAGGAGATGAGCTGGCCTTCAACGCTAACTTGAGCACTGATGACAAGGGCATTGTGAATTACACCTGGAGCTTCGTGTATGACGGTCAGAATATCACTCTTGATGGTATTATGGTCAACTATACATTTTACATTCCTGGTGTATACAATGTTACCCTGAACATCACCGATGAGGCGGGTAACTACGCAACAGACATTATTGTTATAACTGTAGAGATCAGGGTCATCCCGACTCCTGAATACAAACTTACAATCACTGTTACACCAGCTGATGCAGTAGTTAAGCTGGACGGGAATGTGATCACTCTGGTGAACGGTACTCTGGACCTGAACCTGACCGAAGGAAATCATACTCTGAACATAACCAAAGACGGATATGTTTCTGAAGAATTAACCTTCAATCTGACAGCTGAAAAAGCAGTGAGTTTTGATCTGGAAGATGAACCTGAAGAACCGCCTATCCCGGAGACGAAGAAGAACCATAAGGTAGGCCCAATAAAGGATGAGGATGGCAATCCAATCACAAATGCCAGTGTGGAATTCACTCTGGGTGGTGTGCCTTACTCGGCCAAGACCGACAGTCAGGGTTATGTGACCTTTGAGATACCCAAGAACGCTTCTGTTGACGGTATTGATTACACTGCTTCAAAGGATGATATTGAGATCAAATGGACCGAAGGTGAGACCATACCTGATTTCGCAAAACAGGCAATAGGCGAGGAAGATGATGATGGAACTCCCTGGTGGATCTGGGCGATCGCCGCTGTCCTAATTATAGTGGGCTTACTGGTTATAGTAGGCGCCTTGAGGAAAAAGGAAGAAGAACCTGAACCTTCAGTTGACGATATTGCAGATGAATATGACTGGGACAGCATGTCCAAGGAAGAACTGGAAGCATATGCTGCCGAGCATGAGCTCGTTATCGAGGGCATGGAGGATATGGGCGATGATGAACTCAGGGCAGCTATCGACGAAATAGTAGCCGAGCAGCTTTCCGATGATATGTTCGAGAGCCTTTATGAGGAAGAATACGGAACCGAGGAGCTTGAGAACCTCAGGGAAGCACTGGCAGATGACGAGGACGAACTGCTGGTCTCAGATGACGAAATCCCGGAGTCGGAAGAAATTGATGAGTTATCTGAAGAGCCTCTCGAACCCGCGCCGCCCATGGACGAATGAATTTATGTTTTTTCAAGAAAATTATGTTCTGTTATGGTCAGATGTGACCTTCAATGGCTGGAAGGGATGTTCCCTTTCGGCTTCTTTTTATTCTATTATACAAAATATTTAATAGAATTATTTGGAGTATAATTTGGCAATATTTTCCTTGTACCGGGCCATTATCTTTCGCCTTCTGGTCTTGAGTGTTGGTGTAAGCATACCGTTCTCTATGGTCCACTCCTCAGGAGTAAGGATGAAGTCCTTTACCTTCTCGTACTTGGCGAATCCCTGCATTGCGCACTCCACTACATCCTTGTATATGGCCTTCACCTTCTTGTCTGCAGCCAGTTTCTTCTTGTCCTTGGTCTTGATGCCCTTTTCCTTACATATCTCCTTGAGCGCTTCGAAACAGGGTACGATTATTCCGGCTACAAAGGGCTTCTCATTGCCCAGCACTATGCACTGATCAACAAGAGGCGAATCTGTGATAGCAGTTTCTAGAGGTACGGGCACAACGTTCTTTCCGTATGCTGTGACAATGATGTTCTTTTTACGGTCCGTGATCTTCAGACATCCGTCCTTGTCAATAAGTCCGATATCCCCTGTGTAGAACCATCCCTCATCGTCAATAACTTCTTTTGTGGCTTCCGGGTTCTTGTAGTAACCAGCCATGACATTGTCGCCCCGGCACAGCACCTCTCCGTCCTTTGCTATCCTGACCTCCACACCGTTAAGGGGTTTGCCCACGGTCCCGATCTTGATGGAATCCTCTCGGTTGCAGGTGATGACCGGGCTGGTCTCTGTAAGGCCGTAACCCTCCAGTATCGGAATGCTCATGGATCCGAAGAAATTCCCCACGTCCTCGGACAGGGCTGCACCACCGGATACGAAGAAACGCAAATTACCCCCAACCTTCTGCCTGAGCTTAGAGAAAACCAGTTTATTTGCCATCTTGTGCTTCATCCCCAGCATTCCCTTGGGTTTCTCGCCCTTGAAAAGGTAGGCACAGGATTTGGTGCCTACACCCAGGGACCAGTTGAATATGCCTCTCTTTATGGCGCTTTCCTCCTTCATTTTAGCAAGTATTGCAATCCTCATCTTCTCGAACAGCCGGGGTACTGTGCTCATGACAGTGGGTTTAACTTCAGCCAGATTGTCAGCTATCTTTTCCATGTCCTCTACATAATAGATGGATGATCCTGAAGCGAAGGGTACATAATGTCCCACCGTTCTTTCAAAACAATGGCTCAATGGTAGAAATGACAGGAACTTATCACTGGTATCCACGGGTATAGCGGCCTTTCCCTGTATAATATTGGCAACGATATTCTTGTTAAGAAGCATTACTCCCTTGGGCTCTCCCGTGGTGCCGCTGGTATATACAAGGGTATGGAGATCCTCAGCCTTCACCGACAGGGCTATATTCTTGATATCAAGGTTTTTCTCCTTGGTGTATTTTTCACCTCTTTTTTCCACATCCTCGAAGGTATATATGTCCCCGCTGGACCTTTTTTGACCTGACATGGATATTATTCCTTTTAGATTGGGAAGATTGTCCTTGATATTGTTGATCCTTTCAGTAAGCTCCCTGTTCTCGGAGATCACGAATTTCGCATCCGAGTGCTTGAGGATGTACTCTATCTGGTTCTCGATGAGTGAGGGATATATGGTAACCGATACTGCCCCGATGGCTGCAATGGCATAATCGGATACGGCCCATTTACGGTTATTTGAAGAAAAAATAGCGACCTTGTCCCCCTTCTCAACTCCTAGGCTCACAAGCCCGCCTCCGAAATCCTCTACCTTCTTCTTCACCTGAGAGTATTTCAAACCTTTCCATTTTCCATCTTTCTTCTCAAAGAGTGTTGACTCCTTGGTGTGTTTATCGCTCATTTCATAGAACATCTGGGGGATGGTTTCAAATTTCATTTTATCTACCTTGGTTGGGATTTTGGATCGTACATTTCAATTAATTGCTATAGAATCATCAAGAATCTATAGCGGTGTAATATCTTAAAATAAACCCTTCTCCTATATTTAAATGACCCCTTATATCGCTCAATTGTTATTATGCGGGAGTCAGGTACAGAAAACAGCTTAAATTCGTTCGTTCAGCCATTCAAAAATATATTCGAAAACCTTCTCCCTATCCAGGTCGTTATGGGTCTCATGCAGAGAATCCTTCCAGATCTTAAGGGTGACGTTATTTTTCATCATTCTTGCGAACTCCCTACTGCCTTCAGGCGATGTGATCTCATCAGCGCCGCCGTGCATGATAAGTAGCGGTTTTGAGAATTTATTAGCATTTTTCAGGGCATACTCTGCGGCATTCTCAAGGTCGATAAATGCCCTAGGATTGATGTTCCCGTGAACCATAGGGTCGTTCCCGTAGGCCTTCTGCTGGACTGGATACCGGGATATTTTATTGGGATGTATCTTCTTTTTCACAGTTGCTTTCGGCAGCAATTTTCCAAGAAGCTTTGCAGTAACCATTGTAGTACGGCTGACCTTTAGCTCGAGAAGAAGATACGGACTTGTTATGATGACTGCTTTGAACCTTTTTATGTTCTTTTTACGCCTCAAGCAGTAATTTAATATCAGGTTCCCCCCCATGCTGTGACCGTAAAGGAAGTGGGGGAATTTAGAAAATTTCTTAGGGTATACCGATCTTATCCATTTATTGCTTGCTTTGATGAAGCGGGATATGTCGTCCATCAGGATCTCATAACCCGGTGAATACCCTCTTTTTCCCGGGCTTTTACCATGACCCCGCATATCGTATGAAATAAGAATGTAACCAGTTTCAGTGAGTGCTTCTGCCAGATAGAGGTATCTTCCGCTGTGATCTCCCAGGCCGTGGTTCAGAAATACGACTCCTTTTATCTCCTTCCCCTTCTTCGGTTTCCACCCTTGACCGTATAACTTTGTATTATCCTTGGTGAGAAAACCATATTCAAAATGATCCACGACTATACCTCCAGATCATATCATTCATTCCAGCATTTCCACAAGGCCGCTTTCCATGTTGTAAACCGCGCCAGCCACTCTCAGCTTTCTCCCTTCAAGGGCTTTCCTGAATGATTCTCCGCCGTTCTTCAGCCTCTCCTTCATAAGCTCAACATTGGCCTTAATGGAATTCATATATGCATCACCCGGCATTTCTCTGCCCCTGGCTGCAGCAGGTTTCAGAAATTCCACAACACTCCTCAAATAGCCTTCAGTGTCACCGCCGGACAGGGTCGCACCGACAGCACCGCAGCTTGTGTGCCCCAGGACAAACACTAGCTGAACACCCAGATGCTCAACAGCATATTGAACACTGCCGATACCAACAGCGTCCAGGATGTTTCCAGCCGTTCTTATTACGAATATGTCGCCTATCCCCACGTCAAAAATGGATTCTACAGGCACTCTGGAATCTGAGCATGCGATGACGACTGCAAAAGGATCCTGTCCCGATAATAATTCCTTACGCCTTTCGGGTGTTTGATTGGGATGGGTGAGTTCCCCTTCAGCATATCTTTTATTACCTTCAAGAAGCATTTTTAAAGCTTTATTATGATCAATATCTGACATTACAGTACCTTCTGAATATTTGAATGGATATTCCGAATCAGATCATCCATGTGTTAATCCCTGTGCTGATGAAATCATATGATTCTATTAAAATATTGCGCGATGCAAAATGATTGGGGGAATAATACAGGCTTAATCATTTTCAAGATCCTTGACGATATCCTTGATCTTGAAGAATTTTATTATGGATTCAGATGTCTTCCTGTCTATTAACTTAACCTTACAGAGTTCCTCAAGGCTTGCCCTGCGAATCTTGTCAATACTGCCGAACTTCCTAAGGAGGTTTCTTTTTCTCTTTTTTCCTATTCCAGGTATGTCATCCAGAATCGATTCCCGTGTTCTTTTCTTGCGGACAAGACGGTGATATGCAATAGCGAACCTATGGGCCTCATCCCGTATCTTTTTAAGCAGTTCCAAACCCTCGGATCCTTTCTTCCATTTCATCGGGGTCGAATTGCCTGGGACAAATATCTCCTCATCCCTTTTGGCAATGGATATCAAAGGAATAATGCTATCCAGTTCCATGCACTGAAGCTCGGAGAGTGCAGATGATAGATGTCCTTTACCACCATCTATGAGCAGCAACCCGGGCGCATCCAATCCTTCCCCATTCCCTTCATTATCCTCCATTTTCTTCCCATTTCCCTGCTGACTTACTAGGAGTCCTGAATACCTTCTTCTGACAACCTCACGTATCATGGCATAATCGTCAATGCCCTGCACGGTCTTTATCCTGTATCGTCTGTATCTGCTCTTCTCCGGTTTCCCATCCTCAAAACATACCAGGGACCCAACCGCCAGGGAACCTGAGATGTTGGAGATATCCATTCCCTCTATTCTCAGAGGAACTTCCGAAAGCCCTAGTGTCTCTTTAAGTTCTACCAGTCCCTGGGAATAACCCTTGTTCTCTATCAGTTTGTCAAGTTTTTCCCTTGCGTTTCTCTCTGCAAGGTTCACCAGTTCCCTCTCCTCTTTCTTATTAGGCTGTGTTATCCTGCATACCGCACCGCTCTCCTTCAGCCATTTATTAATGAACCTGTTCTCGGTCAAGGGATGGCTCACAAGGACCCTCTGGGGAATGTCGATCTTACCGATGAAAAGCTGTTCAAGAAAGCTTGTTATAAGTTCCGACTGATCCATTCCGTGAATGTCAGGAAACAAGAACCTCTTACCCTTGACAAGATTGCCTCTCCTGACCTGGAGAACCTGTATGCATCCTTCATTACCGATGACCGAGCATCCCATAATGTCCATATCCCCTAGACGCTTGTTAGCTACCCTCTGGGTTTCTGATATTCGGCCTATGTCGGCGATGAGGTCTCTCAGTTCCCCTGCTCTCTCGAATTTCATCTCGGATGCGGCCTTATCCATCTCCTTTTTCAGCTTCTTCACGATCTTTTTGGTCTTACCCTTCAGGAACCATTTAACTCTTTTCACATTGGCCCTGTAATCCTTTTCAGATATTCCGCCGCTGCAGGGGGACGAACACAGTTCCATCTGACGGTTCAGACATCCGTTATTCCCCTTTTTTCTCCGACCCGAAACTTTACCCTCCACAGCTCCTGTGCATCTTCTGATCCTGAAGAGCCTTTTCACAAGTTTAACGCTTCTCTTGGCGGACCCCGAATCGTAATAAGGCCCGTAATAATCCGCCCCATCCTTCTTGTTTACCTTCCTGGTCAGCTCAACCCTGGAAAATTTATCCTTTACAGTTATCCTGATATAAGGGTAGGATTTGTCGTCCTTCAGCCTGACATTGTAGGGTGGTTTGTACTGTTTTATAAGGTTGTTCTCCAGGATGAGCGCCTCAGCTTCCCCGGACGTAAGAATGTACTCTATATCACTGGACCGCTCTCTTATCATCAGCTCCTTGTAGTAATCGTCCTTTGCGAAGAGATGCTGGTTTACCCTGCTCTGGAGGTCCACCGCCTTCCCGACATAAAGCACCTTCCGCTGGGAATCCCTGAAAAGGTATACTCCTGTTTTCTGGGGTATGTCCTTCAATCTCTTCTTGGTGATATTCATTTGCAAATGCCTCATTATTGGTCTTAGTTCAGCACTTCTTTCAGATGTATCCCGGTATGAGAGCCCTTGGTGGCAGCTATAACTTCCGGAGTTCCTGTGGCTATTACCGTACCACCCCTGTCGCCCCCCTCAGGCCCCAGATCGATTATATGGTCAGCACTCTTGATGACGTCCATGTTGTGCTCTATCACAAGTACTGTATTGCCCGAATCCACAAGCCTATTGAGCACAATGATCAATTTCTGTATATCGGCAAAATGAAGCCCGGTAGTGGGTTCGTCCAGTACGTAGAAAGTGCTGCCGGTGCTTCGCTTGCTGAGCTCCCTGGACAGTTTCACCCTCTGAGCCTCGCCGCCGGACAGCGTTGTGGCAGGCTGGCCCAGCCGTATATACCCCAGACCCACATCCACGAGAGTCTTGAGCTTGCGTTTGATCTTGGGAAGGTTCTCAAAGAACTCAAAGCCTTCCTCAACCGTCATCTGAAGCACCTCGGATATGTTCCTTCCCTTGTAGCGTATTTCCAGGGTGTCCCTGTTGTATCTCTTGCCCTTGCACACGTCGCATTTCACGTAAACGTCAGGTAGAAAATGCATCTCTATGAGCTTGCTTCCAGCACCTCTGCAGGCTTCGCAGCGTCCTCCCTTGACGTTGAAGCTGTATCTGCCCTTCTTGTAGCCCCGTTTCAGGGATTCGGGCACCTTGGCGAACAGGTCCCTTATAGGGTCGAAGAGCTTGGTGTAGGTGGCGGGGTTTGAGCGGGGAGTCCTTCCTATGGGCGACTGGTCTATTATTATAACCTTGTCAATGTTATCCATTCCCTCAATAGAGTCATGCCGGCCTGGAACCGCTCTTGCCCTGTAGAACTGCCGTGCAAGGTATCTGTAGGTTATATCGTTGACAAGCGTACTTTTTCCAGATCCCGATACCCCCGTTACGCATATGAACTTCTCCAGGGGGAAATCCACGTCTATACCCTTGAGGTTGTGCTCCCTTGCCCCTTTCACGCTCAGCATTTTCCCGTTCCCTTCCCGTCTTTCGCCAGGAACCTCGATCTTCCGTCTCCCGGTTAAAAATGCTCCTGTAACTGACTTCTTGTCCTTCAGTATCTCTTCAAGGGTTCCGGCAGTAACTACTTCTCCGCCGTGCTCCCCTGCTCCTGGTCCCATGTCGATTATATGATCCGCCGCCCTTATGGTATCCTCGTCGTGCTCAACTACTATCAGGGTATTGCCTAGATCTCGCATCTCCTTGAGTATGTTCAGTAGTCGGTGAATATCCCTCTGGTGCAGACCAATGCTGGGTTCGTCCAGAATATATAGGACACCGCAGAGTTTGGATCCTATCTGGGTGGCCAGCTGTATCCTCTGAGCTTCGCCGCTGGACAGTGTATCGGCCGACCTGTTAAGGTTCAGATAGTCAAGGCCAACATCGGCCAGGAACTTCAGCCTGCTTTTTATCTCCTTCAGGATGGGTTCCACAATGATCTTCCGGCTGTTGGTGAAATTGAGATTATGGAAAAAGGTGGAAGCCTCTTCGACGGTCATTTCCGTTATGTCTGCGATATTCATCTTATCGATGAGCACTGACCTGCTCTCTTTCCTTATACGTTTACCGCTGCACTCAGGGCAGTTATGTTCACCCATGTATTCGTTGATCTTCTCACGTATCTGCCTGGAACTGGTCTCCTTCATCCTTCTTTCCAGAGTAGGAATTACTCCCTCGTAGGGCCTGTTGAACTCCCAGTGGTACTTGCGGCCCTCTTTTTTACCAGAAAAGGTGAATTTGACGGTTTCCCTTCCGGTACCATACAAAATAAGATTCTGCTCTTCATCGCTGAGCTTGTCAAAGGGTATATCCAATCTCATGCCGTAATGGTCCGCTACATTCCTTAGAGCCCTGAAGGTGAATGAACTGGTGCTGTTGGGTATGGGAAGGATAGCTCCGTTCTCTATTGATATGCTCCTGTCGGGAACCACCAGATCGGGGTTAATGTCCATGGTATGCCCAAGTCCGTTGCATCTAGAGCATGCGCCGTAAGGGCTGTTGAAGGAGAACATCCTGGGCGAGAGCTCGGGATAGTTGATGTCGCACTCCATGCACACGGCCTTCTCGCTGAACATCCTATCGCCCTTCCCATTGACTATGTTAACCGTCCCCTGGCCAAGCTCAAGGGCCATTTCCAGGCTCTGGGTCAATCTAGACCTATCGCTCTTTGTGACCTTCATCCTATCCACCAATGCCTCTATAGTGTGCTGTTTATATCTCTCCAGAGTAATATTGTCATCGGCGAATGATACCTCCTTTCCATCTACCCTTCCCTCGTCGAAGCCCTGTTTCAGCAGGTCGTCCATGAGCTTAATATACTCGCCCTTTCGGCCTATTACCACAGGTCCGTAGATGTCGATATCCTGTTCATCCAACTCCACTGATATCCTGTTCACTATCTGGTCAACGGATTGAGCCTGTATTCTGTTTCCACAGCTGTAGCAGAACACCTCCCCGGCCCTGGCGAACATTACTCTCAGATAATCGTATATTTCTGTGATGGTGGCAACAATGGAGCGGGGATTGTGGGCTGGTTTTTTCTGTTCAATGGCTATTGCAGGGGAGAGTCCCTCAATGCTTTCCACATCGGGTTTGTCCATCTGCATGAGGAACTGTCTAGCGTAGGCTGAAAGGGATTCAACGTATCGTCGCTGTCCTTCTGCGAACATCGTGTCGAATGCCAGGCTAGATTTACCGCTGCCGCTCACCCCTGTGATCACAACGAACTTATCCCTGGGTATGCTTATGTCGATATTCTTGAGGTTGTGAACCTTGGCTCCTTTGATGATAATTTTTCGATGGTCCAATTATTTCATCTCCGTTATTGATTCGTCATTGATTTCAGTGATCAGTTATTGTATTAGGTCCGAATCCCTTTTCAGCTGAAATATTCTGTCCCTGAGCATGGCCGCTTTCTCGAATTCAAGGTTCTCGGCAGCCCTTTTCATCTCCTCCTCCAATTCAATTAACAGCAGAGGTATGTCATCCAGATCGAGCCGTTCCCTGATGCCACCCTTCTTTCCTTTCTTCCTGCCTTTACCTTTGGACTCGTTCCTGTCCATACCATCGGTTATGTCCGTGACCTCCTTGGTTATGGTGGCTGGGTAAATCCCATGGGATCGGTTGTATTCCACCTGTATCTTTCTCCGCTCTCTTGTTTTCTTCACCGCTTCCATTATTGAACCGGTGATGCTGTCGGCATAGAGAATAACCTTGCCCTTCACATTTCGGGCTGCTCTCCCCATGGTCTGAATAAGCGTGGTCTCGTTCCGCAGGAAACCTTCCTTGTCAGCGTCCAGTATTGCGACCAGTGTGACCTCCGGAAGGTCCAGTCCTTCTCTCAAAAGGTTAATGCCAACTAGAACATTGATCTCACCAAGCCGGAGCTTCCGCAGGATCTCGATACGGTCCATGGTACTGGTGTCGGAGTGCATATAGTCAGCCTTGATGCCGTGCTCGGCCAGATATTCAGAAAGGTCCTCGGCCATCCTCTTGGTGAGGGTGGTGACCAGCACACGTTCCCTCCGCTGGGTATGCTTTTGGATCTCGTTCATCAGATCGTCCACCTGGGTTCCGGTAGGCCTGATGTCGATATCAGGGTCCACAAGACCTGTAGGTCTGATGATGACCTCCACAGTATTCCTAGAATTCTCGTTCTCAAAAGATCCAGGTGTGGCAGTTGTGAATATCACATTGTTCATGTGCTCCCGGAACTCGTGGAACTGGAGGGGTCTGTTGTCCTTGGCGGACGGGAGTCTGAAACCATAGTCCACCAGATTCTCCTTTCTGGACCGGTCCCCGCCGTACATGGCTCTTATCTGGGGAAGTGTCACATGGGATTCGTCAATTATCATTAGAAAATCATCCGGGAAATAGTCCAATAGAGTGAAAGGAGGCTCCCCAGGTTCTCTCCCGTCAAAATGTCTGGAGTAGTTCTCGATACCCTTGCAGTAGTTGACCTCCCTTATCATTTCCAGATCATGACGAGTTCTCTGCCTGAGCCGGGCGGCTTCCAGTTCTTTTCCCTCACTTCTGAGCTCCTCAAGCCGTTCCTCTAGCTCAAGGCTTATGGAGTCGGCAGCCCTCTCCATCTGCTCAAGGGGCATGACAAAATGCGTTGCAGGGTAGATTATCATACGGCTGCGCTCCTCCTTTGTCCTGCCGGTCAGGGGGTCGATCTCCTTGAGATCTGTGACCATATCCCCTTCCATGAATATTCTGAATGCCAGCCCGCCGAATGCAGGGTTAATATCTATCTTGTTTCCCCTTACTCTGAACTTGCCCCTGGCGAAATCGAAGTCGTTCCGTTCATACTGTATCTCGATCAGACGACCCATGAGGTCTGTTCTTTTCATCTCCTGCCCAACTTCCAGGTATAGGCCTCTATTGGCGTATTCCTCGGGACTGCCCAGGCCGTATATGCATGATACGCTGGCCACCACTATAACGTCCTTCCTGTCCATTAGAGAGCGGGTTGCAGCATGCCTGAGGCGTTCGATCTCCTCGTTTATATCTGCGTCCTTCTCTATGTACATGTCCCGGCCTGGGAGGTAGGCTTCCGGCTGGTAGTAATCATAATAGCTCACGAAATATTCGACAGAGTTATCGGGGAAGAATCTCTTGTACTCGGCGCAGAGCTGTGCGGCCAGGGTCTTGTTGTGGGAAATCACAAGGGTTGGCTTCTGCAGTTTCTGAATTAAGTTGGCTGCCATGAAGGTCTTTCCGCTTCCCGTGACGCCCTGGAGCGTCTGCATATCGAATTTTCGGCCTACGCCGTCCTCCAGTTCCTTGATGGCTCTAGGCTGATCCCCCGCAGGTGAGAAATCCGCTTTCAGATTGAACTTACTTTTTGATCCCTTCATCGTTTTCACGCCGTATATATAACAAGTTGAATTGCTGAATTAGGTGTACCGGGTCAACTGCTGATTTCTTATTTATAGGCTAGAACCACAGTTATTCAGGGCACAGAATAACTGCGTTATAAAAGGTGTTTCAAGAGGGGGGTGAAAGTGAAAGAGCGGGTTATTATTAAGAAGTAAGCCTTTATATCCCTCTTGAGCGTTGACCAAAATTAAAAAGAAATCCACATGACAATTCAAGAAATTCTATTACTTTAAATATAATGGGCTTTGTGGGAATAAGTGATTCATCCTTATTTAAATTATAATAACAGGAGTAAATATCATGAAGGGAAGAATGCTGTTAACCTCTGCATTGGTACTGCTACTGGTCCTGAGCAGTTTCATGTCAATGGGTAAGATAAGGAGACTCAGGGCCAATGAGAATATTAGCGCGATGACTCAAGGTAAGATTAACGCTTTCTCGACAACCCGTGGAACTATCCGCGAGACCATAGAGATAGTAGGTGACGGAGCTTTCAATGCTTCCAACGGAGTGGTATCTGGATCCGGGAGTGTACAGGATCCCTTTATTATCCAGGGATGGGATATTGACGGAACCGGCAGCAGTAGTTGTATTTCAATTAAAAATAGCACCGCCCATTTTGTCATTAAGGACTGTATTCTCATTGACGCGGATTCTGCGATATATGTTGAGAATGCTACCAATCCAGCTGTAGAGGGCTGTTCAATTTCAGACTGCGCCTGTGGTGTTGAGTTGAGAGAAGTGTTTGGCTGGTCAGTTAGGGCCTGTGAAATTACCGCTGATCATTATGGAGTCTATTTTGATTTTGAAGTGGACCCAATAACTGGTAATCTGACCTTTCAAAATATGACCCTGGAGAGCAATAATATAACAATATCTGCCAATGGTTCGGGATTGTATTTCAATTTGGATTTCGACCAAAGCGGGCCTTATGAGATTGTATTTGGTAATATATTACTAACCGGAAATGCCATCTATAACTGTGGTGGGAATGGCATAGATTTGACACTTGACCCTCTAACCGAGAATTCAAGTAATGTTACTTTCGGGAACTTGAATATTGTTGATAATGAAATCAATAACACAGGTTCGGATGCCCTCAATTTCATTTCTTCAATGCACTCTATGGATTCAGGGAATATTACTTTTGGAGAAATAAATATTCTGGACAATTCCATCGCTAACATCAGCGGACACGGCATCAATTTTTCCTACTACGGCGAGACGCAGGATTTTTCTACCATGACAACTGGCGATCTATTGATATCCGGGAATTCAATTGAAAACTGTTCGGACGCAGGAATTTATCTTTATCAGCAATATGATGAATCGGCGAATTCAACCTTGAACAACAGTGAAACATCCATTTCGGATAATATCATCATGGAATGCAGTAAAGGGATTTGGATCTATGATTCAGGGAACATTACTGTGGATTCGAACATGATAACGGAAAACCAAGTGGGAATAGATCTTAGCGGATCCGATAACATCCTTGTCTATAACAATTATTTTGAAAATACGGGTAATGTGGAGAACGGAGGGGTGAACAATGATTGGCATGTGGGTATGTCCATGGGCCGCAATATAGCCATGGGTCCTTTCTTGGGAGGAAATTTTTGGCATGATTATACGGGCCAGGACACTAATTACGACGGATTCGGCGACCGAAACATTCCCTACAACTCCAATGGAGGCATACCTTCAGGAGGGGATAGGCTGCCTCTGGTAAAGGATGAGGAACCGCCTGCTGTTTTCTTTGAACAAGATACATTTGAGAACAATTCATTCTTCAACCGGAATTACATATTAGTGAATGTCTCAGTTTCCGACCCTTATTATTTTGAAATTCAGATAAATCTTTACGACGAAACAGAGAAGATCCGCGAAGTGTCTGGATTTGAGGAGAACTACAAGTACAACTTTACCAATCTTCAGGACGGCACCTACCGATTCAATGCCGATGCTTTCGATAAATTCACCAACATGAACTTCACCGTGATGAGAACGGTCACCATAGATACCTGGGCTCCCTTTGTGATAATAGGTGACGATGTTACAATAGACGAGGATACGACCTTAAAGCTGAACGGTAGCAAGAGCTGGGACTATGGGTCCTGGATAGTCAACCATACCTGGACTGTGGAGGGTGTGAACTATTATTCAGATATAGCGAACCATACCTTTACGGACCCAGGAGTATATGAGGCGGTCCTCAATATTACCGATAAGGCCGGCAACACCGCCGAGGGCATCATTTTGGTAACAGTTAGGGATCTGACAAAACCTTCTGCTGATATTGGGGGCAATCGGACAGTTGACGAGGATACGGTCGTGGAGCTCAATGCGTCCCAGTCATGGGACAATGGTGAACTTGTGAACTTCACCTGGACCGTAGAAGACGTTGAATACATGGGAGAAGTTGTTGAATATACCTTTGTAGAGCCTGGAGAATATATGGTCTGGTTGAAAGTAACTGATGCAGGGGGTCATTACGACACTGATACAGCTTTCATATTTGTAAGGGATGTAACGTCCCCTATTGCTCAAGCCGGGGAAGACCAGACCGTTGAAATGGGGGATACAGTATTCTTCGATGGAACGAGTTCAACTGATAATGTGGGTGGGCTCAACTATACATGGAGCTTCCAATATGGGAATGGTACTATTTTTCTCTATGGCCCTGAGCCGGACTTTCTTTTCCAGTATTCGGGCAATTACAATGTCACTCTCAAAGTAACCGATAATGCTGGAAATTATGCTTTTGATCATGTTGAAATTACTGTTAAAGAAGAAGAAGTGGTAATTATTAAGAAATACAATCTCACCGTGACCGTTGCTCCCAGAGATGCGGCGATCAAGGTGAACGATGAACCCGTAGTTCTGGACAATGGAACATTGCATATGAAGGCCCTCGTAGTGGGAGTATATACTTTGGATGTATCAATGGTTGGTTATGAGAACAGAACTGTGGTAGTGAACCTCACCGAGGATAGGTATTTAGCTATAGAACTTCAGGAAATAATAACTGTTGAAGAAGATATCAATGTGTCCATAGGTCCTGTTTTGGATGAGCAAAGCGGCCCCGTGAGAGATGCAGCTGTAATGCTGATAATTGACGGTCGGATTTTCAGGGGGAAAACGGATGATCAGGGAATCGCAGTGATAACCGTACCTCCTGCCTCTGTAGGTGAAGTGACGGTAAAAATAACCAAGAGCGGTTTTACTGATATGCTCTATACAACATCCCTTGACAGTAATGGGGATTTGGGTGAACAGCCATCCAATATGGTGATCGATGAAGAAAAGAAAGAAAGCGGAGGGTCCGGCCTGATTTGGCTTTTGGTTATTATTGTAGTAATCATCATTATCATTGCCGCAGTTGTGATCTTCATGGTCAGGAAGAGGGGTGTAGAAGGAGGACAGCTTGAAGTGGAAGAAGGGGGCGAGGAAGAAAAGGATGTTACTGAAACTCTGGAAGATGAATCTGAGGATGAGGAATATGTAGCAGAGGATTTGGATGAAGTGGACCATGAGGTGGAATTGGCAGAATCAGCGGTGGAAGAGAAGGATTGTGCGGAACAGGGGGATGGGGAAGAAAGATCGGATGATGATTATCTTGAGGAGCAAAAGGATGCAGGGATTGAGGGAGATGCCACGGAAGACGAGACGGGTATGGAAATTGATCTACAGATCCAAGATGACATATTTGATTCAATGGGCCCTGAAAATAAATCGCAAGATCAGGATATTGAAGCCGAGATTGATGATGAAACCTCCAATGATGGCCTAAAAGATGAATTCGATGATTTGGATGATTTCTTAGATATTTTTGATGACGAAGATAATGATATTTGAAAATCAATTCACAACTATAATGGGAAGTTTAAGTTTTATTTGATCTCAAAGTTTAATTTATATTTATCCCTGGTACAAAAACCATACGATGATATTGTTGGTATTTTTTTTCAAGGTTTTCTATCAATTTAAATATGATGAGTTTTCTATTGTATTGGAACAAATTTTTGTTTGGATATTTAAAAAGAAGGAGTGTTTATCAAGAATAGGAAGATGATTTTGTCCATCGCTTTGGTAATGCTGCTGGTCTTCAGCAGTTTCATGTCTTTAGCGATGGTAGATAGATTCGATACGGATAAGAAGATTTCCATTAAGGAATTGAGAGCCGTCAAGGCAGAGAGCAGAACCCGGGGTACTCCCCGAGAGATCATTCATATAGAGGGTAATGACGCCCTGAACGCATCCAATGGTGTGACATCAGGTTCAGGGACCGCCCAGGACCCTTATTTTATCGAGGGATGGGACATAAACGGAACCGGCAACAACAGCTGTATCTATATTGTGAACACGACGGACCATTTCATCATTAAAGACTGTATACTTTTTTCCACGAATAAGGCAATTTATATCGAGAACGCCTCTAATGCAGAGGTGGAGAACTGTGATATATCTGACTGCAACCGTGGTGTTGAGTTCAGGTGGGTACTTAAATGGACCGTGAAGGACTGTACTATGTCAGTGGTAGATTACGGTGTTTATTATTATATCGATGAAAGCTCCTGGGTAGGTGATGTTACTTTCGGAGATATGCTCTTGGACAATAACTTTATCACCATTACCAATAACCGAGCGGGTTTCTATTTCAACATAGATCTGGATTATAATGATGGAGGTCCCTATGACATTGTTTTCGGGGATATCACTTTGACAGGCAATACGGTTTTCCAGAACGGTACAAGCGGTCAGGGTCTGGCCTTTTCGGATCTGGGTGTTGATAATCTTGACGGTGGGAGCATTACTATGGGTGATATTACCATATCCGAGAATATAGTCCACAAGGGGAACTATGGTTTTGACTTTTACGGCTATTTCAGCTATCTTACGGATGTTCAAGTAACTGTTGGCGATATGATAGTCAATGACAATGAGGTGTATGGTCAGAACCACGAAGGACTGGATATTGATTACTATGATGCCGAGTACTGGTATGGTACATCATCTGGAATTTTTGGAGATCTACATATCTTCAACAACACCGTGGTTTCCGAAGAATCCGGTAGTATGGGTGTCGGCATTGATGATTACACCTATTGGGAATATTATTACGATGATGCCCAGATCAAGGTAGGCAACTTGACCATTGATAATAATGAATTTGATGTTCGAGCTGATGGTATATATGTTGCTTATGCATATTTTGGTTACTACTTCTACAATAATGCTAGAAGTACAATTGGAAATGTGACAATTACCAATAACAATATTTACAATTGTGCCGAGGGCGTTTATCTTTATTATGAATATGTATATGACATCTACGACAATGCCTATGTGGCTTTCGATCAGTTCAACATCATAGGAAACATGATAAATGCATCAAGTTATGGTATTGAGATTTATTTTGATG
>CAYSHM010000015.1:0-73264 GCA_964430885.1 uncultured archaeon | reverse complement strand
TCGCTAAGAACATTGACGACACCTCACTGACCTATGAGAACGACTGGCATGTGGTTGTGTAAGATCATATCCCAAGGTATCTAAACGGATATAGGGGGATTTTCATCCCCCATTTTTTTCATTTTTTCTTTGAATGTGAATAATTGCTGTACTTTGAAACAATGTTTTCGACTGCCAATTATTCCCATGATAATCGATAAAGACCAATGATAATCTGTTAATGATTGTCCCGGGTATATGTCTTGATACTTTCTGCTAAATTTTCACCAATGCCCTTGATATTGGAGAGTACCTTTGAATCGGCATTCCTTATCTTTTCAATATCTGTGAATCCGTAATTGAAAAGTGCCCTTGCCCGGACCCTTCCTATATTTGGAATTCTCACAAGGGGTGTTAGGTTCTTTGATATACCATATTTTATCCTGAGAAGGAGACTCTTGAATTCATCTTCACAGTTATAACCAGTAAGTTTTGCCAGCTCCTTCATGGAATAGAGAAGCCAATCAGCTGTTTCCATACGAGTACGGATATCACCAGGGCCTATGTTGTATTTTTTTAGAATATCATTTTCCTTATTCTCAGATATCCAATCATTTAATAAACTGGCGGTTTTGATCTCGCTCAAATAGGTATTGAAATCAGATGGATCTGAGGGTGGAGGAATAATAAATTTGGATGGGGAATCGAAATAGATGTTTTTGTAAACCATCTTCTCAGATCTTCTCAGATACAGATTGGACATTTCAGAACATGACGATATGGAATGAAATATCCCGATTATATTAGAATCAAGAGAATTATTGGAATGATCCCTTCGGTTATGATATTCTTTCAATGCGTTGAGTGCAGTCATAAGATTCAGAGCCGATAGCGGATCTATATACAGCTGGCTTGTACGGCATCCAAAAGCAGTGGTCTTCAAGAATATGTTTTTCTCCCACCAGGTATCATCCAATATTGTTCTGAATCCTTCATATGCATTGATAAATCCCCTACCATCATCATCAATGTCAAATAACCGGCCATTGACATTCAATACATTTTCATCAGTAAACCAAGGGGAAGACGATACTTCATACTGTCTGCTGCTTCTGTGATTGAGAAAATCCTGAATTTCTAATACTGGCCTTCCGTTTTCATCTTCACATTCCAGAAATCTCCATTCCGAAAGAAAAATCAAAGAATCATTCAGCTGGGAAAGGACCGTTGTTTTATCCTTTTGATGGAAATAAAGTGTTTTTTCAATAAATTCTTTAAGACCCTTCAGATCCCTGATCAATCCAGAGGCAACGGATGAAAGCAAGTGGGTCCTCAGAGTTCCCTCGAATCCCAATTTTGATCTAATGGTCTCTCCATCCGATTGAAAATACCTTTGAACAATATCGTCAATTGAATTTCTATTTGATGCTCTTATAAAGGCTTCCCCTCTATTATCATAACCTGGCCGCCCTGCTCTTCCACACATCTGTCTGACCTCCAGGCAGGATAGGGGGGACATCCCCGATCTTTCGTCATATCTGTGAAGATGCTTCACGATTACTATCCTTGCGGGCAAATTAACCCCCGTAGCAAGTGTAGGAGTAGCAGAAAGGAACCTTATTGTTCCATCCTTGAATCCCTTCTCGATTACCTTTCTCATTCCATATGTCAATCCAGCATGATGGCATGCAGTACCTTTGGCAATAAGGCCTGCCATTTCTTCTACCATCTCGCTTTTCTCGGCATTTTCATCCAAAAATTCTTCCTTCAGAATCAAAGGTCTCTTTTTCCAATTATTATCAGATCCCTTAATGAAACCTTTTTCAACTATCGGTGCGAATTTCCTGGCTTCGGCCATGGCATTCCTTCTTGTGTTGGTGAATACCAAGCATTGATGACCTTCGGATATTTCCTGTTTTACCAAAGGTATAAGATCCCTGCCGGTTTCTAATACTGGCCGGGGGATTTCCAAAAATGTCCCGTCCTCTGATATATCATATATGCCCCTATCGAAATAGATATGGTTTGTAAGGGGAACCGGCCTCCAAAAGGTGGAAATGTTAACCGCTTGGAGCCAATTGGAGATATCATGAGCATTTGGGATTGTAGCGGATAGGGCGATGATCTGGCAATTGGGGTTCAAATATAGGATCTCTGACAGAACCATCTCCAGAACCGGACCCCTCTTTTTCTCGGTTATCATATGTACTTCGTCTGCTACTACAACCCCAATATCCTGAATTATTTTCAGTCTGTGCCTGAGAAGGGAATCTGCTTTCTCTGCAGTGGCCACGATGATATCACAATGTGTTAATTCTCTTGAAGGTGTATCATAATCCCCTACTTCGGCACCTATTCTGATCCCTATTGATTCAAATAATGACAGCTCCTCAACCTTTTCCCAAGCCAAAGCCCTTAGTGGAACAATGTATAGAGCTTTTTTACCCCGATTCACAGCCTTTAGGGCTGCAATATAGCCCATGAGTGATTTTCCCGAAGCTGTTGGCACAGACAGAAGCACATTTTCATCCCTGAAAATATGAGGAAGAGCTTTCTTCTGGGGTGGATACAATTCTTCAATTCCCATCTCTTTGATTATTCCTTTCTGCCTGTCTGTCAGGTCAATTTCTTCAAGCTCCATGTTCTTGCACCAAATTCTCAATTCCCTATGAATTTAAGAAATAATCACCAATGAATTGGATAATTCGTTTGATGATCAATCCGAACATTTCGAATATTAATTATTGAATTACACTTGCTATTGGTATTCATATTTATAATGATGTTAGGCCGGGTGAACGAAAGTAAAGATTATCCAATTTCATATACTTCTCAAAGGAAATATGTTCATTGGCTCAATAAATGAAATTTCTTTGAAAACGGGAATTCGACGGGAATAATTTTAAGATATATGAATATACTAACCCAGAGAACCTGTCATAATGATAGATTATTGGAAGGGGTGAACTTCTGTGATGAAAAAAGGTACCATTGACTCCATAGCGGGACCAGTTGTGATCGCTAAGGGTATGAAGGGCGCAAAGATGTATGATGTTGTAAAGGTAGGCGGGGAGAGATTGATCGGTGAGATCATAGGACTTGAAGGTGACAAAGCAACAATTCAGGTCTATGAGGAGACTGCAGGGATCATTCCCGGTGAAGTCGTTGAACAGACAGAAAGACCTCTCTCGGTTGTCCTGGGGCCGGGTCTCATAGGGATGATCTACGACGGAATACAAAGGCCTCTCTACAAGATCCAGGCCAAAGCAGGGTCTTTTATCACCAGAGGTATAGAGGTCAACCCTCTTGATTTCGAAAAAGAATGGTATTTTGAACCCGTATTGAAACGCGGTGATGATATTTCAGCAGGGTGTATTTTGGGAATTGTCGAAGAGACACCTGTTGTTGATCATAAGGTCATGGTACCCCCAGGGCTGGAAGGTAAGATTTCATATATTGCCGAAGAAGGTGAATACACCCTTAAAGATGTAGTTGCCCGGATTGAGACTGAAAAAGGCGAAGAGGAAATAACCTTGGTTCAGTACTGGCCAGTCAGGCAGGCGCGCCCCTATATCAAGAAACTCGACCCTGAAGAACCACTTATGAGCGGTCAAAGGATATTGGATACATTTTTTCCCTTGACCAAGGGAGGGACCGCTGCAATACCAGGAGGTTTTGGAACAGGAAAAACCGTTACACAGCATCAGCTGGCCAAATGGTGCGATGCTGATATAATAGTATATGTGGGGTGCGGTGAAAGAGGGAACGAGATGACTGAGGTCCTTCAAGAATTTCCGGAATTGAAGGATCCAAGGACAGACCAACCCCTAATGAACAGGACAATCCTGTTGGCTAATACATCCAATATGCCTGTGGCTGCCAGGGAAGCAAGCGTTTATACCGGTATCACCCTAGCTGAATACTACAGAGATATGGGATACGATGTTGCACTCATGGCAGATTCAACTTCACGCTGGGCCGAGGCACTCAGAGAGATCTCAGGTAGACTGGAGGAAATGCCGGGTGAGGAAGGTTATCCTGCATATCTATCATCACGATTGGCGGATTTCTACGAAAGAGCCGGCTATGTGAAGATACTCGGAGAGAATGATAGTATGGGATCCATTTCAGTTATCGGAGCGGTATCACCTCCAGGGGGTGATTTTTCCGAACCCGTCACACAGAATACTTTGAGGATAGTGAAGGTCTTCTGGGCCTTGGACGCCGATCTGGCCGACAGAAGACATTTTCCATCCATCAACTGGCTGAAGAGCTATTCACTGTACATGGAGAGTGCCAGTGAATGGTGGAAGATTAACGTTGACCCTAAATGGGACGATTACAGAAAGCGGGCAATGAAGCTTCTCCAGAGAGAAGAAGAACTGCAGGAAGTAGTCCAGCTGGTTGGGCCTGATGCATTGCCTGCAAAGGACCAACTGGCCCTTGAGGCATCTCGGGTGGTCAGAGAAGATTTTCTCCAACAGAACGCATATCACAAGGTCGATACATACTGTCCACCAGGCAAACAGTTCCTCATGCTGAAGATCATGCTGGATTATTATGACCTTTTAAGGGATGCATTCGACAGGGGAGTGCGGGTCGAGAAACTGAAGGGGCTGGTTACCATTAAGGAAAGATTGTCCAGGATGGCAGTTGCGGATAATAAGGTGTTCAAGGAAATCTTTTCAAAACTAGAGTCATATATAAAGAAAGAATTTATTGAACTGGAGGGAGAACTATGAGCGATTTCGAAATGGTGGACTATGACGAAAAGAAGGAGGAGGAGGTCAAGGATCCCGAAAACTCGGACATCTGGGATGATGACGCGCTGGAAGCGGAAAAAACAAAAAAAGAACCGGAGAAGAATCTTTCAGAGAAGAAAGATCGATCTTTTCTCATGTCCAAGGATAAGGAATATTCTACTGTAAGCGAGATATCAGGTCCCTTGATGGTGGTGGACCGTATCGAAAACGTGGCATATGGTGAGATCGTAAGGATAAAGGACTCCGCAGGAAATATCCGCTTAGGCCAGGTACTTGAAGCACATACGGATAAAGCTGTGGTCCAGGTATTCCAGGGAACAAAGGGGCTGGACACCAAGGATACATCGGTCCGCTTTCTGGGGGAAACCATGAAGATACCCTGTTCAATGGAAATGCTGGGAAGAGTATTCAATGGTACTGGGCAACCAATTGACGGAAGTCCGAAAATAATTCCTGATGTCAGGCTTGACATCAACGGGGCACCAATTAATCCATCAGCCCGGGAATATCCAAAGGATTTCATACAGGCAGGCATATCCACGATTGATGGTTTAAATACCCTTGTGAGGGGTCAAAAACTGCCAATATTCTCGGCTTCGGGTCTCCCGCATAACGATCTTGCAGCCCAAATTGCCCGTCAGGCAGAGGTCCGATCCCAGGAAGAGGAGTTCGGAGTCATTTTCTGCGCCATGGGGATCACCGCGGAAGAGGCTAACTTCTTTGTGAAGGATTTCGAGAGAACCGGAGCCATTGAAAGAAGTGTTGTTTTCCTGAACTTGGCAGATGATCCAGCGATTGAGAGGATAATCGTTCCGCGTATGGCATTGACAACAGCTGAATATCTCGCCTTCGAGAAGGACATGCACATACTTGTAATACTGACTGATATCACCAATTACTGCGAGGCTCTCCGGGAGATAGCTGCCGCTCGCGAAGAGGTTCCGGGCAGGAGGGGGTATCCCGGTTACATGTATACCGATCTGGCAAATCTCTATGAGAGAGCCGGAAGGATCGAAGGAAAGGAAGGTACTATTACAATGATACCCATCCTTACCATGCCTGATGACGATATAACACATCCAATACCCGATCTGACAGGATACATAACCGAAGGACAGATAGTGCTGTCAAGAGAATTGAATCGGAAATCAATCATTCCGCCTGTTGACGTTCTACCCTGTCTATCCCGGTTAATGAAACAGGGTATTGGAGAAGGCCGAACCCGTGAGGACCATGATGACGTCTCCAATCAGCTTTATGCAGCTTATGCAGAGGGTATTAACCAGAGGGAATTGGAGTCGGTTGTGGGAGAAGAGGCGCTTTCCGACCGTGACAAGAAATACCTGCGCTTCGCAGATGCTTTCGAGCACCGTTTTATTACTCAGGGTACCAATGAGAACAGGACCATTGAGGACACACTTTCCCTGGGTTGGGAATTATGCCAGATAATACCCAAGGACGAACTAAAGAGGATCGAACAGGAATATATTGACAGATATTATCCGGAATGAACAAATCATTTCTATTTGACCTTGTCATCCTCAAGGGTTTTGAAATACCTTATGCTATTTTAATAAACAGTGTTATATAGAATTAAATCATGATGGTTTTTTAGCTCAATGAGAACCTGTAATATGGGCATATTTCTTGAAATTATGGCCGGAAAGGTTTGAGTGAATGAACCATGTATTATAAAGGAGGAAATGATATGAGTGAAATGGTAGAAACAATTGTTAAGATTGCGATCGGAATAGTACAGCTCATAATAGGCCTGGGTTTGGCCGTGGGAGCTATATATATAGGTGTTAGGCTGCTTAGTAAACTGACTGGCGGACTTGACCTTGAGACTGAAATTAAAAAAGGAAATGCCGCAGTTGCCTGGTTGATGTTGGGTGTGGTAATAGCTATTGCTAACGTCATAGCATCAGGTATTGCTGGGCTTACCACGAACCTTACAACCATCGAGAAGGGGGCTGGAGTAAAGGATTACATGATGCCCGTTGGAGGCGGACTTCTTCAGGTTGTAGTGGGTCTGATATTTGCTGTGCTGGCAATTACCATTGCTTTCAAGGTATGGGATAAGATAACCACCAAAGTGGAAGAAGTTGATGAACTGAAGAAAGGCAATGTTGCCATCGGTATTGTCATGGCTGGTGTAGTGGTAGCAGTATCTATTGTGATTCAGGCCGGCGTGTCAGGTTTGGCCAGTGCCTTTGCATAATATAATCGTCATGTATTACAATGAAATAAATAAATGGAATTATGACCGCATCCCCCGATGTAAGGGGATGCCTTTTTTAATTTTGAATTTTTATTAAGAGGGGGAGAGGTTCCATTTTTTGCCAGTAAAAAAATAGTATGTTTTTTTTCTCTTCCGATAGATATTTATAATACAATTCGGGGTGTAAAACATACCAGTATATTTCGGTAATTGATTTTTTTCCGTAAATATTATATACCAGTTATTATTATGGAGTATTGTGTTCGCTCAGACACATTAAAAATCAGAGGGGTGTATGATAATGGTTATGGAAAAGATCACAGTAAGTGATGCTAGAAAAATAGCAGAAAAGAAGAATCTGAAACCCGGAAAGGTTATTGGCACCAATGGTGTACAATTCACAAAAGGAAACAATGCAAGGATTGAGGTTATAGACTGGGGTCAGTTTGAGGACCTCCTGAACGACAAGGGTCTAGCAGTCTATGAGTCAGACGGCTGGATGAAAATAATGAAAGCCTAGACCAATTATTGTCCTTATCCGAATAAACAATGAAGGGATCAATTTATTTGATCCCTATTTTATATTTAATTTAGTTTGGTTTTTATTGATATTTTTTCTTAGTTTTAAATTTAATATACTTCGGTCTTTTTTCTTGCTATTCTTAACTTGACTGATTGCTATTAACTTTTTTTTCAAGAAAGGCCTTCACAGAATATACCCTATATTGTTTCTTCTAAAAATTATAATAGATATAAAGATTAAAAAGAGAGAGCCACCGGCGGGAATTGAACCCGCGACCTATGCCTTACCAAGGCATCGCTATACCTCTAAGCCACGGTGGCATCTGCTATGGAACATAAGAATATTATGAAACCACGTAAAGATATTTATTATTAAAATATTTTGTTATTCCAGTATGCTTGATAAATCTCTTGACACATTATTTTGGAAGCATGTCCACCGTGATCTTTCCGGTTGCCCCGCAGGAAGGGCATTTCATTATCAAGGGCCATCTGCCAGTTGATCTTTGGGTGAAGGTGTTATCACAACCAGGACATTGAATATCTATATTCCTTCCTTTGTCAACAGCCTTTCCTTCTTCATCAATCTGACTTCCGTCAGAGTCATCTAAAGCCTCAATCTCTAATGGTTGAACTTCACTTGCTCCTTTCTTATCTTTCCTTTTCGTTTTTTTCTTCTTTTTTCCCTCTATCTCCCCTTTTACCAATAATTCATCCCTTCGATCCTTTCTTCCCGATCTTAAAATGAACATAAGTATCAATATGAATAGGATAAATCCTATCAAGGCAATAAATACCATCTTGTTATCGCTTATCATATCCTGAAAAGATTTGTATTCGTTAGAATCATCATCTTCACTGCTGCCGATTTTAAAACTCACATCATCTGATTCAGTATAGACCCTGCTGCCTGAATGGTCTCTGAGTGCTCCTCTTACATAAATGGTAATGCTCTCTACCTCAGCAAACTGGAATATGTTATATTTGTGCTTCCAGATATCGCTGTCGCCTTCCTGATCCATTCGCATCCAGGAACGCTGGTTCAGACTAATCTCAAGGTACATGATCATAGAATCAGGGGAGCGCGCCTCTACCGCTAGTTCTTCTCCGTAAAATGTCATACCTGATTGCGGAGTCAATATTGTGGGTATGCCCACCATAATCTGAATAGGCGGAAGAATGGAAATAGTATTCTTTGAAGTGGAAAACGATCCCAATTTATCAACAACGGTTATTGTGATCATATAGTTCCCACTGGCCTCATATGAATGCTCGATGTCCTCACCATTGGCGTCTACTATCCCGTCTGAATCCATATCCCATTGGTATTCAAGATCACTATCCTTTCCGTCCGGATCATCGCTGTCTGCTGAAAAGGTGATTATCTGGTCCTGATAGTAGTTATCCTGAATAGGCTGAATGAACAATACAGGGTCTGTCGGAACAGCATTGATTATGATTTCTATCTCATCAGTGGATGAAGCACCTTCTCCGTCTGTAACGGTCAAACCAATACTATAATCCCCGTATTCAGAGTACCTGGGGTCGAAAGTAACACCTATTCCGTCAATATCATTATCCGGTATGCCGTCATCGTTCATATCTGTGGCAAGATCCATATCCCAATAAATTTCCAGATCATCCAGTTCAGAGATGGATAGAATTCCATCTCCGTCAGAATCCTCCTGTTCATCATAAGTATCATAAGCTGACAAGGATACCTTTTCTCCTTCCTCCGCTATCATTCCGTCTTCCTGGTCAATATGTGCAACAGGAGCACTGTTCTTGACTTTCACCAGTATCTGGAAATAATCCGAGTCCCATAAAGGTTCAGGATCCGTGTCAGTCCCCTGGTCAGTCACCTTCAAGGTTACCTTGAAAGTCCCTGTTTCCGTATAGACGTAGGAAGTTGTTCTGCCAGTAATATCTGTTTTATTGTCACCGTCAATATCCCACTGGTAATACAGATTGTCAGATTCATCATAATCAATAATCCCATTATCATTCATATCGTCGTTGGGATCATAACTTCCAGTGGACTTAAGGATAACAGGTTCAAATACCTCTGCCTGGCTCACGGGCACCGCTTCAGCTATTGGTTTGAGGTTTGTTTCCACCACACTGATATTGACAAAGTCCCAGAGACTCCACGCATCGTCATCATCCCTCACTCTGAGGCTGAAGTTGTAGGCACTGTCATCTAAAGGTGTAAAAGTGAAATTAGGTTCTCCAGTGTCAGGGGCCGCATCCTCCGGATAGTCACATCTCCATAGATATTCAACTATCTCCCCGTCAGTATCCCTGCTTCCCCTTGCGTCCAATACGAAGGAATCTCCCAGGTAGCCCATTCTATCAGGGCCGGCCTTTGCAACAGGACGGACATTGGGACGATCGGTGACTGTCACATTCACAGTATCCTCCCATAGGGACCAGGCTCCATTAATGTCCTTGACCGAGAGTTTGAAAGTGTATATGCCTGCCATGGTTGGAGTGAAATGGGGTTCAGGGCTGTCAGACTGGTTCAGGCTGAAATTGAAATGACTTGTGCAGTTCCACCCGTATGTCACTATAAGGTCTCCGTAGTTCATGTTCGGATCATAGGACCCTGTTCCGTTCAGGATGCATTTGTCACCGGTGAAAACATCCAATTCCTCCCCCGCTCTAGGGACCGGAGGGCTGTTGCGGTAAGTGACTGTGATATTGATGGTATCTTCATCCACATCCCCCCTATCGTCCATGATCCAGAATACAGGATGATAAAGCCCTAGTTCCGCATATGTATATGCAACCATCTGATTGGATGTCTGGTTCCAATCAAAGATCCCGTCCCCGTCGAAATCCCACTTGTACCTGACAATGGATCCATCCTCATCCCAAGCAGAACCTAGTAATTCAACGGTCTCATTGATAAAGGCCACAATATCCTCCCCTGCATTAGCAGTCGGCAGTATATTCGGTGTTAGAATCGTGATAATGATTGATGTGGATACGTTTTGCTCATGAGCGTCGTCGCAGTATAGGGTAATGGTATGAACTCCAGGGCTCAGTGATGTCGTATTGAAGTTCACTGCATGGGATAATACACCTTCTTTATCCGATACCCAGGTAAAATGAATTGTATCATTGACATCCGAATCAGAGGAATTCCCTGCATCAAAATATACGTTATCATTCCGCATGAAAGTGCTGTCATTCCTGGGGTGGGAAATGTTGGCCACAGGAGGATGATTCATGTAACCGTTTGTATATGAATAAAAATCACCTGATAGGAGGGTTTTGCGGTTGTGGGTAAGAGTGTAGGTATAATTTCCTTTTGACAGGTTGTATAGGGCGAATTTGCCACCTGTAGTTCTGCCTGAGGTGAAGGGTAGGCCGTTTGCGTCCCATACGGTTACAATGGCATTCTCGATATCGGAACCGTTGCGATCATAAACAAAGATGGTAAAATCATCATAATAGCCCTCATTATCCTCGTCTGATAAAAAACAATCAAAACCGTAGTTCATATCTATTAGAAACTCCCCAGAATCATTTAAACCAAACCTTGTTTCATTCACGAACCATTGATATGTATCAGGATAAAGATCATAATATACCTTAGAATGCCATTCGAAAGATGAAATATCCACGATACCTGTAGAATTCTTCAATGTAAAGTTTGATACAAGATTATATACATCAATGTATCGTGGAGCTAAAAATATTTCATTCCAATATGAATAGAAAGTTATACCTGTGTTTAAAATCCGTTCAGATTCATACAATCGCAGGTTTTTGATGTTTTTTTGATCTCTTAGGGTGTTGTTCTCATCATATAGTTTTATTGAGACTGAATAATTTCCAAATGGGATATTAAAAACATAATTTTGGTAATAAATATCAATATCACTCATCATAGTTTCGTTTAACAATTTAAAAACAGTACCATTGGATTCATAAGATATATTGGTGATTATGGTAATGTTTTCCCAACCAAACGCGCTGCATTTAATCTCAAAGGTTAAATCAATATCGTCCCTAATCAGATCATCATTTAACACCAATGTTCTTGCATTGGTGAATGAATCCAATAACATTCCCAAGGATCCTCTAGAATTGAATTTATTATTCCCGCGGGAATTATTGAAATAATCAAAGGCATAGACTTTATATTCTCCCCCGGGTAGATCAGAATAAAATGCTTTTCCGTTATTATCCGTTCTTGTCCATATTTCCCAGTAATTGTTAATTTCGCTGTAATATGTATTGTGAATCTCAACTTCAGCATCCACTGCAGGATTTCCGTTCATATCCGTTACTGTAATTTCAACATCATCTTCCAGTCCAGTTCCGTTGGCATCATAGACCCTTGTCTCTATGAAAAGCGGCAGATAATAAACGCTATTAACCAGGTCTGTAAAGAACGTTCCGTTAGTTACGTTTGTTGTGAATTGGGGAGTAATATGCTGAGCTGAAAAGGTGAATGTGTTTGAATCCTCCCATCTATCAACATCGTAAGCAATAAAATATCCTGGACCATACTGTGGGTCATTTGTCATACCATCGTCAACCCTCCAGCCGAATTCATCCCAAACCTCTACATAGGTATTCTGATCGGCCATCCCAAACGAGTCATATGCGTAGATC
Source organism: uncultured archaeon (assembly GCA_964430885.1). Lineage (GTDB taxonomy): Archaea > Thermoplasmatota > Penumbrarchaeia > JASLWR01 > JASLWR01 > CAYSHM01. The sequence continues at coordinate 61,153 of CAYSHM010000015.1, read as the reverse complement.
ATGAAATCATCGAAATCACCGTCCCAGTCAGCATCAGTGAGAAATTCCATGGTCTGAAAAGCCCGGGGGAACCTCGTGTAGATAGTGAAATTTCCATATTCAGAGAATTGTCTGTTTGGTTTATAGGCGTGGAAATAATATTTATCCTCCGGAAGGTTAAACAGTTCTACCATTCCCCATTCATCAGTGATCGATTCGTTATAGAGGGTATCGTTAGAATAATAATAGGTTCGGACCGTGATATTCTCCGCACTTCTGTCCCAAATGTGCGCATAGAACATTATATCGTTCATATTACCTCCACCGTCCATGTCATCCACCATCTTCTCTACATTGACCAAGGTATGTTCCATTCCGACTGCTATTTCTGTCTGAGTGCTGGCATCCCTGAGGGTCCAATTTGAATCAAACAGCTCAAATCTCAAAGTGTATACTCCGTCTTCAAGATCGTACAAATAAAAGAATTCCTTTTCCACATCATATCCTGTTGTTACATAACTTGTGTTTGCGAACCCGATCTTGTAAGCATAATTATCATAGAGTGTTGCGTTGATGTTCACCTCTGCTGTCACACCATCACTGATATCCACGTCGCAGTATATCTCCAGATCGTTCTCCTTTCCGTCGCCATCCGCATCAATTGGGTATGTATAAATAGAATAGAAATACATGTCATATTCTACAATAGTAATACCTTCAGAATAGAAATATGAACGGGCGTATAGATTACCAAGGTAAGTTACCCATACATCATAAGGCCCATCAGTCAAGTTATTGAACTGTGCGAAACCTCTTGCATTTACAAAGGCTCTGTTCCATCCGATATCCACAGTGGCTCCCACGGCAGGGGATCCGTCAGCCAGCCTGACATATGCCTTCACATCATCATTGTATCCGTCACCGTCATTGTCCTCCGGATCGGGATCAACAATCATTAACCCGGGAAGGTTGGCTTCAATATCAATATCGGTATTTGCATGTGCTATAGAATAGAAAGCATCTATCTCACGATGATGCCCGCTGACATTGAATATCGTAAGATTGCCCCGGGCATCGGTCCGGCCCACTTCCCAACCGTCCAATAATATGGTTGCGTTCTCAACAGGAAGGGAATCAGAATCAAGACAGATTATCTTCACATCGTTTGCACTGCCGTTGCCGTTGAGGTCTGAAACAAAGGTATCCAGATGAATATCGTATCTCTGGAATTGGAAAAAGAGGGATATATTGGTATTGTTATGGTCATCTTCAACAGTGTTGTGATTTGTGTCTATCAATGTTAGATAGATATTGTAATTATCTGTTTTTCCTGCTGTAAAATCAAAATGCAGATTGGTTATGTTCACTGCTCTTCTTCTGGCTACGAATTGTGTAAAATCGGTCTTCACAACTGCTCCAGTGGAATTTGTTACTGTCATGTTCACCTGGACTTCCTCACTAAGACCCTGGGTAACAACTCCGAATCTTGCTTTCACACTGTCATTAAGACCGTCTCCGCTGGAATCATAGGCTGAATAATTCACCCACTGGAAACTCTCGTCTAGATCCATAACCGCACCTGAAGCTCCATTTTCTTGATCCAGCAAGAAATCAGGTTTGTCATCCATCTGCCCCTGACCTGCAGAGATGGAAGGGAGCAAGGAGCTAGTTAAGAAAAAAGCCGCAATCAAAAGGATCATTAACCTGTAAATTATCTTATAATCATTCTTCCTCATATCTACACCCAACTTTAATACTGCGAATATTTATTTTGAATTGCTGGAGATTCAGCAAACATAATAATTGAAACCTTATTAAATTAAGGGACTAATATATTAAATTATTGTTCAATCATCCACGGCCAAACCTATCAAGCAAATAAATCTGTTGAATTGAAACTACTGTACTATAAAAAGCAGAAAATTGTCAAATCCTTTATAACACAAAACAGCCCTTACTGATGGTATGGATTCTTCGGGAAAAAGAGTAACCCTGGTACTGTTTATAATCATAGGATTTTTCTCTATATCATTTTTCATAGTGCCATTCCTCCTCGAACCTGGAACCGTTGACCATCTGGACGCAAACGCAAATATGCTGGACCATTCAAATCATTGGGACGATCTGCCCCCGTATCCTAGGATTATATACTACTTCGGTGATTTCAATTGCCATCAGATTGAGGATAGATCCTTTCATCTCCATGGTAATCAGCTGCCCATGTGCGCTAGATGCATTTCTATCTTCACGGGCCTATCCGCTGGAATGCTGGTCACCCTGGTTGCATCAACCAGAATGTTCGCATCACAGATACTGCTGAGTTTGATCCCCAAACCCATTAGAAAACTGATAATGAAGGGCGACAGCAGGATAAATAAACACATGGATTTCCAGCTATCTCCTGTTCTTGTGCTGTTATCTATACTGCTGGCACTCCCCATGGCCCTAGACGGGTCCATACAGATGATCTCTTCCTACGAAAGTACCAACATTACCCGGCTGGCTACAGGTTTTCTTTTCGGACTCATAACAGGCTTGTGGTTCTCCGCTGCAATTCATGCTTTTCTTTACATACCGCCCATACCGGAACATCTCAGAATTGACGAAACAGAATAGTGATAAAAATGACAGGGATCCAATTTCAGATAAAAAACAGGGACATCATGGGGAGGGTCGGCGAATTCAATACTCCCCACGGAAAGGTCCATACACCTACACTGCTGCCGGTCATCAATCCAAACATTGATCTGATCCCGCCAAGGCAGATCATGGAAAGATTCGGGGCCGATATATTGATCACAAATTCCTATATCATCAATAAAACCCCCAGAATAAAAGAAAAGGCTTTGGAAACCGGCGTCCACGAATTACTTGATTTCCCTGGAGCCATAATGACCGATTCAGGGACGTTCCAGTCATATGTCCATGGGGATGTTGATGTAGAACCCTTGGAGATCGTTCAGTTCCAGAAGGATATAGGAGTTGATATCGCGACTATTCTTGACATATTCTCTACACCGGACAGGACCTTCGCAGAAGCAAAAGAGGATATGGAAAGAACTCTCGAGAGGGCCAAGATCTCCACTAAGATAAAGGGTGAAACTTTTCTTGCAACAACTGTTCAAGGATCCGTATATCCTGAGTTAAGGGAGACATGCGCTACCGAACTGTCTAGGGGGAATATAGATGGCGATGTATTCCCCATCGGAGGTGTTGTTCCTCTCATGGAAGATTATCGGTATGCCGAGATGGTGGATATCGTGATGGCTTCGAAGCGGGGATTGAATATATCCAAACCGGTCCATCTATTCGGTGCCGGACACCCGATGATATTTGCACTGGCATCTGCTATGGGGTGCGATTTGTTCGATTCCTCGTCCTATGCAAAGTACGCTCAGGACGCAAGAATGATGTTCACCGATGGGACCCGTAAATTGAAGGAAATGGATCATCTCCCCTGCACCTGTCCGGTCTGTGTGAAATACCAAAGAGCCGAAAGACTTCTTGAATTACCGTTTATTGAAATGAAGAGAGAACTGGCATCCCACAATCTTTATGTGTCATTCGGGGAACTACGGAGAATAAAGGAAGCTATAATCTCTGGGACACTATGGGAGCTGGTGGAACGGCGATGCTCTGGCCATCCGATGCTGTATGAAGCTCTTGAAAGGCTGTATACACACTTTGACCAACTGGAACTATTCGAACCAGCATCCAAAAAAAGAATGATGCTCACTGGTCCCTTTAGCCTCAAGAGGCCAGAAGTTCAAAGAATAGATAATTTTCTAAGGGAGCGTTATATTCCCATGAGCGATACCTGCATCCTCCTTCCCGATGCTTCCAAACCCTACGATGTAACCTATGGAAGTCTGATAAACGAAATTAATGAGATACTGCCTGCATTCATAGCAGTGGATACACCTCTGGGACCGATCCCCATAGAACTATCGCATATGTATCCATTCTCACAATCCCTCTATCCTAAACATGCTGGATCCTCTTCAAATAGACCCAAAGTGGCAGAAATATGGCCGCAGGTGAAATATGTTCTGAAGATCCGAGGCGAAAAACCTCTCGCACAGGTCAGGATATGGGTGGAGGAACTGAAAGATCACGTGGCTGATAAATTATATGACGAATCCAATAAAATGAGCAAGCATCAAAGGGACATATTATCCATCAGATCAACTCTCGATATGCAGTTCGGAAGCGGGATAGGGGACCAGATAATGAAAAGAAATTCCGAAGATATTGCGTTCAGAAAGAGCAAGTCCACTGACAGGATACGTAATGTATTCTTCAAGGAGGAGCATGTCTTCTCGGTTTCTGCTTCTTCAGGGAGGATAACTCTTAAAAGAAAGGGCGCATTGCTCTTAAAGAAGGCTTTAATTGGAAAGGATTACCGGGTCGTGATGGATAAAGAATCCGCACCATTTGTCAGAAAGGGAAAAACCGTCTTCTGCAAATTCGTTCTTGGTTGTGATGATAATATAAGACCTGGTGATGAGGTTATTCTCGTTGATGAAGAGGACAATCTACTTGCCTGGGGTAAGTCGCTTATGAACAGAAAGGAGATGTTGGATTTCCAAAGCGGCATGGCTGTCAAGGTAAGACAGGGAATTGATCAGGTATAAGGAAATCACTTTTTTACTTGGCTGTTTAATTGGTGGAACCTATGCATCTAACCCCGGAAGAACAGAAAATGCTGGACGGAGAATACGGTCCTGCAAAGGCAGAGGCTATGGATCATATAACCCAGTTCGGTGACGCTTTTGAAGCCGAAAGATTACTTGATATTGTGTACGTCCATTATCCGGCTGAGATGGGGATTTACAGAGGCAGTGTGGAATCGCTTCTGGAGTTCTCAGAAAAATCACCCAAGGTGGAGGTGCCTACAACTACATCCACCCTATGCATGGATATAGACCAATGGAAAGAAATGGGTGTACCTGAAGAATTGGCCGAACTGCAAATGGAGGTCATTGAACCCCACAGGGAGATGGGCGCCTTGGGAACCTATACCTGTACTCCCTACCTCCTGGGATTCATTCCGCCGAAGAACTCCTATGTTGCCACTGTGGAATCCTCTGCAGTCATCTACTACAATTCGATGCTGGGCGCCTGGTCCAACAGAGGCGGATTGTTCACAAAATATTCTGCGGTGACTGGAAAATATCCTGAAATGGGTTATATGCTCCGAGAGAACAGAAAGGGAACCCATCTTTTCAATATCGACATCGAGAAGGAAAAATTAGAAAATTTCACTGACTACAATCTACTGGGTATCCATATCGGGGAGATCGTGGGAAGCGAGGTTCCGGTAATGCACGGAATATCGACACATAAACAGGAAAACCTCATAGGAATGGGTGCGACCCTTGCCACATCCGGCTCCGTCTCCCTCTATCACATTCCGGGGATAACAGCCGAGGCAAGAACCCTGTCCGAGGCACTTCAAGGAGATGTACCCCAAGAAATATACTGGGTTTCACCTGATGACCTTGACACAGCCCGGGAAAAGGTAAGCACAATGGACGGAGGCGAAGTCGATTTCGTTCTTCTGGGCTGCCCACATTATGATCTGGATCAATTAAGGGAAGTTGCGGAAATGCTCACAGGAAAAAAGGTGAAAAAGGGGGTGGAACTGTGGGTCTGCACCAACCGAATGACCAAAAGGGCTGCTGAATGGCAGGGATATGTACAGATAATTGAGTCGGCAGGCGGCAGGGTCGTTTGCGACTCCTGCCCAGTGGAATCACATATGCGCAATAGCACCTGCAAGCAGTACGGGCTGCCTGTACCATATATCGAGGCGATGGCGACCGAATCCGGAAAAATGGCCCGATATGTCAAGGACCTTATCGGCTGTGAGACCCTGCTTGTAGACCGTAAGAAATGTATTGAGGCTGCAATTAAAGGAAAATGGGGTGATTGAAATGAGAGAAAGTGGTTTACAAGCGGATTCATCAAGATCTAAGAGAATTATAATAAAATGCAGAGGCCTAGTCAAAGGTCAAATTACCGGTTCTGCACTACTTATGAATAAAGCTTTCTCTTTCATGGGTGATGTGGATATGGACACATCGGAGATAATCGCAAGGGACCATGAGCAAAAGGGTGAGACCATAGCGGGTAAGATACTGATATACCCTGAAACAAAGGGATCATCCGGCGGATGCGTTGTACTCAATGCCCTATACCAGCAGGGAAAGCAGCCCGGAGCTATAGTGAATCTGAAAATGGCGGACTACAATCTTGTGGAAGGAGCAATCTCAGCGAAGATACCTCTGCTCTGTCTTCCGGAAAGGGACCTAGGGGAAATTATGAAGAACGGGGATATTGTCAGTGTGGACGGTGGAAAGGGGATAATAGAGATAATTAGATGAAGTATATAGGATAACATCAAAGACAGCATTGGGTGAAGGAATGAGGAAGAGGTATTATTTGGGGATAGATGTTGGTTCTGTCAGCCTTGATGTTGTTGTTATAGACCACAGAAAAAGAACCGCTTGGTGGACCTATAGGCGAGTACATGGTGATCCTCATGGTACTCTATCCAGGGTTTTGGGGGAGCTTTTCACATCATTTATGGAACCCCGGAACATCAAAGAATTTGAGAATGCAGTGGCAACAGGGAGCGGTAAAGAAATCGTCTGTGATCTGCTTGGAATTTCATCGGCAAACGAGATAGTTGCTCATGGTACTGCCGCATCTTCCCTGGTCAAGGGGAAAGCCTCTGTAATAGAGATAGGAGGACAGGATTCCAAGTTCATTTTGGTCGATGAAAAAGGTCCTTATGACTATTCCATGAACGAGCTTTGTGCTGCTGGTACTGGAGCATTTCTGGATGTGCAGTCCGAACGGCTCGGGATGTCAATTGAGGAACTGTCCGAAAAAGCTTCCAGGGCAAAGAACATACCTTCTGTGGCCGGTAGGTGCAGCGTATTTGCCAAATCGGACATCATTCACCTACAGCAAAGAGGAGTGGTCGAGGATGAGATCGTGTCTGGACTGTGTTATGCTCTTGCAAGAAATTATATTGCAACTATGATCAGGGGACGTGAAATCGTTAAACCAGTGGTTTTTCAGGGGGGAGTGGCCCTGAACAAAGGGGTTTTAAGAGCTTTCAGGGAACTGTTGAAAATACAAGAAAAGGATATTGTCATTCCCTCAAAACCACAGATAATGGGTGCTGTAGGTGCGGGATTATTGGCTAGAGATTGGAAGAATCAAGCTTTGACACATAATAAGATCAGAAAAGCTATCAACAGTATAAAATCCGACAATTTGGAAAAAATCGCCCTCAAGGCTTGGGAAATGACTCGTTTAACAGATAAACAAAGAAGGAGCATGGAGAAATTTGAGTTCAACTATAGGGCAGAAATTTCTGGAAACTGTTTTCTAGGCATCGATGTGGGTTCCGTAAGTACAGATGCCATTCTAATAGACAATAAGAATGAAATCATCGCCAAGGTTTATGTATTCACAGAGGGGAAACCCATAAAAGCAGTTGAAAGGGCCCTAAAATTTTTACAGAATAATATTGAACAGAAGGACATTATCTCTCTTGGTGTAACCGGGTCTGGCAGAAAATTAGTAGGCAGTATTACCGGTTCCGATATTATCATTGATGAGATCACTGCTCAGGCAAAAGGAGCCTTTCACTTCTTCAGTGATGCTGACACTATTATTGAAATAGGCGGACAGGACGCAAAATTTATCAAGTTGGATACAAAAGGGCTGGTTGAGGATTTCGAGATGAACAGGGCCTGTTCTGCCGGTACTGGCTCTTTCATTCAGGAACAGGCTGTCAGATTGGGGGTTGACCTTAAGAAGGATTTTGCAAGACTGGCCCTTTCTTCAGAGGAATCCGCCCCTATGGCCAGCAGGTGCTCGGTATTCATGGAATCGGATATTGTTCATCACTTACAGAGAAAAACCCCCTTGGAAGATATCCTGATGAGCATATCCACTGCTGTTGTGGAGAATTATATAACAAGGGTTGCCCAAGGGAGGGAGATGGGAAATAGGGTAATATTCCAGGGTGGTGTGGCAAAAAACTCTGCAGTTGTGGAATCATTTAAAAGACGATTATTTGGTTCCGAGATATCTGTTCATCCTGAACCCGAGACCTCAGGTGCATTGGGTGTTGCACTTCTAGCCAAAGAGATGAGTGAAATACCTGCAGCTGGGAATTCTGAAAAGAGCACCTTCAAAGGTTCTCGATTCAAGGGATTTGATATGCCTGCTTCTTCTGATGTAGGTATTCTGAACTGCAGAGGATGTGAGAACAGCTGTGAGGTTAACGTTTTCAAAATCAGCAGGGAGAAGTATTATTTCGGTGACCTATGCGGGCGTTATTCCGAAAGACTGAACAAGGACAACATGGGGTCTGACCATAGCCAGGTAAAGGACAGTATTATCAATAAATTGAAGAGGTTCAACGAAAGGAAAATTGAAAAAATTAAAAACCGGAAGCGTAAAAGGATCATCGGAATACCTGAATCGCTGCTTTTCAGAGAGTATTTTCCCTTTTGGTTCGCCTTCTTTGAAGATCTGAACATAGACATACTTACATCAGGTCTTACCGATTCAGAGAAGTTCCAATCCGGATTAAAGAGACTCCCGGCAGAAACCTGTCTGCCTGTGAAAGTAATGTTCGGTCATGTCAATAATCTAAAATCAAGAGGTATCAAGAGGGTGTTCATTCCTTCACCTACAGATCTGGAAGGGCGTTCCGTCTGCCCCTATATCCAGCATGCATCCTCGATGATCGCTTCGTCCTTTCCCGAAATTGAGGTGATGGTTTTTCCATTGGTCCCTGAACTGGATTCTATCCAGCTGGGCAAGCTTTGCTCAGAGATCGAAAAAAATCTGGGTATTGAAAAGGAAACGGTTGATAAGGCCTATAAATCAGCAATGGATATGCATCTAAGAACCATCCGGACTCAGAAATTGGATATTCCTAAAGAGCGGCCTCAGGCAGTTATTATGGGGAAGCCATATACTATTGGAGATCGATTCCTCAATCTGGCACTATCCACCAAGCTGTCAAGGGCAGGATTCGATGTGATGCATTATGACCAAATTAAAATACCTGACAATTATTCATTTACCGGCAAATCCAATTACAGCTCGGATAAGGACACATGGTATTTCAACAGCAGGATGATTCATGTGGCTGATTATATTTCCACCAAAGAAAACCTTTATCCTATAGTGATAACAAATTTCGGCTGCGGTCCGGATGCTTTTTCCCTTCAGCTGTTAGAGGATATTTTACAGAATAAACTAACGTTATTCATCGAACTTGATGAACACAGGGCTGATGCTGGTCTTGAGACAAGGGTAGAGGCATTCGCCCAATGTGTTATTCAGCGGAAGCGCATGCAGAAAGAAGGAATAAGTGGATATCAGAAAGGGGAAAAGACACCCTTAGATGGAGCAATTGGTTCAAAAGAGTGTGAGTATTCCAAAACGTATAATACGTATTCCGATTCAAAACTTGACCCTGTTGAGGGACTGAAAAAGGGTAAAAAACGTTTCATCATTCCCAGGTTCGCTGACCACGCATTTGCATTTGCAGGCATACTGAAATCAAAAGGACATGAAGTAGATGTACTACCTCTGCCTGACAGAGAGATTATGGAACTAGGCATGGAGATCACAGGAGGTAAACAGTGTCATCCTTTCCACTTAATAACAGGCGATATTGTAAAACTCCTGAAGGACGATTCCCTGCCCCTGAATTCTATTTATATGTTCCCGATAACGACCTGTTCATCCTGTCTGATAAGCCAGTACATACCCACCATAAGGAGATATCTCCAAAAAATGGGAAGAGGTGATATAGAGGTAGTTGGGACGTCCCCATCCTATCTATTGGATATGCTGGGGATGAAAAAAATGGTTAGCTTGGGCAGGGGTATCTTAGGAATAGATTACATACTTCGTCTTAAACATGAACTAAGACCCTATGAGATCATAAAAAGCAGTGTCAATAGATCATATGATAGAGGCCTGATTAAAATTGTCAAGGGAATATCACAGGAAAGAACACACCGGGGAATTGCCAAGGCCATAGAGATAATGGATAACATTGCAGTTGACAAGAAAAAACAAAGGCCCATAATAGGTGTGGCAGGAGATGTATATACTAGAATAAATCCTGTGGGAAATTCAAATCTATTCGATGTACTGGAGGAATTGGGTTGTGAGGTATGGATCTCGCCTACCATTTTTGATGTTTCACTAGTGGGGACCGAACTAGGTCAAAAGAGATACTGGAGGCAGAAGGAGTACCGAGAAATGGCCTATTCCTGGGCTTCAGTCAAGATGCAGAAGCTGGAAATGTGGCGTGTACAAAAATATTTCAAAGGGATACTCAAGAACATATCCGAACCCGATGGGGAAGTTGTAGAGAAATACATCAAAGGACTTCTCCCTGATGATCCCGAACTTCTCATTGCCCTAAATGTCGCCAAACACCTGGATTTTGCTGAAAAAGGAGTGGACGGTATTCTGAACGTGTTCTGTCTCAACTGTATGATAGGTACTTCCACTGCAGCACTTTTTCCGGCAATAAAGGAGAGAACAGGAAATATTCCCATGATGTCTCTGGTCTACGACGGTTTGGGTTCAACTCATAGTAGAAACCGCATAGAGGCCTTTGTTCACAGGGCCAAGAGACATTTCCATGAAAGAAGTGATGGATTTGACAAAGAAGAGGGTATTGATCAGGTGATCAGAGATAATATAAATACCTTTATTGACAAGGTAAAGAAAAAATACATTTCTTCAGGCGGCAAATAAAAAAATCCAATCCAATTGTGTGTTCTTTTGTAGAGAAATTTAAAATTTGAAATCCCGCTGTGTCTTACCTTAATGATAATGGGGCCATTTAGTGATAATATTCTTATTAAAATTGTCAATGTCAAGGTATTTATTTAAGGTCAATATTTAGGCTAATTCGATGTATGATATTCTGCTCTACATTCTTCTAGCTGTCGGTGGAACCGCCTTGGTCTGGAAGGGCAGTGATTTCCTTGAGAGATCCAGTGAAAAGCTGGCAGCTCATTACGAACTTCCAGAGATCGTTCAGGGAGCAATTATTGCAGCAATCGGGTCAAGTTTTCCGGAATTATCTAGTACTATCATATCCACAATGGTTCACAACGAGTTCGATCTCGGTGTGGGAGTTATCGCGGGGTCGGCGATCTTCAATATCTTGGTAATACCTGGTCTTTCCGGTCTATTCTCCAAGCATACGCTAAGGTCAAATAGAGATCTTGTTTACAAGGAAGCCCAGTTCTATATGGTTGCAGTTGCAGCCCTGCTTTTAACATTCTCATTTGCTGTTATCTATAATCCTGTATCCATCGAAGGCAGCGATTCATTATTTGGAACAGTGGACCGAAAACTTGCACTGATCCCTGTTGCACTTTATTTCCTCTACATATTTATCCAGTACCAGGATACCATGGATTATACTCCTCCGGAACCTGCCGAAAAGATCAATATTTGGAAACAGTGGGGAATCTTGATCCTGGGTTTAGCAATAATCGTGGCAGGTGTGGAAGGACTTGTCACTGCAGCAATAGGTTTCGGCGAGATCTTCAATACCCCCAGCTTCCTATGGGGGATAACTGTCATCGCTGCGGGTACAAGCATTTCGGATTCATTTGTCAGTATAAAGGCTGCCAGGAAGGGGAAAGCAATAACAAGCATGGCAAACGTTTTAGGATCCAACACTTTTGATCTGCTGATATGTATTCCTGCAGGAATACTCATCGCTGGAACCGCCACCATCAACTTCACCCAGACCGCTCCTTTAATGGGATTCCTTGTCCTTGTAACCATAATTCTGTTCGTTATGATCAGGACCAATTTAAGAATCTCAAAGGTGGAATCGGTTCTGCTGATACTCCTCTACATCCTTTTTATTGTATGGATGATATTGGAAACCATAGGGGTTACCCATCTTGTACCCATGGAATAGTTAGCTGCACAAAACTTGAATATTTGTTTAGAAAAAACGGGATTTTTTATTGATCCTTTTCGCCAGTTAATTTCTAAAATAGAGTGTATTGAATGGCCGGTTCCTTTTCATCTATCTCTCGGTATTTGTAGGGCGACATCACCATTGGAACATTGTTATCCCTTGTCCTATCAGTTATTAATTTTGATATGGTATAGGACTTCAATTCGCCCTGATATGGCATCAGCAGTGCCTCTAATTCATCCCTTTCCAGTTCGTGATCCAACCAGGCCCTCTCAATATCTCCATCAAATATGACTGGCATTCTTTTCTTGGTATTGTGGATCATTTCAAGAAGCGGATTGGCCTTTGTAGTTATCACTGTGAATGTTTCAAGAGTTTCCCTTTCTCTTTCATCCATCCAAGTTTCCCATAGACCTGCCAGAGCAAAGGGGGAATGATCGGGCATGGTTATGTAGTAAGGATATTTCCTGCCATTCACTAAGCGCCATTCATAGAATCCATCAACGATGACCAGGCATCTTTTGCTTCTGGCAGAGGCCCGATAGGATGGTTTCTCCCACAATGTCTCACTTCTGGCGTTCATGGTCTTGTATCTGATATCCTCTGCCTGTTTCCGCTCCTTAATCCAGAATGGAACAAGTCCCCATGTGAACTGCTCAATAATATCAGGATCAATATCGGTTATCACCGGCCATTTGGGAAGTGAAAAAGCGGATTTATGGTATATGGGCTCGAAAGTGCGTCTTTTCCTGAAAACTGCATCAAACCTTTTTTCAATTATATCTCCATTCTTGCTTATTGACGCATTGAAACACATCCTTAACACACACCTATTTTACTTTGGAGGAGGAGGGGGCAGCCTGCGGTTCTTCGGGACAGGTTTTAAACTTGCAGGGGGTAATCGGGGAAGCTCCTTCTTTGGAGGCGTGGAACTCCTCTCAACATCAGTACCCTCTTTGTCATTTTCTGAAAGACCAACATCCCTCTCTGTTGTTTCAATACTATTATACTCCCATGTTTGAGCTGAAACATCATCACCCTCAGAAGCCGTTTCGTCCTTGTAAACCTCCCTCATCTGATAGATCGGAACCATATCGTAAAACCCATCACCCCTTTGAGCATTTTCCTCACCTGTTGACAGTGGATCTGTTTCTTCTCCCCTAGTATCCTTCTCTATATAAGGTACATCGACAATATTCCCTCCTGATTGGTTCGGTATTCCATCCTCACCTTCGTCTTTCATGGGATCCATGTCCTCATCCCCTAAACCCTTCTTTCGCACCACCACGATAACTATTATGATCACAGTGACTATCACTAGAATCAAAATTATTAAAGGAATATACCAGTCTATTCCTGCTATTTTACCACTTTCCGATGATGTTTCCTCCCCTGCCTCAATCTCGAATATTCTCTGGCTGTCAGAACTATGACCCACTAGATCCTCAACCTGAAAATATAGGGTATGTTTCCCCGTGGTTAGATCTTTTGTATCAATGATCACGGACCATTGTCCTGAAGATTCGGAAACGTCTATCTTGTTCCAGTGACCTTGATCGATCCTGTAGCTCATATTGTCTATTCCGCTGTCGTCCTCAGCGGTTCCCCTGATATTTATCTTTCCGCCCTGCTCAGTTATTATTGGCCGGCTGCCTCCTTCAACATCTATCTCCGGTGGATAATTATCCACATATAGACTGAAGTCAACAGTTATTTCCCTTCTAGCCAAATCTGCAGCCTTTAGTTCAATATCAAAGGTCCCTGAGGCCAATTTTTCAGTATTCCATTTATATGTCCATACATGTGAAACCGCATCGTAGCTACCGATTATGCTTATCCAATTTTTCCCGCCGTCCTGTGAAAATGCCAATTCAGCGATTCCCAGATTATCACTGGCGGTTCCGTTGATCCAAACATTTCCCGTCACTATTCGGTCCTCACCATTAGTTTCTGTCCAGATGGTTTCAAGAATAGGTGATTCCGCATCGAGGATGTAAGACCGGTTGAGAGAGATGTTATTGCCCAGTATATCCTGAGCTTTCACTATCAGGGTATAATTACCTCCTTCCAATCCCGAGGTATCCCACTCATAGCTCCAGATCGAACCGCTTATCACTCCGATCTTCCAATCGTTTACAAAATTTATTTCAAGCAACTCTGCCTCGGAGCCGACAGCGACATAAACACCGTCCATTTCCAGATTGTCCGATACTGTACCAGTTATGGTTTTTACTGTTCCCTGTTTCACAATATGCCCGCCAAGGTCTTCGTCATTAATAGACAGCTGCGGAGGTGTGATATCAAGTTCAACTGTTAATAGGGCCATACCCGTGTTTCCAATACCGTCCTCTGCAATTACTGTAATATCATATTCGCCGGATTCAGCTTCGGATAGATTCCACGGATACGACCATTCAGACCCATTTAGATAAGGAAGCAGCGATACAGGAGATGAACCTTCTATCAGCAGGTTCAGAGACACGACTCCTATCTCCTCCAGTAACCTGCCTTCGATGTTTATTTTCTCGTAAGCCCCGCCGAGAAAATCACCGTTCTGGGGTGTATCTATTATCACCAAAGGTGAATCTGTATCTAGATAGAAAACGGAAAATGCAGAACCCCGATGCCCCACAAGGTCAGCCGCAGCTAAGGTTACTGTGAACCTACCTGAATCCATATCCTCCATATCCAGCTCATATCTGAAGGTCCCGTTGAGAATATCCACCATCGGCTCCAGGCCTTGATAATCATCATCGTTCTCTATACCTGGTCCGCTTATATCCATTATCAGCGAGGAAACCTCAATATCGTCGGAAACACTGCCTGAAATTGTGATAGTTTCTTCTTTCTCCATTATAGTACCATTGATGGGTGTTTCGATATCAATGACAGGGCAATCAACATCCAGCTGGAACTCAAAACTGTCAGTACCCGCATTGGAACCTGAACTCAGCCTTATGAAAAATGTGTGGTCTCCACTGTCCAAACTAGCTAGGGATATATGCGCATCAAAGGACATCTTTCCCTGGCTTCTACTCTGGATCTCTTCCGTAATATCAATCCAATCACCATTGTCAAAACGATATTCCAGGGAATCGGCATCGGAAGGAGAATAGGCATTTCCTGATATGTGAATGTGATCCTCTTTAGACAGCAGTCCCGGGTTCAGGTCCTTGTCCAGAATGATCACGGGAGTATCGGTATAGAACATATCTATAGAGATATCCACCTCTTTTGCAGTGGAATAGGCCTGTTCATTGCTGATCACGACATACAGGTCGCTCAAAATATCGGTTTCGAATATGAAACTGCCTCCGGTGGTGAAGTCCTCTAGCTGATGGGAAATGAACTCCTGCCCGGCGAGATATTTCTGGAACTCTCCGAACGTGCAGACAAAATAACTCAGTGCCCCTTCATCCTGCTGGGTCGGATATTCTACTCCCAATCCCCATGCCTCGTTCTCCGTGTTTACACAGTACTGGCTTTCTCCTGAAATTGTAATAGTTGTCTCTATCATTGCTAGCCCGGAACTATCCGTATCCGAATCATTGACGGGAAGGTCCTTTGGGCTCTCTTCAGGATACTGAATGTTAGCCGAATAGCTTTGGCCGGCCTGGGCATTGTTCACAATTTTCTGAACTAGATTACCATCGGGCATCTTCTCCATTACATCGTGATGAGCTTTGGCATAATAATCCAGTTTGTTGCCTACCTTGAAATCGGTTTGACCGCTGGAATCCGTATATCCCCACATACAGACTGGCCTGTCAGGATTGCTTCCTGCGGTAGCGGGATACAGGTCCACTCGTGCACCGTCTATCGGATTGCCAGATGAATCCGTAACCGTTACTGTGAGATCGGCGTAATCGGTATAGGCCAGGCTCTGATAGATATACTCGTCCCCGCGGGTGATGTAGATGGTCGACAGCTGTTTCTGGCCCAAAGCTCCGTTGCCGTATCTGCCGTTGGGCGGGTCAGGATCGAATAGGCCAGGGTCGTCGATAATGTTTAGCTCGTTAGTATTTATGTCACCTATGCTGGTATCCCACATTATCCATCTGGTATCGTAGAACTCGTTCCAAACATGGTCCTCGGAGCGGGTTCCCAATGAATAGCAGGGTATCAGGGCCGCCTTGGCCATTGTACCGGTGATAATGGAATACTGCCCGCATGAACACTGCTGGCTATTCAGGTATACATCTATGGGATCTATGTGATTCCAGCCGTAATTGAACTCCATGAAACCAAGAAGCCAGTCTCCCAGGTCCTCAGCTGCTTCATAGACATTATCCGCATCCTTCACAACCTCATACAGGGACTCACCATAGCGAGAATCGTTTAGAAAGAAGCTGCGCCAGAAAACCGTATTGTTCTCCACGACTCGGGTCCGCGGAAGCTCGATATGAGTCCGGGGATAGACCACATACCAGTAATAATCATCCCTGGCAAGCTCGTGAACACCGCCGAATCTGCTGTTGTAGCTGAGGGTTGTGTAATCGTTCTTTTCAAGTATTTCGGTATAGTTCAGCCCCCATGAATCCACACTGTATATCATCTGAGCATTCCAGGTGAATATGGTTTCGTAATTATAATGCACAAGAGAGTTCAGAAGGCCCTTGTGGGTTTTAGCGATGCAGAAAGCTATCTCGTCCACATATTCCTCTTCAGGTGAATCCAGTATCTGCTGTGCATATGTGACAGCGTCAGAACTGGAAAGTGTTGAAAATGTGTATTCCAGATCATCGTGGATCCAATCGGGCACTATCTCCAATGCATCACTGGCGGCTTGGGGCAGTATTATCGGATCGTCATCAATATTCACTTCCACTAAGGTCTGGTTCTTGTAATCCAGATAAGCATAGTACATATCCCCCGGCTCCATCACAATCGACCTTGAAGTGTTGCCTATCTTGTCGAAACCCCTAGATTCTTCACCTATAGATGAAGATGATGGGCCCAAGCCAGTGACCTTTGGATCCCAAACGGTCTTACCGCCTCTCTCAAATACAGAATTGTCTGTCATATACATACTGCAGTTCAAAATGAATGCAAATGACAACAGAAGACTGACATAGATGCTATAATTATGTTTCAACCTAAAAAAACTCATGGAACAACCCTCAACTGATCATCAATTATTTTAGCTAATGAAGTCCATTCAAATTAGGTCAAATCTACTATAATACCCTTTACATACATTGGAGCGCTACTGAAAATCAAGGAGGGAGAGACTGTTATCCATTGTTCTCTTTATGCGTTCATAATCCCAGCCGAAGGGGAGGAAAAGGGATTCAAGGCTTCTTACCATTATTTTGACGTAGGCCTGAGCGTCATAGGTGCTGTCCTCTTTTATCATCAGCTCAGGTGTTACCTTTTTAGAAGGGTCCTTGGAAACCGAGTCGCGGATCACATATCTTATGCTCTGACCAGGCATCACATGTATCCCTTCGCTCTCCATGACCTTGAGGCAGGCGCACTGGTCGTTGAGCACAGAGTAATCCTTTAAAGGTTTTGATATGCGTTTCTTGAAAACAAGGTCTTCCAGGGGAACCGTTCCCGACCTCAATCTTGCTGCTTCTTCCTTACCCCTCCCTATGCACTCGGCTATGCGTAATCTGAAGTCCTCCTGACTTCCGGGGGAATCCAGTATGTCCAATACCTCCATCTGAAAATCGGATAGAAAATTCGGTGTATCGCTCCTTCTCACCTCAACTCCTCTGACCTTGAACCTCCCGTCCTCAAGCTGGCCGTAGTATCTCGTCAGGGCTCCGCTCCTATCCTGGCGATTGGGTAGGAAAACTATCCATTTGTACTTTGCTTCCAGCTCCAAGGGGATGTTCACTGCGCTCTCTACTCTTTCCAAAAGAGGAACAATATTTTCCAGCTTGCCTGTTATCCATAGTGAATCCACTATACCGTGGAGCACCTCCAGATCCAGCTCGTGGGCGATCTCCATTGCTTTCAGCAGAATTTCCCTGCCGTAGGCGGTTATGGATTCGTGGCACTCTATCTTTCCGAAGCGGGCGTTCTTATAGCCAGTATATCCGAAGCACGTGACAAGCACCCATTTAAGTATTTCAACGATCTCCCCCGCCCTCTTAGCTTTGGGATTGTTTTTCAGTACCTTCTTGAAATGCTCTCTTCTTCTGACAATGGGCTCCACAACTCTGGGTAGGAGGCCCTCAATCCTCCGGCATACATTGTATCCGAGCTCAGGCACCCTCTGGGTAGAATCAGGGCAGCAGGGGCACAGCACGGTTTCAGGAGATATGTTGTAGCGGGAGATTATGCAGGGATACATGGATGAGAAATCAACTTCCGCTATGTTAAAAAAAAGACCGACTAGGGGGCCGAAGATGAAACCGCCCCTGTCCGAGCGTATGAGGTCATCTGCTGACTTGAACAGCTCAGGCCTGTTCTTCTTCCACATAATGACGCAGCCGTCCTTTATGGCCCTGGCATTCTGGATTGCGGATATGGCGGTGCCGGGAGACAGTCTTGCAAGATTTTGGACCGGTATCAGCGAGAGGCGGGACAGATCGATAAGACCATTCAATCCGCTGTTGCGCCATAGGAAGGAACTGCGGTCTATGTGTATGCGTCCCCTGAGAAGGAAGGGGGATGGTTTGTAGACTATCCTGCCGTAAGAGAAATAGGTCTTTTCCTTTTTTGAGGTCTGCCCCCTCTGGGACCGATCCCTGTCAAGTGAGAAATCAACACCTGCTTTTGATGCTCTAGCCTTCAAGAAATGCAGAAGATAACGGTCGCCGTCATCAGTGAAAATGATATCCGGGTCCTTTGCCTCAACTATTTCCATGAGACCTTTGAGTATATCGCTGTCAGTTCCCTTAAGTCTATGATCGTCAACCATGAGATTATCTATAAGTGTCCTTTTCCAGGTATGACCTCTGGAATCCCTTCCCAGCGATAGTGTGCGGAACTCCGGCAGGGGATAGAGCTTTGCATACTGGCAGTCTTTAAGGCCTAGAATATTGAGAGAATTATTTTTGTTTTCGAACTCCACCTTAGCATTGGGAAATAATCCTTTTTCGAGCATGTACCTGAAGGGCAGTGATTGGTCCACATTGTAGAGGGTAACATCCCTGTAGTTCTCCGCACCCACAAGTTCCCAGGCGATCTTCCCCAGGGCACTGTAATCGGATATGGACACTTCCAAAAGCTCTGTTTCAGTCAGGCGGCCCACATCCGTGAACCGTTCAACCATGAACGTACCGGATACTGCAGAATTACGGAGAAGGTCTTCACCCATTCTTTCAAGGAAACCATCTCTCCTGAGGTTGTCCTGCACATATATCCTGGGAACAAAGGGGGAACTGAACCTCAACGGCCCTTCAGTGGTAAAGAGCCATATAATCATCATTCCCCTGAGCCTGTCGGGGTAGATGTCGAAGATCCATCCTTCCACTCCTTAAGCCTCCGGAGTTCTTTTTCCTGTTCTATAAGCACGGAAAGGAATATCATCTCCGTGGGGTCCACACTGGCTTGGTAGGAAGCTGCGCTGGCATGGTGTTTGGCCTTCCTCATCACATTGTCGAAAGCCTCCTTGTCCTCCTTCCTGAGAGCCCGCTTGAACTTCTTCCAATCCTCCATGATCATGTCCATTGTGTTCCTGTAGGTCGGCACTGTCCTTCCCATATGCATCACCTGAATTCGTCCAAAACAGTCTGAAAGGGCGGCAGTTCCCTGAAGTATTCCTTGATTCCGTAGAGGGAATCGCTCAGCCTGGTGTCCATTCCCCTGTAGGATATCCGGATATGGCGCTGGGACAGAGAGGATATCAGATCAGTATGTTCCCTCACACCCTTTCTTCTACTATCCATTAATAGAATAAACAGATTCCTATCTCTGCCGAGAGCAGATATATGCCTGACAGCTCTCTCAACCAGGGCTGACGCTTCGGGGTATTTCATGTCCTTGTCCTGATACATGTACTGCATCCCTGCAACGATGAGAAAGGATGCTTTGTCAAGGACCTTACCCAGATCTTCCTCTATTATGGAACTCATCTGGTAGGCCGTAAATGCCCTGCATACCTTTATCCTGTGAAGAAGTCCCTCGGCCCGCATCCCCCGCCTTTTGCACATTCTGACAAGCCTGTAGGGGTTCATGCTGTTGCATCCGTCCAAGTATATGATTTCTTCATCATGGTCCATGAGAAGTGCGGATATCATAAGACACCGTATGACACCGAAAACCTTTCTGCCAGTGGAATAGAGATAAGTGACCTCGCCAGGAGAAAGGGGAGGCAGTATGGAATCCATCCTCCTGTTAAGAAAAGAAAGGGACCTTTTCACGGTTCTATCTTCCATTGACCTGGTTGCGCTCTCAGCCATTTAATCTACCCTGTAATCCATCAGCACTCCGCTTTCGAATATGGATGCGGTATACTGAATTTACAGATGGATAAACACAATATATTAAACACACAAGGCCGGTGGTAAAAGTAAGACATATATAGATGAATTCTGGAGAAAGAAATGTTTTAAAAAAACAAGTGGGCCAAGCCGGATTCGAACCGGCGGTCACCGCCTTGTAAGGGCGGCATCATAACCAACTAGACCATTGGCCCACAGATGCAATTACCAATGTATAGCGGCATCAGGAACAAGGTTTCCTTGCGACTGAGATATAAACCGAAGGACAAAGTCCTGTTCATATCAGTATAACCAACTAGACCATTGGCCCACACACATCTAAGGGGAAATACCTGACAATTGTATTAATATTTTTCTTTACAAATCAGCTTTGGTTGTTACAGTAAACCGTCTATTTCTTGGGAGAAATCTTAACATCTCCATCATCCAGAATGAGAACCTCAATAGGGTGTTCTATATGGGTATGTCCTACACATCCAGGGGCATTGAACTTGATCTCGTTGTACAGCCGAGTAAAATTCGCTCTGAGCCTTATGTTGAGAAGATCGGCTTCCTTCACTATCATCTGTGGTATATCTATCTTGTGCATTCCCTTCTCAAGGATCAAGGTGCCCTTTGCTCTTATCTTGGCATAGGACCGTAGGGTTTCCTTGGCTTTTTTGATGTTATCCCTGGCCCGGGATTCAATGAGGGATATGTTCTGTCTGGTGGTTTTGAGTTCCTTGGCGATATCCCGCTGCTTCACTCCTGCATACCTTTTCTTCAATACGTATAACTGTCTGCGGGTCAGAAAGCCGTTTTCATCCTCCAACATAGTTTTACTAAATATGTTACACCATTAATATAGATTGCCATTTTTTATGATACAATATAAAAGCAATCACATATAATTTACAAAACCCAAAACAAATATTTAGTAGAGGCCCATTTACCTGAACAGAAATGTTGGCATTTATTGCTGCGTGAAGAACAGATCAAATGATAGGAGAGTGTGAAAGCATATGGCTGAGAAAGGCGGGATAGTCGTATTTGTAATGATAATACTGATGGTGGCTGGATTCACCTATGTGGTAATAAATCCGGCACCGCAGGATCTGGAAGAGGATGTTGAGCATATTTATGTTACCGATGCACTTGGTAGAAATGTTACCATCAGATTGCCCATTAAGAGGGTGATAATAACAGGTAAGTCCAGCTGGCCCATAGTATCGGCAGCCTACATGTTCCCGGAATCAAAGGATAAGCTCTGGTATATGAAGGACAGCATTACTGAAGCTGATCTTTTCAACAAGATAGACCCGAACATCGGAAAAAAAATATTCAAAGGACTGGACAACGTGGATCCCAATGTGGAGGAGATAGCCGGTGAGAAGCCTGATGTGGTGATACTTAAATCCTTTCTGAAGGAAGATATCGGCAGATCACTGGAGGAATTGGACATTCCAGTGGTATATGTGGAACTTGAAGATATTTCGACCTATCTGAGAGATATTAGGATCCTGGGCAAGGTATTCGGTGATGAAGAGAGAGCGGTATCCATAGCCGAATATTACAATTCGAGCTGCAGGGAAATAATCGACGTGACATCTTTGGTAAACGAAGGTGAAAAAGCAGATTCCATGCTTCTTTATTACAGTACAAGAGGCGGGACCCTGTCCTTCAACGTTCCAGGGCCTGAATGGCTTCAGACATATATGATGGATAACGCGGGATCGAATTCGCTGTCTAATGAATTGACCGGAGAGGGTTGGAACATTGTATCCTTTGAGCAGATCGCCCAATGGGACCCCCAGGTTCTGTTCATTGTAACATATACCTATGACCCGTCACCTGAAGAAGCCGAGATAATGATAAGGAACGACCAACTATGGCCAGATATATCGGCCGTAAAAAACAACCGGACATATTCCTTTCCAGATGACTGCGGTAACAATCACGCCATGGGGAGTTGGGACTCTCCGGGTTCCCGATGGGTCCTGGGATTCAAATGGATGGCGAAAACCCTGCATCCGGATCTTTTCCATGATATTGATCTGAGAGGAGAAGCAAAGTATTTCTATACCAATTGGTACGGGCTCAGTGAAAAGGATGCTGATGAAATTGTTGATGCCATAACTGGTGACATCTTGAATTGATGAAGAAATCCGATATAATCAAAATCATTATTGTGCCAAGCACAGAGAGTGATGATCAAGAGGTAATAATGTGAGAGAGAGCAGGAAATATATTCTACTGGTTCTAATATTAGCATGGGTATACGTTGTCTCTCTATTTATCGGAAGATACATGACGCCTCCGTGGGAACTTTCAGGTGACCCGACAGCAAGAAATATAATAAAGAATATAAGACTTCCGAGAATAATAATGGCCGGACTTTTGGGCCTGATACTTTCCATATCCGGTGTTGCTTTCCAATCGGCCTTCAGAAATCCCCTGGTAAGCCCGGGTATACTCGGTGTCTCACAGGGTTGCGGTTTCGGTGCTGCGCTGGCAATATTGTACTTCTCATCGTCGCATATAGCTGTTGAAATATCAGCGGTGATATTCGGACTCTCAGCTTTCGGTTTGGTTTACCTTGTATCTAGGGGGATCCGTTATGGAGGAAGGGTTCTCAGATTGATACTTGCAGGAATCGCAGTTTCGGCTTTTTTCGGTGGGCTTATAGGTATGATGAAATATTTGGCAGACCCCTTGGACCAGCTTCCGGAAATAACCTTCTGGTTATTGGGAGGACTATCGGGTTTGGTCTGGGAGGATATCTGGTTTGTCCTACCTTTAGCTTCCATTTGCTTCCTGGTCCTATTTGTAATAAGATGGCGGCTGAATCTTCTCATACTTGAGGATGAAGTAAGTATATCCCTGGGAACAAAGCCCGGCAGATTGAGGCTGATAGCTGTTGTAGCCGGAGTTGTCGGAACCGCAGCGGTGACCGCAGTGGCGGGAATAGTGGTTTGGGTGGGCCTTCTGGTGCCTCATATTTCCAGGAAATTATTCGGGACGGATAACGGCAAGGTTCTGCCAGCTTCAGCTCTGATAGGGGCAACAATTATGATAATATTCGATGATATTGCCAGGACAATATCTCCCGGAGAGATACCTTTAGGTGTTGTTACAGCTCTCATCGGTGCTCCATTGTTCATTCTATTCTTATCCCAAAAATGGGGGCGTTACGGTGGTTGAAATAAATATGAAAAATGTCAGCTACGGATATTCTTCTGGAAATGATCTTGTCCTTAACAATATAACTGCCAGTTTCAAGAAGAAGAAAATAACCGCGCTGATAGGAGGAAATGGTTCGGGAAAGACAACCTTATTGAAAAATATCATAGGCATTCTGAATCCCCTGAAGGGAAAGATTACAATTGATGGAATCGATCGGAAAAAAATGTCTTCCAGACAGACCGCCAGATTGATAGGATGGGTTCCTCAAAAAGAAAACATATACTTTCCCTTCACTGTTGAGGAGTTCATATTAATGGGAAGAACGCCGCATTTGGGTTATTTCAATATCCCTTCTGACATAGATAAGGACAAAGTGAAGAGCATCATGAAGGAAATGAATCTATCTTCACTCTCACGAAGACAGATAGGCAAGCTGAGTGGCGGTGAAGAAAGAAAGATAGCCATCGCCAGAACACTTGCCCAAGAACCCAAGGTTCTGGTCCTTGATGAACCGACCGTTCATCTGGATATGGGAAATAGAGCAAAATTATTGAAGAAGATAGAAAATCTATCAAAGCAGGGTAGAACCATCATCTTCTCCACACATGATCCCAACGAAGCTTCTCTTATAGCCCATGAGGTCTTTGCCTTGAAAAAGGGAAAGCTTCTTGCCAAAGGGAAACCGGGTGATGTTCTAAAGAAGTCGATACTTTTGGAAATTTATGACATTCCAGTAGTGGTGGAACTATTAGGTGGAAGACTGCATGTGGGATTTGAATCGATCAGTTGATTATTTGTTGGGGAAGGATTGGAAAAATTACCCAAGAAAAGTCAAGCCGAATTATTCCAAACCAAAATATTAATATAAATTCCGGGATATTAACCAGTTGTCAGGCTAGGTCGGGGGGTTAGACGTCCCCTATACATCTTCTGATGTACCAAAACTCGTCTTAACGTGGGACTGACGGCCTTAGGCGGCATATCTGAGCTTTTGTTCATCCGATGGAAAGTGTTGATATTTCGTCTTCTGGGGTTGAAGGTTGTATATGGAAGTTACCGGAGGGTAACTAGTATGCATTGATCATGGGAACCGGGTGAGGCCCGGAAGGGAGCAGCCTTACCGTGTACTCTCAGCGCTCAGGAGGTAGCGGAAAGTAGCTGGAAGTCGGGCCATGAGCATTTGTGTCTGAGTGTCCACTTTGGCCTTGCCTGGCATTCTAACTTCTGAAAAGTAATTATCTTCTAGAAACATTTGGTTCTCTGAAAATTTTCCGGTGAATGTATGTCTATTAAACTAGTAGCATTTGATATGGATGGTGTACTCCTGGACCACCATTCATCCTGGGTTAAACTCCATGATCATTTTGGAACAGACAACGAATTCTCCTATAAGCAGTATATGGATGGAATGATCGACGATAATGAGTTCATCAGACGCGATATCGATCTTTGGATAGGGAAAAAACCCAGAATACATATTGATGAAATTAAAGAGATACTCTTCTCTATTCCATTAATGACCGGGGCTGTGGAAACCATCATGACACTTCGGGAAAACAATATTAGGAGTATTATCATATCCTGCGGTTTGGAGATATTATCCGGGCATATTGCGGACAAACTGGGAATGGATGATCATATATCCAATAGACTAATATTAGACCGTAGTGGTTATCTTACAGGTGAGGGAATTGCAAAAGTCGAGCTTCTTGGAAAGGATAGTGTGCTGAATAATTACCAGAAGAAATATGGAATTGAAAAGAAGGAAACCGCTTCTGTTGGTGATTCCCATATCGACGGGTCCATGTTCGCTCAGTCTAGCATAGGAATATTATTCAATCACTTAAACAATCCTAAGAATGCGGGTAATATTCCGCTAGGAGCAACCCATACAGTTACAAGGAAAGACCTAAGAAATATTTTGAAATACATTATATAATGATTCAGAACCTATAATCGTTTTGAATGGCCCTGAAATGATTTTTCGGGTGTTGTTTTATTATTCTCTGCTTTTTAGATAAAGGTAGGATTCAAGGCTATAACATGAATGTACTAATATCAGAGAATAATGTATATATGATTTATCAGATAATATATGATTCAGAACCTAAAATTTCGAATATGTAGATCAATAATAATAATAATTCAGTCCATTAATAATCAGCAGATTACAGCGAGGTTAAATAATGACAGGGCAATATGAACCACGGCCTCCTATTTATCAGGATCAACCAAGGAGCAAGGCCCCAAAACGCAAGAGGAAGAGAAGGATATCTATAGGAAATATTATCACTAAACTTGTGGCCCTTATTCTTCTTGTACTCCTCATACTGGTACTAATATTACCGAGCTGGAAGCCCTATAGAGACACCCTTATGGAATCCTTGGTGGCGGGATTGGAATATTATCAAGAAGACCCTGAGTTTACCGATTTCAAGGTGGAAAGGGTTCTAACAATCACACCCACCGGTGGAAAGATAGAGTATTCTCTTGTTGTAACACCGCCCCAGGACATTGAACTTATGGGCAGAGAGATACAAAAGGTCATAGCTTTTGAAACAGACCCTAAACCTACCCGTACTGTGGAAGAAAACGGTGAATCCATACTGTATTGGAACGCTGAAACAACCTCATCTATAGATATACATCTCACATATCATATCCGCAGTTATACTGTTGAATGGGATATAAACGCAAGAAATTCAGGGGAAATTGAAGACATACCCAAGAACTATACAAATCGCTACACTGGCGATAGGTGGATAGTATTTGCTGAGGACGGATCCACCTATAGGGATGTTGATAATGACAATAAAACTCCTGATTATAGAATAGAACCGTCAAACCAGAAGATCAAAGCCATAGCCGAGGACCTTGCGGACGGCGAGGACAATATATACTTGATAGCCTACAATATCTATCAGTTCCTGCAGAAAGGAGGAACCGCAGCAGGCGAAAGATATGGATTCAATGGAGGCGGATTTGCCTATCCAACCCCTGAACAGATGGAGAATGACCGGAAGCGCTTTCACGGCAAACCAAAACCGGCTTATATGACCCTATATGACGGTTATGGAGATTGTGACGATCAGGCTATTCTTTTCATTTCACTATGCCGATCAGTTGGCATACCTGCGTGGCTCCAGAACGGAGCACTGTACAATCAATATTCCTATGATCCCAATAATGCATGGGAGGGACACGGCTGGGCAAAATTGCTTATCCCTCTCGATAACGGTGATCTTTACCAGCCAGTGGTAGACCCTGTTAACCATCATTTTCTCAAAAGGGACGCAAATAGGTTTTCAGATTGGGAGGA
Source organism: uncultured archaeon (assembly GCA_964430885.1). GTDB lineage: Archaea > Thermoplasmatota > Penumbrarchaeia > JASLWR01 > JASLWR01 > CAYSHM01. The sequence continues at coordinate 34,296 of CAYSHM010000015.1, read as the reverse complement.
TCCGGGTGGACCAAAACACCCAGATGTCGAAATGGCCGAGATGCCACCGCTTCCTCTTGACATTGAATCCTACTATACATCCTGGACCTATAGATCCTCCGGTGGGGTTCAAACTGAAATTGATGAATATTATATCACTCACTTCTTTGATCCCCACAAGAACAATCTTGAGATCAAAGTATGATCTCGGCCCATTTTAGGGTTCCCCAAAAATGCTTCAAAGGTGAACTGTATGTTGTCATGCACTGAAATTGATAAAGAATATCAAGAGATAAGCCTTGATTTTGCCACACGTTTCATAAACAGCGGACCTGTCATCATGGTATCATCTGCCTATAAGGATTTGAAAGGTGTGATGACTGTAGCTTGGAATATGCCGGTACAGAAATCACCACCTATGGTCATAATCGGAATGGGGAAAAGCCATTTCACAACCGGAATAGTTGAAAAATCCAAAGAATTCGCTGTAAATATTCCCGGTAGAGATTCCCATGATATCATGAAATACTGCGGAACCGTATCTGGTAAAGATGTAAATAAATTTGAATCCGGAAAACTCGGGTTCATCTCTGGCGAGACCATTGGCGCCCCTTTAATTGTAGGTATGCTGGGCTATTTGGAATGTGAGGTTGTTAAACAAGTGGAGTTAAAAGGAGCTCATCTATATTTCGGGCAAGTGAACAGATGCCTTGCTTTGAAGGACTGTTTTTCAGATACCTGGAACATTGATGATACAAGGGTCCGTCTTATACACCATTTGGGGGGGCCGGACTTTTATAATTCTCCGAATCCATAATATGGCAAATTTAATATATAACAGCGTAATATATTCGAATTGCAATGAAATGAAGGGATTAAAATGGCTGTAAACATTATAAAAAAGAATAGAGTAATAGCTTCTATTGTTCTGTTACTGCTTGTTGTACCATTTTCATTATCCTTTCTCTCTGCTGAGAGAAGTAATAGAAATGGATTTGAATTGATCAGCGATGGTGAAGCCCCAGTCATGAAGGAGGACCTTACACCAGCAAGCACTACTACTGGAGGACAATTGATATTTGCTGGTAATTTCTCAGATAATATTAATCTCACAGAGGTCTGGGTGAATTATATTTTTTTCAAGGAAGGAATGGAAAATGAGAGCCATAATGAAAGCCTGAACAATATTGGTGACGGCATTTGGCAGAAGGAGATAAACGTATCTGCTAATGCTACAGCTATCAATTATACATACCATTTCTCGGACAATTCCAGCTTATGGAATCAGACTGATAACCGCACAATAACCGTTGATGATACGATAGATCCCGTGGCAAATGCAGGACCTGACCGGGGTGCAAAGAGTCATCAGCCAATTCATGTTGACGGCAGACACTGTTATGACAATATCAAGATCGTCCATTTCTCCTGGTGGTGGTTCTGTCCCACATGCGATAAATGGAAATATCTTAATGAAACCTCTGGAATAATAATGGGCTATGATGTGGATATTGTAATACATTTAACTGTGGTGGATGGAGCGGGAAATATTGGAGAGGACAGCTTCAACGTGACTGCCCTTGATGGCGAACCGCCCGTAGCAAATGCAGGTGCGGACATATATATAAAACAGCACGAAATCGCATACTTCGACGGCAGCAACAGCACTGACAATGTAGCGGTAACAAATTGGACCTGGTATTTCACTTTGAACGATACATTGGTGGTTCTATTCGGTGTTTCTCCCCAATACATATTTCATTACCCTGGTGTTTACTCCATAACCCTCAGTGTTATGGATGAATTGAACAACTCAGACATCATCAGTACCGACTCTTTAGAGGTCTATGTCATAGACGCCCAAAAACCTACAGCGGATGCGGGTAGGGATCAGGTTATTGAACAGTTCAATTTGGTCATATTTGACGGAAGCAATTCTACGGATAATATTGAAATTGTGGAATACCGATGGAACTTCTATTATCTTGGTCAGATGAGAGAACTGACTGGAATCGAAACCGATTTCTTTTTCAATACCGCAGGTATATTTGAAATTGAATTGACCGTTAAGGATGCCCAGGGAAATGGAGATAAAGATACCTTTGTTATAACCGTTTTGGACACGAAAAAACCCCGTTCAGATCCAGGGGATGACCGCGAGGTGTATATCGGAGAAAAGGTCATATTCAACGCCAGTGATAGCTATGATAACGTTGGAATTGTGAACCATACATGGAATATTGAATATGCTAGTGACATATTCGTCCTGTACGGAATGGAAGTGAACTTTTCCTTCCATGACATAGGTGATTTTGATGTAACACTCATTGTATATGATATTAGAGCCAATAATGATACGCGCACTATTACGATTACAGTTGTGGATAATATCAAACCCATTGTGGATGCAGGGCCAAAACAGAGAACGGTCACTCCTGGGACCAGCTTGATCCTTGACGGTAGTAATTCCACAGACCACTCACCCCTTGTTAATTTCACCTGGGCCATAGATTTTAAAAACAAGCAAATGGCCGAATTGTATGGTGTAAAAGTAGAATACACTTTCAGCAAGATAGGTTCTTATCTCATCATACTTTATGTTATTGATAATGCGGGGAATCTTAACTGGGATGATATTGTTGTCATTGTGAAGGATATAATACCTCCTGAAATCGGAGATATTCCCAACAAGATAGCCAAGGAAGGGCAGACCGTCATATTCAATTCTACAGCTACAGATAATATCCGTATTGTAAACCAGACATGGAGCTTCGATTACGCTGGAGGAAAAGTTGAACTATACGGAGCGGTGAACACATTTCTGTTTGAGAATCCCGGTAATTATTCAATAATGCTTACCGTTACGGACATATCTGGGAATCAGGTCAATAGGACATATTGGATCAACATCACTTCACTGGCTGGCGGAGATGATGATATTGGCGACAACGATGACGATCCCAATGGTGATAAAAAGGATAGTGACAGTGAAGGATTTCTATCAAGGAATTCAACGATTGTAATTCTTGGACTGGCACTGCTGTTCATACTGGTGGTTTTCTTCGTAGCAAGAGGTAAAAACAAAGTAGAAAGTGATGAGAGCCTTAATGAAGATGATGAACAGGAAGTAGAGGAGACGGAGGAAACAGATGAGGATGAAGACCCCATTGAAGAGGGGGGGGAGAACGCCCAGGACTCTACAGATGAGAATAGCGAGAGTGAAGATATTGACAATAAAGAAAACAACCCCGAAGAAGAAGGGGACAAGCTCGATTCATAATCAACGAATAAATTATTTAGAGGTAAAAAACACTAATACATAAACCTTGATCTCTGAAATCAAACATTACATTTATTTATTTATTCATATACCTTTATTGAGGAACGAACTTCTCAGTGATTATTTTTATCTCGTAGGTGTTCCCGGTAGAGATTCCCATGATATAATGAAATACTGCGGGACCGTATCTGGAAATGAATAAAATAAATTTGGATCAGGAAAATTCCAGTTTATCTCTAGCAAGTCCATTGATGCTCCCCTGATCCGATGTATGATGGGTTATCTGGAATGTGAGGTTGTTAAATAAGTTGAATTAAAAGGAGCTTTCCTATATTTCGGGCAGGTCATAAGATGTCTGGCTCTGAAGGAATCTTTTCCAAATACATGGAATATTGAAGATCGAATAATACGGTTAATTCATCACTTGGGGGGTCTGACTTCTATAATTCTCCCAGTCCATAATATGATAAATTTAATATATATAACAGTGTAAATATGTTTGAATTATAATGAAATGAAGGGATTTAAATGGCGGTATACAGTAATAAACGTAACAGAGAAATAACTTTTACTGCAATGATATTCCTATTGGCACCATTGTTATTCTCCTTTCTCTCTGCAGAGGTATATGATAGAAATGAAATTGGATTGATCAGTGATAGTGAAGCCCCTATAATGTTAGAGGATCTCACACCTACAAGCACTGATACCGGGAGACAATTGACCTTTGCAGGAAACTTCTCAGACAATGTAAATCTTACGGAGGTCTGGGTGAATTATATTTTTTTCACGGAAGGATTGGAAAATGAGAGATTCAACGAGAGCCTGACCAACATAGGTGACTGCATATGGCAGGAAGAGATAAACGTATCTGCAAATGCTACAGCCATTAATTATACCTTCCACTTCTCGGACAATTCCAGCTTATGGAATCAGACAGACAACCGAACAATAACTGTCAATGATACAATAGATCCCATAGCCAATGCAGGCCCTGACAGGAGTGCGAAGAGCCATCAGCCCATTCATGTCGACGGTAGGCACTGCTATGACAATATCAAGATAGTTCACTTTTCCTGGTCGTGGTTCGGTCCCACATGCCTCAAATGGAAATATATGAATGAAACCACAGGAATAATAATGGGCTATGAGATGGATTTTGTAATATATTTAACAGTGGTGGATGCAACGGGAAATATTGGTGAAGACAGTTTCAACGTGACCGCACTTGATGGCGAACCGCCCGTGGCAAATGCTGGTGAAGATATTCATATAAAACAGCACGAGACTGCATATTTCGACGGAAGCAACAGCACTGACAATGTAGCGGTAACAAATTGGACCTGGTATTTCACCCTGAATGATACTTTGGTTGTACTTTTCGGTGTTTCCCAGCATTACATATTCCACTATCCAGGTGCGTACTCAATCACCCTCAGTGTTATGGATGAATTGAACAACTCAGACATCATCAGTACCGACTCTTTAGAGGTCTATGTCATAGACGCCCAAAAACCTACAGCGGATGCGGGTAGGGATCAGGTTATTGAACAGTTCAATTTGGTCATATTTGACGGAAGCAATTCTACGGATAATATTGAAATTGTGGAATACCGATGGAACTTCTATTATCTTGGTCAGATGAGAGAACTGACTGGAATCGAAACCGATTTCTTTTTCAATACCGCAGGTATATTTGAAATTGAATTGACCGTTAAGGATGCCCAGGGAAATGGAGATAGAGACACCTTTGTTATAACCGTTTTGGACACGAAAAAACCTCGTTCAGATCCAGGGGATGACCGCGAAGCGTATATCGGAGAAAAGGTCATATTCAACGCCAGTGACAGCTATGATAACATTGGAATTGTGAACTATACATGGAATATTGAATATGCTGGTGACATATTCGTCCTGTACGGAATGGACGTGAACTTCTCCTTCCATGAGATAGGGGATTTCAAGGTGACACTCACGGTATATGATATAAGAGAAAACAATGATACCCGTACTATTATTATTACGGTAGTGGATAATATCAAACCCAATGTGGACGCGGGACCCAAACATAGAACAGTGGCTTCAGGAACCAACTTGGCCCTTGACGGAAGTAATACTACAGATCATTCTACCATTATTAATTTCACCTGGGTCATAGACTTTAGGAACAAACAGATAGCAGTAATCTATGGAGAAAAAGTAGAATACACGTTCAGCCTGATCGGTTCCTATCTCATTATCCTTTATGTTACTGATAATGCTGGGAACTTTAACTGGGATGATGTTGTTGTCATTGTGAAGGACATGATACCTCCTGAAATCGGAGATATTCCCAACAAGATAGCCAAGGAAGGGCAGACAGTCCTATTCAATTCTACAGCTACAGATAATATCCGTATTGTGAACCAGACATGGAGCTTCGATTATGCTGGAGGAAAAGTTGAACTATACGGAGCGGTGAACACATTTCTGTTTGAGAATCCCGGTAATTATTCAATAATGCTTACCGTTACGGACATATCTGGGAATCAGGTCAATAGGACATATTGGATCAACATCACTTCACTGGCTGGCGGAGATGATGATACTGGCGACAACGATGACGATCCTAATGGTGATAAAAAGGATAGTGACAGTGAAGGATTTATATCAAGGAATTCAACCATTGTAATTCTTGGACTGGCATTGCTGTTCATACTGGTGGTTTTCTTTTTAGCAAGAGGTAAAAACAAAGCAGAAAGTGATGAGAGCCTTAATGAAGATGATGAACAGGTAGTAGAGGAGACAGATGAGGATGAAGACCCCATTGAAGAGGGGGAGGAGAGAAAGGACCAGGACTCTACTGATGAGAATCGCGAGAGTGAAGATATCGACAATAAAGAAAACAACCCCGAAGAAGAAGGGGACAAGCTCGATTGATAATCAACGAATAAATTCTTTAGAGGTAAAAAACACTAATACATAAACCTTGATCTCTGAAATCAAACATTACATTTATTTATTTATTCATATACCTTTATTGAGGAACGAACTTCTCAGTGATTATTTTTATCTCGTAGGTGTTCCCGGTGTCGGATTCACTCTGGACCGTTCCTTGGTAATCACCGCAGGTTCCGCAGCTTACCACGATGGTCCACAGACCAGTGCCATTCATGGAAACCTCATTGTTATGTACGAATTCCTGCCGGAAGGTCAGAATACCCTGACTGCCCCTGGGATTGGTAGAAGGCCCCTCTGAACCGGTAATGTCACTTGTTGTATCATCTTCAGGGTCTGCGGGCAGGGATATATCCATAGAGAACTGGTCCGGCTGGTTTTCCAGGGTCCGGATTCCGAGTAAACCAACACTTCTATCCGGCTCGTCCATCCAGGTAAGTTCGATTGATATTGAAGCTAGCAGTTCACCCTCCACAAGCTCTATGACTTGACTCTCGATGACCTCACCGTTCTCACTAGCACTGCCAGTTATTGTGAATGAAGCGCCAGGTATAAGATCGTAATTCAGGGGTTCAAATACCCATTCATCCTTATCTTTATCTTCAGGGGGATAAAAGGTATATGTGCCAAGGCTGAAGGTAGCTACCAATACAATTGGTATAAGAACAACAGCTACTAGAGAAACACCCTTCTTATTGAAAATCCTGAATAGAAATGGTTCTTTGTCCGATAATTTTGATTTCAACTGTTCAACAGGTATGCCTTTTTCCATAGCTTCGATATTTCGAGCTCTTTGAATTATATCCTGACCCCAGGCCTTATAATAGGCCATAAAACCAACCAGTATCAGAAGTCCAACAGAGATCACAATTCCGAAGAAAAGAAAGGGTCTCTGCATCTTCACAGCAATCAAGTTTGCTAACGACCCGAAAATCAGTGCACCGCCCCAGATTCCTGCAAAAGATGCAAGAAAATTGCAACCTATATAAGCGGAAACCTTCTCTTTTGGAGCAAGTTTTGATACAAAGGCCAAATAACCCGGAGCAACCATGAATTCTCCGATGGAATAAATGACTATGGAAAATATTATAAAAGACCAGTGAATCGTAAAACCTAAAAGGGCTAAACTTGTAAAACCAATAAGATAGATCAATACGCCGCCCATTAAAGCTTTTATAGACTCTACTTTTTCAACCAATTTAGCCAAGGGAAATCCAAGGAATATAATTGTACCTGGATTGAAAACACCCAAAAGCATTATTGAAAACCATATTGGCAGTAATTTGAATCCGTACGCTATTGTCTGTAAAGGTGCCAATGTCGCCGAATACAAAGCCCAGAAACCGGCCATTAGTGCCATCATCACAACGAATTTTTTATCAACAAATGCAGTTTTAATATTGGTTGTAACATCCTTTAAGGTCTTCACTTCTCCAGATCGGGGAATCTCCCTGAATACAAATATCACCACAAATATGTTCACCAAAAAGAAAAGTGCACCAATCCTGAAAACCATTGAATAAAGTTCTTTTTCAGCTCCTGAAGTGAGGGCAAAAATTATTGTCCATATGACAGGAAATACAAAAGCGGCAAAATTTACTATCCAATAGTAAATAGAATATGCAAAATTTCTGTCATCCTGGTCGGTGGATTTAGCTATGGTTGAGGATATCAAAGGTTTATATAAACCGATTCCGAAGCCCAATAACATTACAGAAAGTATCATAGTAATGGAATTGTAGGCAAATGAAAGAGATATGTACGCTGCAAATAGAATCGAGAAAGCCAATATCATCTGCTTTCGGTAACCGAATTTCTCAGCATAAGCACTAGTGAATATGGGGAAACCGTACTGAAAAGGATACATAAATGCCGTAAGTATCAAAGCCAAACCTGGATTCATACCCACATTCCAGATAGCGTGTACAGCAATTATCGGTATCATAGTGTAGTAGGCAGCTCTTTCCATCAATTCGAAGCTCAAAGCTATCCAATACACCTTTTGAAACCTTTTGAATGTCTTAGTAAGGAAATTTGTCATAATATAACCCCGTGAATTTTGAGACTATGGATTATCCAATATAAATAAATGATAGAAAGCTCTATAAAAAAAAACGAATAAACGAAGAATTGTAAGGAATCAAATTTATAGGTGACCAGGGTCATTTCCCGAAACGTCTTTTTCTCATCTGATAGGAACGGATAGCCTTCAGAAACTCGCTCTTGGTGAAACCAGGCCAGTAAACATCAGTGAAGTAGAATTCCGAATAGGCCATCTGCCAAATGAGGAAATTAGACAGTCTTATTTCACCGCTTGTCCTGAGTATCAGGTCCGGATCAGGCAAATCATGGGTATAAAGATAGGATGATATCAAACCCTGGTCTACATCTTCAGGATTGATATTTCCAGCCTTGACCTCTCGCGCGATCTCCTTTACAGCATTGGTGATCTCTTCCCTTCCGCCGTAGGCAATTGCAAGATTGAAATGATAATCATCATTGTTCTTGGTCATCTCCTGAACGTTCAAAATGGCTTCAGTAACATTCGAAGGCAGCAGGTCCAGGTTGCCTAGTACCCTCACTCTGACCTTTTCCTTCATCAGCTTTTCCCGTTTCTTAGCAAGTTCATTGAAGTTCTTGACGAACATATCCATGAGGATCTCTACCTCTCCTCTGTGGCGGTTGAAGTTCTCCGTAGAAAATGCATATACTGTGAGGAACCTAATTTTAAGATCAAGGCACCATTCCAGGAGTTCCTTCAGCCTGTTCTTACCGTAAATATGTCCCTTTATAGGCTCTTCCCCTTTGTCCTGGGCATATCTCCTGTTCCCATCCATTATGACAGCAATGTGTTCGGGGACTGGCTCTGTCATTATCTGATCCATTAATTTGTCCTCAAAGGCTTCGGATAGGGTCTTCATGAATAGTTCATCAAAATCAGTCATTGAAATTCTTCCCTCGGTTTTGGTTTCAATCCTATATCTGCTAAGTAGTTCTAGCTGAGTGAAATATATTATATATATTATTGTAAGTAACCAATCTATTGAATTTCAAATGTGGTTAAACAATTCAGTTATTATCTTGTGATCACAGGTATTGAGTCTCTAAATAGATTTCAAGGTTGAAAGTATGAGCAGTGAAAATGTGAGTCCTTCCTATTATACAGGCCAGATCTATAGAGGTCTTAACCGGGGTTTTGAGGAGCGGACCGTTCTTCTTGAAGACGGTTATATTATTGAAGATAGGAATCCGGTGTATTTGAAAAATATTCAGGGACTCAATAATGAGCTCAATGTTATCATTAATCCTCTTTTTTTCAACGCTCATACTCATTTGGGAGATTCTATGCTGTCTGAGATACCGACGGGAAGACTGGATGATATGGTTATCCCCCCACATGGTCTTAAGCACAGGTTCCTTGATGATAGAAGTCCGGACGCCATTGGTAGAGGTATTTATGAGGAAATGAAATTCCTCTCTTCAACTGGAACCGGTTATTTTTGTGATTACAGGGAGAGCGGTCTTGAAGGACTACAGGCCGTAAAAATTGCCGAGAAAACAGCACTAGCAAACAATGATCCGATACCTACAGGAATGATACTCGGCCGTCCGTCTGTTAATGATGAAAGCTCTGATAAAGAAATTGATGAAATACTGGACCTGTCTGATGGTCTTGGTCTCAGTTCAATATCCGATATCGATGAAGGACTGCTGTTGGGCTGGCAGACAAAAATTAAAAAACGATCCAAGTTTTTTTCAACCCATTTCAGTGAAGGAATCCGCGAGAACCCGGAACTTCTGAAGAATCTTGAATGCTGGCCTCTGATACATCTCACCAAGACAACACATAAGGATCTTGAATACATCTCTAATAACAGCATTCCTGTAACGCTATGCACCCGTAGCAATCTGCTGTTTTCACTAATGCCGGACATACCAATGATCCATAGGCTCAATATAGATATCATGATAGGATCGGATAATTCTTTCATATCCAGACCCGATATGTTTCAGGAAATGGAGACTTTCTTACGTGTTTTTATGTACATGGGCGGAGAGATCAGAGAAGGTATAAGACTTACCTTCAATGCTTCCATGGGTTTGCCTCTATTGCAATTTGCTAAGAACAATATTCTGGATGACCGGTCTGATGGATTCAAGGCCGGATATGACGTTGCCCTGAATGGTATTCAGAAGGACGAAATAGTTCCTTGTCAAATACTGCGGAACCCCTTCACAGCAAAGGGTTTGGAAGTGGAATATTTCATTGTGAACAGGGCTTCTCCGAAAGATATTATCAAAACGGAAATGCCTTGATTGGAGTGCCGTTTCTCCATTGGTTCTTCCATTTTGGATTAATGGTGCATGTGGAATAAAATAGGAATTTTCTCAACAAACTTTATCAATGAACATGGGATTGTCCCTAAAAATCATAATAATAGGAATGGAGGCTCATGTATGGAAGAAGGTGACATCATATATGTCGACTATGACCTTAAGATCAAAGAATCCGGTGATATCTATAGGACCACCAGAGAAGAGGTAGCAAAGGAAAGCGACATCTATGACGAAAAGGAGGACTATTCCCCCATTGCAATGGTAATGGGTCAGGGAGAGGAACCAGTCGGTTTCATAAATGCCCTGGAGGATATGAAAGTTGATTCCGAGAAGGAATTCGAGGTAACTAAGGAAGATGGATATGGTGATAGAAAGCCTGAACTTATTGAGAGGGTATCTCTAAGAAAGGTTTTGAAATTACCCCAGTTCAAGGATGAGAAATCCTATCCAATGCCGGGAATGCAAATTTTCATGAACGGCAAAATCGGTCAGATAACCACTGTGGGTGCAGGAAGGGTCCGGGTTGATTACAACCATCCTTTGGCCGGCAGGGACCTTATCTATAATGTGAAGATCGTGAAGAAGGCTGATGATGACATATCCATCGCCGAGGCGATTTTCGAGATATACTACAAGAAGGAGGCCAAACCCAAGGTTGAGATAGTGGACGGGATGGCAAAAATCGTACTTCCTGAAATGTGTAAATATGACACTGTTTGGATTCAGAAGAAGTTCCTGATCGTAGCCTTCCTTCGAAAACATCTGTCTATCGATAATTTTCAGCTGATCGAAGATTATTCTCAACCGCCTCCCAGCAAGGATGATAAGGAGGAGGAAGTAGAGGAAAAGGCAGTGGAAGAGACAGCTGAGAAGATAGAAACTGGATCTGAAGAAAAGCCGGAAGAGGAAAATAAAGAGTAGATCTCAATAATATTGAGAAATATTTCCTCTTTACCTATTTTTTATTTTATTGCCATCTGCAATTGTCATTTTCAGGCAGTTATTAATAATATCGCCGTCATATATTGATGTCTTTTCATACCTCTGTATTCATATTGGATCTGCAATCCGAAGTTATTTTGGGCAGAAGGAAATCTGTGACTGAATCAAAAGGTGGAATTATGAAAAAAGGAATGGTCCCTCTGATTAAAAATGGAAAGTTTTTTGTCATAGTCAGCTTGATATTTCTATTATCAATATCCTTCATTCCGGTACTCAAAGTCAATGCCCAAACCGAACCGGAGATAAATCATGAAATAGTATGTGATCAGGAATATTATTCTGTCGTGAGAAACGTTTTCAGGAAGGCAGAGTCATCAATTCTCATGATCCAGTTCGAAATGGCTATCGGCAGTACAGTATCGTCCCTTATCGATGAGCTCTCAGATGCAAAGGATCGGGGAGTGGATATTTGGATAATCATGGATGAGGAGCCCGATCAGAACGAATATGCTCTGGAATATCTTTCCGGAAAAGGATTCAATGTGAAACTTGATGATGCAGGGAAGACGCTTCATGGAAAGATGATAATTATCGACAATACCACCGTAATCATTGGTTCAACAAACTGGTCCGACAATTCCATAGATAACAACAATGAGGCAAATGTAAGGATCGACGATCCCAGGGTAGCTTCATATTATGAAACATTTTTCTGGAAAGTATGGGCGAACTCAACATATGATATGGATTTGGGATATGAGAACCATGACGGAGTGGTCCCTCTTGTAGACCGCGATTATCTTCCCACAGTCCTAGATACTCTGGAAAATGCGGAGAACCGAATATACCTACTGTTCTACGCTTTCAAGGTCACCGATTATGATGATTCCCCCCAAACTCTAATTTTCAATGCCATTGTCAACGCAAGTAAGAGGGGTGTGGATGTAAAGGTTACCTTGGAGAAGAGTGATTGGGAGGAATATCTCAACGAGATGAACCAGTATACCATAAACAAGTTCAAATCCCATGGTATAGATGCCTTTTTTGAAAGTCCTAACCGCATTACCCACACCAAATTATGCGTAGTCGACGAAACCATTATCTTGGGCTCTACCAACTGGGCCTACAGCGGATTGAAGCTTTATCACAGTCTCAACATCAAGATAACTAATCCCGCTCTCACCAATGAAATTATTAATTGGTATTCAGACGAATGGAAAATAGATTCTGCTCAGACCCCGGATTATATGGAAATATTCAGCACCTTCAGTAAAAACAAAGGAATGAGCGGAGAATCGATATCAGTTACCGGCTACGTCACACAAAACGGTGTGAAGACCACTAGTTTCAATATCTCATTCTGGCTGGAGAATTCAATGGGACAGAGCATTTCGGATAAAACATACCCCTCTGTTGACGATAATGGGAATTTCAGATTCCTGATCACACTTCCTGATAAGGGGGGTGAATACAAGGTGAGAATGGAGTCCACTAAAGGTGAGAGTGGTTCCATGAAGATCGAGGAAATAGAGGTAAGAGGGACGGCTTCTTCAGAAAAAGATAAAGGAAACACCCGAATATTCCTGATAATCGGGATCTCGGCTTTATTCGCTTTCCTTTTATTTCTAAAAGCTCTGTTCAAGAAGGAAGAGTTCTGATCGAGAGATTTCTTAATATGTTCAATCCCAGAACCTTCGGGTCCTTGCATATTCAATTTCTGCTTTTAAGACTTCCCTTAGAAAATCAAGTTCCTGCCGATAGGGTCTTTTCAGTATCGCCGCTGCCTTCACAGGCCCGACCCCCCTTGCACATAATGCAATAACAGCACGTTTTCCATAATTCTGCACCAGAGATGCATTGACATCCAATCGTTCGACGATTCGTTTCTCTTCCGGCTCTAGTTCTTGTTTCTTTTTAGAAAGCAGTTCGGACTGCCACTTCTTGCGTTCGTGAAGCATTGCCAAGAAAACTCCATTACACATACTGCATCGGAATGAACTGTCATGAGGGAATTCACTGGCCATCATATAATGGTTATTACCGCAATGGATGCAGACAAGCACAATGGGATTGTTTAGAAGCCGTTCTTTCAGTGCCTTCAAAATTCCGTAATCCGCCCTATCGGGAAGGGTCATAGAGGTTGGCTCGTCCAATCCTTCAATAGACATGGGGGACAATCTGTTCGACCGGACCAAATCTATCAGACCATTTCTGATGCTACCCAGAACTTCAATCGTATGAGGAATGTCGAAACTGTGATGCAGCACATGTTCAACAGCATCTCTGTGTATAATCGAGTCCCGGTATCTTTCTGAAATATTTCTCAGATGACCTGCGTTAAGGTCCGCATCCTTTCTGATTATACCGAATTTTTTACCTACAAAGAGCAGGGACCAATTATAGAGAGGTGAATGTGTAACTATTATGGACATCAGCCCCTTGACATCTTCCGGTGGAATACCCTTCATGTGCTCCAATATGAAATGAGTTGGATAGCTAATGGGAATATCCATTATGATCCGGTACGCATCGCACCGTGTATCCACACCTTTACCCAGATCATTGGCTATCATTGATGATACCAGTAGCGCAAGAGTTTCGTTGGTACGTGTTCCCAACGAGGTATTGATCACTGTTATGTTTCCCTCACGTTCCAGAACTATCTTTTTGTCATGAGGTATGATATGTCCTTCATACTGGGAGAAGTAATGAGGCCAATACCTGCCCCACGCTTCTGAATCAATAACGTATTCACTCCCGAGTCTGTCATGAACCTTTTTGGAAAGTTTTGAACTCTTACCAGGACGGTTCTTATTTGTTAGATCAGGGGTGTTGTCCCTAATTCCTTGTATTATCTCTTCCATCATACCCTTGATGGTCCCGACCTCCTGGGCCACCTCATAAGGGACTGGTATCTCCTCACCTACCCAAGAAGGAATAGCTCCAATATCTGTTGCGGGAGAGGCAGTTATCTTTCCGTTTTCTATTTCAACCACTATCCATGGCTGACCTTTTACAATGAATTTCTCCCCTATCTCCAGTCTTGTGGCCACGAAATCCTCATTGAGCTTCCCGATGATTCGGCCAGTTACGATATTGACAACGTCATATATCTTCTCGTCCCTTATCATTGAAATATTGTCAAAGAAATATTTGAGTGTCCTTCTTTTTCTGCCGAATCTATCGGAGTCAGGATCGTACCATATCATGTAGTGTTCCCAAAGCTCTTTTATCATTTTTCTGAAATCCTTCAGGGACAATCCATTAAAAACATAGCTTTTTCTTACGATCTTACTCCAGAAATCACCGACTGAGATACCTTCCTTTCCATACTCCTTACCCATTCCGGCAGCCATTACCTGGTTAGCCAGAACGGTCATGGGCATTTTGCTAGGTTCCAAATGCTCCAATTCCCCATGAAGAGTTCTTCTTATTATAACCGCACTCTCAAGAATATCATCATATCTGGTTGCCAATATTGTTCCTATAGAAGTTCGTCCTACACCGTGACCAGCGCGACCCACCCTCTGTACCAAGCGTGTAACCTCCCGAGGTGAGGAGAACTGAACAACATGGTCTACAAATCCAACATCTATACCAAGCTCAAGGGAGGATGTGCAGATCAAACCTTTCAATTTGCCTGATTTGAAATCCTCCTCCATCTGCATCCTTATCTCTTTGGACAGGGAGCCGTGGTGTATGCCGACGGGATAAGCGCTTTTTATGAGGTTTATTCTTGACACTAGCATTTCTGCTGTTTGACGTGTATTTACAAAGAATAGAACCGGCTGGTTCTTCTCGATAAGCTCCAATGCTCTTACAATGGATGCACATTCATCCTCGGTGCACCCCAGATCACAGCTTATCTTCTTCAGATCCATTGTTTTTGAAGGGACTTTAATATCGAATATCATTTTTTTATTAATTTGATCCTTGACAACCTTTACCTTCCTGCCTATACCTCCCAAGAATGCTGCCACTGAAGCTATTGAACCTGTGTCAACAGTGGCTGATAGACCGATCCGGCAGATATTGTGTTCTGATAGATTCTGGAGTCTTTCCAGGGCTATGGAAAGCTGAGCACCCCTAAGGTTTCCGCAGATATCATGAATCTCATCCACAACAACGAAACGTACGGTTTGCAGATGCTTGACCAATCTAGAGCCGGTAAAAAGGACCTGAAGGGTCTCAGGAGTGGTAACCAAGATGTCAGGGGGATTCCGGGATTGTCTATTTCGTTCCTTTTGAGGGGTATCACCATGTCTCAATCCGAGCTTAATGCCCGATAACCTGCTCCATCTTTCCATTCGCTGGTACATATCCCTGTTCAACGCTCTCAAGGGAGTGATATACAGAACTGAAAATCCTGATTTCTCATTCGTCCCTGGAACCTCCGTCTCCTTCAAATCCAATAGTTTTTGAAAAATTGGGATGATCGAAGCCTCGGTCTTTCCCATACCTGTAGGTCCTATGATCAGTGTATTGGAACCATTGAGTATATGGTGGAATGATTCGCTCTGTATAGAGGTGAGCTCGGTTATGTTCTCTTCAGAGAGAATAAGTTCCAATTTGCGGTGCAGCTTGGGCAGGATATTCATTTTAATAACCTTTAATTCTTATCATAAAGTGATCTGATTTGTACCATCATTTCTTTATTGCCGAAGAGTTTTCCAAACAATATTTTCGTTGAAATATATTTATACAATCGTTTTCCTAGAATTTGTACTCTATATTTTAAAATGTTCTTTTAAAAAAAGGAGTGACTAGCTATGCAAAAAGAAGGAGATACAAAAACAAGGATCAGAAAGATCCTGTTGATCTGCGCAATAAGCGCATTGGTTCTTACCGGTATTGCGGTATTGGTCGGAACATTATTTCAAGGCAATGTCAATGAGAATGTCACGGTGGAGGAAGTGGTTTTCCTTCCCTACCAGAACGAAAAGACCGTGGATGCCCAGACCATGAGCTACGGTATGGCGGCCAAATACAGCAACGGCAACATCGGTGCCCTTCCCTATGACGCTTCTTACATGACGGAATACGAAACGGAAGTCAGCACTGAAGCCAGCGGGGACCGTACCAGAGCCCAGGAGACTGTTTTCACTTTCACCAACTGCGGCCAAACCGGGACATCCGGGCCGAACCAGACCCAGATAAATAATACTTATTCCGGAACGGATCTTGACGGCATGGTAAATGTAAGCCCCCAGGGTTACCAGAACTGGGAACTCCCCGGTGCAGGTCTATACACCATCGAAGTTTGGGGTGCAGCAGGCAACAACGCTTCATCCGGAGGTGGATACGGTACAAAGATGAAAGGTGATTTTGAGCTGGATAACGGAGACAAACTCATTATTCTAGTTGGTCAGATGGGTACAAGCAGTTATTACGGTGGCGGAGGCGGTGGTACTTATGTCGGCATTGGAGCCAGTTACAATTCCGCTGATCCACTTATAGTGGCTGGAGGCGGAGGTGGACGGGACCAGAGGTACGGTAACTGCAATAATATGCATGCGACAACCAACCAGAACGGAAGAGGAACATGTAATTGTTCATCCAACATGAGCGGCGGCACCAATGGCAATGGAGGTCAAGGAGATGGTATAAACGGCGGCGGTGGCGGTTTCTATGGTAATGGCGGTGGTTCATATAATGGCATTGCATTCAGAAATGGGGGTAACGGGGGGAGCGCATGCCAGGGTCATGGTGGATTTGGAGGCGGGGGGGGAACTTGCGACGATGCGGCCGGAGGAGGAGGTGGATATTCCGGAGGAGGCGCTTGCGGTGAGAACGGAAACGGAGGAGGAGGAGGTTCCTACAACGAAGGTGATAACCAAGAGAACATTGAGGGATCTCAGGGCAACAGCGGTCATGGAAAGGTTGTCATAACCTGGTACGGCGGCGGTTCAGGAGCCGAGTATGGAATGGAATACGAGGAAGGAACCGGGGAAAGCTACGAGTTCACCAACTGCGGTAGGACCGGTATGTACGGACCCAACCAGGGACAAATGAACTCCGAATACTCCGGAACAAACCTGGATGGTCAGGTTACCTGGGTATACAACGGTATTCAGCGCTGGACAGTCCCCCAGACAAACACATATTCTATTACTGTATGGGGTGCCAGAGCAGGATATGGTACAAATTATAATGACAACGGCGGATACGGTGCCAAAATGAAAGGTGATTTTTACCTTGAACAGGGCACGATTATTAAAATATTGGTGGGACAGAGAGGTGATGACGGTTACGGAGCAGGTGGAGGAGGAGGAGGTAGCTATGTTACCTTGAACAACAATGATCCCCTTATAATCGCCGGAGGCGGCGGAGGTGGACAATATGGTTCAGCAACTCAATCTTATCAGCATGGAACTGTTGACCAAAACGGTCAGAGCACTAACAGAAGGAACGGTGGTACAAATGGTTCTGGAGGACAAGGCGATACCGGTGGTGGAGCATGCGGAGGCGGTGGATTGACCGGAAATGGAGGGCAAGGCTCTTACGGTTGGCCGGGTCAATCATTTACCAATGGTGGTAATGGTGGAAACACCAATTATTATGCTTGGGGTGGTTTCGGAGGAGGTGCAGGAACCCACGGCAACTCCGGCGGAGGCGGAGGCGGAGGAGGTTACTCCGGTGGTGCAGGCGGTTACCATAATGATATTTGGGGCAATGGTGGAGGAGGCGGTTCTTACAACGACGGTGATAACCAGGAGAATGAAGGAGGGGAGAACAACGGGCACGGGAAAGTAGTCATTGAGACCGCTCCAGTTGCACTGGCTAGATTCTACAAGGAACCTTTCACAGACCCGATCTTCGGAGAAGAAGCTACCGAGTTCGGTGTCGCCTGGGGCAAGACTAACCAACTGGAATCTGCTAGGAACCAGAGGATAATGACGGAACCTATTATTCTCGAAGTTGCTGATTACGAATTCACCCACTGCGGACAGAGCGGTCGATCTGGTCCCAGCCAAGGCCAGATCAATTCAGCATATTCAGGTACAGATCTCGCTGGCGAGGTCACAAGATTATCTGATGGTATCCAGCAATGGACCATTCCCGAAACACTTACCTATACCATTACAGTGTGGGGTGCCAAAGCCGGACGGGGCATCTATGAAACAGATAACGCAGGACTTGGAGCAAAGATGCAGGGTGATTTCGAATTGGAAGCAGGTACCCAGCTGAAGATATTGGTGGGTCAGAAAGGAGATGACGGTTACGGTTCCGGTGGAGGCGGAGGCGGAACATATGTCACATTGAACGATAATACGCCCCTAATCATCGCTGGCGGCGGTGGGGGTGGTCAATGGCACGGCGCCACAAGGGATTACCAGCATGGAACTACCCAGGAAAGCGGCCAGAACACCAACCGAAGGAGTGGAGGTAACAACGGCGGAGGCGGTCAAGGTGATACCGGAGGAGGAGCCTGCGGTGGTGGTGGATTGACCGGCAACGGTGGTCAGGGCAGCTATGGATCTCCCGGTATATCATTTACCAACGGTGGAACCGGAGGCAATACAAGCTACGTTGCCTGGGGCGGATTCGGTGGGGGTGGAGGAACCCACGGCAACTCAGGTGGCGGTGGTGGAGGAGGCGGTTACTCCGGAGGAGCTGGCGGATACCACGATTACTACTGGGGTAACGGCGGTGGGGGCGGTTCCTACAATGACGGAGGGAACCAAGACAATGAAAGCGGTGTGAACCAGGACCACGGTAAAGTAACCATTAAAGCCTACGAAGAGCTGGACGATCCCGGATTCGATTCCTATGAGGAAGAGGACAGAGGCCCCTTCTGCTGGGTAATGGATAATCCCGAAGAAGAAGTGGTAAGAGCAGATAACCAGAACGAACTGCTGCTTCATATTGGTCTTGATGCAGGTGAGGAAGATGTGACTGATCTTAGCATCGAGTTCGCCGCTGAGATATACGGAAACTGCGAACCCATGCCTGCTGTCTTTGACAATGGAGATGATCCAGAATGGGATGGTGTAGCAGTAAGCACAGATGGTGAGAACTGGTATAAGGTTTGGTCTCCGAATGCACCTGCAGATTGGGCTATGTATGACGGATTTGACCTGCTTTCGATACTGCCGCCAAACAGTGTCGATTCCAAGGAGGATCTCTATATTAAGTTCATGCAGTTCGGTGGTGGAACTATTCCCGATGAGGGAATACTATATGATGAGGTGACTTTGAGGGCCAATCCAGAAGTCGAATTCCTATTCAATGTCCCGACGCTCTCGGTGTCATTGGAGCACACTCCAGAGGATCCCTTCAGGATATATGCCCAGGGACAGGGAGATCCTGACGAGGCCCTTGTAACCATCAATATATCCGGTTTTGCCGGCGGGGGAGGAATGGACACTCGGGCCGATCCTCAGGTATACGAATTCACACACTGCGGAGCCACTGGAAGATATGGTCCTAGTCAAGCCCAGATAAACAACGCTTACTCTGGAACTGAACTCGACGGACAGGTCACTCGTATAGGGGATGGAACTCAACAATGGACTGTTCCCAAATCAGGTCTTTATACCATTGAAGCCTGGGGTGCCAAGGGAGGCAACGGAGGTAATTCAGGTTCAGGAGGCAGAGGAGCAAGGATGTATGGAGAGTTCGAACTTGAGGAAGGAGAAGTTATCAATGTCATGGTCGGTCAAATGGGACAGCCACACACCCACGGCGGAAGCGGAGGAGGAGGGACCTTTGTGGTTACTGATAGTGATGATCCCCTTGTGATCGCCGGCGGTGGCGGTTGTAATGATTTCGGTGATCCAGCCACCTATTCCGATGCCAGCATTGATACTTCCGGAAGACAGAGCAGCACAGGTCATCCTGGAGGAACAAATGGAAACGGTTCACCCAATGCCAATGGCGGAAGCTCATGTGCAGGACAGGGTGCAGGTCTATTAACGGATGGCGGATCTACCAGCTGTGGAGGGATATATGCACCTGACGAAGTGGCTAAATCCTATCTTAACGGCGGCAGGGGCGGAGAGGGGAGCTGTGAATGGCAGCCTTTCGGGGGATTCGGCGGTGGCGGCGGTAACGGATGCTGGGGTTCTGGAGGCGGAGGAGGATATTCCGGCGGTGGCGGCGGTTACCATTATCCGACTGCTGGGGGCGGAGGAGGTTCATTCAATGATGGTGAGAATCAGGATAACGAAGCTGGAGTAAACTCCGACCATGGAAAAGTTGAGATATCCTACATGGGCGGCGGCGATCCGGCTGCCTCTGAGGTCCGATTCACCTATGAAAGAGCAGACGGTATAATAATTGATGATGATCCCGGCCTTACCGAGATAGAATGGTCATCCGCAGATGCAAACCCAGACGATGATGTGGTATTTGTCGGGGATGAGTTCATTATTGAGTTCATGATCTCTTCACCCGTTGGATTTGCCGGCGAGATTGGTTTATTCACACTTCAGTACATATCATGGGACAACGAGATCGTTGATATGGAACTTGAATCACCATATCTTAGGGTTCAGGAGTTTGCTTATGCTGAGTTCAGCGATGATACTACCTTTATTGCGAATAAACATGGACCGAATCCGGAAAACGGAAACCTGCTCACATTGTTGGCTTGGGATGATCTCGAACCGCCTGGAGAGATGCCACCGCAAGAATACCATGGCTGGCAGATCGATCTCCCCACCGTTGATAGTTTCCAGCTCTTTGATACCGGATTCAGTCATCAGAAATATCTCCACATTGTAGGCGGATCTCCAGGGGATCAGGGTACTATCACGGTAACCCACGGACCTGAAACAAGGACCGGAGAAACCTTTGAATTCCCGATAACCCTGACATCCGGTCCGGCAACCACTGCCACGGTGACCGCTCTGCCTTCATATATGTACAGCATGACTGACATCTTGACGGTAGCTGTACAGGACGACTACGGAAATGAAGCTGTGGATTGGACCGGAAAGATGTACATCAGTATGCTGGACGGTGAAGTTGACTTCTCCGAAGAAGTTCTGGTAGAGGATGATGGAGGACTGTATGACGGATATTTGTATTACGAGTTCACACCCGCAGACAGAGCACTTCATACCTTCTTCATTACTCCTTGGACCTATATGGGAGATGGCGACACGATCATCCAATTCGAGACCATCGAAGGTCTGAGTGCCCAGGTTGAACTATTCGTGGATGCAGGACCAGTTCACCACCTTATAGTCACACCTGATTGGGATCAAATGGGCGTATCAGGAAGACCGGATAATTATATCTATGCCGGTGAAACCCTGTATATAGATATAGTTGCGGTGGATCAGGGAGATCATGTTTCCTCTTCATATGAAGCCCCAATGATAGTGGAGCACAATTCCATGGCTACTGGTGAACTTGAACCTGAACCCTGGGCTACTGAGACCTCTAATATAATCATGGGAATGATCGATGGGGTGATAACAGCACAGGACCAGCTAACCGAGTTCATTTTCTACAAGGCAACAGGAGATCTGGAAATCAACGTGAAATCTGGAATTAACCATGCAATAAACGGAAAATTGGATATGGAGGTTAGAGCGGGACCATTGGCAGAATTGACTCCGATACCTGATCCCTCTGTTCTTGAAGCCCAATACGCTGCTGACGGCCGATTATTAATCCCTGTGAGCGGGACCCAGACCTTTGATGTTCAGGGTTTTGACCAATGGGGAAACCTTGTTAGTGGCCTGACAATAACTGACTGGGATACCGATGAGTTACTTGGAATTATGGACGATGACATGTTCGAAGCTGTGGACTACTTCAGCCTTGATGACAACCCTGAGATCGAACCTGGAGAATATTCTTATCTCGATGGTTATGTATATATTACCGCCGAGGATACGGACGATTTCCTTGAAGGTGAGGTCACATTGGAGATACCCATCAGAGTATTCAATAGATTGAATGTTTGGGTAGTGAGGGAGGAGATCGGAGCTACTGAGTTCCTGCTTGACACCCCCTTTGAACTGAGGGTTCCCGTCCACTATAATTCTCCCGAAGATTCATTCCCCGACAATCTGCAGCTTCTTGTGAAGTGCACGATCTATCATGAGGTGAACTTCCAGGGTGAAGAACAGGGTGACGGGCATGTTATTCATACCAGCGGAGCCCCGAATTCAACCTTCAGACTCCTGAACCTGGTTAATAGTAAGGAAGGAATCAAGGAATACAGTGTCCTCATTCCGTTCGAGAGCATGGCAAGCGCATTGAACTATGATACGGACAATGCGGACACGGTGAACTATCTCAAGGTCGAGATACTGGACGTACCCGGTGGGGCAGATATGCGTGATTTCCAGTGGAACGAAGGTGATGATTGGACCTTGACAGAACTCCACGCAGTTGCAGCACCGCCTGCATCCGAGACCCCGTCATTCGCACCCGCTTTAGCCTTCATGATTCTGGCCCTTCTTGCTGGAGCTGTGATAGCGAATCTCTATTCCCGTAATAATGAGAAGGGAAATAGGAGAAAGAAGGACGAGGACGGTGTTTCACCGGTTATAGCCATAATTCTCATGGTGGCCATTACCATCGTTCTTGCCGGTGTTCTCTGGCTCTGGGTATCGGGACTTGTGGATACACAGAAGAGCAACGATATCGAGTATGTTGATACCGCCTGGGAAAGTCCAACGCTTCAGAACGACTACCAGCTCATCATAGAGAACGTGAAGGATAAAGAGTTCTCGGTTGAGGATCTGGAGTTCTCTCTTATGGACGGAAACAAGGTGGATAAGAGCATGGGTCAGCACAAGGTGACCGCTATCTACGGCAAGTCCATCGACAACGAGACCATCGTTTCCTTCCATGACGGGGACCATGACGGGTATTTGTCCACTGGTGATCGGTTCATCATCAAGAGCGAGGACCATGTGAACTACGATGGAACTCCCGACCCTGGTGAGGCACGGGCTGGGTACTACTTCGCCCTGAAGACAAAGGACAATGAACTCTTCGAGGTGCAGATAGAGCAGTAGATGTTGAGAAAAGTAATTGAAAGTTTTGATTATATTGGTTGGAAAGTAACCGACCGGGACCCTTAGGGGTCCCTTTTATTTTTCATTTTATTTCTAACAAATTATAAATAATCCTGTGATTCTAGATATTCTACTCCGGCTGCTGTATATGTAAGCTGAAGTGAAACAATCTGAAAAAGGATAGGAGATACTAACATGAAAATGAAAAAAATGATATTGATACTTGCTATCAGTGCTCTGATACTCACAGGTCTAGCGCTGATGGTTGGTAATATATTTGAAAGTGATAACAATGAGGATGTAAAGGTAAAGGAAGTTATCTTTCTTCCATACCAGAACGAGAAAACCATGGATACACAGACCATGAGCTACGGTATGGCTGCCGAATATTCGGACGGCAGCGTGGGTTCACTCCCTACTAGTAGTGATTATTTTATTGAACCCATTGAAGAACCTATTGATGAACCGGTCATGGACGGGATATCTACAAGAGCAGGTCCGGAAGAGGGTGACATCTGGGATTTCAATTATACCGGATCAGAAATGCCTTGGGATGTTCCTGTAAACGGTATCTATAAACTAGAAGTATGGGGTGCTCAGGGTGGTAATGGTGGAGGAAACCCCGGTGAAGGTGGTTATTCCTACGGTTCCGTTGAATTGGAGAATAATTCAACCCTTTATGTTGTAGTTGGACAGCAGGGGCATCAAGGCAACTTCAACCCTGACGGTGGAGGATGGCCAAATGGCGGTGATGGCGGGGCAGATAATGGTCATGGTTACGGAGGTGGAGGTTCTTCGGATATCAGAACAGGAATGGACGTTGGCACTCCGAACGATCACAATTTCCTGTTAATTGCTGGTGGTGGCGGAGCTTCTGACGGATGCACTTCAGAGGATTGGGGGGGTAATGGCGGAGGTCTTCAGGGTCAGAACGCAGGGGGCGGTAACGGCGGATGGTCCCAGGGAGGGGGGGGAGGTACACAGGATGCAGGCGGTCCTAGAGGATACGATATGGGTTCTTCCAATTCTTATTCTCCTGGAGGGGACGGATCATTCTTCCAGGGAGGACATGCAACACCCGGTTGGTATCACTGCGGGTGCGGTGGAGGCGGTGGAGGATGGTATGGCGGCGGATCCGGTTCAAGTGCTCAGCACGGCAGGGGTTGGGGAGCTGGTGGAGGTGGAGGATCTGCTTATCTCGATCCCGTTCTTAGTGATTCAGGAACTGAATCAGGTATCCAGGCTGGTCATGGAAAGGCCAAAATCACACTACTTGAAATATTAAAAGGCGGCTCAGAATACGGTGTGGAATTTGAAGAGGGAACCGGTGTGACGTACACATTCACCAACTGTGGTAAAACCGGAAGATACGGCCCTAATCAGTCCAACGCAAATTCCGAATATGCTGGCACTAATCTAGATGGACAGGTCAGCATCAATCAAACAGGTATCCAGGAATGGGTGGTTCCCGAGACCGGTACATATACTATTGTGGTCAAGGGAGCCGAAGGGGGAGCAAGAGGTCAAGGTACCACGGGGGGCAAAGGGGCATCCATGGAAGGAGAGTTTGACCTAAATCAGGGTGATCTTCTCAAACTAGTCGTTGGACAGAAAGGTGAGCAGGGTTCACAAAGCTATTGCGGAGGCGGGGGGGGAGGCGGATCTTTCCTTTGGTTAGACGGACAAACAAATGAACCTCTTATCACTGCTGGAGGAGGTGGAGGCGGTTGGGACAATCCTTCTGATGCCGATGCGCCAACAACAACCTCAGGTAAACCAGGATCACCAGGTGGAGGCGGTGGATCCAACGGATATGGAGGAAATTCCGGGGGATGCTATGCCGGTGCAGGCGGAGCTGGGTGGAAGGGGCACGGCCAGAACAATACCTGCTGGGGCAGCGGAAGAGGATTGTCCAAGTTCAGCTTTGAAGGTGGAGCATGGGGATATGCCAGTTATGGTGCTTCCGGAGGATTCGGTGGTGGAGCTGGAACGTGCCACGGTGGCGGTGGAGGTGGCGGTTATTCCGGTGGTGGCGGTGGACAGAATTCCTCTGGTGAAGGAGGAGGTGGAGGCGGTTACAACTCAGGTGATAACACCGATAACAAGGCAGGGGACAAAACTGGACACGGTGAAATATTGATATCAACTCCACCAGTACCTCTAGCTAGGTATTATCTGGAAACATTCAGTGATCCATTGTCAGGAGAAGATGCATCAGATTTCGCTTCTGCTTGGATGAAAAGATCCACTCTGGAAACTGCGCGAAATGAGAGAATTATGACCGAGCCCGCACTTGTTGAAGCTGCAAATTATACGTTCACAAACTGTGGAGCTACAGGAAGATTCGGCCCAAACCAGGGGAATGCAAATTCCGAATATTCAGGCACAAGCCTGGAAGGTGATGTAATAATAAGTACACAGGGTTACCAGGAGTGGACAGTCCCACAAACTGCCACCTATACTATCAAAGCTTACGGCGGCCAAGGGGGTGAGGTGAACGGTAGTAATCAAGGTGGAAAAGGTGCCCGAATGGAAGGTGATTTTGACCTTAACCTGGGTGATAAATTGATCATTGCCGTGGGTCAAAAAGGCAATAATCCATCAAACAACAATTCCCATGGCGGTGGCGGAGGCGGTGGTTCCTATGTAACAATTGGCAATCACTACAGCTCTTCTGACGCCCTGATAGTAGCCGGTGGAGGAGGCGGTGGGACAGCTTATTATCAGGGAGTCAACCAGCCAGGAGAAGGTGGTCTTACCACAAACAATGGTACCGGTGGAGGGAATTGCGGCTCCTACTGCGATAGTGGTGCAGCCGGATTTGTTGGAAATTCTCAATCAAACAACGCTCATAGTTTCAGGAACAACGGTATAGGAGGAGATTCAAATTACAGCGGTGACGGAGGATTTGGCGGCGGCGGTGCATCCATCCATCATCCTGGTGGAGGCGGAGGAGGCTATCATGGAGGTAGAGGAGGTTATAATTTCTCTACCACAGCCAGAGGTGGTGGGTCATACAATGATGGCGATATCCAATCCAACACACCAAATGCCAATGATGGTCATGGTATGGTAGAGATAATTCTCTATGAAGAGGTTGATGATCCGGGATTCGATTCCTATGAAGAGGAAGATCGAGGACCCTTTTGCTGGGTCATGGATAACCCCGATCCTATTGTAAGAGCGAATAATCTCAATGAACTGACCTTGCACATCGGATTGGATGCAGGTGAAGAGGATGTCACAGATCTCACTTTGGAGTTTGCAGCGGAGATATATGGAAACTGCGACCCAATGCCGCCTATGTTCAGCGGTGATGACGAAATTACCTTTGACGGGGTTGCTGTTAGTATTGACGGAGATAACTGGTACAAGGTCTGGGCCCCGCAGAATCCAGGAGGCTGGAACATGTATGGAGAATTCGACCTTCTATCAATTTTACCCAACAACAGCGTAGACCCCCAAGAAGATCTTTATATTAAATTCATGCAGTACGGCAGCGGTGCCTTCCCAGATGAAACTATTCTCTGGGATGAGATCACTCTGAGAGCAAACCCCGAAGTGGAATTTAATTTTGCGGTCCCGACACTTGATGTCTATATCGAGACCGATCCTGAAGATCCCTTCAGGATATATGCCGAAGGCCAGGGGGAACCGGATGTGGCCGATGTAACGGTGAACATTGACGGCCTTGGTGGAGCTGGGGCAGGTGGGAACACCAGAGCAGACCCCGTTATTTACGAATTCACAAATTGCGGAGTCAATGGAAGATTCGGTCCGAACCAACCACAGATCAATAGTGCTTATTCCGGTACCGAATTGGACGGGATGGTCACATCCGACAGCGGCATCCAGGTATTTGAACTTCCATCCGGAGGTGATTATACTATAGAAGTATGGGGTGCTCAGGGAGGATATGATAACGAAGGTTTCGGTGCCAGAATGAAAGGTGATTTCTCATTTAATGCAGGTGACACCTTGAAGATCATTGTTGGACAACGAGGTACCCAAGATAATGTGGCCTGCAGCGGCGGAGGAGGTTCTTTCGTTGCTCTTGACGACGACACGCCTCTAATAGTAGCTGGCGGTGGCGGAGCAAGAAGGAACCCTGGAGATTTGATCAGAAGAGAAACCACTGACGGTCATGTTGGAATAGATGGAAGAGATGGATTTGCCGGCAGCAGTTTGAACAACGGAGGGAACAACGGTATGGGCGGAACAACCTATCATCCTCCGACCCATGGTGGGGGAGCTGGTGCAGGATTCTTAGGTGACGGTGATGCCTCCAATGATAATAGAGGGGGTAATCCCTTACCGTCTAGATCATTCCTTAACGGTGGTGAAGGAGGATATACACCTTCCAATTATTTCGGACCGAACGCTGAGCTGGGCGGATTCGGCGGTGGTGCCGCAGGCGGTTGGGGCGGATCGGGCGGTGGTGGAGGTTATTCAGGCGGCGGCTCGGATAACAACGGTGGATGGTCCGGAGGTGGTGGTTCCTATAATGACGGAGATAATCCCGATAATGAAACAGGAGTCAATCCAGGTCATGGGAAGGTAACCATAACTTATCTTGGTGGCGGTGATCCTGCAGCAAACGAAGTTCGGCTTATCTATGAAAGAGCTGACGGAATAATAATTGATAACGACCCGGACATCACTGAGATCACATGGTCCTCAGCTACTGAAAACCCGGATGATGATGCTGTTTTTGTTGGCGACGAATTCGATATAGATTTCTCGATATCTTCACCGGAGGGATTTGCAGGAGAGATAGGAGTCTTCACCCTCCAGTATATAACATGGGATAACGAGATCATTAATAAGGAACTTGATTCTCCCTATTTGAGAATTCAGGAGTTCTCATTCGCAGAGTTTAGTGAGGATTCCGAGTTCATAGCCAATAAACACGGACCTAACCCTGAAGACGGCAATTTCATAACTTTGGTCTCTTATGATGACCTTGAACCGCCTGGTGAAATGATACCCCAGGAATTCCATAATTGGCAGGTGGATTTTCCTACGGCCGACAGCTGGCAGCTATTCGATACTGTGGAAAGCCATCAAAAATACCTCCATATTGTGGGAGGGGAACCTGGCGATCAGGGCAGCATATCTGTGACCCATGGGGCTGCGAGGGGAACAGGAGATACCTATGAATACTCCATAACCCTTACCTCAGGGCCTGCTACCACAGCCACTGTCACACCCCTGGATAACTATATGTACAGCATGACCGATATTCTTACGATTGCGGTCCAGGATGACTATGGCAACGAGGCCGTGGATTGGACTGGCAAGATGTATATCCGCATTGATGCAGGTGAGGTTGATTTCTCAGCTGAAGTGGAGACGGAGGATGATGGAGGCCCCTATGACGGTTGGCTTTATTATGAGTTCACACCAGCTGATAGGGCACTGCATACATTTTTCATTACACCTTGGACATACATGGGTGACGGCGATACCATAATTCACTTTGAGACCATTGAGGGGCTCAGTGCTGATGTTTCATTGGATGTAGATGCTGGTCCGGTACATCACCTATTGGTCACTCCGGACTGGGATGAAATGGGTGTTGCTCCGAGACCTGAGAATTATATCTATGCAGGCGAGACCCTGTATCTGGATGTCCAAGCCGTTGATATGGGTGATCATGTATCAACAACATACACCGCACCTATTATCGCTGAACATAATTCTCCTGCAACAGGCCTATTGGAACCTGAACCATGGCAAACAGAACCGTCCAATATATCCCTTGAGATGATCGACGGTGAGATCACAGCTCCAGATCAGTTGACCGAGTTTGTGTTCTACCAGGCAACTGAGAACCTCGAGATCAGTATGAAATCAGGAATAAACCACGCT
The DNA here is from genome assembly GCA_964430885.1 of uncultured archaeon. Taxonomy (GTDB): domain Archaea; phylum Thermoplasmatota; class Penumbrarchaeia; order JASLWR01; family JASLWR01; genus CAYSHM01. The sequence goes on along the minus strand of CAYSHM010000015.1, from coordinate 4,968 downwards.
GTGAACGGGAAGCTCGATCTTGAAGTGAGAGCGGGTCCTTTGGCGGAGCTTACACCAATACCAGATCCGTCTATCATGGATGTTCTGCATGCGGAAGACGGTCATCTCCTGATACCCGTAAGCGGTACCCAGATATTCGATGTTCTAGCTTTTGATGAATGGGGCAATCCAGTAACGGAGTTCGACATTTCAGATTGGGATGCAGATGAAATAATCGGGATGATGGACGAGTCTGAATTCCAGGCTGTAGACTACTTCAGTCTAGAAGACAATCCAGGTATCAAGGATGGCGAGTATTCCTACATGGATGGAATGGTTTATATTACCGCTGAAGACACTGATGAGTTCCTTGATGGAGAGGTCACACTTGAGGTACCTGTTAGAGTGTTCAACAGGCTGAATGTTTGGCTTCTGGATGAAGAAATTGGTACTACGGAATTCCTTCTGGATACACCTTTCCAACTCAGGGTGCCGGTTCATTACAAGACTCCAGAACCCGGTTCTTTCCCCGATAACCTTCAGCTTCTGGTAAAGTGTACAATATACCATGAAGTGAATATTCAGGGCGAGGAAGAGGGCCTAGGGCACGTTATCCATACCAGCGGTGCACCAAATGGAACTTTCCGGCTTCTGTATCTGCATTCAGACCAGGAAGGGGTGAAAGAATACGGAGCTATAATACCTTTCGAAAGCATGGCAAATGCCTTGAACTATAATAACGAAAACTCTGATAATGTGAACTACCTCAAGGTCGAGATAATCGATATTGCAGGCGGAGCTGACATGAGAGATTTCCAATGGAATGATGAAGATGAATCTGCCCTCATAGAGCTGCATGCTGTGGCAGCACCTCCGGCATCCGAGACCCCGTCATTCGCACCCGCTTTAGCCTTCATGATTCTGGCCCTTCTTGCTGGAGCTGTGATAGCGAATCTCTATTCCCGTAATAATGAGAAGGGAAATAGGAGAAAGAAGGATGAGGAAGGTGTTTCGCCGGTAATTGCAATCATTCTCATGGTGGCCATTACCATCGTTCTTGCAGGTGTTCTCTGGCTCTGGGTTTCAGGATTGGTTGACACGCAGAAGAGCAACGATATCGAGTATGTGGATACCGCTTGGGAAGGTCCGACACTTCAGAACGACTACCAGCTCATCATCGAGAACGTGAAAGATAAAGAATTCTCGGTCGAGGACCTGGAGTTCTCCCTCATGGACGGGAACAAGGTGGATAAGAGCATGGGTCAGCACAAGGTCACCGCTATTTACGGGAAGTCCATCGACAACGAGACCATCGTGTCCTTCCATGACGGCGACCATGACGGGTATCTGTCTACGGGTGACCGGTTCATCATCAAGAGCGAGGACCACGATAACTACGACGGAACACCCGATCCCGGTGAGGCCAGGGCAGGATACTACTTCGCTCTGAAGACAAAGGACAACGAGCTCTTTGAGGTCCAGATCGAGCAGTAGATGCAGAGAAACGGAAAAAATTGTTTTGATTAAATTGGTTGGAAATTATCCGGCTGGGACCCTCTGGGTCCCTTTTTTATTCTTTTTCTGAAAAAATAACCCGTGCACTTCATGCAAATAAACATATTACACTGTCATATGAATTGTCTAGCAATAGTTTTATCATATTTCAGATATGAACCAAATTAATTATAAAATACCATTTAATTTATTTAACAATTTTACTAGGTACTATAAACATTGAAAATGATATATACTAGATAATTCCTCCTTATTGTACCTATGATTGAAAATGAAAATCATGGGTGATATTTCTTTATATGTATAAAGGAGGACTTAAATGAAAGAGAAAAAAACGAATAAAATGGGTAGAAATACCCTGATTGTGACCATTCTGTTCTTATTCGTTATTTCCGGATTCTCAATGGTATTGGGAATGAAATTCAACGGAAAGGACAGTATGGTTGAAAGGATGGACTTGGAAGATATCAAATCTTCTAGAACGATAAAAAATCCCACACGTGCAGATGAATGGGGAACCATATTCGGTGACGATTTCAGTGCAGGCGTCGGTGATTGGACCACCGGACAAGAAGGAAGTACAACCTGCGGATGCGGCGCAAGACCAAGCATGTGGCAGTTGGGCAATGTACAGGGCGAAAGCTGTTATGGTACACCCAACGACGGTGACTACGGATGCGACAACAGCTGGATAAAGAGCCCTGAATTAAGGGCAGGATCCACTGGTGAATTGAGGATCATATTCGATTCATGGTCAAACAATGAAGGTGGATGGCCCTCATATTATGATATTGAAAGAGTCGAGGTAACCACCAACGGTGGCGGATCATGGACATGTATCCACGGTCAGAACAATCAATTGCATAATTTCTGTGATCGGACTTGGAGAAGAGACATCACATTCGACTACAATGTGGACCCCTATGCAAATTTCCAGGTCAGGTGGAGAATGGATACCTGTGACGGGTGCTGCGGATGCGGCGGTGAAGGAGAGGGATGGTGGATAGACAATGTGGACATCCAGGGAACAGGATTGATCGTCGGATTTCAGGAGACTTTCAAAAAGGACCTTTCAGATCCCGAATATTCCGGAGGTAGGGCCTGGTATACTTACACAAGTACTGATGAAGGTATTAATGAGAGAGTGGTACTATCGCCAATATTAGCTGAAGACAATCCATTCACAAATCCAAGCTTTGAGACAGGTAATACAAATGGTTGGATAATTGATAATAACTGGAATGATTGGAATAACCAGCGTGTATGGGGGTCAACCAGCTCAAGCTCATGGAATGCAATGTTCAACAGTGTTCCGGACGGTAACAATTATTATTACGTTGAGATGGACACCTGCTGTAATGAACAGCCTAGGTGGATAAGCCTAGCTCAAGATATACAGTTACCCGATAATGCCCATTCAATTGAGTTCGATTACAGTTATTACCTGGATATTTGCTGTAATTGGGATGGCGATCCTTTTGAGATCAGAGTTGACATTGAACCTGCAGGAGGCGGCAATCCTCTTGACACCTTTATGATTTATGAAACTCAGTCAGACTGGTATGGATCAGTTGAGGATGTATTTAATTTTGATGTTAGTGCCTTTGCAGGACAGGAAGTCAGGTTTAGTTTTGAATTTGATGCTAGTTGGATATTATTGGTGTATGGTGGATTTTCCCTTGATAATTTCCTCCTTTATGTCACTGAAGATGTAGGTTTTGTGGCCTACGATGACATGTACTGCTGGAGAATGGACACTGGTGCAGAGACCAGAGCCGGAGAGAACCTCAATGAACTGGTTGCCCATGTAGGGCTCCAGGATGTGGATGGACTTAATCTTAAGTTTGCAACAATGGCTTTCGGAGATGATCTCACACCCGATCCCATGCCCGCTTCTTTCCAGGGACACCACGAGTCCGATGGTATCGCGGTATCAACCGATAACGATACCTGGTACAGACTCTGGCAGTACGAGAACGATCTTACCGATTGGGTGGAAAAAGGCCCATTCGATATAATCGCACTACTAGATGCCAACGGTGTTGAAACATGCGATGCACCAGGCACAGAAGAGGACCTCTGGATCAAGTTCCAGCAGTATGACGACGGAGGAATACCCGATTCCGGCATACTATGGGATATGTTCGAGTGCGAAGCAAACCAGGAAGCCGAAGGTGTTATCCTGGACGTACCAAGGATCTGGGCCCATACCGAAGTATCACCTGACCCGCCGATCTATTATGCTCTTGACCAGGGTGTTCCCGATATGGGTACCGTGAATGTGACGATCTTCGGCCTTGGTGATGAAGAGGAAGGAGATGCTGGAACTTCTGTGCAGCTCGATTATGCCCAGGCTCCCGGTATTGTTGTGGACGGAACATTGGACTGGAATACTCCTTCGGTTGAATCCGGTGATGTGAACCTGGTAACCGCTGATGTGACATCTATTCAGGGATTCCATGGAGATATCGGACCCATTTCACTTCAGTATGAGGAATGGGACGGAGACATCTTCGAAACTGTTCTCGATATGCCTATCTTCAGGATAATGGCATTCGAGTATGCCGAGATAGAGGGCTCAATAATCAAGAACAACGGCGCCAACCCTGGCGATCCAGGTTCAGAGATAACACTGGTATCCTTCGATGATCAGGACCCTGCTCTCCAAATGCCTGGGCAGACATTCACCGACTGGACCCTTACAGGTCTTGACGACTGGTCCTTTGAGGACGTTATCGATCCCGAGAACGGACAGCCCTTCCCCCACAAGAAGATAGTGAAGAGCTCCGGAGGAGAGATCGGCGACGAGATAACCATAACGGCGATCCATCAGCCCACAGAGATACCGGTTTCATTCGACCTTGAGCTTACGACAGGCCCCGCTACCACATTAGAACTCGTTCCGGTGGGTGCGCTGCAGTACGGACTTGAGGGTGTTCTTGTAGTATACATCAAAGATGACTACAACAATGTCATCGAGGATTTCAGCGGTGAGACCATCTATTTCGTCGACCTCCAGGAAGGAGACGGAGGTGCATTCGATGTCACCGGTGACGATTTCATCCAGTTCGACGGAACACAGAGAGGAATGGGTACATTCTACCTCACACCCCGTGGAACCTGGTATGAAGAGCAGGGAGATCCTCCCTGGTATCCCGGTTTCAGAGTTCAGAACACCACCGGAAACCCCGGACCTCAGGACCTTTGGCTTGAGGACATATTGACAGTGTATGCCGGACCCACAAACAGGTTCGAGATGGAAACCATCCAGACCGAACTCTATGCCGGAATGCCCTTCAATCTGTTCATTCAGGCCAAGGATGAGACAAACCACAACAACATGACCTATACGGCACCCCTGATCTTCTCGCACAACTGCGATGCCACAGGTAACCTGGAACCGGTTCCCTGGAAGGATACCGTGGGCACTGTGAGATACGACATGGTGGACGGTCAGTATGACGGCGGACACGA